>JAHRVQ010000047.1 GCA_019090615.1 Pseudomonadales bacterium | reverse complement strand
TGATCACAAACTTGCTACAGGTAATGTCTTAATGATTTGAAGGAAATTGCTACTAAGTTGCAAGCCAGTCTATGGTTTACTGGGCTTTAGCTCGGCATGTTCAACTTGTTATTAACAGGAACCAAATTCCCTTTAATTTTCCTTTATAACAGGACTATAATTCCTGTTAAGCAGCCAATCAATGCTAAATCGGGAATTTGCAATGCCCTACACCTAAAAGCGTGCGCCAAAACCTCGATTCCAGCCGAAATCAGCCAGACTTATGGACCAGGTGAGGGAAGTTCTGCGTTATCACCATTATGCTATTCGAACGGAGGAATCCTATACTCGATGGATATTGGCTTTTATTCGCTTCCATAACAGGCAGCACCCAAAAGATATGGGCAAGGTGCATATAGAGGCGTTTTTGAGCCACCTGGCCATTGACAAGCATTACGCCGCCGCGACACAAAACCTGGCATTGAATGCGATTGTATTTCTTTATAAACAAGTACTCGGCATGGAAGTTGCCGAGGATTTAGTATCCGCACGCTCAAAAAAGCCGCCGCGCCTGCCCGTAGTTTTAAGTACCAGTGAAGTGCTTGAGATACTCAACCAGATGTCCGGCGTTAACGCCTTGTTGGCGAGGTTAATGTACGCTGGTGGCTTGCGAATTATGGAAGCGCTGAGGATGCGAGTACAGGATATCGATTTTGCCAACGGCTACTTGATAGTCAGAAACGGTAAAGGCGGCAAAGACCGCAGCACGCTGTTAGCCCCGTCACTCGCCCTGGAATTAACCAGACACCTGAAACAAAGTCAAAACCTGTTTGAAATAGATGTAACTAATGGTGTTGCCGGCGTTTATTTGCCGAATGCGCTGGCACGAAAATATCCCGATGCAGGGACTACCTGGGGCTGGCAGTACGTATTTCCTTCTAAACGCCTGTCCGTTGACCCGCGCAGCGGCATCACAAGACGCCATCATATGGACGATTCTGGCTTAAGAAAAGCCCTCAGTATTGCACTGCGTAAGACCAATATAGCAAAAAGGGTGACTTCACATACATTCCGCCACTCCTTTGCCACACACCTCTTAGAGTCAGGCACGAATATTCGAGTAGTACAAAAGCTGCTCGGGCATGCTGATGTAAAAACAACCGAAATTTATACCCATGTTTTGCAGCAAAATTTGAACAAGGTGATTAGCCCGTTGGAAATGTTGGAGACCAATTAGCCCATCCTGAAGCAATACTAGATTAAACCAAAGGCTCAAGAAAGAGTCTTTATGCCAGCCATATCTCAGCAGATTGTTTTCTGGACCCTGCCCATAAGCTTCAGCTGCAACCACGATCTGATGCTTGTCATCTACCGCAGCAACGCCTTTTGTTGCAACTTGCAGCGTGCCATGAGATGTTTTCATCCTGGCACTTTCATTGTTGGTTATATTGCGCTTAACAAATTTTCCCTTCCTTAATATTAGGTCCCTGCGCGGCCTACATTGGTATTGCAGAATTGTTTGACCTTTGTGGCGCTCTTTCTCAGGGTTGCGATATTTTTGTCCTCTGCTTAACGCTGAATATCGCCCCTGACGCATCCTCTTCGCGATGCTTCTTTAGCATACGCCTGACACCGACATATCCAGGAAATCATCTACCAGTGGGCTAATGGTATGCTCAAAAATGTCAGGCATAATCTACTGCAAAAAAACAATCAGGATAAACTTACTTTGATTGAAGCTTAAATCGAACTAGTTTGGCATGGAGTTTTTCAAGCGCCAGATTGATATCATCTTAACGCATTATCGAACAACAACCGGGACCAACAGGCGTTTTTTAGGCTTTTTATACGGCCTCAACGCCGCATCAACCGGCCACTGTTTTGACGCGAAGCGGCAAATAAAGCGGCCCGATGAGTACAGCGACTGGGTTCAATACCTTGTTATGGCAACCACTTGAACTGTCTAAAGAACGACCTATAATAAGCCCTGTTAAACGACCTAATGGCGGCACTTATGACCTCGCGTATATTAGCTGAACTAGCGACCAGTATAACTGAATTAAAAGCCAACCCAATGAAAGCGGTTGCTAGCGGCAAAGGTATGCCTATTGCTGTTCTAAACCGAAATGAACCCGCATTTTACTGTATTCCTGCGGAAACTTATGAAAAACTTATCGACAAGATTGAAGATCTAGAGCTTTTAGCTTTAGCTAACGAAAGGGAAAAAGACGCTGCCGTTAAAGTAAACATCAATGATCTATGAGCTTGAATTCAAAAAGCTCGCATTGAAAGAATGGAAGAAATTAGCGCCTGATATCCGGCAGCAATTCAAGAAAAAACTAATTGCTCGTTTAGATGATCCGCATGTGGCGAGCTCAAAATTGTCAGGTAGTACGAATCTTTACAAGATTAAGCTACGCAACCTGGGTTACCGGCTGGTTTATAAAGTTGAACAGAAGAGGCTAACTGTCACGGTATTAGCCGTAGGCAAAAGAGAGAGAAACGAAGTCTATTTCAAAGCGTTGAGCAGACTATAGCGAGCCATAATTTGCCATTAACAGGACAAAAATTCCTGTTAAGCCGCCAATCAATGCTAAATCGGCAACGCCCAAAGGATATCGACATGGTGTATTTAGAGGAATTTTCAACCCATCCGGCCGTTGACAAGCATTACGCCGCAGCGTCAAAAAATTGAGCTTTCAGAAAGCAAAAAAGAATGGGAAATAAAAGAATAGTGGCGCGCCCAGAGGGATTCGAACCCCCGACACCCAGGTTCGAAGCCTGGTGCTCTATCCAGCTGAGCTATGGGCGCATTGACTGGCCTGGTTTTAACATTTAAGTATTCGGCACGACCCAAAACGTTTCTTCTAAATACTGCTTTTAGAAACTGTTTTCACAACAGCTAGCTTATTCAGCAACGGCTATGAAGGGTACCTACCAACCAAGGGAGCGCATTGTCCTTCATTTGGAGCAATTAAGCAAAATGAACACAGCATCCTTTCGCAAATTAATTATTTGACAATCCCCTGTCGTTCAGCATTATGGTTAACAACAATAGTTTGCCGCCAACAATCATTGGCGCTAGTCGCCATTCCCATCCAAAAACCGCATCAGCCGCCCGTATCCGCACCTCTGGCCGGCTAATTAGCCATTAAAGCTTGCTGCTTAGGCAACCTTGACTACGCTTAATAAAAGGCCAAGGGGTTATCATGTCGAATATTCAAGAGTTCACTGTACCCGACGACAATCAAGATATTCAGAACCTCCTTTCTGCAATTTCTCACGATCTAGGCGTGCCGATTGGGTCTAATTTCAGGCTCAGCCAGAGGCTGCCTGATTTATTCAGCCAGCATCAGCAGCATTGGCTCGGCTTTGATCGCGCAGAAGACAAAAAAGCATTTAAAATGCTCAGTAGCCTGCGGGTGTTTTCTGAATTACTGGCGGAAAAAAATTCAACCCAGGAAACCAACGTCAATGAGATCGGTGCCTACCTGGCAGATGACCCTGAAATGTCAGTGGAAGTCGGTACCTTACCTCGTATTCGCGGCTGTCGCGGCCACTGGTTTCAGCTATTCCACGAACTTGCCAGAAATGCAAAACGGTTCCAGGATATAACTAAACTCACCCATATCAATTTTTATAGCGAATGCCTGCCATCCGGAGAATGTCTTATAAAGTTTGAAGACAACGGGCCGGGCATCCCGCAAAAATTTCATGAGCAGTTATTATTGCCCTATGCCAAGTTTGGCCAACTCTGTGTTGGCGAAGGCCTGGGGCTTGCATATTGCAACTGCATTGTGACGCATCATGGCGGCCAACTGTTTCTCTCCACCTCATCCAGCGGCGGCCTGGGCGTTAATATTAAGCTCCCTAAAGACAAATTAATCACCTGACAAGTTAGAAACCCATGGAACGGCAAGCAAGTTATTTAATGGCAGAAAAGGATCCGCTGGACGCGAAAATCGTCGCCCAAATGCTCATGCTGGACGATCAGGCGAGGGTCAGCATTAACGGTGCTTACACTTTTTCCAGTGTCATCAGTCAACTGAGGGTAAAACGATTCAACGCCCTGATTCTTGATGTGAATATTTCAGACACCCAGCCGTTAAAACAAATCAAACATCTGACCGAACAATTTCCGGAATTACCCATCGTGGTATTATGCAACGCTGCAGACCGAACAACCGCCATGAAATATCTCCAGCTGGGCGTGCAGGATTATCTCGCCAAAAATGAAATCAATGCTGAGCTACTAACCCGAACAGTCGATTATGCCATTGAACGTAAACAAATTAACCGCCAGCTAAAGCGCGCATTAACCGAGGCAGACAACAACAATCAACGTCTGGCCGAATTAGCCCGAACAGACCCGCTAACTAATTTGCCCAACCGCGTGTACTTATTTGAAACTGCGCAAAAGGCGATTGCTAATGCCCGCCGGCTGTCGAAATGTGTGGGTTTGCTGTACTTCGATCTAAATGGTTTTAAATTCATCAACGATCAATTTGGCCATGCAGTGGGTGACAGCGTGCTGGTGGAACTAGCCAAAAGATTAAGCGGCAAATTACGCCATAGCGATACTGTGGCACGGGTCGGCGGCGATGAGTTCGTGGTATTAACAACAATACTGGATGAGCCAGTACAGGCCTATTCTGTCGCCAGCAAGGTGAATCAGATCATTAGTGAACCAATGTTACTGGCAAATAATGAATTCAGCTTATCGGCCAGTATTGGCATCGCCACTTTCCCTGAAATAGACTCAGTGCACCAGCTAATCGAGTGCGCCGATTTAGCCATGTACGAAGCCAAATCAAACAAACAGCATTTCGCGAGTTTTTATACCAAAAATCTGGCCCTGAAGTATCGGAACCAACGCCATTTGGACAGCGCATTAGAAACCGCATTAAGCGAGGACCAGCTCGATATCGCCTACCAACCAATAATAACAACCATTGACTCGATTTTTCACGTGCAGGCGCTTTGTCGCTGGCGTACCAGCGACGCTCGCCTGGTGGCCATCAACGAATATAGCCCTAACGTAGCTCGGCCAGAACTAGGCGAACAGTTAAGCCACTATATGCTCAAGGCCGCCGCACGGCTAAGGCATCAATGTCAAAATCAGGGCATGCTTTTGGACAGGCTATCGATCAATCTGTTTGGCTATCAACTGGTGGATAAAGAATTCGTGCGCCGACTCATCCAGCTAATGGCCAACCTTGAGCTACCTGCCGAAACACTCTGCATTGAGATAACAGAAAAAGATCTAATCGATAACATGAGTCATTGCGCGCCTCAACTATACTGGCTAAAAGACCAGGGGGTCAGCGTAGCCATGGATAAATTTGGCACCAGCAACTGCTCTATAACTCAATTGCGCAACCTGCCGGTAGACATCATCAAACTGGACAGCTCATTAACCAGCTACATTGATCAATCAGAAGCTAACCTTGCGATCTGCGATAGTATTATCCATATGGCACATCGTTTTAAGTTAAAAGTTATCGCCACAGGTATTGAACGCGCAGAAGACTATCAAACGTTATACCAACTTGGTTGCGCTGCTTTCCAGGGTCAATTACTCGGTCAACCCATGTCTGAAAAGGCGTTATTTGACCATTGGAACCAGCCGATGCCTTGCCAGGTAAACGATCTCCTCCACAGCAAAGTATCCTGAACTGCCCGCCAGGCTAATCGTCGGCACCTGGATACCTACTTGCGCATTAACAGTTTCATTTGCCGGATAGCAAGGCTAGACTACCTAACAATCTTTACAGTCCCTTATCCAACAGCCGCTAATCAAACAGCCCCTAATCAAACAGCTAGGTAACACAATGTCAGGACCTCTCACCGGGTACCGAATCCTGGATTTAACCACCGTTATATCAGGCCCTTTTACCACCATGTTATTAGGTGACCAGGGTGCCGATATTATCAAAATTGAATCTGTTTCCAATCCAGACCATGCCCGTGGTGCCGGCTTTGGCAGCAATCAGTTTAGCGCCACCTTTCTCAACAACAATCGCAATAAACGCGGCTTAACACTTAACTTAAAAACCGAGCAAGGCAAGCAGCTACTTTTTAAGCTGGTGGCCACCGCCGATGTCTTTATACAGAATTTCAGACCCGGCGTGGTGGAACGGCTCGGTATTGCTGAAGCAGAAATAAGAGCCATAAAACCTGACATCATATACACCTCAATCAGTGGTTTTGGTGAATCCGGGCCCTGGTCACATAAACCTGTATACGACCCCATCGTACAGGCATTAAGTGGCCTGGCAACTATCCAGGCGGGTTCAGATGAGTTGAAACCAAAATTAGTCCGGACTATTCTGCCCGACAAGCTAACCGGCATGACCACCGCACAAGCGTTAACAGCCGCACTGCTGCACCGTGAGAGGACCGGCGAGGGCCAACACGTCCGAGTTTCAATGTTAGACAGCGTCGTCTCCTTTCTCTGGTCGTCAGATATGGGCGGCCAAACATTTGTTGGCAAAGAAGTTGATGTCCAGCGGGCAGCCACCTTCATCGATTTAATTTACCAAACCAGCACTGACTACATCAGCGTTTCAGCGATGTCCAACAAACAATGGGAAGCGCTATGTATTGCCCTGGAAGAACCACAATGGCTCACGGATGAGCGATTTAAAACCCCAGCATTAAGGGACCAGCACGCCGATGCTCGGCTAGCAATGACCCAGCAGGCGTTATTGGCAAAATCGGCCGCAGCCTGGTTAGAGATTCTTGAAAATGCCGGTGTGCCCTGCGCACCTGTTTTAAAACGCAAAGAAATGATTGAGCATCCTGTGGTCAAAGCCAGCGAACTTATTATCGAAACCGAACATCCCATTGCCGGTCCAATCCGACAAACCCGTCCAGCCGCAAGGTTTAGCAAGTCGCAACCAGAAATGCGCTACGGCGCGCCACTTACAGGCCAGCATAACCAGGAAATATTAGCCGAAATTGGTCTCGATGCAGCTGATTTAAAAAAATTGCGCGACCAAGGGATTATTACTTAAACAACTACTACCTAAACAATTATTACCTAAACAACTACTACTTAAACAATTACGATTAAACCCAGCATCCGTTAAACCCAGGCTTGGCTCTAATAGAAGGAAATTCTCTGCCGCAAATTGTATACAGACGCTAACAATTTACAGTAGGACGCGGTTAATGTTGATTCCTGCTTCTGTATCAAAGGTAATACATGCTGCCGTTATTTCGTCAGCAACCAACCTTGCATTAGGCGACCCAGGATAAGCCGCCAGTGTTATGCCATGCTGAAACGTAGAAAAAGCATGCACATGCCCCAGGGCCAGATAATCAAACTGACTCGATGCGATTTCTTCTGGGCTGATCAATGACGACAAACTACTGCCGCCACGATTAATATAATATCCATGCGCCATACCGACGTTCCAGTAGTTATTATCCAGCGTCGGCAAATTTTCAAGTGGGCGGTTTTCTGGGCCATGGTCGACAATACTTCTGCCCCATAACCTTAAACCCAGGCGCTCAAATTCAACCGTTGCCCCTGATTCATCCTTAATAAAATGCACATTATCATTCAGCTCCGCAGGGTCATAATGGACATAAACCGAATAATCTGCCAAACAATCATGATTACCCGCGATCATTACCACTGGACAGGGTAAGCGGGCTAATTGGGCAGTGGCAAATAACTGGCAGGTTTGTTTAATGCGATTATGTTCAAATAAATCGCCCGCTAGCAGAAACAGATCAACCTCAAGTTTTATCGCCGCATCGATAACCGCAATGAAACCCAACTGAGCGACACTCTCTTCACCTGCCGGCCCAATATCATCATCGAGATGGATATCGGAAGTATGAAAAATCTTACAATTTGCTTTCAGCACAATTTTCTTTCCTGACCTGAGACACGATATAAATGCCATATAAAGGCCATATAAATCGCTAAGTAAATACTCGGTGAACGCTATATAATACCCTATAAACGCGGGGCAAACACAGCCGCTAACGATCTGATAAATTGTTTTAAGAGGCCAATAACAACCGGCTATTGGCAGAAAACTGACGCCGCAAAAAAGCCATCTGATCGCCTAAAATCCGGCCACTATGAGACAAGGCCAGGTATTCAGCATGATTTGGCTGAAAAGGTAAAGCACACAATTGCATGCCAATTTCATCCAGCAAAGCGCTGCCTTTACGCGCATTGCAGCGTTTGCATGCGGTGACCACATTGTTCCAGTTATCACGCCCGCCTCTTGAAAGCGGATGCACATGGTCCCTGCTTAAACTCACATCCTGAAAATGCTTACCGCAATACAGGCAGAGGTTCTGGTCGCGCCGAAACAAGGCGCTATTGGTGAGTGGCGGCGATTTACGGTTATTAAAATAAACCTTACCCTTACAGGCAATAATACTATTGAGCTCCACCACGGTTTGTTCACCATTCAATTTTGAATGTCCACCATGCACCGCCATAACAATGTCACCGTAGGTCCAACTAACCAACTCACGCGCATGTAGGCATACTGCATCCTGCCAACTGAGCCATTCAATGGGCGAACCCGCTGTATTTATCCGTAAGATCCTTACACTCATATAAACTGCCTATTCTTCCTGATCAGGCTATTTACCGCTATTTCTCAAGCCAGGTTATACTCAAGGATATACACCCAGAGCAGTGATAATATCTTCCTTCAACCCAAAACGTACCCTTTACCCTATTATCTTACCCAATCAATACGCTAAGGCACGCCATTGCAACATCATATCAGTCTACTAGAAATTTAATCTACACTATCCTCGTGATGAATGTAGGGTTAAGTTTTGTCTCTACGCCCTACGCCGCAAAATTGCCTGAGCCTGGTCCTGGTCCTGGTCCTGATCTTTTAATAAATACTTTTTATCCTGCCTTTCAAGTAAACTGCACAGTTCGGCCGCCCATCAACTAGCCACTAACCATGAAAAAAGACACAGTATATTCCCAGCCTATTACTCAGGTGAATCGGTTTCGATTTGACGCAACAGTTGCCGATGTATTCGAAAACATGATTAATCGTTCAGTGCCCGGCTATCCGCTTATCCTGGATCTTATTGGTGTTCTAACAGAAAAATATGCCATGGCGGATACAAATTGCTATGATCTGGGCTGTTCACTAGGCGCTGCCACCTTAAGGATCAGGCAGCATTTACCGCAATCGTGTCATTTGTTTGGCATCGATAATTCTGCCGCAATGGTAGAACGTTGTCGCGCTAATATGGCGCGGGATCATAGCCAGGCGAGCGTTGCGATTATCGAGCAAAGCCTACAACAGACCAAAATTGAAAATGCGTCAATTGTGGTGATTAATTTCACCCTGCAGTTTATTCCTGATGCAGAACGACAAGCCGTGTTACAACGTATAGCGACCGGCATTAACCCGGGCGGCATACTCATATTGGCCGAAAAAATAAGTTTCAATAACATCGAAAAACAAGATCTAATGACCGATCTGCACCATGAATTTAAGAAATACCAAGGTTATAGTGATCTTGAAATCGCTCAGAAACGCGCCGCACTAGAAAATGTCCTGGTGCCAAATTCAGAACAGGAGCATCTGCAAAGATTACGCCAGGCAGGCTTTGCAGAATCTCAATTAATCAGCCGCTGTCTGAATTTCGCAGCTTTTCTGGCAATTAAGTAACCTGGTCGCAGACCACAAGCCTAACAAGAGCGTATGACTAACCATGCCAAAATATTTGTCTGAACAAGATTATAACAACTTGATGACTGACCGAAAGGCCGGCAACATTGATATAGAAATTTCTAAAGATGTTGCTCGGCAATTTTTCACGCACCTCTCAAGGCATAATATCGAACAAACAACTGGCCGCTCGGTCACCTTAAAAAAGCTGCTCATTTTGCTATTCGCGATTGCCGCGCCGGCGGTATTCACCTGTTATATGTACTCTGTCTATGCCCACTATGACGCCACCGCTGCAAGTTTTATCATCCCTGCCTCAGGTATTTTCTGGATCGTTGTGTATGGTTTTACCAGTAATCAGGGTGGCTGGTTAATTGGTACCATCCCATTGGTCGCCGCCGCGACACTGGTATTTACCACAGAGCTGAAATTAGCCGAGCCTTTAACCCTGCTGCTATTATCGCTTTGGCTACAAAGGTCCACCTATCTGTTGGCGACGTTTTGGCTCAAAGATATCATCAGCCAATCCTATGCGGCCTTTGAAGAACTGGTTGAACATATTCAGATCATATCCACCCCTTAAGATTAAGTCCCGTGTCCATCGACCCCTATTTCAAAGCATTTTTTAGCACCACAGACCCCTTCCTCAAGCCGTTTCATGCGGCACTTAATGCGCTCCTGGAGCAGCATTTTAGAGCCATAAAACATGGCCGTGCAAAGGAATGGGATAACGCCCTACAGGCACTGCCGAATCAACCTGCACAACATATTCAGCTGGATAAAAATTGCCCGGAAATCGGCCAGGCAAGTGAAATAGAGGTTTCAATTGCGCCCATCCTTAAGCAGTTTTTGCCCTGGCGCAAAGGCCCGTATAATCTTTTTGGTACTGAAATCGACACCGAATGGCGTTCTGACTGGAAATGGCAACGAATATTGCCGCATATATCGGATTTGACAGGCCGCAAGGTACTGGACATTGGTTGCGGCAATGGTTATCACCTGTTGCGCATGTATGCAGCCGGTGCACAACTGGCGTTAGGCATCGACCCTACCCGCCTGTTCCTTTATCAATTCCATTTGCTGAAGCATTTTATTGGCGATATCCCGGTGCATTATTTGCCACTGCGGGGTGAACATTTGCCGCCATTTAAATGTTTTGATAGCGTATTTTCTTTAGGCGTTTTGTATCACCGCCGCTCACCCATTGAACACCTAACAGAGCTACAGAGTTTTTTGCGGCCCGGCGGCGAATTAATCCTGGAAACCCTGATCATTGAAGGTGATGCAGACAAAACATTGATCCCTGCTGGACGTTACGCCAGCATGGCCAATGTCTGGTTTCTGCCCAGCGCCCGGGCGCTGGAAATCTGGTTGGCACGGACCGGCTTTATCAACATTAAAACGGTGGATATCAATCAAACCAGCATCCAGGAACAGCGAGCAACTAAATGGATGACATTCCACTCATTAAATGACTTCCTTGACCCTAATAACCCAGATTTAACGGTTGAAGGCTTGCCAGCACCCAGACGCGCCATTGTCATCGCCAATAAGGCCCCAGCCGGTTAAAAACCGAGATGACGCCGCATTCAATACGGCACAGGCGCATTAAATACCAGCTGCTCGCCGGTCGCTGGATGATCAAATTCAAGCTGGCTGGCATGTAAACAAAGTCGCTCAACGGCATTTAGCGCCGTGGCATGCGCATACAGATCACAACCCAAGATAGGAAAACCAATACTCGCCAGATGAATCCGAAGTTGATGGCTGCGGCCAGTAACAGGTTTTAGTAACAGCCTTGTGTTGCTTGTTGCGATGTTAGTTACGGAATTCGCAGCATTTACAGCATTAACTCCATTAATAGGGATCGGCACATCCCTGGCCAAAACTTCATATTCGGTTAATGATTGTTTACCCGTTGCAAAATCTATTTTTTGTCTTGGTCGATTGTCAGGGTCAGGCGCTATAGGCAGATCAATTTGGCCTCTATCCTGATGCATAGCGCCATAAACCAGCGCAATATATTGCTTTTTAACCCGCCGCTCGCGAAATTGTCGATTTAACTCGGACCGCGCTAATCTTGATAGCGCCAATACCAGCAGACCCGATGTATCAAGATCCAGACGATGCACCACAACCACTTCTGGGTAATCATAAATTAATCGATTGACCACGCAATCTTTCAGCAACCTGCCCGGCACCGATAACAACCCAGCCGGCTTAACCACGACGATAATATCCTGGTCCACATACAGGGTTTGCACCGCCTCATTACAGGGTGGTGGTATATAATTTGTGTATTCAGGCACTATGCTGGTTTCCCGTGAAATATTGCGGCTACCATTGATAGCGTTTTCCTGCTGCAAATAAATCCCATTTGTTTTACTGTGGGCTTTTTGGTCAGAGATTGCCATGACGGAAGACCTCGATAAATTAGAACAAGCAATTACCCAGCTCATTCCAAAGTTATTAACCACCCTGGAGGCTTTTGAGCAGGTCCAACGCAATCTACACCCGCCCCACACTGGGCAACTGGTTGAGTTTATCAAGCCTTTTGGTGACGCGCTAATTTTGGCCTTCGATCAATTCAAGCAATTGTCGTTCCCAACTCACCTGGCGCATTTCGAAACAATGATCAACGATGCCTGCACCTATACGTTGCGCGCCTACGCTGGGTTAAAACAATATGAAGACAATTTTAGCAATGTAATGAAAGCTATGCGGGCGCACTGTAAGGCACAGGAGGCAATTTATCCACTTGCCTCGGTACTCACGCCCGTTAATCAGTACTTTCTCGAACCTAAGGTACGGGGTAATAAGCAGTTATTGCAACAACTGGTTGATGCAATGCAGCAGGCAGAACCAGAAAAAGCCGGCTTATTATGCGCTCAAAACGAACGCGATAAGCGCGGTGGTTTTTCTGCCTATGTGCCCGAGAACCTGGACCGCCCCACGGCCCTGGTCGTTGCTTTGCATGGTGGTACCGGCCATGGTGCGGATTTTTTATGGTCCTGGGTACGTGAAGCCAGGAGCCGAGGTTTTATCGTTATAGCACCCACCTCACAACAGGATACCTGGTCACTGATGGGCGAAGAACATGACCTTGCGGCGCTGCTGTCGACGATTAAGTTTGTGCAACAAAACTGGCAAATTGACGCCGACCATATCCTCCTGTCAGGTATGTCTGATGGTGCAACCTATGCGCTAATGGCAGCCTGCCAGGAAAACTCCCCGTTTACCCATATCGCGCCCTTTTCTGGTGTTTTACATCCTGACCTTGCCACCACCGGCAACCTTCGACACGCAATCGACAAACCTGTTTATCTTGTTCATGGCACCGAAGACTGGATGTTTCCCGTTGAAACAGCACGATTGGCCAATGAACAGCTAACCAGCCTTGGCGTCGATGTGACTTACCGAGAAATCCCCGGCCAGTCACATAGCTTCGCCAGAGCTGAATTGCCGGCCTTACTTGAATGGTTTGACCCTTCGCTCGGGGCAGTTGCTCCTAAAAAGTAGAGCAGCTCAGGGCTGTTGACTAAAAGGCTGTTCAGTCAGCGAAGAATTCGCGGGTCAGGCCCAGGAACTCATCCAGTTGGTCATGTTGAACCCAGTGACCAGCGTCTTCCACCATTTTATGCTGGGCGTTCTGGAAATATTGCGCTGCCTGTTCCTTCTTATCTTTCCCCAGGTTACTTTCCCGACCACTGACCAGCAATACCGGCGCTTCAATCCGGCCCCATAAATCATGGGTCTGATCCTCAGTAAGATTAAAAGGTGACATAACATGGGTATAGTTATCAAATTTCCAGCTGTAGGTGCCATCTTCATTCTGATTGCTGCCATGTAACGTCAGGTGCCTGGCCTGATCTTCGCGTAGATGGCTATTTTCAGCATGCATTCGACTAAAGGCATCATCCAGCGACGCATACCGTTTAGGCACTCGGCCAGCAGTTTTACGAATTGCCTCAATCCATTCCCGCACTTTAATATGCGGTAGTTCAGAACTATAAATCGAAGGCGGCCCACCGGTACCTTCAATAACCACCATCTTGTTTATATTTTCTGGATACAAACCAGCATAGCGAAGCGATACCGCACCGCCTAAAGAATGGGCAATAATATTTAATGGTGCCAGGTTTTGTTGATGCACCAGCTGAGCAACATCGTAGATATAATCGCTATGGCCATAAGAACCACCCTGCACCCATTCGGAGTCACCATGGCCACGAAAATCCAGCGCCAGGATATGGTATTCATCCCGTAGTTCCTGCGCTACCCAATCCCAGTTGCGGCAATGATCTCGACCACCATGCACAAGTAGCAACGGTGGCGCAGTGGGATTGCCCCAATCAAGATAATGCAAACGCATCCGCTGAGAATAAAATGAATGGGAAGTGGGGCTGGCTTTATCTGTTGTCATGCTGAATCAGTCTCTAGAATATGTACTAACTAAATGTCACGTTTTTAACTTTAACGTTAATTTGAGCGTCAAAATTAACGCCGCCGATAATAAACCAGGTCTTGTTGCTAAGCTCTAGCAAATTTAGCTTTTTGGCATAATTTACGTTTAGCTCAAATTTTACCTTATTGTCACAACTTATCTTCTTCTCACAATTTATCTTATTCTCACGCAGGCCACTGCTGTTACGTGGATTAAGCACTACAATTAGACCATGGACCCAATTATAGACGCCCTGATATATCGCTATGCAAAAAACCAACCCACGCAAGGTAATACCGATAGAGATACCCTGATCGCCTTTGTGCTTTCTATACAAAGCTTTTCCGATACAAATTCATTACTGGCACAAATTAAAGCGCAACACCCAGACTGGCAGCTACCCGCTAGTGCCATCGCTATTCTGGCCTGCGTGGATGCCTGCAGCAAAATTATTTTCAAACTCACCTTAATGGAACCCTGCATAGACCAGTTATTACGTCACGCCATCCCCAGGGTAGCTGCACATATGCTAATGGACCCAAGCTTGCCGCTCAGTAAAAAAACCACGGTGCTTATTATTCTTGACCGTCTGAGCGAAGGCCTGATTGGCTGGACCCCAGATCTTGGCCTGGCCGGCAATAATTTGCGGGATAAACTGCAGCAAAGCCTTCAGGCGATTAGTCCGCTTGATATGAATGCCAGTACCATCAACGAAGATATTAGCAATTTCCTCGACAAAGAAAGTAATCGGATACTCAGGCTGGAACAACGCCTGGCAGATACAGAAACCGGTATCATGCGCAGCCAGCAAACAAAAAACCTTAGCGCGGCGATGATAAATCGGGCCACCCAGGACAAATTAATCTCGCAGAATTTCATCGAATTTCTACACGGCCCCTGGCATGACTCGCTGCAGCTCATCATCCACACCCATGGTATCAATAGCGAGGCCTGGCAGCGTGCTGAAAAGCTGACCGAAACCATCGTCTGGACCTATCAGCCTATCGACCCTGATAGCGCTGATGCTGCCGATCAGAATCAACGCCTATATAGTATTATTGAACATCTGCCGAATGAGATAAAAGAACTATTAGTAGCCCTTGAGCACGACCATGCCGCAATCGACGTTGCCCTGATCGCGATAGAGCAGGATCATGTGGCCATAATTAGCGACCAACAACTCCAATACGTGGCATTCCAACCACTGCCAGATGAGCGGTCTGTTATGGCTGGCTCCAGGGTAAGCCGAGTACTTTTACGCAAAATCGATGCACTTAAAACCGGCCAATGGTTTGCTTTCGAAGAAGCCGGTCAGCCGCCCATTCGCATTAAATTAATTCTTAAACTCGACGACATTAACCAACTGTTATTTACCAATAGAAATGGCATGCGCGTGCTGCAAAAAAGTTTTGCTGAATTTGCCTACTACCTTTCATCCCGAGTTGCGCGACCGCTTAATAGTGGCGCCATGTTTTCATCGACTTTCAGCCAGTTCTATGCCGCCATAACGACGGAATATGAAGACTATCAAAAGCTTATTGCAGATCGTAAAATAATGGTTAGACGGGCGGATCAGGCGCGCGACGCCTCCCGTCAAAAAGCCCTGCAGGAAGCAAATGCACTGGCGAGCGCAAACAATGCTACCGACCAACCAGAAAACACCCGCCAGCAGCCGGTTGAAGCTGAGCCAACAAACTCTTCAGAATTAGCTTCGCAGTCAAGCGTAGATGCCAGCAGCACTAGTGCAGCCAGGCTCAATGAATACAGCAAGGAAGTTACCCAGCAGGTACGCGGCCTGACCGCAGGTCATTATTTAAAACTACGTACAAAATCCGGCGACTATCAGCAAGCCCGGTTGGCGGTTAGAAATAAGCGCACCGACAGAATGATTTTCATCGATCCAGACGGCATCAAAATCGGTGAATTTAATAGCCAGCAACTGGCCCAGTTACTCACCGATGGCGAGGCTCAGTTTAACCAGGATGGTAAGGGGTTCGAAGATGCGCTGGCTGAAGTAGTGACAAAATTAAGACTGGACAGGAACAAAAGTTATGACGACCTCACCGGAAAATGACCACCGAATAGAACACCGGCTTAGAATAGAAGAAACGGTGATCATCGAATTACTAGATTCTAGTCTCAACACCCAGCAGAAAGTCGTCATTTGCAGCAGTTCAGACTTGTCGGCCAACGGTATTCAAGTGGTGGTGGACCAGCACATCGCGGTGGGTTCTATCCTGCGCTTATGCCTTGACCTGCCTAATGCGGCACCAATATTCCTCACTGGAGAGGTTAAATGGACCGCTGTTGAACCCAATAACTGTGATATTCGGCTCGGTTTTTTAATCCATGAATGCGACCAGTCGGATATCGTTGGTTTTAAATACTGGGTCGCTGATAAACTGGCAGCAGCGCCTGTAAACAGCTCAGCTAAACATTAAGGCCAGCAAAATTATACGCCTTAACTCTCTGATGACCTGGCGCTGAATACCCCGTATATTTAATTGATCGATATTACCTAATTTCAAATCATAAACTAAGCTGGCACCAATGCCGTGTTTAACCTGGAACTCATGGCGTTATTCAGGTAAATATTCAAACAAGGTGATTTCACTCCAGGTCCCCAACCGGAGTACCGGGCCCCAGGTACCTGTACCCTGCGACACATACTGACGTGACTCACCCAGCTGATACATACCCCGGATCCTGCTAAAGACACGTCGCACAATAAAATTAAAGGGAAATATCTGGCCGTTATGGGTGTGGCCACTAAGGATAAGGTCTATGTCGTTTGCTGCTGCTGCTTCAAGCCCCCGTGGACGATGATACAAAAGTAATTTAAAGGCCGCTTTATCGAGTTTGATGTGTTTTAGTTCCTTCTCAACCTGCATTGGGTCTTCCATATCTTCAATACCCATTACCTGCACATCGGGCCGGAAATGCATGGCCTTAGTATGCAACACATCAACCCCCAGCTTCTGCAGGCGCAGCAGAATCTGGTCATAATCTTCGTATTTCTCATGGTTGCCGGTGCAGTAGTAGACGGGCCCTGCAATGCTTTTCAAGGCCAGCAATTGATGTTCCTGCACCCCGGTGGCGTCAATCAAATCGCCGGTAATGCAGACAAAGTCCGGGTTAAGGTGGCTAATACGAAACACGATTTTTTCTAAAAAGGTACTACTTCTGGAGCCAATATGGACGTCCGTTACCTGCACGAAACGTAACGGCTGGGTTATTTTTTTCGATGTTAAACGTATCGTCTTAACCTTAGGCGTTATGGCTGTTATAAGCCCAATGAACCCTGCAAATAGCGTAAAACCAATAATATTCAAGGCTGCTATGCGCTGTGATAGGCCTGTTGTCAGCACTAAAAGTTCAAAAACTAATAACGTCATTAACAATATAGGTGCCAGGCCCAACCAGAAATCAGCACCTTTGCGAGCAAATTGCGCAACGGGTCCAGAGGCATTTTTAAACAAAACCCGGCTGATTAACTGGCTGCTAGACAGGGGTAGCAGCAACATCATGGTCAGCCAGCCTGGCAGCGCCAACCAGCTTGCCAGGCGTAAAATCGGATAGAAAAATAAGGGGATATGTAGCGCTAGAACGAACAATACAAGGCCACCGAATTGCCAGCTGCGGTTACTTCTGGTCGAAGCCTCTGCTGTATTGCCGTTATGGTTGTTAATCATTCACTTTCCAGCGGTTCAGCACCAAAGGATAGGATCATAGCCCGCACCTTTTCCTGCATGACTTCTAATTCTTTTTCATCTACGCCGCGCATCACCAAATTGGCACCGTAACCATCCTGACGATAAAAAGGATAACTGCCCAGATCAACCTCTGGATGTTGGTTCTGGATTACGGCTAGTTTTTTCGCCATCTGGCTCTCACCCAGGTAAGCGCCAATTGAGCGCGACCGGATTGGCTCACCGCCTTGCAGGCGTTGCTTGTCGAGGGTATCTACCATGGCCTGCATGACCATCGGCACACCCGCCATAACAAATACATTGTCGACCTGAAAACCCTGTGGACCGCCTGTTGGATTGTCAATCAGCTGCGCCCCCTCAGGGACCCTGGCCATTAACATCCGTGCTTGCATTGCTTCTTCGGTGCTTTCACGTTGTCTAATCACTGCCGCTATTTCAGGGTGAATAACCAGCGGTTTATCAAACGCTTTGGCTATACAGGTCGCGGTAATATCGTCGTGGGTCGGACCAATACCGCCGGTGGTGAATACCCAGTCAAACTTGCCTCGGCATTCGTTAACGGTGGCTACTATGACCTCTTCAATATCTGGTATAACCCTTGCTTCAACCAGCTTTACGCCGGCTTCATTCAATGACTTGGTTAAATAATTCAGGTTCGTATCCTGGGTGCGACCTGAAAGTATTTCATTACCGATGATGATCATGCAACCCGTGACATGCCGTGATTTCATGGATACCCCTACGCGCTTGGCGCCTAATAACTTGTAAATAATCATTCAGTTTACAGGCTTTTCAACTGTTGAACACCCAGCGCCATGCTCATTGCCATACAGGCCAAAAAATTGACCCACTGTTGCATGACCTGGTGTGCTGGCAGCAATTTAGCAAAGCTAATCATTGACTTAGCTTTGCTGTATATATATACATACTTCTTTTTATAGAAAGTCATCCATGAAGATTGCAGCAGAAGAACTTGATCATATCCATATCCGCGGCGCCAGGGAGAACAATCTACAATCTGTAGAAGTAAAAATCCCCAAACGCAAACTAGTGGTGCTTACCGGTGTCTCAGGTTCGGGCAAATCCTCTCTTGCTTTCGATACTCTGTATGCAGAAGGCCAAAGACGCTATGTAGAATCATTATCGGCCTACGCCAGGCAATTTCTCGGCCAAATGGAAAAACCCAAATACGATATGATTAGAGGGCTTTCCCCCACCATATCCATCGAACAAAAAACCACCGGCAGAAACCCACGTTCCACGGTTGGCACTATCACAGAAATTTCTGATTACCTCAGGGTATTATTTGCCCGAGTTGGTATTCAGCATTGCCCAGCCTGCCAGCGCAAGGTACAAGGTCAGACGGCACAACATATTGCCCACGAGCTGGCCAGTTTACCGGTTGAAAGTCAGCTACTGTTGCTGGTGCCTTTATTAGTCAATCGGCGCGGCGAGCATCGAGATCTACTGGCGGATATTCGAGCCCAGGGTTTTGTCCGCATCAGATTAAACGGCGAAATTATACGCAGTGAATCCATTGAATCATTAGATAAACGCAAAAAACACACCGTTGAAGCAGTGGTAGACCGCCTGGTGGTGAAACCTGATAGCCTGCAGCGGCTCACCGAATCAGTCGAGGCCGCACTTAAACTCGGCGATGGGATGCTTATTGCAGCGGTTGACCAGCACAAGGATAAAATATTTTCCGAGCATCTCTCCTGTAGTCACTGCAACCTTTCTTTTCCGGCACTCACACCCCAGGCGTTCTCATTTAATTCACCCCAGGGTATGTGTACCAATTGTAACGGCCTCGGTACCCAGTTGGCATTTGATGTCAATCTTATTATCCCTGACAAGTCCTTAACCCTGGCAGAGGGTGCCTTAAAAGCAGTGGGAAAAATACACCCAGAAAACAATGCAATGGGTGCAAGCTTCCATCGCCAGGTATTTGAATATCTAAAAATCCCCATGAACAAGCCCTGGCAAAAACTCACCCAATTGCAACGCGAAAAAATTCTCAAGGGTACTGGAGAAAAACGCTATAAGGTGAACTGGGGCAAACACGGTACTAGCCAGGCCCGGTATGAGGGGTTAACCAATCGACTTATGCGCAGGTTTCGCAACACCAAATCAGAATCCATGAAGCGCTGGTACTCACAGTTTTTAACCACCAGTACTTGTCCTGATTGCAGCGGCACCCGGTTAAATAATGACAGCGCGGCTGTTCGGGTCGCAGACCGGACCATTGTCGATATATCAAGCTGGACTATAGATCAGGCAAGTGATTTTTTTGCGCAGATGAATTTACCCGGTGCGGCTGGCGAAATTGCTGAAGAAATTTTGAAAGAAATAAGTAATCGACTTAATTTCCTGGTGTCAGTGGGATTAGCCTACCTTTCACTAGACCGGCTGGGGCCGTCGCTGTCGGGCGGCGAATCCCAGCGAATCAGGCTCGCAAGCCAGGTCGGTTCAGAGCTTTCCGGGGTAATCTATATATTGGATGAGCCGAGTATTGGCCTGCATCAAAGAGATAACGACAAACTAATGGCAACATTAATCAGAATGCGTGATATCGGCAATACCGTTGTTGTGGTTGAACACGATGAAGAGACCATTCGCCTGGCAGACTATGTGGTGGACTTTGGTCCCGGTGCGGGCACCCAGGGCGGTCATATAGTGCATGCTGGCACCCCCGCCAGCCTGGAAAAAAACCCCCGTTCTCTGACCGGTAATTATTTGTCCGGTCGCAACCAGATCGAGCAGCCTGATGAACGCCGAAAAGTCTCAAACTATATTACCGTTAAAGGTGCCAGAGCCAATAATTTGAAGAACCTTGATGTGGATTTCCCACTTGGCATTTTCACTGCGGTTACCGGCGTTTCAGGTGCTGGGAAA
The DNA here is from genome assembly GCA_019090615.1 of Pseudomonadales bacterium. Classification (GTDB taxonomy): domain Bacteria; phylum Pseudomonadota; class Gammaproteobacteria; order Pseudomonadales; family Azotimanducaceae; genus JAHRVQ01. Next base: position 100,991 of record JAHRVQ010000047.1, on the reverse strand, counting down.
TCAACCCTGGTTAACGACATCTTACTGCCGGCACTTAACCGTCATTTACATAAATCATCACAGATTCTTTCATCTCAGATCATTGGCGATCATGATGAAGTTACTGGCCTTGAGCAACTGGACAAGGTAGTGGCAATTGATCAAAGACCGATCGGCCGCACACCTCGCAGTAATCCTGCCACTTACATCAAGGTATTCGATGAAATCCGCAGTTTTTTCTCGTTATTACCGGGTGCCAGGATGCGTGGCTATAAACCCGGTCGTTTTTCCTTTAATGTCAAAGGCGGTCGTTGTGAAGACTGTAAAGGTGACGGCATGAGGAAAATCGAAATGCATTTTCTGGCGGATGTTTTTGTTCAGTGTGAAGCCTGTAAAGGCCTTCGTTTCAATGACGCTACATTAGAGGTTAAATACCAGAATAAAAATATTGCCGATATTCTTAGTATGACCATTGCCGACTCAGTTAAGCATTTCTCTGAGCATCCAAAAATCCTCAACAAGCTGCAATTGTTAGTGGATGTAGGGCTCGACTATTTACACCTTGGGCAGCCTTCCTCGACCCTTTCTGGTGGTGAAGCACAACGCATCAAATTAGCCCGAGAGCTATCAAAAATTGCCACCGGCAGGACCTTATATATACTCGATGAACCCACTACCGGCCTGCATTTTGATGACATAAAAAAATTACTGCAGGTGTTAAACAGACTGGTAGATGCGGGTAATACGGTTACCGTGATCGAACATAACCTGGATGTTATAAAAACCGCTGACTGGATTATTGACCTGGGCCCTCAGGGGGGACCTGACGGCGGTAAAATAATTGTCCAGGGCACACCCGAAAAAGTGGCTAAACACAAACAGTCCGCCACCGGTGAATATCTTGCACCGTTATTAAAAAAAGCCGCCTTACGCAAAACCAAACCAGGCAAGGCAAAAAAATAACTACATAGCAGCCTAATATTAATGAATAACGTATAACTCTGTTTAGGTCTCTTCCCCTTAGTGATTTTGCTGTGGTATGGTCGAGGTGTTCACATTGTTTATTTGAAAAGCATGGATCTAAAAAAATGGATCTGCAAAAAATGGATCTAGAAAATAAAACACCTGAGCCGCTACCTGTGCGGCCAGCGGCCACGGTATTGTTAATTGATGATCGGCCAGACCTCAAGGTCTTCATCATGAAAAGAAACCCTAAACATGTTTTTGGGCCAGGTATGTGGGTTTTCCCCGGCGGCGCTGTTGACTCGGCCGACCATCATAAGGACTTCTCCACACTACGTCACAACCATCAAACCGTGGACAACACTAATCTCATAAACTCCGATATCATAACCACCGATCTTGCCTACCAGATTGCCGCTATACGCGAGGTATTCGAAGAAGCGGGCATATTAATCGCCGCATACGACCAGGCAGGCAACCCGCTTTCATTGTTGGAGACGGAACAAACAACCAGGTTTCAACGACACCGTGATGCAGTGAATGACAATAGTGCCAATTTCCGGCAAATCATTAATACCGAAAAACTTCAGCTCAATTTAAGCAAGCTACATTATATTGCTCGTTGGATTACCCCAGTGGGTGCGACACGGCGGTTTGATGCGCGGTTTTTTATTGCACTTATGCCATCAAATCAGACAGCCGACCACGATAATAATGAACTTATCCAGTCTGACTGGTTATCGCCAGCCAGTATATTAAGTAAGCATTCAGGCGGCGAGCTACAATTAATGGCACCCACACTGCGTATGATTCAAAGTTTGGCAAAATTCAAAACTGCATCACAAGCCATTGATGCCGCAGCGCACAATCAAACCAAACAGCGCGTCAGAGTTAACCAGCATAATGACATCTTGCTCCCTGGCGATACAGGTTGGGAAACAGCTGATGAAAATATTGAAACAGGATGGATAAAACTACGACCTCTTGATGCTCAATTAACAACCAACAAAGTCAGCTAAAACCACTGTCGCCACCTGTTGGGGCAAAATTGACGCGATGATAGGCTGCCAGCTAACCAAATTAGGTCTAAACTAACTCAGGATTCTGATAAATAATATTAAACATAACATTCGTATTTTAGAATGGTTAGAATCCTACCAATGGATATCTGCCGCCAGGTTTCAGAGTTATAGCGCTGCCAATTCCCAGATCAATACATAAACGAACGCAAACTCGTACATACTTATCACTTGCTAAGCCTAAGGATGGAAAAAAATGAAAGCATCAGACCTATTTGTGAAATGCCTGGAAACAGAGGGAATTGAGTATATTTTTGGTGTTCCTGGTGAAGAAAACGCAGACTTTATGATGTCTTTAGAAGACTCAAAGATCCAGTTCATCTTATGTCGCCATGAACAGGGGGCAGCGTTTATGGCCGAGATATATGGCCGGCTAACAGGCGAACCAGCCGGTTGCCTGGGTACCCTCGGACCAGGTGCCACCAACCTGATTACAGGCGTAGCAGATGCCAATATGGACCGCGCACCCATGTTAGTACTTACAGGGCAAGGTTCATCCGATCGACTCCACAAAGAATCCCATCAGGTAATGGATGTCGTCGGCATGTTTAAACCCGTGACTAAATGGGCCCAGACAGTACTTAACGAAAACACCATTCCAGAGATTATTCGAAAAGGCGTGCGGATTATTCGAACCGAGAAACCAGGTGCCGTATTGATCGAACTGCCCGAAGACATCGCTGAAAAAGAAACCTCCAAACTACCTATAGAGCCTGTTAGATTCCGCCGCCCGGTCGCTGACGACAAGGCAGTTAATCGTGCCTGGGATGCCATAAAAGCTGCGAAAAAACCCATTATCCTTGCGGGTAACGGCTGTATAAGAAAAAGAGCCTCCGCCCAACTCAGAACCTTTTGCGAACAAACAGGCATTGGCGTGATTAGTACCTTTATGGCTAAAGGCTGTGTCGATATGGACGCCCCTTATTGTCTTTATACCGCAGGTCTTCAGGCAAAAGACGTCGTCTTCCACGCCATTGATGATGCCGACCTTATCATCACACTGGGCTTCGATATGGTTGAATACCATCCGCATTTATGGAACCCAAATGGACAAAAAACCATTGTCCACGCTGACTTCCTACCGGCTGAAATTGACGAAGAATATCATCCCAAGTTTGAGGTCGTAGGCGACCTTGCGCACACACTGTGGATGCTAAATGAACGCGTCAAAGCAGATGGCCCATCAAACTGGGATTTCACCACCCAGACAGAAGCTAGAACCGCCATGACTAAAGAACTTGCAGAATACAAGGACGATGATGTCCAGGGTGTCGTTCGCCCGCAGAAAGTGCTCTGGGATTGTCGCGAAGTTATGGGCCCCAATGACGTACTATTATCCGATGTAGGCGCGCATAAAATGTGGATCGCCCGCCATTATCAATGCCATGAACCCAACACCTGCCTAATACCAAATGGTTTCTGCTCAATGGGTTTTGCTCTGCCCGGTGCAATTGCTGCGGGCATGGTAAACCCGGACAACAATGTACTAGCAATATGCGGCGATGCGGGCTTCATGATGAATGTCCAGGAAATGGAGACTGCCAAACGACTTAATGTCAATATTACGGTGATGGTATGGGAAGATAATATGTACGGCCTTATTGCCTGGAAACAGGAAAATTCCTTCGGCAAACATACCCCGCTAAGTTTCGACAACCCAGACTGGGGCAAACTTGCCGACGCCTTCGGCTGGCATAGTCACCTTATCAAAGGTTCCAGCGAAATAGTGCCTGCACTAAAACAGTCCTTTGCAGAAAGTGGACCCAGCCTCATCGTGGTACCCATTGATTATCGAGAAAATATGTTGCTGACCAAAAGATTGGGTAATATTGCAGCATCAATCTAAGATTTTCATCGAGCAGAATCAGGGTTCATATTAAATTTGAGGCTTAAGCAATGTTAAACGAAAAGTACCCCTATTATCTGGCTAACGAAGCAGTATTCGCCAATGAAGACCTCAAGGTGACAGATAAATATTCAGGCGAGGTAGCAACACGCGTCGCCATGGCCGATACGGCCACCATCGATGCAGCCATCCAGGCTGCATGCGACGCGGAACAAGCGTGCGCCGCAATGGCCGCGTATGAACGCAAAGCAATCCTGGAGCATTGCGTAACACGCTTCCGCGAACGCTTTGATGAACTTGCCGAATCGCTTTGTATTGAGGCGGGCAAACCCATTAAAGATGCTGAAGGCGAGGTATCAAGACTGATTGATACTTTCCAGATAGCCGCCGAAGAATCGGTGCGAATGACCGGTGAAATCCAGCCGCTTGATATTAGCCCACGAGCGCGCGGTTATGTTGGCATGTGGAAACGGGTACCAATTGGCCCCTGTTCTTTTATTAGCCCGTTTAATTTCCCGCTCAACCTAACCGCTCACAAAGTGGCACCAGCACTGGCTGTTGGCTGTCCCTTTGTATTAAAACCCGCCAGTTTAACGCCTATTGGGGCGCTTATCATCGGCGAGGTACTCGCTGAGACTGACCTGCCCAAAGGCGCTTTCTCTATCCTTCCCTGTTTGAGAACCGGCGCCAACCTGTTCACAGAGGACGAACGCCTTAAGCTGTTAAGCTTCACTGGTTCACCCAGCGTTGGTTGGGATTTAAAAAACAAAGCGGGCAAAAAACCTGTCGTGCTGGAACTCGGTGGTAATGCTGCCGTTATTGTCGATGCAGATGCCGACCTGAATGATGCGGTGGAAAGGGTTATCTTTGGTGCCTTCTATCAGTCGGGTCAAAGCTGCATCGGTGTACAGCGTATTATCGTCCACGACAAGGTCTACGACACTTTTAAACAAAAGCTGGTCGACAAGGCAAAGAACCTGGTTATGGGCGACCCGAAAGACCCGAAAACTTTTATTGGTCCTATGATCTCAGAAAAGGAAGCCACACGCCTACATAGCTGGATTGAGGAAGCCGTAGCCGAAGGCGCTAGCGTTTTATGCGGCGGCCAACGAGACGGTAGTATGCTTGAGGCAACTTTGCTCGAAGACGTAGATGCCAAATCAAAGGCTAATACCGAAGAAGCTTTTGGGCCGCTGGCAAACCTCACAAGGTTTACCGATTTTGATGAAGCGCTTGAACTAGTCAATGCTAGCCAATTCGGCCTACAGGCCGGAATATTTACCCGCGACCTGTACAAGATGCAAAAAGCCTGGGATACCCTGGAAGTTGGCGGCGTCATCATCGGCGATGTACCTTCCTGGCGAGTAGACCATATGCCCTATGGTGGCGTTAAGGAAAGTGGTCTAGGCCGTGAAGGTGTCAAATTTGCCATGGAAGACATGACTGAAATTCGTAATCTGGTGATTCGGACCCCAAGTTAGGGATTCATCCTTCAGGGGTTTTTCGGTAAAGGTCTATCTGCGCCAACAGGGTGTTTGACTAGTGCTTACTGAAAAACACCTAACTCCTATCATGCAACTGCAATTAGCATTCATATAATCGTCGCTGTTTCGGGGCCATTACATGAATGTTATGGGTATGCATGTTTTATATAGACGTTTTGCAAAGATCAATCACAGTAAATACCCACCCAACGAATATGCAGTTTAAATCTTGCCTTATTGAGAGTGCTCAGGGTGGGAGATTGGGTTGCGGTCAAGAATGTAAAAAAATTAAAGTGAGGAAGGGATAGAAACTGCTACTACAGCTTCTATCCCACATTCTTTTGCCCAAGAATGCCCTCAGTTTACACCTGCAAATAAAGTTGCTACAGGCGCGGGGTCGCTTTGGTCGAAGTGACGGCTCACTCGACCGATTCCAGCATACACTTCCGTGTACTCGTATTTAATGCAGGTTTAATGCCAACTAATTTTCCCTGCAAAGTCATACACTTAGCTATGTCAGGTTTATGTAACCGTCATCTTAAATTCATAAGCAAATGTGACACCTGCCTTATCCTATTGTTTATAAAGGAGTTATTGCTGTCACACAAGGTTGACAGTCGATTCACACCAGAGTGACACTTTTAATGAACATAACAAAGAACGGGAATAAACATAACAAAGAACGACCTGGGCCAACTACAAAACGCCCTATCTTTGCGCCCTACCACACCTACTATCTCTGATTTTTCGATCTGGCAGTGCGGCTTGCCTTGTCAGACTTCCTGGATTTAACAGATTGCTTCAATTTTATACAATGCTTGGTATTACCCTTCGAATCTAGTCTCACCGCCTGTCCATCGACAATCACACAATCAGCAGCCTTTGATGGAGCTGACAGATTAATAGCTGTAACCGCCTGAGCACTGGCTGAAATTGCCACTAGCAGCACCAGCCAAACAGTTTTCAGAATACCTGTGCGCAACATAAAAACTCCCACAAAAAAATTTAACCTAATGATTCAAATAACCGTTCCTAATAACCGCCCCAGCAACCAATAAGTCAGGAGACTGCCATTAACTCCGTAAATAAATGAGCGTTTACCAATTTATCTATTACTAAAAACAATAAATTCCAAAGAAGTTATTAGACTAATAATTAGACTTATAATTAGACTTATAAAGAGTGTAAGACATTTTCAGTAATTACATTTTCCAATGAGCAGCTGGAAATAACCTTTCAGGGTATTTGACAATACCTGGTGCAGACCCGAGGCAGATCGTTGACTAGTATTGATACTAAATTCGACCAACTGGCACTGCTACCGTGTACAAAACAAAAAACGATGGTTTTACTATTCTTGAGGTAATGATAGTACTCGCTGTGATTACCATTTCTCTTCAAACAGGGATTTCTAGCTTTACCCGCTTAGCTCAGGAAAACACCCAAACAAGCCTAAGCAACAGTTTTCTGGCGGTTGTACAATTCGCCAGAAATAGCGCGCTGACTAAAAGACAGTACGTCACCCTGTGTGCAAGCTCCGATAATACCAGTTGCAATACCACAGCCTGGGAAGACGGCTGGATAATTTTCCTGGATACGGACTTTGATCAGGTGCTCGATGTTGGCGAAGATATCTTACAGCGTTCCTTAAACTTTTCTGCAGACCACAGTTTAAGGCGGGCAGAATCCGCCACACCCTCTACCTACCTGAGCTCGCTGCAATTTTTGCCTTCCGGTTTTGTTTTATCAACAGCAAGTTTTACCCTTTGTGATGCCAGGGGTGCGAATGCCGCAAGGGGAATTAACCTCAACCTTTCTGGACAAACACGGGTAGATGCCGGCATTGATGCCAATGGCGTTATTCTCACCTGCCCAGCTTAAAGGAATGTATTGAAATGCAAACTTTTAGCCAACCAACCTTTGGATCTGCGGCCCAGAAACGGCTTACACAGCCGTTGATAAAACAGCGCATCAAGTCTGCTACAAAACCCCCTGCAAGATCCCTCGCTAAAGCGCTTTTTGGGCAAAGCCTGGGCTTCTCGCTCATTGAAACGCTGGTTGCACTACTCATTTTATCGGTGGGTATTGTCGGTGCGACCACCATGCAGATGCTTAGCTTGCGGGGCAATCTGAGCGCTTATTATCGGACCCAGGCAAGTTATATAGCCACTAACATGGTCGGCAGAATGCGCTCAAACGCCACGGGTGTTAATGACGACCTTTATAACAATATGAACACCGCGACTCTGCCCGTTGACCCCGTCTGTATTAGCGTTGGCTGCTCTGCAGAACAGCTGTCACAAAGCGATTTAATAGAGTGGGCACAGTATTTTACAAATGTGCAGGGCATAGCAAATTATCAACCCCTGCTCAATGGTGGTAGCGCTTCCATAACCGGTGACGGCAGTAATTTTGTAATTCAGGTCAATTGGTCCGAAAGGGTTAATGCTGACATTGAAAACCAATCCTATTTGATGAACTTCAGATTATGAAAACGATGCAAGGCGCGACAGTGATCAGCCAGGATCAGAACCTTCCAAAACCTGCAAATACAACCAGATTCACGCCTGATAATAGTTCAGGTTTGTTGGCCGACCGTAGCAGCGGTTTTACACTCATTGAGTTAATGATCGCATTAACCATTGGGACTATCTTAATTTCAGGGTTAACAAAAATATTCGCCAACGTATCACTGACCTATCGCGTCGATAATGCGATAGCTCGAGTCCAGGAAAATGGCCGGTTTGCTGCTGATTTCCTTATTAAAGAGTTCCGTCTAATTGGTTACCAGGGATGTATCGACCCAGAAACAGTGGTCACCAATATAATCGCAAATAACCCCCCGGTCACCAATATATCCCAGGCCTCAATTCGCGTTTATGAAGTCGGCACAGGGGCCTGGTCGCCTACCATCGATCCCAGCATTGCAGATTTGAGTACTCAGGCTTTTCCGCCAATTGTTGGCAGTGATGTTATTACCATTCAGCGGGCTTCAGATCTGGATGTTTCACTCTCTGGCAACCTGACTGCGGACAACGCAAATATCCAAATATCCAGTAATCCTGCCAGTTTCGCAGCCAACGACCTTATTATTATTACCGATTGTGAGTCCATCGATCTTTTTCGCGCCACAGGTGTATCAACGTCCGGCGGCACCGTAACCATTAGCCACTCAACCAGCACCAATAGCACCCCTAGTTTAAGCAAGGCTTACCAAATGGATGCCAAGGTGATGCGGTTTTACTCATATACCTTTTATGTTCGAGATACCGGTCGAGATAACTATGCCGGCAACCCTGTTTATGCGCTTTATCGACGGGATGCAGACGGCAATAGCGTAGAACTGATTGAAGGTGTTGCTAACTTACAACTACTTTATGGCGAAGAAATCGCCGGTGGATTAACCCGCTATGTACCGGCATCACAGGCTGGGCTTGATATCAGCAACATAAAAAGCATTCGCTTCGGTGTCCTGATCCAAAGCAAGTCCTCTTCACTGACAGCAAATGACGACGCAACCTATGCACTGCCCGGGGAAAATATTGTGCCAACGGGTACAAGTGGCGCAACTGCTGTTTACCTCCCAGACCAAAGCTACAAAAGCATGTTTATTTCCACCGTAAAATTGAGAAATAGACGATGAAGATATCGCAGCAGCTACTACAAAATAGCCACTTGAAAAGCGCCCAGACACTTGGCACAACTACTTGTGACCGGCATACCCTGCAAATATTTGATCACAGATATCCGTTTCATGGTCAAGATTGCAACCTTACTTGCGATCAAGATTGCAACCTTGCTTGTGATCAAGATTGGAACCTTGCTTGTGATCAAGATTGCAATCAGGGTTGCGATCAGCCTTTCAATCAAATTGCCCGCCAACAAAAAGGCGCAACCTTATTTATTTCACTGGTAATCCTTCTCATCGTTACCCTGCTCGCTGCTTCATCACTGACCTCGACCAATTTTCAACAGCGAATGGCGCTCAATACTGAGGCAGAAAATATCGCCTTTAACGCCTCAGAAAGCGCAGTAAATTCTGCGCTTAACAATACCCCCGTTTTACTCCTGTCAATCAATGCCCCAGCAGGGACGTTTCCAGAACTCACCCTGGACCTGGACGACAGCAGGGTTGTTGCAACCGCAGAAGTTGAACACAAGAGCACTAGCATAGCACCCGGCTTTTCTCTTGGTTTATCGAGCGGCTCTTATGTTGCTTATAAATTTGAAGTTAGAGGGACCGGTTCAATCGGGAGCTTGAAAACTCAATCCAACACCACCCAGGGTGTTTATAAAATCGCCCCTGGATCCTGAGGTTAGATGGTTATGAAATTCTTACAGTACTTAGCACACACAGCAGCTATTCGTTGTATCCAGCTTTACCTGGTTACTTTTACCATTAGCCTGTGTGCTGATGATACTGAAATATTTTTCGGCGGGTCATCCAGTGCAGCCGGGGCAATTGCGCCTAATGTACTATTTGTCCTGGATACCTCTTCTTCGATGAATAACACCGATGGGCTGGGCGAAACTCGACTTGACCGCATGAAAGAAGCCCTGCGGGATATTCTTACCGACTCTAATAATATTAATGTCGGCCTGATGCGCTTTAGTAACCCTGGCGGCCCAGTGCTTTATCCTGTCAGCCCTATCGATGGCATTTTAGAGTCCGCTGATGCCGAACTCGGCACGGTGGCTGTGCGTATTAACTCAGGTGATGACGACGTTGAACAAAGCGGTATAGATGGCACAATGAGCCTGAACAATAACACCCTGACAATGGTAGAGGTAGAATCTGGGGTATCAACGCCAATAGCCATTAGCGTTGCTATTAGTTCGGATATTGACGACGTAGAGCAATCAAGCGATGGTAGCCTTTATACCAACAGCTCTGACCTTGAATTGGCTAAAGATGGTGGTGACACGCAAATAGTCGGCCTGCGCTTTCAGATGCTGAATATTCCTCAGGGCGCAATTATTAACTCCGCCGATATCGAATTTGTTATTGATGAAGTCAAAAATGCCAACAAGGATATTGATATCGGCATTACCGGCCATGCTACTGATAATGCCGAAGCATTTAACGATTCGATCACCAATGCTGTAAGTAGCAGAACCAGAACCACCGCTAATATTACCTGGGAAAACAACACTGCATCGCCAGCTATCGGTGAAAAATTATATTCCACCGATATTAGTGCCATTATCCAGGAAATAGTTGATCGCCCTGGATGGACTAACAATAATTCATTAGCGCTCATCCTGGAAAAGATCAATGGCAATGGCGTGAGAACGGTTGAAAGCAGCGAAAGTGGATTAAGCACAGCACCAACATTGAGAGTAACCTTTACAGACCCAGGTGCAGGTCCATTATCAACAGATTTCCAGTTTATAGGGCTACGGTTTAACGGTGTTGAAATCCCCCAGGGTGCGACCGTCACAAGTGCAAATATACAATTTGCAGCGGCTACTGCCGGATTCGATTTCTCGTTTTTAGTTTTCTTTGGCCAGGATGCAGATAATAGTCCGCCTTATACCGGTACAGACTTCGATGTGACTAGCCGCCCTTTTACAACAGCACTTTCTATATGGTCGCCAGTACCTGCTTATACGGTTGAAGATGAAGCCCATATAACACCCAGCTTAAGTGACATAGTCCAGGAAATCGTTAATCGGCCTGATTGGTGCGGCGGTAATTCATTAAGTTTTTTAATTGTAGGTTTCGGCAAAAGAATCGCTAAATCCTATGAGGCAGATCCATCCCAGGCACCGTATTTACAAGTCACTTTTGATCCAGATACAATACCGGCAAGCCCAGGTGGCTGTTTGAACGCAGAGATTTCAGCGCGGGTTAAGTCTGGCAATGATGATGCGGAAGAGTCTGCCTCTGGCACTATGTCTCTCAATAGTTCAGACCTGGAATTGGTACAGGAAGGTAGTACACAAAAAGTTGGCATGCGATTTAGAAGTTTGCCCTTACAGCAAGGTAGTACCATCCTGTCTGCGCACCTGGAATTAGTAACGGATGAAACAGGCTCTGGTAGTACTTCGTTGACAATTGAAGGTCACGACATCGATGATTCGGCGGCATTTACCACCACAGACAATGATATTAGTGATAGAACCAGAACCACCGCCAGCGCAACCTGGTCCTCTGTGCCTGCCTGGAATGTACTGCAGGAAAAACAACAATCCATAGATATAGCTAATGTGATTCAGGAAATTGTTGACCGACCGGGTTGGCTGCCTGGTAACGACTTAAGCCTACTTATTTCAGGCAGTGGTAAACGCGTCGCCGAATCCTATGATGGCAGTCCGGGCGAAGCACCCAGGCTAGTTATCCGCGCCCAGGGTACTGGCGCTGTAGTGGCAGATAAGACCGTACGAACTCGGCTAATCGAAATAGTTGACGAACTACAATACAAAAGCGGCACGCCCATTGTTGATTCACTTTATGAAGCCGCACTGTATTATCGCGGCGACCCAGTGGACTATGGTGCCAACCGAGGTGCCAGCGACACCAGTCGGCGTGAACATACGAGGGTTTCTCATGCCAACGCTTTATCCGCCGGTACAATTAGTCAGCCGGTTGGCTGTAGTAACGATAATCTTAGCGCCCAGGCATGTCGAGAAGAAAGCATCAGCGGCGGCGTCTATGAATCGCCTATCGACACCACCCTGGGTAGTTGTCAGCAAAATTATGTGGTGCTCCTGACTGACGGTAGCCCTAGCGTCAATCAATCTGTAGACAAGGTCAAAACCATGGCCAATATTTCTACCTGCCAAAGTTCAGGATCAGCTGCCTGCGGCGAAGAACTGGCAAAATACCTGTTCGAGGAAGACCAGATTCCCGGCGGCGATAGTCAAACCGTAACTACTTTTACGATTGGTTTTAACTTTACCGATGATTATATTCGTGACATTGCCAGCAATGGCGGCGGGTCGTTTTTTGAGGCCAATACGGCAACCGAGCTTTCAGATACTTTTAGCTCGATCATCAAAGAAATTCTTAAAACAGATACCACCTTTGTTGCACCCGGCGCTACCGTGAATCAGTTTAATCGACTCACACACCGCAACGAATTGTACTTCTCACTTTTCAAACCAGATGATGACCCACGCTGGACGGGCAACCTTAAAAGGTATCAATTGTTTGGCGATCCAGCACAAATTTCAGACCAGAATGAACTGCCGGCAATCGATACTGCTACCGGTTTTTTCAAAACATCCGCCAGGAGTTTCTGGTCCACTGGTATAGACGGCAAAAAAGTTTCACTAGGTGGTGCTGCTGAAAACTTACCTGCCGCAGCAAGTAGGCACGTTTATACCTACATAAACTCGACGGGTAATAAGATACTTTCACATTCGGATAATGCCTTCAATACCACCAATGCCGCGGTGTCTAAAACCCTGCTGGGCATAGAAGATGAATCAGATGATTATCGAACCGATCTAATTAACTGGGCCAGGGGCGTTGATATATTCGATGCCGATGGCGATGGATCAAGCATTGACAGACGCAAAGCGATCGGTGACCCATTACATTCAAAACCCACTCTGGTCACTTTCGGCGGTACTGAGGCAAACCCTGACAATATATTATTTTTCAGCACTAATGAGGGTTATCTGCATGCCATTGATTCGGCTACCGGCGTTGAAATATTCTCTTTTATCCCGCAGGACCTGTTAGTCAACATTGATACATTTTTTGAAAATTCTGGCGCTGATAGCCATCCATATGGGCTTGATGGCTCAGTTGTTCCATGGGTCATAGACAATGACGGCGACAACCAGATTGAGGCTGCAGACGGCGATCGGGTGGTGATCTATTTTGGTATGCGTCGCGGAGGAAAAAATTACTATGCCCTGGATGTTACCGACCGCAACAACCCCGAACTGCTCTGGGTACTCAAAGGCGGTATTAATGGCAGCGATTTCGAACAATTAGGTCAAACCTGGTCAACACCCGTAAAAGCCAAAGTAATTATTGCCGGTAACCTGGAAGAAGTGCTGATTTTTGCAGGCGGTTACGACGAAACACAGGATTCAACAACCGTTCAAACCGTAGATAGCCACGGCAATGCCATTTTTATCGTCCGTGCGGGTGCAGATTCACTGTCAAATGGTGGCGATAACGATTTCGTGCCGGATCTACTCTGGTCAGCGGGGAACGCAAATTCATTTACTGAAAAATTAACGGACATGAATTACAGCATGCCGTCACCAGTAAAAGTGATCGATATCAATGCCGATGGTTTACCCGATCAAATGTATGTCGGCGACCAGGGTGGGCAAATATTCCGCTTTGATTTTGACCATACTAATACTCAGGTAAATGCTTTTATCAGTGGCGGCCTGATTGCCAGCATTAATGGCGGTGACGCTGCAAATAATCGCCGCTTTTATAACGCACCTGATCTCTCCCTTATCAATATTGAAGGCGCTCAGGTTCTAAATGTATCAATTGGCTCAGGTTATCGTGCCCACCCACTGGACGAAACAGTCAACGATCGATTCTATAGCTTTCGCCAAACCGATGTATTTACCCCGCCTGGAACCTATACCACTATCGTCGAAGCCGATCTTTATGATGCCACGGCTAATTTATTGGGCACCAACGGCAGCAGTTTATCCTCAATTGAGCTGACCACAGAACTTGACGAATTTGCCATTGCCTCAGGGTGGTTTATTGACCTTGAGGGGACCGGCGAAAAAGTGCTGGCAAAAAGTCTCACGATCAATAACCAGGTACTATTCACCACCTACGAACCCAACAACTCCTCAACAACGGGTTGTGTTGCGGCTATTGGTACTTCGCGGGTTTATGCAGTATCGGTATTTGATGCAACGCCCATCGTTGATAATGATGACGATGACGTACTGAGTAAATCAGATAGATCAGTGACGCTTGCGACCGGCTCAATTGCCCCAGAACCCATTGCCCTGATCCCTGATGGTGTAGACCCCCTGATTCTAATCGGCCCAGAAACACCCATCAGTGGTTTAAACTTTGGAGATCTAACCGTAAGAACCTATTGGTACCAGAATTACGAGGTACTGCCAGACTAAAGCCCGCTTGCTGCTACCTTAATTTGCGACTACCTTAAGGAATTGTCTGTGACGAAGTCAGCCAAGCGATTAGGCGCCAGCAGCAAGCCATTAAGAAGCTAGCTACTGGCTCTAATAAGCGACTACCATTCACTTAATAGAAAAAACAACCTGGCCAAAATCACCATAATCAGCAATATAATCACCACTACTCGCCGGATAAATTTTGCCTAGCGACCCTGTCATTAGATAGGCACCCGCTTTTAGCGTATAACCCTGACTCAAGATCTGATTCACTAACCAGAGCAGCGCACCCCATTGGTCTCCCATTGCGTCCGTCGCCTTACCCTCACCCTGTTTTTCGCCATCTTTTGACATGGTGACTTTAATCTGGTTTAAATCAGCCGCAGCCAACTCCGCAAGTCCCACCGCACTGTTCGCAATCCCGTGTTCACCAACCACAAAGCTGGCAGAGCCGCTGTTGGCTGCAATCAGGTCGGTGGCCAGGGATACCCGCGCTACAAAACCAGTATCGGCCACTTCAACCATTGGCAGCACCGCCGCCATCGCGCGTTTAGCGGTTTGAAGATCAACCGGGCCATCCGAGGGATTTAATGTTGTTCCCACCTGAAAACCAATTTCAGTTTCCAGAACAGGCATAACAAAGTTACTTTTCGCTATCTCAGCACCACTTTCATATAGGCCCGAAGCAAATAAAACACCACTCGCGGCACTGTCTACCTTAAACATTTTTTGCGCCATCGCGTTACTCAATGCTGCTTTATAACCAGCAATCGGGTCCTGCTCGACAATCAGGCTCACCAGTTGCGCCTGTATTTTATAAGCATCTGGCCCATCCAGGTCCGGCGATGTCTGCGAAGCCAGCGGTTTGGGCTTTTTATCCTGCCTTGCACGGAATGATGTTTGTACATAACCATCGACAATTGATTTGTTTAAATCGGCCACAATTATTCCCTCATAATTATTATATATTCGTTATAATACTATACTCTTTATCGCAGTTGAGCTTTGTCTCATGTCGTCTGAGCAGTACCCTCCACAACCGGAAGCACCCCAGCAGGCAGCCATTCCACAGGCATCAGAAACCACAGAAATTATTGTCCGTCGGGTCAATTTTGATTTCCCGCCGCAGACCAGCCTGTACGCTATCCCTAAATTACCCCGCCTGTCGCTGTATATTGCTGCATTTTCATTGACCATGCCTTATCTTGAGCCTTATCTAATCCGCATGATGCTAAAAGCCCGCAATACCATCAGCGACGAACAATTACTCGCTGATATGAAACAGTTTTCTCAGCAGGAGGGCAATCACTTCCGTAATCATGCCCGAATTAATAAGATTATCCGTTCCAAGTTTGATAAAAAAACGTCGGCTGAATTACTTCAGATAGAAAATGAACTAAAGGCAGAATACGAATCCTTTCTGGCCCAAAAACCACTCGCTTTTAATCTTGCCTACGCAGAAGGTTTCGAAGCGATGACCTGTGCCGCCGCCATGGGGTCTGCCAATCGAAACGTCAGCAAGGGCCTTTCAAGCGGCTGGGATAAATTAATCGAATGGCATAGCCTGGAAGAGATCGAGCATCGTACCGTTGCCTATGACGTCTATCAAAAACTGGTGGGTAGTTACTTCTACCGCTTAAAACAAGGCCTAAGCGCGCAAATTCACTACCTCAAATATGTCCATAAATTTTATGCCGTGATGTTAAAAGCCCAGGGACGCAGAGTAGTCCCTTATATTTCAATGTTTATACTGGGTGGTGGTTATCGATATTTAAACACCCTGATGCCCTGGTATAATCCAGCCAACTATAAGATTACTGCAGCGATAAAACGCCGCAAAGAAAAATATTCTAGTTTTGCGCCGGACCATGAATCACCTTAACCTAACAGTAGATAAAACCTGTCATTGGCAGATCGTATTAATTTTCTCCACCCCTGTGACCCGCTAACAGATAATAACTAATCAATGGCAAATGTTGCCGACCCATATAACGCTCACCATGAAGTCGATAGGCAGGCGCTTCAAATACCCCTGTCTCCAGTTGCATTTGTTGAAAATCATCGACCGCCGCTAAGGCCTGCTGCTGGTAACGCAGAAAATCATCCTTGTTAACACCCATTGCTTCGTTAGCACCGGTAGAAAATAGCAACTTCATAATCCCATCCATGCCAACCGATTTCTCGCCCTCGGCATAAACCAACTGAAATACCTGTTGTAAATAGCGCTCAGGATTAATGCCTTTGGCGTTTAAATATAAAAGCCCAATATTTGCATTAATAACATCGACAGCATTGAACCGAGCGTTTGCCTGCTGCTCGGTTATGCCCAAAGATAAACAATTACGCCGCAACTCGATTGTTTCATAGGCTTTCTTTGCCAGCTGTCTACGCGCTTTAAATAATACCTCGGGGTTTTCTAGTAAGGTTTGATCACTATTGTTCGAGGGTTCTTTATTTTTAGTTGCGCCGAAAAACGGCAACCACGTAAGGTCAAATTCTGCACCGGCTAAGTTCGCACTATTCAGCATATTTAGCGTTGGTTGCAATGCCAGAAAACTCGCCAGGCCATTAAAGTTCAGATAAATGGTGAGTTGCGGTTTGCCATTCAACGGGCTATTTATTGGCATTGTATTTTCATTTTCAATAGTCAAGATCTATCTGCCAGTTCAGGTAGCAGTATGTCATAGGCGATATCCGGACAGGGCCCAACGCTGCCCGCCAGATGCCAACGAATCTTTGGCAAATTCTCGCGGCCAAAATAGATTTCATCGTCAATCACATAGGTGGGCACGCCAAAATAGCCTTTATTGAGAATATTTTCCTGCAGGTCATCGTGCTGTTCACGACCAGCGCCGGCCAGATAAGCTTCAAAACCGCTCAGCTCAGCCCCAGCCAGGCGAAGCATGTCTACAACCACGTGGACATCTTCAATATCCAGTTGACGCTGCCAGAAGCGTTCAAAAACACAATCGGTATAGGCTTTTAGAATATCGTGATGTTGTCCTTTGGCCCATAACATGCCGATATGAACGAGCGACGAATCCCATATTTTTTTCGGTCCTTTTAACGTCAAACCCCGTAGCGCGGCATATCGTCGAGCATCGTAATAAGCATACCTGACCGCTAACCATTGCCGCGGAGAGCGGTTGCTTTCAACGACCTCACCCACGTCATTAACTTTAGCGGTGCCAAGATAGCTGCCAATATTTAGCGTCAAAGGGTACCAGTCAATGCAAATACCAAAGGCCTCTTCGAGTTGGTAAGTCGCATCTTTAGCGATAAAGGCATAGGGGCTTTTATAGTCGATATAGACTTGAAGTTGCGGAGTCATAGTGGCAGCTGAGATAAATCATTAGTATAAAACGTTACAACAACATTTCACTACGCACAATATTAGATCAATTTTTACCCAACTTGTCCGCACAACATTAGCGATAGAACCTTGTCTGTACTACCTTGTCTATACAAAGCCGTCATCACATGACTTGTGTTCCAACAGCCTTGCCGTTAGCCTTCTATGGCAATATTTATTCAGCGGATAACAATGGACCCTATTACTCAAGGCGCCTTAGGTGCCGCGTTGCCACAAGCGATGAGTTGCCCAAAAAAACTCAGAACATCTGCCTGGCTGGGCTGTCTGGCGGGTATGGCAGCGGACATTGATGTGCTCATTCGTTCCCCCACCGACCCGCTACTGTTTCTTGAATATCACCGCCAATTCACACATTCACTAATTTTTATTCCTATGGGCGCGTTAATTTGTAGTTGCCTGTTTTACCGCTGGTCAAGAACAACACTAAACTTCCAACAAACCTATCTAGTCTGTTTCCTTGGCTACGCAACGCACGCTTTACTCGATGCCTGCACCACCTATGGCACCCAACTATTCTGGCCTTTTTCAAATACTCGAATAGCCTGGCATAATATATCCGTCATTGATCCGCTGCTAAGCATACCGCTATTGGCCTGTGTGCTTAGTGCAATTTGGCTAAAAAATAAATGGCTCGCGCGCCTCGGCCTGCTTTGGCTCAGCAGCTATTTATTGTTTGGTATGGTGCAAAACAACCGTGCAGAAGATCTGGGCCGGCTACTGGCGGAATCCCGAGGCCATCAAGCCGTCACATTGTCAGCCAAACCCAGTTTCGGCAACATTATTGTATGGAAGCTGATCTATGAATATGACGGCAATTATTATGTCGATGCAATTTCAATGGGCATACAAACCAGAATCTATCACGGCAGCGCCATCAAAAAACTGGATATTCAACATGATTTGCCCTGGTTGGACCCCGCTAGTCAGCAGGCTAACGACCTCGATCGTTTTGCCTGGTTCAGCAATAACTATCTGGCCCTGGACAAAAACAACCCCAACCAGATAATCGACATACGGTATTCAATTTTGCCCAACCAGATCAACGCCCTCTGGGGTATTCGACTGAGGCCTGATGCCTCGGCCACAGAGCATGTGGAATATTATTCCGCGCGCGAAACCAGCCCGCAGCAGATGAATGATTTTTGGCGAATGCTCACTGGCCAATAAACAGGCTTAGATAGCTTTTGTTTTTACAGTGGAGTTTGCTTAAAATTTGGCAACTGAGTACTGAGGTATGATACGGTTTAAGAACCGCCAGAAAAACAAATCAGACGCAAAATTGCGTACTTACATTGCGTACTTACATAGCAATAGCGACGAATAGAACCACCAACAATATCGAGAGTAATTTTGAGTGATCAAAATAATATCCGCTTTAGCAGGATAGAAATAGCCAAGCAGGCATTAAATTTCTCCATTGCCCATTTCACCATATTTTCTGCCACAGAAAGAGAAAACCTGCATGGGCATAACTATCAACTATTATGCGATGTCACGGCCAGCTTAGGCACAGACGGCCTATTGTTCGACTACGCAATCTTGAAACGCATTTTACAAGCCATGTGCGATGAAATCGATGAGCAGGTTATTCTACCGGCTCACTCCCCATACCTTAAGGTTGTTGACGAAAACCAGTACATCGTAGCCCTGTATAATAATGAGCGAATACCTTTTTTAGAACGCGACGTGACTATTTTGCCTATAGCCAACGCAACCGTTGAAGAATTTTCCCATTATTTTTTAAACAAATTGATCAAGCATGAAGATCTACAGGACAAAGGCATCGTCGCCTTTACCGTTAAAATATCCTCAAGCCCCGGCCAGTTCGGGGTCGCAGAATGGAATAAAGTATGAAGACCCTACTAATTACAGGTGCCAGCAAAGGCATCGGATACCAAATTGCCCAGCAATTTCTCGCAGCTGGTGCACGCGTTATTAATCTATCACGTTCAGCCGCACCCAATAGCCAAATAGAAAACCATGCCATAGATTTAGCCCAGCCAACGGCTGAACTAGCACTGCAAAAACTAATAGCTGATATTTTGCCCGAAGGTGAAATATGTCTGGTGCATAATGCTGCCAAACTGGTCAACGATACTGTTGATGACACCACGACGAATAGCTTTAGAGAAATAATAAATATTAATTTAGTTGCGCCGCATATGTTGAATCAACTTGTGGTCCCGTTAATGGCGCCTGGTTCCAGCATTATATACATAGGCTCTACCCTATCGGAAAAAGCCGTACCAGGCACCTACAGTTATGTCGTTACCAAACATGCAATCGTCGGCATGATGCGCACCACCTGTCAGGATTTAGTAGGCCGAGAAATCCACACCTGCTGCATCTGCCCTGGTTTTACCGACACAGAAATGCTTCGCGAGCATGTCGGTAAAGACCCAGAGGTACTGCAAAGCATTGCAGCCACTGCTAGCTTTGGCCGATTGGTACAACCCAGTGAAATTGCCTCCACCGTTAGTTTTGCTGCCAACAACCCAGTCATCAATGGCACCATTTTACATGCCAACCTCGGCCAAATCGAAAGTTGAAAGTTGAAAGTAATGGCGAGATTTATGATGACATTGATGGCATTAACAATATTCCTTGTGAAAAAAAACCAGCCAGGAAATACCATACGCCCCCGATAGGCACCTGCGAACATCTTATTAAGGCCTGTTTCCAGTCAGGTGAGAATTACAAAAAGTTGTCTGCCTACAGTCTAGAGACAACTAATCAGAGGTTTCTTAAATGGTTGTTACGGAATTAATTGTTACCGAATTAATTAAAGAACGCAGGGAAAGAGTTTTCCTGATTTTAGCGGGTATCTTTTTATGCGCCATGACCATGCTCAACATTATTGGCATCACCCGCTTTATTCAGCTTGGCCCATTTGCACTGGCAGTTGGAGTTTTACCTTATCCAATTACGTTTCTTTGTACTGACCTGGTGAGTGAGTTATATGGCCGCAGCCGTGCCAACTTTCTGGTTACGGTGGGCCTGGTGCTGAATTTTTTTATTCTTGGCACAATGTGGCTAGGCAACTTCTTGCCCGCTGTTGATGCATCAGCCCAACCCCCCTGGCAACTACTACATTTATCAGAACAGGTCGCGCTTCCCAATGGCGATCTGGTCAGCCAACAGGTAGAACTATTTAGTTTATTGTACGCCACAACTACTGGCGCGGTATTCGCATCTATGATCGCGTACATAGCAGCCCAGTACTGCGACGTTTATCTGTTTCATTTCTGGAAGCGACTCACCCAGGGCAAACACCTGTGGTTACGTAACAACGGCAGCACCCTGATTAGTCAGGGGGTAGATTCGTTTACGGTAATCAGTATTACCTTTGGTGCCAGCTTTCTTGCTGGTGCAATGAGTCTGGATATTATGTTGTCTCTTATGCTCAGCAACTACCTGTTTAAGTTTACTGTGGCACTATTGGATACGCCTTTTTTATATTTAGCAGTGCACAATTTAAAATCCTATTTACAACTTACCGACGATGAGCTGCTGACCATTAAGTAATACTTGGCAGATAATCGTTAAATTTAAAAAATGGCCCTATGCATAATCCCTCGACTATCAATCATTTCTGGTTTGCTGATGCAGTTGATGATGCCATGGCGTCAAAACGCAGAGCAAAATATTGGTATCGTGGCGGTCCGGCACTGGATAAAAAAATCCAGCAGCAATTTGGCCCACTAGTCGAACAGGCAGCAAAGGGGCAACTTAAGCATTGGCATTTAACGCCCAGTGGTAGCCTGGCACTGGTTATATTATTAGACCAGTTCTCCCGACATATCTACCGTAAAACAGCCAACGCATTCAACAATGATAGCCTGGCCCTGCAATATGCCAAACTTGCCCTGTCCGAACAGCAGGACACTGAACTCTCTTTCATTGAACGGGCCTTTTTGTACCACCCTTTCCACCACACTGAAAACCTTATTGCACAGAATCAGGCAGTTGAGCTTTTTACTCACCTGGTAGAAGATGCTTCGCTTGAATGGCGGGTACAATTGCAGTCATTTTTAAATTCAGCCATTCAGCATCGTTCTATCGTAGAAAGATTTGGCCGCTTCCCGCATCGCAACCGCGCCCTCGACCGACCATCAACAGCTGAAGAAAAAGATTACCTGGGTCAATCCACTCGATCCTTCGGCCAATAGGAAGTCCCAATGCACCAATCACAGGATGAATTCGAATTATTCTATACCATCGGCCATTCCGACAGCATCGCGCAATTCAATGCCATCATTGAGTTATACCTGGGATCAAACAATCAATTCATGCCTCGTTTGGTGACGCTAATCAATACCGATGCAGCCATGCCTATGGCCCACTGCTTTAAGGCCTATTCTCTATTGTTAGCAGCTGACCCGCGTTTTAAGTCGAGCATTCAGGAAGCTATGACGCAATTGAGTCAGCTTGCCCTGAACCCGCGAGAACAACTGCACCAACAAGCCATCCACGCCTGGATGCGGGATCGTACTGACGAATGTATCGTTATCCTTAATGATATATCGAGTCTTTATGCGAAAGATATAATAGCGCTCAGAATGCTACATCATTTACATTTTTATGCAGGTGATAGCCGCGATATCAGAAACTCTTTGGTACATGCCATCGATATATGGCGCCCAGAGCAACGTTTTTATGGCTATTTACTCGGCATGTATAGTTTTGGCCTTGAAGAAGCTGGAGATTACAAACTCGCTGAACGCCTCGGCCGCGAAGCCATAGATCTCAATCCAACCGATATCTGGTCGGCCCATGCCATCACCCATGTTATGCAAATGACGCAACGTTATAGCGAAGGCATAGCAATAATCAAGCAGCTATCATCTGGCTGGCAACAGGCAAATAATTTTGCTTATCATATGCAATGGCACCTGGCACTGTTTTATCTTAGTGAGGACAATATAAAAGCCGCGCTTGAGGTTTATGATAGTCAGCTTGCAGGTGCCATACAGGATGATTTTTATCTTGATATTTGCAATGCTACCTCGCTGCTGTGGCGTCTCGAAATGCAGGGCATTGTGGTTACCTCACGTTGGATCCAGTTAGAGCAATATGCAAACCACCGAACCGAGGATGGCGCGCTGGTTTTTTCCAGCCTGCACTATCTAATGATACCCGCTCGACTACAACAGTTAACCCGTATAGAAGCCGCACTGGCACATTTTAAAGCCTGGAGCAAAGCAGATACTAGCCAGGGAAAAGTTTGCCGAGAAGTAGGCCTGGCACTTGCTGACGCGATTATTCAACTGGGGAGACAGGAATTCAGACAGGCATCAAATACAATACTGAGCGTTGAAGCCAATATTATCAAGATTGGCGGCAGCCACGCGCAACGGCATTTATTCACTGAAATGTTATTCTTTGCCCAAGCGCAAAGTAAAATATGAACCCTAAAAACCCTGGTTAAAAACATAGTTAAAACGATTAAAACCCATAGCAACAGCAACAACCCCGGCTGAAAATCATTCCCACAACCGAGTTTAACCTCAGCCAGAATCCATCCTCTAGAGAACAGGGATTTCTTATGCACTATGAACAAATTTTATACGAAATTGATGCCGGCATCCTAACAATCACTCTGAATCGCCCCGACAAGCTTAATGCCTTCACTGGTCAGATGATGAAGGAACTCATCAATGCACTGGATCGCGCAGATGCAGATGACGAGGTTAAGGCAATAATTTTTACCGGCGCGGGTAGAGCTTTTTGTGCTGGCGCTGATTTATCTGCCGGCAGCGAAACATTTAAGTCGTCTGGCAACAACCCAGACCGAAAACCAGACGGGCCCAAAGCCGATGGTGGCGGTCTATTAACCTTACGTATTTATGAATGCCTTAAACCTGTCATTTCAGCCTGCAACGGCCCTGCAGTGGGTATTGGCGCAACCATGCAATGCGCCATGGATATACGACTGGCTTCTGATAAAGCAAAATATGGATTTGTTTTCGCCAAACGAGGCATTGTCCCAGAGGCATGCTCTAGTTGGTTTTTACCCAGGCTTGTTGGTATCAGTCAAGCCCTGGAATGGACCTACACAGGCAGGGTTTTTGCTGCCACAGAAGCGCTGGAACATGGCCTGATTCGTAGTATCCACTCAAGTAACTCGTTACTCGCCGAAGCTAGACAACTAGCACAACAGTTTGCGGATCAGAACTCATCAGTATCTATTGCCCTAACGAGACAAATGATGTGGAAAATGCTGGGTGCGGAGCACCCTGTAGAAGCACACAATATTGATTCGCGTGGAGTTTTCTATACCGGTAAGTCAGCGGATGCCACCGAAGGCATTGAGTCTTTTTTAGAAAAGCGGCCGGCGTCTTTCCGCGACAAGGTCTCTGAACATATGCCGGAGTTTTTCCCCTGGTTCAAAAAAAGGCATTTCGAATAAATCTTTCGTCAAGATACTCAGATACTCAATAGCATCATTTTATCAAAACCCTGTCGCCAAAGAGTTGGCAAAAAAAAGCCCAATATTTTTAATATTGGGCTTTTTATATATCGAGCTTTTTGTTTAAGCATTCGACTTAACAGGGCCTGAACCCTGCGCAGACGATAAAATTAAGCCGGCACTACATCTGTAGGCAGGTCATAACACTCAATAATATTTTCTCGCATAATCCAACGCTGTTGTTCAGCTGACAAATCCTTCGTATGCTCATCCAGCATTTCCTGAGACCACGGCCAGGTTGCATCACTATGAGGAAAATCATTGGCCCAAACAAGACGTTTTGGGTTCATCAAATTGGCGACCTTAAAAGCAACCCAGTCATCCTGGAACGTTAGCCAAATATTTGAATTGATATAGTCACTAGGCATTTTTTCAAGGTTTTTACCGCCACCCATCCAAACGCCATGACGCTCATAAGCATGGTCCATACGATAAGAATAGTGCGGCAACCAGCCTGCGTCAGCCTCAGCAGCAATGAACTTCAACTTAGGATGACGATCGAATACGCCGCCTAATACGAACACACCCATGACGTCCTGTACACTACGGATTATACCCAGGAAACCATTAGTTTTATTGCCGCGAACACGTCCGCCACTCGAACTAGATGTCAATATATGGAAAGACAATGGCATATTTAACTCGACTGCACATTCCCATAATGGATCATAGATAGGATGATCATAATCTTCGTGCTGTGGATCGCCTGGCATCATCATGCCAACAAATCCTTTCTTCTTACAGTCTTCAAAGTCCTTAATCATCTGCTCAACAGAGTCACCAGAAGTTTGACCAAGGCCAAAAAGACGCCCAGCAGGTGCATCAGCAACGTATTCTGTTAGCCATTCGTTATATGCATGAAAACAGGCAGTTTTATAATCGTAGTCCTCATGATTACATAACACCATACCCACTGACGGATAAAGAATTTCTGATACAACGCCATCTCGATCCTGGTCTGCAACGCGAACTTTGGCGTTATGGCCACTTTCATGTAGCTGGTCGAAGGTACAGCCTTTACGACGAGCGGCCAATTCCTCTGCGCTAAGGCCCGCAGCAGCAACCAACCCTAGAGGAATAGTAGACTTCATACCAGGGATGGTATAAACGTCATTTCCCAATGAATCTCGCTCTATTGATGGTGCACGATCACGATATTTAGGTGCAATATATTTTGTATAACAATCGGCAGGTTCAACGATATGTGAATCTGCTGAAATAAGACCAAAACCCAGACTACTCATTGCTACAATCTCCAATTTAGGGTTAGTTAGATTAAAAAAAGACGATTATTCTTACATAAAAAGAGATTAAATGCAGCCTAGGTTTTTCTGATTACTGGCATCAGCCCATCAGGGGCTTAATAAATGGTACTTTAAGCCGCTAAATAATTCACCCACAAAAGCTGCGAGGCGACTAATCATCATCGAAAGAATTAACCTTGAACAGCCTTGAGCAGATAAACAGCCTTGAGCGGATAAACAGCCTTGAGCGCAAAACGTAAAGAGGATAGACCCATGAGCGGCATTAGAAGTCGAGTAAAAGACCAGTTTCCAACGGTGCTTTTAACGCTACTGAGTATGGTTCAGGCGTTGGCCTTAGAACTGCTCTGGTCCAGGCTTATTGAATCGACCTACCTTGATCAGTTACCCGAGCATCAAATGTCGGCAGATCAAGACTTCTTTGCCATGATAATCTTCTTAACCCAGATTATATGTACATTTGTCGGCTTGATTATCATTTGGGTGGTTTATGCCAGCAATGTAATGCGATTTCGCTGGGTGCCTGGCACTGTAGACTCTGTATATCCCTTCATCATTGGCGTACTAGAGTTTTTCCTGGTTGAGTTTCTCGGCGTTGAAACCCTGGGCTGGTGGTTTCTGACCATGGCAACCGTTTTTGCGTTAATGATCTGGGTTGGCCACAGAACAATGCTAAGCGCACGCTTAGACCTGGATAACGAATATTTTTTTCGCAACCTAAACCCTGCAGTGGTTCAGGATTTTTATCCAGATTTTACTGTTATCGCCGGTGCGCTATTGATAAGCAGTTACTTTTTTGTTCAAGGGTATCAGCCAGTAGCGGCGCTACTAGCGGTTCTAGTAACCCTTAGCGTCCTGTTATTGCAGTTCTATAAAGCCGCAAGCTTCTGGCAGCGGTCCGTTGATTTTGGCAAACTCTGGTGAGTTTTCTTTATCAAGCTCTATTTAACAAGCTCTATTTAGCAAGCTTGGCCAAATTAAAAATTATTGCCCTAGCATATAAACCAATGCCTGCGGCAAACTTGTTCTCCAGTGGGCAAAACTATGCGCGCCACCAAATTCGTTATACATCAGGTCGAAACCTTTTTCCTGCATGGCATCACGCATTGCCCGGTTAGCCTCTAACATTATTCCCGCTGGCTCCAGTCGCCCCACCTCTAACCAGAAACGAACCGGCAAATAGGGGCCTTTTTTAATTTCATCAATAAGCCACTGCGGTTGATAGTCAGCCGTTAAAGGCGACGCCTGCCGTTCAAGCGGGTAATTTTTACCCCACCAGAAAGAACCGGACTGGGCAATCACGTTACCAATCTGGTGGGGCATTTTAAAGGCGAGCCAGGTTGCAGCCAATCCACCAAAACTCGACCCTGCCAGATACCAGTCGATGGGTAATGGACTAATCGGATAGTGATGACTTAACCAGGGTATCATCTCCTCCTCTATAAACTGCGCAAAACTTTCTGAACAGGGTAGTTCTAACTGCCTCGCTGGTGCCGGCGCATTAGCCACAAAAACAGCAATCATTGGCGGGATTTTTTCCTCAGCAATTAAGTTATCCAGAATGCGGTGAGCAAGCCCCATACCAAGGTAAGCGCCACCGTCAAAGAACATAAGTACAGGATATTCATTGGTTGAGTTTTCGTAGCCAGCGGGGGTATATACCCAAACATCTCGGCTATTATTCAATATCTGACTAGCAAACTCTTCTCGATGCAGCCAACCACGATCAATAATATCTTTTCTAACGGTATTACGATCCGACAAGGCATTTTCTAAAGTTAACAGAGATAATATATCCTCGCCGCCATCACCATCTAACGTGGAAAATTGCCGAGGATTAAATTTATCTTGCTCAAACCTGGCTGTTTTCAAGTAGTCAAAATAGGCTGCCTGATTTTTCTCCGCAGCATCATCGTCTAAAGAATCCAGGTGAACCAGTGGCATATCTTCAGCAAATCCATAGCTCAGCCGAGTGTTCTTCTCAAACCGATAACTTAGATGCAGGATATCCGTATCACCAAGGCGTTGCATTTTCCGCTCAACAGGTTGACCAAACCCATGTTGAATACAAATATGCCTAAGCGAGGGTTGGTACTGATATAAGAAGGTGACAATATTACAACTGGGATATTCCGCATCTTCTTCTATCAAAGGCGTGCGAATAGCCTCCACCATTTCCCAAAACTTGTCTGTCGTCAGTACTTTGTCAATCACAGACAAACACAAAGGGTGCAAGTATTCGGGAACAATCGACGATCTTATTGTTGGCTGTTGAATAGACTGGTGGGCGGCGGATAAGACGTCTAAATTGTTCTGGGAATGCGTATCTGAGTCAGTTTTTGCCATCATCTAATCCCTTCATAGAATCATTTTGATAGAACTAGTTCACTATGAATAAGAATAGCGCATCTGCCACTACATTTTAGAATTTTTTTAAAGACCGCCAAATAAGTACTAACTCCAGTGTGGCCTTTAACATAGCGTACAGACCAATCTTAGAACCCGACTTATCCACCCAGGTATTGAGCGGGACCTCAAGAAACTGATCCTCAGCAAAACGTTGCTTAAGACGCCCTATGAGCTCTACATCAAAAGCCCAACGAGACAAAAATACAGTTTCAAGCGCTGCATTCAGGCCTTCATTAACACGAAATAACTTAGCTCCACACTGGGTATCATAAATAGTCAGTTCAAGTATCATAGAAGCGAAAGTCGCAAAAATACGGCCCGCATAATGCCGAAACGGACTGCGACTAATCTTTGCGCCTAAATGCGCCCAACGCGCTGCGATGACAACATTTTTCGAATAACTTCGCTGCATGATATTGACCAGGCGCAACATTTCACTAGCAGGCGTCGCAAAATCAGCGTCCATATAACCTGTTACCCTGGCGCCTTTTGAAATGGCTAATTTCATCCCTTGCCGCACTGCTTCAGCCTTGCCGCGGTTGTTAGCCATCACCAGAATCTCAACACGGTCGACATTTGTACTTTTGATGTTATCAAGCAGTTTTACCGTGCCATCCGTTGATCCGTCATCAACAAATATTAGGCCGATGTCTGGGTCAACCAGCAACGAACATACTTCATCAATATCAAGCCTTTGCTCTTCATTAAAACAAGGCAGTACAATTTGGGTGGACATATTCAGGGAACCTCTGATTCAGTGGATATCTTGGTTGTGGCAAAGGAAGGCGGTGAATGGAGAAAAGTTGTCGACTTGCGGTACATTACCAACTGATTGAACAACTTATTGCAACCGCCATAGCAGAAACAGGCATTTATCGGATGTTCCTTGGTATAATTTCGGCTGGTTTAATTTAGGCTCGCAAACGATATCCACAGGCAACATTATCAACAGCTTCAATAATTTGAATACATTCAACACTAAAATGAAAGAATTGCGCAATAGAATTAGTTGAAAAAGCATCTGATCTCGATTGTAGCGGTGGCCCACCCGAAGGTCAGTCAAACAGATCAAATCGAATATCTACGCGTTATACGCATAGACAAGCCACTACAAACGAATCACCAACAATAAGAGCAGATCACTTATGGACCTTATTTTACATTTTATAATACTGGGCATAGCAATATTTTTGCTGGCCAGAATAATGCCCGGAATTTGGGTGAAAAATTTAGCCACGGCGCTATTAGTCGCTCTGGTTTACGGGCTGATCAACATAACGCTCGGGTCGGTACTTAAGTTCTTCGCCCTGCCCTTTATCTTCATAACCGTCGGATTATTTTTGCTGCTTATTAATACTTTTTTACTCTGGTTAACCGACCAGATACTCGACGATTTTGAAATTGACAACATGACAACTACTTTCGCTGCAGCAGTAGCAATTACACTGGTAGACGCGCTATTAGGCTTTATTTTTTAATGACGATTGGCCTAATAAATAGGACACGGATTATTCCTGAGAGTAATGACCGAACCTGACGGCTTGCCGCAACAGCCGTACCACCAATCCACCACTACCAAACCACTACCGTCAAGCCGATTCATTTCAAGCGCTATCAGTTGGCCAGATTAGCGGTACGTTTGGCATCATCCAGACCGCGCAACCTTGCCCATTGATTAAGCACCGTAGTGAGTTGTACGGTACGAATAGGTTTTGTGACGTAATCGTTCATACCTGCAGCCAGACAAACTTCCCGATCGCCCTGCATTGCCCTGGCAGTCAGGGCAATGATCGGTGAGTTTTTGTTAGGGTTAGAATCCTCCACCCTGATACGACGAGTTGCCTCAAAACCATCGATATCTGGCATACTGCAATCCATCAAAATAATATCATATTTTCCTAGCCGACTTTTTCCTATGGCATCGTTACCATCTACAGCCATCTCGACCTCACAACCAAATTTTTTCAACATATGCGAAGCTACTTTCCTGTTGACAGGATTATCATCCACTAACAGAATTGAAATACCGTCGAAATTATCAACAATAACCTGACTTTTTTCCTCTTGCTTGGCCCAATCTCGCGCCAGCGCGAGAGGCAATTCAAACCACACCACGGAACCCTGCGCCACCACACTTGAGGCACCAATTTTGCCGCCCATAAGCTCGACTAGTTGTTTGGATATAGGTAAACCGAGGCCAGTACCACCAAACCGCCGATTGGTGGCAGCATCCGCCTGAGTAAAGGCCTCGAAAATTCGTTCCAACACCGCCTCGCTCATGCCAATGCCAGTATCGATTACAG
This sequence comes from Pseudomonadales bacterium, assembly GCA_019090615.1. GTDB lineage: Bacteria > Pseudomonadota > Gammaproteobacteria > Pseudomonadales > Azotimanducaceae > JAHRVQ01. The sequence continues at coordinate 70,752 of JAHRVQ010000047.1, read as the reverse complement.
ATATCCTGAATAACGCAAGGTTTGGCACAAATGAGTGCCGCCGTGCCACATTAACAGTCACCTGCCCCGACTCAGTAAATTTATAGGCATTGCCTATCAGGTTAACCAATATTTGTTTTATCCGACCCGCGTCACCATAAACACGCGGCGGCATTTCGTCCTCAAAATTCAGCTCGATGACCAGCTCTTTTTCCTTGGCGCGAAGACTAAATAACTCAACCACGTCACGTAGCAGGTCCTGTAGACTCATAGGTGCATCAGCAATGGTCATTTTACCCGCTTCAACCTTTGAGAAATCCAGAATATCGTTGATGATAGTTAATAGATTCTCACCACTTTGTTGAATCAAACGCAAGGTGGTTTTTTGATCGGAATCGAGCTCAGTGTCAGCGAGCATTGCACTTAAACCGAGCAGGCCATTCATGGGAGTTCTCACCTCATGACTTACCATGGCAAGAAAATCACTCTTGGCCTGGGTCGCATGTTCCGCCTTGTCTCTGGCCACCAGTAATTCATCTTCATTGTTCTTTAAAGCGGTAATATTGCGACAAATCACCAAATATTCAAACAACTTATCGGCATCCATAATCGGTGAAACACTAATATCAACATGGGTGACCGATTGATCGCGATTATTAATTTCAACCTGTCCATACCATGACAGTCCTTCTTCTAGGCATTGAGATATATCAGGATTGGTATGCATTATTTTCGACAGGCTGAGTTTTTCTGTCGAGCCACGAAGAAAGGTCAGCATGGCCTGATTCAAAAAGATATTTTCATTATCAGCTGAAGTGATAAATATCCCATCCGAGGCCTGTTCCAGAGCTGCAACCAGTCGGTGCAGGTATCGGTCTTGCTCTCTGTACTCCGTGACATTTTCCATCACAATCAATAGTTGCCGCTCGTTCTGGCTGGCCCCTGGTGCGACCCTGGCCTGCATTTCAAACTCTGCCCCCTGTTTTTTTCTCGCCACGGCGCGCAAAGTTTGTTCACAGGATACTGAGTTTAAGATACTGCCGCTCCAGGCGGGCACCAGTTGGCTGATATAAATCCCCAACATTTCTTCTTCTGTATAGCCAAATAGTGTCTGTGCAAAGTGATTCGAAAAAGTTAACTGCAAATTCTGGTCTACGCGAATAAGACAGGCTGGCAACGAAGTCGCCATTTCGGCCTGGTTGGCTGATTCATTGATAGACCGTTGCTCCAATAGTCCCAACATGATGACAAAACCAATCACAACCAAAGCGCCAAAAAAAACCACAATAGCTAATGCATTGACGCTAATACTCGGTGTGGAAAAACTACTATTGCTTCCGGTTACATAATGTATTGCGGGGGCCATTGACGTGAAATGCATGGTTTCGGCGACCAACCCCATTAACCCACAGCCACTCAATTTTGTTAGTAGACTTCGCGCTTCAGAAATATACCTAACCAGCACCAGGCAAAACCCCAGGGTATAAGCTGCAACCAGGGCAACAACAAATAAGCCAAGGTTATAAGCCAGACCCAAACCGTTATAAACTACGCCTTCCATGCCAATAAAATGCATACCGCTCATGGATAACGCCAGCGCAATACCTGAACAATGCAATCGCTGAAAAGTGATTTGTTTACTGGTCATCAAATACAGCGCAACAGCAACACCCGCCATCATTACTAACAAAGATAAACCAGCAGTAAGTGGGTCAAATGACTGCCCACCAGGCAGCTTAACCGCCAACATACCCAGCAAGTGCATCGCCCAACAGCCAACACCGAGCGCCAGGGCGCCGAAGAAAATCCATAACAGGCGGGTTTTAAAACGCTGTTGCTGCTCTACAAGGTCACGAATTGTCAAGCCGCAAAAAGTCGCCAACGACGCAATTAACCAGGATGCCAGGATCAGTCGGTAATCATATTCGCCGGAAACCAACGTATATTCAGAAATGTCAATAAATCGCCAAAAGGTCATAAAATACTTTCAATATATACTGCTTAATAAGAATAGCAGAGCTTCCGTTGACTGAATTATATAAACTTAAAGTGCGACATAGGCTTTAATCTAGCTTCCATCATACGGGTTGGCACTGAACGAACTAGCGCCCTACCCAGACCCAATAACTACTTGATACTGATCAGGTATATCGACACCAATTGAGAAAACTAAACTATGCGAAACAGGGAATTGACCTGCTATTGCGGTGCCAGATCGCCATATATCCATTGCTGTCAACCAGCAATTGAAGGGTCACTGCACTCGACTACAGCAGCAGCATTAATGAGATCACGCTATAGCGCTTTTTGCCTACTCAATAGCGACTATCTGTTGCACACCTGGCATCCAGACACGCGCCCCAGGACTATTCAGATCGATCACAGTCAGCAATGGACAGGATTAAAAGTTTTACATTGTGAAGCAGGCGGCATCAACGACGAAGCCGGATCGGTTGAATTTATTGCCAGATACAAGCTTGCCGGCAAGGGTTATCGGCTACATGAAACCAGCCGTTTTGTAAAATTAGCGGCACAGTGGCTATATCTTGATGGCCAAATACTAGAACAATGATCATCAACACTGAAGGCGACTAAAACTCTTCACCATCAACCACCACCATCAACCACAATAGTCGCAATTGCACTGCAGCGAACTTTTACAGGAAATTACAGAAAAGCGGTATACTCTAAAAAAACAACCTCCGGTTAAATCTATAAACCTTATCTACAGGAACGTAAAATGCTAGTTAGTGATGCAGTCGCGGCGCGTAAATCAATTAGAGCTTTTCTTGACCAACCAGTCAGCGACGAAACGCTCAAAACTCTTTTAGAAAAGGCCTCAAGAGCACCTTCAGGCGGCAACTTGCAACCATGGCGGGTTTATGTAGTGAATGGTCAAGCTATGCAGCGCTTTAAGGAAAAAGTCGCCAGCCAGACCGAAAATGAAAAACCAGAATATGAAATTTATCCGCCAGACTTACCCGAACCTTATCGTTCAAGTCGGTTTAAAGTCGGTGAGGATATGTATGGACTATTAAACATCCCCAGAGAAGACCGGGGCGCAAGAATACGTCGGTTAATGGAAAATTATCAGTTTTTTGGCGCACCTGCTTCAATATTTTGCTTCGTAGATAGAATAATGGGTCCACCGCAATGGGCCGACCTGGGTATGTTTTTGCAAACCTTTATGTTGCTGGCCGAAGAAGCTGGACTCGCCACCTGCGCCCAGGAAGCCTGGGCATCAAAGCCCAAAATTGTTTCAGAGTTTGTTGCCGCGCCTGCGTCGCAAATGATATTTTGTGGCATAGCCATTGGATATGCAGACCCCACAGCCGCTGTAAATACCCTGGTATCCGACCGGTTGCCTACTGACGATATGGCTATCTTTGTCGAATAAAATTCTGGTTACGGATAACGATGCTGCCGATTTCAGCAGCATTGTTAGACCAAAAATGTTAGACCAAAATTGTTTGACCAAAATCGTTAGACCAAAACCCGAATATAAAATATAAATAGCGCCAAGTTAAATACCAAAAAACCTATCCTGTATTGTGTTGTGCCTGTGCCTGTATTATCAAGGCTCAAGCCATCCATAGAGCGACAAATTTCGGCCTGCTAATGCCAATGCCCACCCCCTACAAAATCTATTAATTAGATTGGTATATACTGTCCGCACATCAACAACGAGTAAACGACGTGAGCCAACTACCTCTCTCTTCCTATACCGTCCTGGACCTTACTATTGCCCGAGCGGGACCCACTGCCGTACGACTACTTGCAGACTGGGGCGCCAATGTCATTCGTATCGAACCGCCACCGGCGCAGGATACATCAGGCGGATCAGTAACTGGCGCTTATGATGGCCCTGACCAACAAAACCTGCACCGAAATAAACGTGGCCTGGCTATTAATTTAAAAAGTCCGCAAGGACAGGCATTGTTTCACCAGCTGGTAGCCAAAGCCGATATTATCGTTGAAAATTTCCGTTCAGAGGTCAAGGCAAGATTAGGTATGGAATATGACACGCTGAAGGCGATCAATCCGCGTATAATTCTTGCGTCAATTTCAGGCTTTGGCCAGGACGGCCCTTACGGCCACAGAGCGGGCGTTGATCAAATCGTTCAGGGTTTATCCGGGCTAATGTCAGTCACCGGTGAACCAGGACGAGGCCCCATGCGCGTTGGGGTAGCAATTTCTGATACCACGTCAGGTATGTTTCTTGGGCAGGGCATATTACTTGCTCTGATTCATCGCGACAAAACTGGCCTGGGCCAGTGGGTCCACACATCATTGTTAGAGTCAATGTTAAGCAAACTGGATTTCCAGGGCGCTCGATATACCATGAATAACGAAATTCCAGAGCAGCTGGGCAATTTCCACCCAACCCAGGTGCCAATGGGCATGTATGAATCCAGCGATGGGCTGGTCAACGTGGCCGCTTCAACAGGAAAAATGTGGGTCAATTTTTGCAATGCACTGGCCGCCCCTGACCTGCTTAACCATCCAGATTATGCCAGCGGAAAATTACGTTTCAAAAATAAACAGCAAATTAATATCGATGTCAATAAAGTTACTCGCCAGTTCAGCACGCTGGAACTAGTAGAAAAACTCAATGCTGTGGGGGTGCCTTGCGGACCAATTCACAATATTGGCCAGGCCTTTGAAGATGAACAGGCGCAACATTTGGCAATGACACGTAGCGCACCCCATCATACCCTCGGAGATATCAACCTGGTCCGTTCGCCTATAAACATGTCTGCCTGCGAAACACCTGATACATTTCATCATGCCGGCCCCGCACCCGGACAGCATAGCAGCGAAATTCTACACGAATTCGGCCTTGACGATAGTGCCATCGCCGAATTAATAGAATCTGGGGCAATTGCCTGATCTTGTTTTCGGCATTAGGCCTAAAAACCTCGACCAATACTTTGAGCAGGGCATTGAAGTGATATAAATAATTGTACTGAGATAAATAACCGAAAAAACCTGGCATATTGATATATCAATATGCCAGGTCTCTTGTCTATCCCTTTAGATGTTTTTAGGCCTATCCAGGCCAGTTTTTCAGTTTAAACCCGTTTAATTAGCCTACTCCTCCCGCTTCCGGCGGGTGGAGTAGAACGATTTACCAGGCCAATGCGGCATTGATAGCTTAACCTTCAGTACTGGTGCCATCAGCAGTAGTGCCGTTAGTTGTAGTGTCGTTGGTGCCAGTACCGTCGGTTGCTGTTCCGTCAGTTGCAGTGCCGTCAGTACTAGTACCATCTGTTGCTGTTCCATCAGTTACAGTACCGTCATTTACAGTGCCATCAGTGCCAGTATCATCACTGGTGCCGTTGCCAGCCGTGCCGTCAGTTGTGGTACCGTCTACTGCTGAGTCGCCGCCATTGGGGAAGTTGAAAAACTCGACCTTAGGATCAAAGTCCAGATCGAAGGCCTTAAAAACATGGATAAAATCTCCAATGTTAAACTCAAATTCCGCAAATTGCTCTGCTGCCTCAACTTCTACAGTCCCGATAACTTCCTCAACAGTACCCGTGTCAGGGTCAAACCGACGCACAATCAAATCGTCATTGAAGGTGAAGCTAAATACATCATTATCCTCCGTTACTTCAACATCCACGACACCATCAGCATCAACGTCATGGCTATTCACCAGGTCACGACGGGGAGGTGGCAGATAAAAAGCCAGTTTGATTTTACCCGCTCTTATGGCGACAACATCGAAATCAACAGGCTGATCAACACCCGCTAACTGGGTAAAGAAAAACCCCGGCGTTTTAATGGTTAACAGCCGGTCAGTGTCGCTATCAGCATGAAACGCTTCAATATTTGAGGTAGGTCGAACAAAAATGAAAATTTCCTCGCCGAATACATCAATACCAAATTCCGCGATAAACGACCCTGATACAGTAAATATCTGGTAGAAGCCAAACTGAGTAAGATCAACTACGCCGCCATTATCTCCTTCAATAACCAGCGATGAAGCAAAATCATCGGCTATTTCAAGGCGATCGCCTACTCGGGTTAATACCGCAACCTGGGTCTGATCCGAAGAACAGAAATCAGAGAAGTCATCCGATGTAACCGATCCGCAGGTTGGATGTGGGTCAGCATCATCAGCCGCGATATTAAACAGTACTGATGCACCATCTTCCACTAAACCACTGGTAATATCAGGCAGAAAGGTCTCAAAAAATGCATCGCTAATATTGTCCCCAAGCTGCAACAACCCATTAAAACCACTATCGGTTATTGTGGTCCCTTCGACAAAGAATAACGTGTTATCTACAGTACAATTCTCGGTGACCACCAGACCCTGCTGCAAACAAGCTGAATCACCTGTTTCTAACAGCAATTCATTATCGAAGGAGAACCCATCGTTGCCGCCGGTGAATACGATATCTTCAAATACCTCAATAACCGTACCTAAAAATTCACCAGAATCCTCTACCAAAAATGCACTGAGCTCTATTTCACAGCTACGCCCACCGAGGAACTGGATACCAAAATCAAATTGCGGTGAAATTGCCCGCCCCTGTTCGTCAGAACCTGGTGCAAAAAACGACAGAAACTCATCCGGCTGAAAATCAAACGGGTCATCATTGCCTTCACAGTGAATCGACAAGGAGTAATCTAGCGCATTCGTTACCGCCGAAGAAGTAAGCCGTAAATCCCTGGAAACATCAATCGAAGTTAATTCAGACAACGGTGTTGCCGAGGCATTGCCAATCGCAACTGCGCTATTACTAAACAACTCGACTTCGTCGGCAGCCACTACACGGAACAAAAAGTCACCATCAAGGTTAGGCCTGGCTTCACAATCTATATCACCACAAGATAATGGGTTGCCCTGTGGATCTAACGGCTGACTAAAGGTCACCTCATATTCAACGAATACCCGATCAAGGCCTGCCACCAGTTCTGTAGGTAACTCCATTTCAAAAGCCACCGCATCAAAGGATTGAAAGCCTTGCTCAAATACAATGCCATTGACAGCTTCACTTGCCGTACAGGTTGCGGCTTCAAAAACACCCGTAGCAGTGCCGGTGGTAGCATCGCCAAAACTGGCCGGTTCACAGGTAAAGAAACTATGTAAGTCATCGTCGCCAAATAGGTCGCTGCTGCGCAAGGATACTTCCTGTATATCACCCGGATATAAACCCTGGGTTTCGACATATACAAAGTTAGTCGCAACTCCACCAACAGATTCTATCAGCGGTTCAAAAAACAACCCTTCGTTGAAACAACAGCCAAAATCAAAACCGCCAGCACCAGGTATATTAGGATCCTCATCATTCGGATCAAATACGGCTGGTACACCGTCAGAATCAAAATCAAATATTACCCCCTGTTGTACAGTAAGGTCTGATGCATAAAAGAGCGCTGGCAGATCTGTTGGACAGTCTCCGTCGGCAAGGAAACAAGCCACATCGGCACTATCGCCAGCACCTTCCGCAGAATCATCGCTCTGCTGTTCAGGATCCTGGTCGGCACCATTGTCGCTTCCATTAAAAGGCACGACTTCCAACGATATACTGAAATTAACATAGGGATCATCATCAGGTGCATTGCGCAAGACTCTTGCTAAATAAGCAGGGCCTGGGTTCTCAGCCGCAGAATCCATAATAATAATGATATCACCGCCACTTAAACTGCTTATGGAGGGTGTCGCAGCATCTGGATCAGGAGACAAAATATACTGCCGGTTATCCTTATCAAAGGACATTTTAACGAAGCTAACGTTGCTCCCGGTGGAATCAATGCGGACTGGGACATCCGAAAAATCACCATTTTCAAATAGCGCGTCAAAATCTTCTATGGAGGAAACGTTATCGTCGAAATATTCCCCAGCATAGCGAAGCACAACCCCATCTGAAGTATCACTCAACTGACTGTAGTCGACGTCACCAAAACTAAATATTTCCGGTGGTTGATAATCCGAACCTTCATAGCCCGTGGGCGAGTCGAGGATAATAAAGTCGCCCAATCCCATATAGTAAAAGCGGAAGTCATTAAAGCCCTCATCAAACCCAGCATCAAAGGCGGGTTCTGTTAGCTGCACCTCACCAACACTGTTGATTGAGGCAAAACCAAGATCAATAAAGGCCCCTTCAGAGCCGTCAAAATCTTCGAAAATATCTGCAAAACGCATTTCTAGCACCCAGTACTGACCTTCAGCATCTCGAAACAGATACAACCGATCATATTCAAACAACTGCTCGTCTGTTTCAATACTAATGGTGGTTGAAAGAGAGACGGTTTCATCAGCAGCCTCTGTGACTGCGCCACGGATATTAGCCCCTAAGACTGAGTAGATCCCGAACAATGGTTCGTTCGTTTCGGTTGCTACGAGTGAAGCGACAACACCATCTGCACCGAACTCACCAAATAATGGCGCAAAACCAGCGCCAGTAGCAGGATCAAATATGCTCAGTTCAAAACCACTTTCAGTAGAAATCAGATTAAAGTCGACGATACCAAAACCAGCTGCCTGGTCTTCTTCGGTAAGGTAGATAAACCCACCTGGCACGTCAATGTTGCTGAGGTCAATTCCCTCTAACTGGTCCTCGCCATTTTCGTCAGTTCTACTTTGATCGGACACCAGCCCAATACCAGGAACTGGCACAAAATTTTCATCCGGTCCGATGAACAAGGGAAATTCTACGCCACAAAGTTCCTGTTCAGCATCAAAACCATCCACATAGAAAAACAACTCTGGCACGGGGTTCTCATAGCTTTCTATATCAAACTGCATGATATATTCGCGCCCACGTTGCTCCCCAACAAGTGCGGAAATACCCGATAACTCATAGGTGACCAATGCTCTACCGTCCACTTCGGTCAAGGTACCTGTAGTCGTGGTGGCAACCACATCACCTTTAAAGAAGTCTCCAGTACGGTCATCAAAATCAATGGGGAAAACATTAACCGTAACGCCTTCTAGCGCACCGCCGTCAGCAAATGGGTCGCGTGGATCAAGACCGTCAAACCGCTCAACTGTGCATGAAACTGTTACGCTATCCACTGCATCCTGCAAAAATTCATCAAAATCATCCAGGTTCTGATCCTGAAACTCAGGCAATACTGGCAGGCTATCCAGCAGCTGAAAAACCGCAAGGCGAGTAATCTCGAAGGTATCGCTCTCTTCAATTTCGCTCACATCCAGTAGTTCTGCCATTAGACCAGCAACAGTAAAATCATCACCTGGCTCAAGAAACTTCAAGTTTTCAAAATTTGGCCGCAGTAAGCTCTGGCCAACCAGTTCAATTTCTGTAAAAAAACCTTCTTCTGCTTCAATGGCAAAATCACTTTGCAACAGATAGTTGACCAGGAAAAAAGCCGGTCTGATATTAAAAGCTGTTTCGCTAGTAATAGAGGTGCCAAATAATTCTGCCGGAAAGGCCGAGGTAATACCCCGTGCAACTCTGTCCCTGGCATCTTCATAAGGGGGAGAAGGCAAAAATCCTGTGGCGTTATTGCCCACAATCAGGTCTTTATATCCAGCCAGGGTAGCCGGATAAACCTCAGCCAAAATTTGATCGAAAGGAAGATCGCCGATACCTGTGGCAAACAGGTTCTGAATTTCTATTTCTATCGCTTCTGGCGCAAATTGGGCGAAAAACTGCGCCTCGGAGGTGAGCGAACTGGCTGCCGCGCCTGGGCTATCTTCTAATCGAAAACTCAGGAACCGAACAATTTCGGACGCATCTACTGCTGCACCACCAGATACCGGTAACACTCGGTCGGTATAAATGGGGAAACCTTCTTCGGTTACATTAACTAACTCCTGTACCCATCCAAAATTGCTCGCGATGACAGATCCAATCTTTTTCACTTGCACTTTTTTATCTGCATTGGCAATAATAAAATCAGTTAGTTCGCTAGAAATTAACGGGTTATGCTCAACCCGGTCGAGCAGCTCCTGATACAGCCTTAGGCGGTCAAGGACCTCAAAGTCCGCTTCACTATCTGGACCATTTTGTACAATTTCATCAACAACGGCCTGACTAACGCCAGCGAGCTTTTCGCCGATTTCCGAACTGAGGGTAACCGCATCTGAAAAGTCACCCGCTACATCCCCTGTACCGACTTTAAAATATCTGAGACCGCGCTCACCAAAGGCTCTTTTACCTGGCAAGAAAGTCTCGGGAATATGCGGTGGAGTTTGCAACGAGGCAACAATTACACTGGTATCACTCACCGTATCCTGGGCAACCACCACAGAAAAACCCAGTGATAAGAAAAATTTCTGTAACCCTTCTCGACGTAATGTTATCTGCTTTACAGCGGCTTCATCAGCAGCTGCCTGATCAGTAAAAGATGAACTATCAAGTTCATCTACCTGGTCTAATAAGGCATCCGTAATAGTACTATCAAGACCGGCCACAAGGCCTGCATCTTCGCCGTCAAGGCCACCGGTTAAATCACTATCCTGTTTAACAGTATCCGCAGTTAATACGTCGTCGCCTAATATTTCGAGATCAGCTTCTTCAAATTCTTCATCAGCCTCGATCAGCACCTGTAAACTATCAAGCTCTGCCTCACCTACTGCGACTTCAAAATCATCTTCAAAATCTTCAAATATATCCTCGGCTGTTTGCCCATCCGGAATTACCAGCGTACTGCCAGCCGCTTCATCTAACACCGTTGCAATCTGCGTTGCCACATCTTCAATAATACTTTGTCCTAAGGCATCAACGGTTTCCTGACTAAGACCAAGGGTGGTCAGAGTGTTCACTGCCTCGACTATCTGATCCAGCACCGCCTTGATAACTCGGTGTACAATTGGGTTTACCTTAACCGGTTCTGTCGAAGTTGGATCGGCAATCGTTTGAATAGATATCGCTTTGAGGGAACCGTCAGTTTCCTCCTCGACAATCAAAGCACTTACCTGTAACTGACCCAGCGCCTTAAATGCCGCTAATATAGCAGCATCCGAAGCACCCGTTGCAACCAGGCCCTTACTCACCAAATATTCAACAATATCATTTGCGCGTACTTCGTAGGTGCCGTCTGAATTAGTTTTGATAGTAGCAACAGGAGTAGCTTTTTCAGTATCTGAAAGCAGATATAATGACACCAGGGCCCTGGCGCCCTGCATATCATCCTGGCCAAATTCAGTTTGTGTTGATTCATCTGCACCGAGGACTCTCAACGCCGTCTGGCTACTGCTGGTGTCCGGAAAGGTCGCCACTTCGCCGGATAAAGCAAGCGAGGCAATGGCGGTCTGTACGGCCACACTGGTGGCACCACGGGTCAGTCCAGCTGAATCTTTAAAACGTAAAAATACCCGCTTAAACGCCGGATCAAAGGTTACATTGGCGGTTTGGGTCACAAAAATACCAAAGGTCGGGGTCGCATTGGCATTAATGGTGGTAGTCACTGGGTTGGCTGAAGGTACTGTTGGATTAATACAGGCCGCTGTGGTTGGGTCTGTTTCACAGAGCAGAAAACCTATTGGCAAACCAGCTTCTGCATCATCCGCAGTCACTGTAATCGTAGCCGCTGAACCTACATTTACCGAAGCCACTGCAAACACTCCGATCGCATTGGTTTCAGCGATATCTACCGTACCGGCAAACTCGCCACTGGCCGCTGCAAGCGCAACAATATCCGGCACCGGGTCGGTTGAGGCTGATAGCAGCAAGGTATTTAAACCTGTAAAAACAGGTGCAGCGTCAGTATTACTGCAATCAAATTCAATCGTTACCTCCACTGGCGAAAAAGCTGAATTGGGTGTAATCGAAAAGATATAGGATTGCGATCCCCCTGCGGCAATATCAATCGGGGTATTCGCATCACCAATCGATGCATTGGTACTAGGGTCTGTGGTCTGATATGAAAAACTGGCATCAACTGAAGTACCGAGGGCCAAACCACATGCAGTCGCTGTTTCCGTACCTGCGTTAATAATGGTGCCAAAAGCAGTTGCTGTCTGCCCCACCTGAACCGACCTACTAGTAGGTAAGGTCGAACTAAAAATCGCTGCCTGGAGCGGCACAGCAACCATCAATAACAAGGACAGGCATAATTTTTTTGCCGATAGATAGGACATATTATTAGAGGGTTTCACCCGACTCTCCAAATTCAACTTGTGAAGTCAAAAGTATAGACAGGCAATCAGCACAAAATTAAACCGTTTGCACCATCACAAACTACCTATGGTCGAGTTAGTCGAAAAGGCAGGAAAATTGTCGATTTTAAGAATCAAGTGGTAATTTTTACCGCGTAATTATAAGGAATCGATATTAAAAGTACCCCGCCAGGATAACGGCCAACAAACAACTGTATTATTGTCAGGTTATAATGTAATGAAAATTCGTCAACATTCTGTCGTAGCTACCATCGACGTTAATAACAACGGCCCATTTATCGAATAACTGACACATTGACAATATTATTAAGGCATTGCGTTTCTATCAGCTGACAGGCACGCTTAATATCCGGTGAAAAATAGCGATCCTGACTATAAAAGGCCACGCTACTGCGCAACAATGCTCTGCCACGCTCAACCGCATTTGAAGATTTAAGCGGATTTAAAAAATCCAGACCCTGGGCCGCACCTAACCATTCAACAGCGAGTATACCTACCGTATTCTCAAACATATCAGCCAACCTTCTGGCACCAAAGGTCGCCATAGATACATGATCTTCCTGATTCGCTGAAGTAGGCAAGCTATCAACACAGGCCGGATGTGCCAGACTTTTGTTTTCACTGGCAAGCGCCGCTGCGGTTACCTGCGCAATCATAAAGCCTGAATTAACACCGCCATTTTTCACCAGAAATGGTGGTAGCCCACTCAACTGGCTATCGATCAATAATGCCATCCGCCGTTCAGATAATGCACCTATCTCTGCAATCGCCAAGGCCAAATTATCCGCTATCATGGCGATCGGTTCAGCATGAAAATTACCCCCAGATAGTATCGCAGACTGGTCGCCGCAAAAAATGAGCGGATTATCTGAGACAGCATTCACTTCGATCATAACGACCTCTGAGGCATTTCGAATTTGTTGTAAGCAAGCACCCATAACCTGTGGTTGGCAGCGTAAAGAATAGGGATCCTGAACTTTTTCACAATCACGGTGACTGGCCTCAATAGCTGATTTATCCAGCATCTGCCGATAATAACCGGCCATATCTATCTGGCTCTGATGACCACGTGCTGCATGTATCCTTGCATCAAACGGCTTATGCGAGCCCCGTGCAGCTTCAACCGACATCGCACCAATAACTGTGGCTGCATTGATACAGGTTTCAGCGTAGAACAGGCCCTCGATAGCCAGCGCCGTAGACGCCTGAGTACCGTTTAGCAGCGCCAAACCTTCCTTTGGCGCTAAGGTAACAGGCTTTAGACCAGCAATCTCCAATGCCAAATTTGCGTTGATTATTTCACCGTTATAACTGGCTTCACCTTCACCAAGCAATATCGCGCTCATATGCGCCAGCGGCGCCAGGTCTCCTGACGCACCCACTGAGCCTTTGGTTGGTATACATGGGTATATTTTCTGATTAAGCAATAATACCAGCGCCTCGATCAGCTCAAACCGAACCCCAGAGTAGCCTCTGGCCAGCGAATTTATTTTCAACAACATCAACAACCGAACGGTTGAATTTGCCATCAATTTGCCAATACCTGCGGCGTGAGATAACACGATACTTCGCTGTAAGGTTTCCAGTTCGGAAACTTTTATGCGTCTATTGGCCAACAACCCAAACCCAGTATTAATACCATATACAATTCGCCCATCGTCTATCACCTGATTGACCACGGCCGTGGCTTGATCGATTTTCTCCTTACAGGTTGGCGACAGACGAATGATACAGGCAGCATCGTGTATTTTTTTCAAATCCGATATGAGCAGCTTACCGGGGACTAGTTCTATAACTTGATCCATAGATATCTTCTCAAATTATTTTCAGGTTTTTTTAACAAATTGCACTCGCTAACAACATCGCAAAGAAAACGCTGCTAGATAAAATAAAAGTCAGGCGAAAGGCAATGCCAACTGCATCGGCAAATCCAGGCTATTGTCACTGGCACATTTAATCGCCAGTTCATAGCCAGCATCCGCATGTCGCATCACCCCTGTGGCGGGATCATTCCATAGTACTCGGCCGATACGTTCGGCAGCCGCTTGACTGCCATCGCAAACAATCACCAGCCCAGCATGTTGACTAAAACCCATCCCAACACCCCCGCCGTGGTGCAGGCTAACCCAGGTTGCACCACTAGCCGTGCTTAACAGAGCATTTAGAAAGGCCCAGTCCGATACGGCGTCTGAACCATCTAACATGGCTTCAGTTTCTCGATTGGGTGATGCAACAGAACCGGCATCAAGATGATCCCGGCCAATAACAATAGGCGCAATAAGTTCGCCTGCAGCGACCATTTCATTAAATGCCAGCCCAACTCTTGCTCGATCTTTTAAGCCTAACCAACAAATCCTGGCCGGCAAACCCTGAAACTGAATTTTGTCGGCAGCCATATCTAGCCAATGATGTAATTGTTTATTATCAGGCAATAACTGCTTCAATTTCGCATCCGTTTTAAATATATCCTCAGGGTCACCTGAAAGAGCAACCCAACGAAAAGGCCCAATGCCTTCACAAAACAGCGGCCGTATATATGTAGGTACAAAACCCGGAAAGTCAAAGGCATTTTTAACCCCTGCTTCTAAAGCCATCTGACGAATATTATTGCCGTAATCCAGTACTGCCGAGCCCAATTGCTTAAATTGCAACATCGCCCTTACCTGCACTGCAATGCTGGCCTTTGCAGCGGCCACTACCTGAACCGGCTCAAGCTGTCTTTTTTCAACCCATTCAGCAAGGCTCCAGCCACTCGGCAAATAACCGTTCAACGGGTCATGGGCACTGGTTTGATCAGTCACAACATCAGGCCTTATCGCCTGCCGAGATATTTGCTCGAAAATATCCGCTGCATTACCCACCAGGCCCACACTCACAGGGGTACAAGCCTTGCAGCTAGCAGCAATAATTTTTAATGCATCATCAAGCCGAGTGGTTTTTTTATCCAGGAAACCAGTTGCCAGGCGCTTATCTATTCTTGATTCATCCACTTCCACTGCTAACAAACAAAAACCTGCCATGGTTGCGGCCAACGGTTGAGCACCACCCATGCCACCTAAACCACCCGTTAGAATCCACTTACCCGTCGACGCACCAGAAAAATGTTGCCTGGCCACTGCGCAAAATGTTTCATAGGTGCCTTGAACAATACCCTGGGCACCAATGTATATCCATGAGCCAGCCGTCATTTGGCCATACATCATTAAGCCCGCCTTATCTAAGGCATTAAAATGCTCCCAGTTACTCCAGTTGGGCACCAGATTCGAATTAGCAATTAATACCCGTGGCGCATCGACATGGGTCTTAAATACCCCAACCGGTTTGCCACTTTGGATCAATAGTGTTTCGTCTTCCTCCATACGCTCAAGAGTCGCAATAATTTTGTCATAGCAAGCCCAGTTTCGCGCGGCTCGACCAATGCCGCCATAGACAATCAATGCTTCAGGATGTTCGGCGACTTCCGCATCCAGGTTATTCATTAACATCCGAATCGGCGCTTCGGTAAACCAGTTTTTTGCCTGCAGCTGCGTTCCTCTAGCCGCTCTGATATTCCGCCCAGTATCCAGTCGATCAGACATAGTTGCTCCCTCATCTTAGATAACAATTGCCTTAGATAACAATTGCCGAAAAAATCACCCTATAGAAATTCTGCACCTCAAAACGGCATGCATTAAAACTAACTTTTTTCACTAACCCTATTTTCTTTAATAAAGTTACAATAGATGTACCAATAATGATGGCACTAGATTCGAAGCTACGATAGTTAACGGCGCTTCTATTTCGAAATCTTCTACCCACTAATTATCATATTGCAAAGTGACATTATCGACTCAATAACCAACATCGCCTTAACTGAGCATTTTACTTATCTTTTGATTGAGCTTCTTATCTGATTTCTTTTGAGCTATACAGGCAACAAATATTGTCCTGCCGCACATCTGCGTCTAGACTCAATCTATACCAGCAATAAAGTATCATTCAGGATGATAGATACGCTTATTAAAAACATCCATATCGCCACCATGGATGCCCAACGGCCCGCGCCATATGGCGAATTTCGCGATGCGGCGGTTGGCATTACGGAGGATTGTATATGCTGGCTAGGTACCAATGACGCGGCAAGGGAAATACAGGCAAAACAGATTTATGATGGCCAACAACAATGGTTAACGCCTGGTTTGATTGATTGCCATAGCCACCTGGTTTACGGCGGTAATCGCGCAGCTGAATTTGAACTTAAACTGGCCGGTGCAAGCTACCAAGAAATTGCCCAGCGGGGTGGCGGCATTGTCAGCACAGTGACTCAGACCCGACAAAGTAATGCGTCGTCTTTATTTACCTCATCCGCCCATCGACTAGAAAAACTGCTTGCTGAAGGTGTCACAACCATTGAAATTAAATCAGGTTACGGACTTAACCTGGCGGATGAAATTAAAATGTTGCAAGTTGCCAGACAACTGGGTGACAGCTACCCCGTTACGATTACAACAAGTTTCCTGGGGGCGCACGCCTTACCCGCCGAATATGATAATAAAGCGACTTATATACAGTTTCTAATCGAACAGGTTTTACCCAAAATAAGTGCACTCGGATTGGCAGACGCGGCAGATTTTTTTTGTGAAGGCATTGGTTTTAGCACAGATTTATGCCGTCAATATGCGCTGGCTGCGATCCAGCATGGCTTACCCGTTAAAGGTCATGTTGAGCAATTGTCTTATCTTGGTGGCGCCAGATTAGTCGCAGATTTAAACGGCCTGTCTGTGGATCATCTGGAATACTTGCCAGAAACAGATGTGGCCCACCTCAAACAGGCTAACGTTGTTGCAGTACTACTACCCGGTGCGTTCTATACACTCAGCGAAACTCAATTACCACCCATTGACGCCATGTTAGCCGCCGATCTTCCCATCGCTATCGGGACGGACCTTAATCCAGGCTCATCACCCATTGCTTCATTGTTAAATATTATGAACCTGGGTTGCATACTCTACAAACTTACACCTGAAACAATTTTAAGGGCAGTTACCTGTAATGCTGCGCAGGCACTGGGTTTACACCATGAAATAGGCCAGATCAAAATCGGCTTTAGAGCCGACCTGGTATTATGGCCGGTCGACACACCAGCAGAACTTTGTTACGGCATGAATTTAATCACGCCCAGCAGGATCTACAAGAATGGCATAAACCATCATGTTAATTGACGCACCAAGATGGCAGGGCCGCGAGGACCCAGGAGAGCACAATCGCTGGCATCAGCAGGTTAACCGGTATTCTGGCCCTGCCAACAATCTTTCTATCATCGGTTTTTGTTGCGATGAAGGCGTTAAGAGAAATCAGGGCAGACCAGGCGCTAAAGCTGGACCAGATGCTATAAGGTCAATGTTATCAAATCTGATATATGCAGGATCAAGACCACTGGTTGACCGAGGCAATATTCTGTGTAAAGACTCAAACCTTGAAGCAGCTCAGGAGCAGCTGGCTTGTCAGGTCTTAGCCGAACTCAAACAAGATAATTTTCCGATAATTTTAGGCGGCGGGCATGAAATGGCCTGGGGCTCCTACCAGGGTATTGCACGGGCATTCCCGGACTCGAATATAGGCATCATTAATTTTGATGCCCATTTTGATCTTCGGCCTCGCTGTCCGCAACCTTCCTCAGGTAGCCCCTTTAAACAAATCGCCGATTCTACAGCCTCCAGGGGACAGGATTTCAACTATTTTGTATTTGGCATTAATCAAAGTGTGAATACACCTTCACTGTTCAAGCTGGCCGAAACACTTGGCGTACAATGGCTTAGTGACATCGACATGGCCTCTCGCTCACTGGTATCCATCAGCAATCAACTGAAGGATTTTTGCACGCAAATGGACAAACTATATTTAACAATTTGTCTCGATAGTTTTCCAGCCCATAGAGCACCAGGCGTCAGTGCGCCTGCTTCGTTAGGTATCAGCGCCCTACGGGTGGTTAAATTACTGCATATAATAAAATCCTTTACCGCTAAAACCGTGCTACTCGATATCGCTGAATTAAATCCAACTTTCGATATAGACAATATGACCGCCCGCTTAGCAGCACGTCTAATCCACGAGTTTATCGCCACCAAAGAATTTGCATAAGATATTTACCACACCTGCCGGTACGCTCACGCGTAAAAGATCAACACCATCTATACTATTAAAATAATCTATAGATTCCGGTATCCTTTACAAAGGCAAGCTTATGTCAGAAGACCCTGCGACCACTGAACCAGCCATTGACCCAGCTATTTTTAGCCGCGGCAGCCTAAAGCTGACCTTTGATTTAATCCGCAAAAAAGAACCCCGGATCGCATTAACGCTGCGCAACCTTACCAGCGGTAAAGCGATTGAAAAAACCGCGCAGCAGCTAAAGAATAAAAACGCTGATTTTTTTCTGGTGGAGTTAGATTCATTTGAAGTTCGCGCTATTGTCGAAGCTTTGGTTGCCTATACACCACGTGGCCCGCAGAATGGCAATACAGGACAAAATGCTGGTATGGAGATCATGGCCAAAGCCCTGCTTGATGACTGGCTAAAACTAGCATCCAGGATGTTCACTGAATTACCCACCGACCCGCGACCAGGCCCCTGAAGCGCCTGGGGCGGCCACCTGACAAACAACTACATAACAAACAACAACTGTGAAATCTTCAGCCACAGCCATGTACTGTTTAATCAACACCTCTCTGGGTAAGTTGATAGCGCTGTAAAGATTGAAGAAATTCGACAGTTCGCGGCATAACATCGGCAGCCTGATCGATCTCCCTGGCATGCATCCAGAGTATTTCCGCCACTTCTTCAGGACAGGCAGTCAACTGGGTGGATTGAAGTGATCCCAACCAGCCCCATAAAGTAAGCTTTTTAACTGTATCAATATGCTGCCATACTCTGACAACGGGGGTAATTTCTGCCCCCACTTCTTCATGCATCTCGCGGACGGCGGTTTGCGCCTGCGTTTCACCCGCTTCCATACCGCCGCCTGGGAAAGAGATTTTTAAAGGCGCCGCCACTTTAGCACTACGCCTGATCATCAACCACCGGCCATCAGCACGTTGGCAACCTACAATAACACCGTGCAGGTGACCATCGGGCTGAATAGTCCGACCGGCATTATGTTGAGAACTATTCGAGCTCGCGTTCAATTATTTTATCCTCCACGGTTATCTATCTGAGGGTCTAAAATAGCACACTAACAATATATTTTATGTTTTGGTTAATGCTGGGTGCTAACGTATGACCCAGAATATTTGACCCATCAGGCAATTCATCTTGTTGAAGTACCATCAATAAATCTGCTCGACCGTTACCATCAAGGTCCAGTAGCTGAATATCATCCCGCTGTTTCGGCAACGATAGTTTGAGCCTAACTGGTTTTCTCGCAAACAGATTACGTTTACCATTACCGGTAAATATCTGCATCTCGTCAGTGCCCTGTTGCACCAGCAAGTCCTTTATACCGTCACCAGTAATATCTGCAGTATATATCGCTGGAACAAACACCTTACTTTCAGCAAAACTCACTGACGCTGTGATTTGACGTTTTACCGTTGCACTTTTTGGGTAATGCCCTTCCGACATCCGATATACACCAATGTCCATCGATACTGACCGAGTCAGCAAGGCGCGAATAATGGTTGCCACACTAAAATCAACCGAAGTCGTTAGAATCTCCAGACGACCATCATTTTCAATATCCGTTAGCTGATGATTAAATTGAATACCCCCTGAATTGACGCTGGAGTTCGGCCCAACAGGAAAACTCAATTGTCCCTCTGGCGCCACAAAACCCAAATGGATATTTAGTTGAGATCTAATACCAAAAACCCCCTGAACAATATACTGAGTGATTAATAAATCGTCATTGCCATCACCGTCAAAATCCGCAATGCCTGTCAATAACCTTTGCTCATCCTCATGGTCTGATGCCTTGCTATTAAAAGAAATACTATAAAGGTCATCCTTAATGGCCGGGATATTCGGATCGATCATAATCGCTGTTGCTGCATAGCGACCATTAGCCAGGAAATTATAAATCGAAAACTGACCATCTTGCATAAATGCCAAATCATGCTGGCCATCCCTATTATAATCCATAAAGAAAGGCATCAAAGCCCGATAATATACATTGGTATTTGATTCCATGCTCATCAACGGCTGCGGGCCCAGTAATTGGACCAAATTAAAGTCGCCCGTAGGTGACTGAATTGCAACCCGCCAACCCTCAAACCCGGGCAATAAAAGGTCATCTAAGCCGTCATTGTTAACATCAAAAACCATTTTCGCATCAAGAGAAAGTTCAGCCAGGGGGGTTTTATATATAGATGGCATTACCACCAGTGGTATAAATGCTTTTGCTCTTGTATCCAGCATAAACACTCTCGGCGCGGCATAGGCTAACAAAACTGCTTTACCGCCTATCTGGGCGACGTCAAAAAACTGCATTTCATCGCCCAGGGTAAGATGAAATTCTTCCTGCCACTGTGGCTCGTCAAACGGTGGCTCGTCAATAAGGTTTGCCTGACTATTTGAAGCATTATTATGCAAAGCATATTGAGTCAAAATACGCCCATGGGGCTGATTGGAATTAATGACCACCAGGCCAGCGCGCCGGTCCTTATTCCCTGGAAAGGGGATTACCTGCAGCAGGTTTGCATTACTGATGGGAAGTACAGCATGGGCAAAATCCAGCTCGGTCGCTTGAATCTCGGGGCTGCTAAATGCGCAATAAATTAACGCCGTAAGCATCAGCCAGACCAGGCCAGAACGTACATGGCAATACCACCAACCTGGGATAAATAAGAAAAAAATGAACTCTACTCAAACGGGTTATATTAAGGGGTTATTAACATAACATATTTTACAATCAATGCTGGACTATCAATGCTGGATAATAATGTCAGGCAATCAATAGCGGATAATCAATAGCGGATAATCAATAGCGGATAATCAATTCAAAGCGACCAAACTAGTCACGACCAATTTTCATTCTCAAAGCCATTCACCCAATGGCCAGAGCCTGTATAAGATAGCCGAGACAACCTAAAGCTGACCAAAAACAGCCTTGAGCTAAAGCTGGCCAAAAACAGCCTTGAGCTAAAGCTGACCAAAAACAGCCTTGAGCCCTTCAAGGCTAACAGGTTTGACTAGCGTACCCAGTACAGTAAGGTCAAAGTCTTTGGCGAGCAGATCAGCCTGCATAAGAATTTCGTCACTGGCGCCACCACTCATTAAAATCACTTCACCACTATACCCAAGGTCGATAGCCTGATGCAGGAATTCAATACCATTTAAATCAGGCATATGCATATCACACAATATAATATCTGGCGCCACTTCGTTCTCTCGGAGCAATTCACAGGCTTTTGCTCCGCCTTCAGCGATAGCCACCTGCTCAACACCCGCAAGTGGCAACATACGTTCAAGGATTCTAAGCATCATCCGATCATCGTCTACCACGAGGGTTGATCTAGTGTGGATATCAAGATTCATTGAGTGCTTCCATAAGTAAAGGTTAGCAGCTGCATTTCACCTCAATATGACAAAAGGAACTAGCATAAAGCATTTCTATAACGTCTAGGTCAACAGGACATCGCAACAACCCATTGCAGCATGGCTTTTGAGGCCATTACCGCTTAAGGCGAGATCTCTGGCCACGCTCAGTCGCGGCTGTATCCGCCCGCCTCGATGCAACAAGAAATCTAAACTGGAGAAAAAACTCGGACCTTGCATTAACAACTTTGTGAATTAGCTTTAACCCCTCTTGTCGGACCAGGCCGTTCGTCGGTTTCTTTTACATTTTTTCTACAAAAAAATAACCACCCTTCCTATGTCATTGAAAACAATGACAATATATTTATGGCACAATTTTTGCTTTAAAGATTTCGACGATCTTTCATATAGTTAGGTAAAACCTTTGAAAAAAATTACTAGCAGCATATCTCTAATTGCGACCACTTTGCTTTTTATCGGCACTACAACCTCGCTCACGGCCAACGCCACAATCATGCAGTATTCCGTCTCTGATGCCGACAATCAAAGCGGCAATTCAATTGGTCATGGCTTGTATACTTTTGGCAAAAACGGCACTGGCAATGCCAAATATAGCATTCAGACTGGGACATTGTTTACCATCGATGATGCAGGCACTACCAACACATCAGACGATACGGCAACGCTAAAAGGCACAGCCTTTAACGGAACATTTACCGCGCTGATAGACCTAACCTTTAGCGATTTTGTTGAAACCAACGCCTATAAGAAAGAAGGTGGTATTGACTACGCTGCTAACCCCAGTTTTTACGATATAGCAGGCGAATTAGCCGGCCCCGGCAATGGCGACATTGATTTTTTTGAATCAATCATTGGCACCATCGAGATCAATGCATTTTCTTTTGACATCCAGACCTGTGTCGATTGCCCCGATACATTAGATCCTTTCGGGCTCCAGTTTGGCGATGGCGCCAATGCTAAAAATGACTTTGATTTTGGTGCCTCCGCCTGGATCGGGGTAGAGCCTGATTTTGACAAAAACAGCCATTGGGACCTGAACCTGAAACTTAGCCAGCTACCGCCGCCTTCAACTCAGGTACCTGAGCCTTCAACACTGGCTATACTTGGCCTGGGATTATTGGGTTTATTCAGACGTAATACCTAAATTCAAAAAAAGTGAGTCGGTAAACGGCTCACTTTTCCTGCCACCGACCCATAATCCAGCTAGCCGCCTATGCGCAACCTAACAGTTCCTGACCTCTCTCACCAAAACAGCCCAGCCTTTTAACACACCACCGGAATTCGCTTACTTATCCACTCACTTAATTGTTCAGCCCGATTCTACTCAGACAAACTTCCCTTTAGCGCAATTTATTCTATACTCTATACATTCAGATCCACGGAACAAGCCAACGCCTAACCAGGGCTCAATATCCAAATCGCCTCAACACACAAAATCTACGCTGACACAAACACGGTAAAAAAGGTTTAAAAAGTCCCTTAAACTATAGAAATACGCACAGTATATGAATAATTCAATCGAAGAATTTATATCAAAAAGCAAAAAAAATAGCGCCGAATCTTACGAATTATTTAAACACCTGCTGCTCAGGCTTGAGAACCCAACAACACACCAACCGGCAGTACAATTTCTTGCCGAACTCAGCCAGTACTACCACCAGTATCAACCAGAACACTGCCACTTTAAGTTCTTCAACCAAAACATCCTGGACAAGGACGACCAGCCATTGCGCCTGGATCTGTTGCAATTTCCCAGCACTTTCCTGCCCGAAGCCTGGTCTTTTACCTTCTATGAGGGACTGATCAGATATCCCGCTAATGAATACCATAATAAAGTACTGGTGGAACTCGGTTGTGGTATTGGCTGGATCTCTATCGCCCTGGCCATTCGATACAACACTGAAATTATATATGGCCTTGATATCAATCCAAAAGCGGTTGTTTGTGCGCGCCTCAACCTGTATTTAAACGCCTTTCATCTAGACAACATTACCCCTGATGCGACTCAAAAACATTCTCTACTGAAAAAAGTAGTCTTTTTTGAATCAAATCTATTTGACCATTTTGACGATCAAAAAATTGAGGTTGATCGAATTATTGGCTGCATTCCCCAGGTACTCAACCCCGACACACAAATCATGGCCTCAATCCATACCGAAGCTATCAATCCTGAACAACCAACAGCTGCACTTTTAACCCGCAACCCATCGTTAGGCAAATCAACCACAACAAACCAACGGGTTAACGAGTCATTAACGGATGAGTTCCTGCAATCTTTAAGTAATTACTCCGAAAAGCAAGGTCAAATTGAAGACCAGTTTGGCCTTGGCCTGTTGGCAAATGCCGTTGAAGACGCCATTCGATTACTTCGCCCAAGGGGCAAACTAATTTTAAATTTAGGCGGTAGGCCAGGCCGTTCGGTTCTAGAACGCCTATTGCAACGCAGAGGGTTTGATGTTCGCCGTGTTTGGCAAACCCGCGTTGAACAGGCAGCCGATACAGAAATCATTCCCCTGGTAAATATAGAATGCAACACGGGGCATCGATTCGAATTTTTTCTTTCACCCACTGCTGACGATCCAATTAACGCCTCCACTGCATTAGCCTACGCCCAGGCAGGGGGCAAAATATATCATTCTGTGGATGTCTACGAAGGCAAGTTGTTGTTTCCGGAACAGGTCAAATCAATATTCAAATCGGTTGCTCAAATCCATCGACAGCGTTCTATGATCATAATGCAGGCAAAACGCCAGCAAAAAGGCGCACTAATCAATGACCAGATCAATGATCAGATCAAGTTACCCCACCCCGCTACAACGATCAGAGACCGACTTGACCTGACCTACGAAAACGTTGCTGAGGCCGAAGAAAGGCATTCTTTTCTGGCCTTTTTGGGCAAACACCTCATTAACACTGACAACTTTCCTTACGCAGATACACAGGGCCTGGCATTTTTCCGACAGCAATTGTCCGAGTACTTCAGATACTACCAAAAGGTAGAAATTAGCGAACAACAAATTTGTATACTGCCAGGTAGAAAAGAACTAATTACCAATATACTCAGCCTCTACAAACCCGCCTTGAGCCTTATAAGCCGCAAACTTATCCCTCTCATTCCATCACCTTCAAATGATCCAGCAACACAAATATTAGAAATACCTGCTGGTGTCGAACATCTCATAGCACTCATGCAGAAATTAAAACCACAGCTAGTTATCAGTCAACTTGATATCCATCAAGTACAATCCTCGCATATCATTGAACAATTATTATTCAGTGCAAAAAAGAGTAATACACTGTTGGTGCTAGATTTAACAGATTGCCTCGACCTGTCCAGCCAACCAAAAATATTAAGCTTGTATCGATACCTCACCCTGGAAAATAGAACACAAAACTTAATAATTATCGCCGACCTGATTTACAACCACGTCTACCAGGATTTTTACCTCAACATCTGCATTACCGCAAACCAGGATTATAGCCATGCACTTAACGCCGCTGCCGAACTAAGCTATAGTCGCACGCCTATCCTAACCCAGTACTATTACGCTCACCTATTGGAACAACTGCTGTTTTTTCAACGCACCCGCAATACGGCAATTCAAAAAAAGCCACAAGAAAAGCTACAAGAAAAGATCGAACAAAAGATCGAGGAAAAACCAGCCCAGAAATTATCTGCTTATAACTATTTAACAATAAAGGCGGGAGAAAAAACCCAACCGCTCACCTTAAGCGACGCCGCCAGGCGGGCATTTTCTCATCCTGCCATACAGGGCAGCCAACTGGCTTTTAACCCTGGCACCATTCGCCTGGACTATGGCGAAAACGAACTCGCTACACCCGCCTTGCTAAAAGAGACTATTTTTGAAAGTTATCTATGTAAAGGTTATGCAACTAAGGGGACAAACCCTCATGCTGCCCTGGCCGGTCTTTTAAGCCAACGATTTAACCTGCCGACCATAGGCAACATGTCCTTTGGCCTGGGTGTTGCGCCAATTTATTCAGCTTTATTACAAATGATCCTCGATGATGACAAGCCGATCTATATACCGTCAGGAAATTACGCCTATTTTGAGGCGGCAGCTGACTACCAAAACATTAACTGCATCAAGCTTGAAACCAATGCAGCCGATAACTTTAAAATTACACCAGAAATCCTCAGCAATGCATTATCAAAACAACCAGGCGGATGGTTATTACTTACCGCCCCCATCGTTAATCCAACCGGCGCTATCTATCAACCAGAGGAACTATCAGCGCTATTGACCATTGCCTCAGACTTGAAAACCCATGTCATTCTCGATTGCATTTTTTCAGGCCTGGAATTTGAACAGGGGTTGCACTGGGATATAAAAAACAATGTGCTAGAAGCCTCGAAACAATCTACCGCGGATTTAATTATTATCAGCGGACTTTCTAAAGAATACGCGGCTGGCGGACTACGTTTCGGTTATAGCTGGACCCCATCCAGCCAACTTAATATCAGCCTGGGCAATATTATCCCCCAGTCACCCCATGCTACGCTCCATTATGCAGTAGAAAAACTCATACGAGCCCAGCTAGATACAGAACCTTCCCTGGCGGCGCATTTGGCACAGCAGCGCAGCACCCTTGTTAGCCGAGCCGAAATATTATCCACTTTACTGACAAAAAACGGCTGGCACGTCATAAGACCAGAAGGCGGGTTATTTTTGCTTGCAACACCAACTCGGTTTATTAAAGAAACCGGCCTGACCGCCATTAAAGGTGCAAATTTGATCACTGAACAATTATTTGATCTTCAAAATGTCGCAATCAACAATTCTAGCTGGACTGGGATTGCCGGATACTGTCGTTTTGTTATTGCCGGCAATGAACAGGATTTTAACCAGGCGATGCAACGCCTTGATGCCTTTAGTCCTCAAGTTAGTTGAACTTTATTCACCTAACATAGCTATCCGAATTTACCATCCAAATAGGTGAGCACAACCAGTTAAAGATGCGAATTTCTTATCACCGGCATACAAACAATATTTTATAACGCTGACGCACTACCAATAATAACCGAGCCCTACACTAGCTTCCCGCGCCTGATCTTTGTGGTACGCAATGCGCAATTCAAAGTTTTTAGCCAATTCAAGACGAAACGTTAAACCAAATTTATCAGCATTTGCATAACTACCGTCGATATATTCTCGGTGCTCAAGATCCACACCCATTTTTAATTTATTGGTAATATTCCAATAGGCCGTCGTGCTAGTCCGAAAATAAAGGTTACCACTATCATGCCGATTATCCTGAACACCCATGCCAAGATAGCCAGCGACTAATATCTTTGACCTAGGCGAATAACTAAAGCCCTTATCTGCCACCACGTGCCATATACGGCAGTTTTTCCTACAGGCCAAATCCTGATTTTCTATCCCGGCTCTTAATTTCCAGGCCCAATGCCGGTCATTTGGCAGCCCTGTCGCTCTGGCGTTGACACTTTGAATCTCAACAATGTTAAGTGCTCGCAGTTGAAAATCATTATCCAAAACCGCAATTTCTAACTCAAGCATTGATAACGCAGCAAAGGGTACCTGGGTACCGCTACTGTCTAAAGCGTCATAATAGGCTGGCCGAAGCGCAATAGCGAAACCAGAGCCCATTCGGCTATTATGAAGTATTTTTATTTGGCTGCGACTAGGGTATCGACCTAAATGGGGTGGTGTAAGCCGGTCGACTACTTGCCTGGGAACCCCTGGAGCCAGCTGATAACGCTGCAACAATATCTGATTATAATTTTGTTTATTGGCCTTTCCATCAAATGCCTGATAGTAGTCCAACAGCGTATCAAGAATCAGGTGTTTCGCCGTCAAAGGTTGAACGACGAATTTATTTGTATCCAGAGTTTTTGTATCATCGATTATTCTTTTCACCAGTTTACGCTGATCAAAATCTAGCTGGCGATACTTACTATACAGGCGTGACTGGCGAGAAGGGTGATATTTGATGCCTTCAACTAACGGTTTTCCGCCTCGATTAATTAAAGATAATTTTTGAACAACCGTCTGCGGTAAATACCAGGGCGCATCTGGTGATGCCAGCTGAATACCGTTAATCACTTCAAGCAATTCCGCCATACGATAGGCACAGTTTTTATTAAAAAAATAATAGGTGTTTTTTTTACCCAACAATTCCCAGCCATGAGCAACAATAAGATCCACCTCCGCCTGGGTCAGTGCCAGTTGATACTCCCATAAGTCGCGCAGATCGTTTTCTGCATAATTATGCGTATGGTAGAAATATTCAGAGTGTGTAAATCCCGACTCGTAACCGCCCAACAACCCCTTTGCTATATAAACTAACGGGTTTTCCGTATCAGGAACAATTGCACCGTAATTTAGACTCACATCCAGTAATTTTGTTGAGCTCGAAGAATCGCCAGCATTAAATTTTATTAATGTATGTCCATAATAGGAGGCTGGATTGCCTAAATAACCAGTAGCATAAACAACACTGATCGAATGCGTTGTACCTGCCAACGACCACCGTTCAAAGTCTGGGCATTTCATGATCGACAACTTTTTAAACCAGCTGTCTTTTAACTGTGACTTCAACCATATATACCGGCCTCGAAAACGACATTGGGGATGCATATTAGGGTCGTCACCCACAGGGTGTTTGAAGGCAGAAAGTGTAGCTTTTAATTCTAAAAGTGGAACAGTCCCACCGTCTGGCGAAAGGAAAAAATCCGCCGAATGAATCGCACTTTTTGTTCTAATGTTTTGATCAAAATTGGACTCAGCCGCAATCGCCTTATTATCCAAAGCGTCATAACGCATGAGTTTTAGCCAAACAGGCTGAATTGATATTTGAATAAGTTGCTGTTCCAACTCATCAAGGGTTATATCTGGAGAACTGGCAAAAACACTACTGCAACATAAAATATGCGTTAGAAGGAAAAGGTATTTAGCCACTGGATATAATTGCCTGGGGAATAAAAGAGGCATTTTAGACGAATCATACGATTGCTGCTGGAAAATCAGCAGCAATCAAATTACAATTTCAGGCAGAACAATTATTATCAGTAGAAGCTGCACTAACAGCATCATAGTAAGCAGATGCTTTACCAAGAGTATCTATTCTTGAATAGCTTTCACTACCAACTTGAGTTGCCATATTGATACGAACATCGGCTACTATGGCACCATGTGAAGGCAGCTGACAACCTAATATACCCAACATCGCAGTAATATGATCACCCTCGCCCTTAGCTGTCTCTTCTGCCAAATTATCATAATTTTCAAGTATGAACTGGGCAGTTTTGACATTTTTACCGTTGCATGTTTCTGGACTTAGTGTTGCTGAAGATACCGCCGTTGTACCAACATCCCATATAACATTTGAAATAACTGCAGCCCAGCTAACAGTTGGAAATAAAGCGGCCCCAATACCACAATCTGAAAAAGGGTTAGGACCTGAACCAGGCGCTGAATTTTCTGCCAAACTTATCGAGGATGTAGTTGCCAGCATAACCGAGATAGCCGTTGCGCTAAGAAGTTTTTTGATATCCATACAAATCGTCCTTTATTCTACATTAGAAAAGAAAGACTCAAGCATACCGATAAATTGTCAAACGCGCCAATTTTCAGCCGTCATATGCTGCTTTATATATTTGTTCGTTGATATTCAGCTCGAAAATGATCAAAGAGCAAACAACTTAACGACTACATAATTCCTACCAGGTTTTGATTGTTACCGCTCAATACCTGTAACCTTCAAGGCTTTTGCATATTCAAGCTGGTATTGGCCAAGTATTTGCGAATTGTTTTTACCCAACAGATCAAGGTTGGCCAGGGTCATATAGGCCATATCATACCGAAAGCTTGACTCAAGCGATCTAACCCAAAGTGATTGGGCTTGTTTGTCGTTGCCGTTGATCGCCTGGTAAATTCCTGATTGATGCATCAGTACGGTTTCCCCAATGGGAAATATTTTAGCGTACGCCTGCATAAACCTGGCGCAGGATCGCCAGTATTTCTCAACACACCTGGACGGCCTGGTTCGCTTTAGTTCTAGTATTGCCTGCGACAGTTGAGTACAGGCAAAGATCATCATTACCTGAGCTGGTCGTTCCAATAACCTGACACAATCTGCAACTAATGGCTCTGCCAGTTCGGGTTCTCCACGTTGTAAATGTAATAGCGCAGAGAGGCTTAAAAAATCCATAGTCTGGTTAAAAGGTAAACCATCCAGTAAGGGGGCGGCCTGGTCTAACAGACCTGGTAATTTATCAAAAGCCCCTAGTCTGTAGTGATTCCTTGCCTGACCTAATACGCTCCAGCAAATCGATTGAGGATCATCTCGTTTGACTGCAGAATTATAAATAGACTCAAATGCCGCCAACGATTCTGGAAACCTGCCCCACATGAGCAACATCTTAGCTTGCCCCGTCACAACGGTTGCCCGCAACGATTCATCTCCATTACTTTCAGCGACCATGAGGGATTTTTTATACAAAGCCTCAGACTGTTGCCACTTTCCCAGACCATTCAAATAGGTTGCCCTAACCAGATCAACCCAGGCACTGGTCGGGGGATGTTCGATACATGCCTGTTGCCTCGCCGTTAGGTCAAAATAATAATCAACCACCTTGCGGTAGGGCACGATACCAAACACCAAAGCCAGATTAACATTGGTACGTATCAAAGATTGTGGCACCTGGCCGGATTCAAATCCAAGATTTGACCCTTTAAGCGCGGTATAAAGTAATCGCAGACTATCACTCTTATAATAATAAATAACCTGTAGCTGCTCATATGCATCGGTCGCTTCAATTAATCGATTGGCACGATGTTCCGAGATAGACGTTGTATTAGCGCCGCTACGCCGAGAAATTCTATATTGCTGAATGGCCGCAGTGACTATCCCGTTCAACAATGACGGTTTATTCTGCGGCACTGGCGAACCGAACTTTAGTAACGCAAGATGCAAGCTTTGTTCAGCTTCATCAATACGACCCAGATCAAATTGTGCCCTGCCCTGACAACCGAACAAATGGCCTACAAGCTCATCGGGCGCGCCATTGATGGCGGCCAGTTTCAAGGCTTTTTCTACTAAAGATAGCGCATCTCCATTTGAAAATTCGTCTAGCGCCTCATCAACCGCAAGCACCAGATAATGCAGCGCTTTATCGTTAACTTCAGCTAACTGCCAATGGTGAGCTAACAGGCTGAACTGGCTGCTTTTATTGTCAACGTTTTTTTCATAGCATAATGCCATTTGTTGATGCAATTGTTTACACTGATTGCGCAATAACAAACTATAGGACACTTCCTGTGTGACCATATGTTTAAATATAAACCCACTATCGCCTGAAGAATTTTCCAGACCTGCGTCGGCATTCAACTCCACCTGCCGATCTACATTTGCAACGGTTAAATATAGTCGATCGCAGGCATCCAGCTCTTGCCGCAAAATACTTTCATCCTTTTCAACGGGATGAATTTTCTGTAACTGCTGGAGCGAAAAGGAATGCCCGATAACACTGGCCACCTTAAGCGTTAATGCCTGTGATGGTGTCAATCGGTCAATACGTGAGGTAATGATACCCTCTATAGACTGCGGCAAGTCCAGCGCGTTAATAGCACTAAACTGTTCTTCTCTAATAGTGCATTGACGTTGTTGAATACTGATTAGATTATTATCCCGCAGCGCGTACGCCAACTCTTCGCTAAAGTAAGGATGCCCTTCTGCTCGGGATAGAATTAACTCGGCAACGATATCGGGCAAACCATCAACACCCAGACTAAAACAGACCAATGAGATAATATCTTCAGCAGGCATACGGTCAACTACTAGCCGCTGACTCATGTCACCCGCCATTATCTGTTGCAATGCCAAATTTTCCTGAGTAGTTGGCCTTGTTACAAGTAGCAGCATCAGCGGCGAAACTTCCTGCACAATATGGGTTAACACCCTAAACGATGCTGAATCCAGCCACTGCACGTCATCCACCACCACTACCAGCTGAGAACCGGACATAGATCTTCGCAAAATTTCAATAATTAAACTGGCAATTTGTGCCGCCCGCACCTTACCTTCGAGCTGCAATGTAAACGGTGTTTCAGGGGCCAGCAGAGGGATGACGATACTCAGTAGTGGCAACCTGTTAAGCAACTCCGAATCTGCCAGTAAAGCAGTTAGAATACTGCCGCATTGCTCTGCAGTGGTTAGATGGCTAATGTCCAGACAGCTATAAAGCAGTTCTCGCATAGCATAATAGGGTGCCGATCGTTCTATAGCATTAGCGCTTGTTTGAACCAGGCTAACAGGTTTTTGCTTTGCCATTGCAATAAAGTCGTTCTTTATTCTAGTCTTGCCGTATCCTGATTCCGCCTCAAGTAAAACGATGGATTCCTGATCATCACTCATCAAACCCGCCAATTTATCCTTAAGTAAATTGCGCTCGTATTCACGACCAATTATCGGCGCAGAATTACTTTCCTCCCGTTCTTCAGAAAATGTAATCGGCTGATAAACTTCTTCAGGGTGGGCCTTGCCTTTTAACTTGATACGTCGCGGCTCGGAAAATTGTATTTCATTAGACGCCCGTTTAAATGACGCCTTGTCACACAAAACACCCTGCTGGGCATTTTGCATCAATCTTGCTGAAAGATTGACGCTATCACCCATAATTGTATATTCTCGACGTTGCTCACTGCCAACGACACCACAGTATACCCGCCCAGAACTAACACCAATTGAGCTTGATATACCTAATTTTTTTAACCGAGCATTGATAGTTAATGCAACTTTAATACCACGGTCTGGATTGTTTTCATGCGCCAGCGGCGGCAACCCGATTGCCGCTAACAATGACACACCTTTGTCATCAACGCTTAACTTATTGATACTACCTTCGTATCGATAACATGACTCCTGCAATGCAATCATCACCTTCTGAGCTGTCTCCACTGGTGTCTGATAATCTATATCGGGAAGGTTAACAAACAGAATAGTTAAGTGACGCAACTCACCCAGATAAGCATCCAGGCTCACATCTAGCCGATGAGTAATGGCGGCGGGTAGATAACCCCTTAATAAAGCCGCGTGATGCTCCTGCAAATCAAGAAAACGCCTGTTACGACGAAAATCTATTGCACTGATCTTATCCAGGCGTTGAATATTATGGGATATTTCAGCACCTTGTGGGTCTGCGAGATTTTGCTTAGTTAGCAATTCCCAGGCTTCGCCAGAAATGCCCACATGCCCTGGTTCAATATCATCACTAACAGAACCAACCTGATCCAGAGGTTTGCCAGCCACCAGAAACTCCCATCTATTGAAGACCCCACCAACGTGAATAATATTTACCTTGCCCGCCCCAATGGCAACGCGTAACCCAAGGTGTATATTACCCGCTTTATAATTACGCAGGGCGGCCTGAATTGCCAAACCGCATTGCGCCGCGCGCCAACTGGCATAAGCCAGGGCACCATCATCACTATCGTCCTTCCATATCGCTAATACCGCATCACCGGCAAATTTAATTACGTCACCACCATGTAGCAGGATTATGCCAACCAGGTGGGAGAAGTAATCATTTAGAATACCAGTTAGTTTCTCCGCACCTACTGCACCTTCGCTGGCAAAACTTTCGGCTAGTTGCGTAAAACCAGATATATCGGCAAACATGACTGCGCAGGAAAACTGCTCCAGACCCGCTTTATCAGCAAGCTTTGCCTCAAATACCTTTTCAATAATAAGTTCTGGCAGGAATTGGGCATAGACGTCGATAGTACGACTCTCGTGAATGCTAGTATCCATATTAATGCCAGGTCCATTGCTAAGTTTTTGCTTCAAACATCGTCCATATCAAATATTACACAGGCGGACCTAAACTGATCAAACCGACCTGACCAGATGCCATTTTATGCGCCCGGGCCAACCTATAATAAACACAATAACCGCCAGTTTTGTGGTCTGCCAAAGGTCGCATTACATCACATTGGGTAAATAAACCTTAATCAGAGAATCCCTGGCTATCCCGTACTTAGCATTCGGCATGAAAATATCGAATGCCAGACAACCTGGACCATCAAACTCAGGCATCCAGTGCAGCAACCAGAATCGGGATTTCTGCCATGGCCCGCAGCATATCGTTAAGGTGAGTACAACCACGGGTGCCCGGTAATAATTTGATCACCTGATCACGCATTTCGTTTAACGGTAACGACACCAGCCCCTGGATATTAGCAATGGCACCCGGACACTCAGGAAAAGGCAATACATGCGGATTGGCAACAATTTCCTCCAGCGTCCCTGTATTACTGTTTGCATAACCCGTCACATGGTATTCGTGTAATGCTACTCGACCTAAATCAGGATCAGATGCACTATCTTGAAAACCGACATCAAATACCAGTTTATCGTCTTCTCTCCACACATCGATCCGTCGGGCCCGTCGAAAACCCACCGTTTTTACTTCTGGTAATTGGTGCCAACTGAAAGCATCAAGCGGATTAGGCAGCGGCACTATCTGGGGGTTATTTTTCGGTCCAGTTTCCACCGTCAGAGCGCTAGACCCAGTAGTGAATCCAGTACAAATATTTTCCATCAGGGCACGCCGTTCCTCCATGTTTGCAAATGGACTCTTAGGCGTCTCACCATCTGCCGCCCATCTGGACCAGGCCCAACCAGAAACCAGACTAACGCCCGATATATCATCCAGTAACAGGTATAGCGGGCTTCCATCAACCCGCTCAGCATGAATACTGGCATTGAGTAACTTACGCAAATGACCGCCGCCCCTGGCACCTACTAACACGCTTAAATCTAGCCGATCATTTTCAATACTATGGATTACTCGGTCCCAGCCTAGCGTTGCGCTCATATGATCTTCTCGCGCTATATGCGGATGATCTATGTCTTCATTTGAAACCAGATCTCGGCAGCGCCCGGCAATATACAGATCCCCTTCACGACCATCTGGCCACGATGTATCAAGTGTTGATGTCCTTCTTACTGAATGAGGCCGCCGCAATGGCGCATGACCATAGGGACTCGAGACCAGTTCAAAACTAGCAGGGATATTATTCATAAATTACACCAGACAGACCAACAAAATTGACCATTGTAACCACAAACAACCGGCCAGGTGAAGATATCGATTAATGCCTATTTCATGCCGAGCACAACTTGTCTAAGCTTATTTTTTTGTTAGGCTGCCGCGACCTGAACAGATTTCATATTTAAGCAAGCTTCCCGTGACCAGAAATTGCACCTGATAACAGCACTTAAAACTTCACCTTTATTCGATTCTCATTAAGAGTACAGCGACATTTGCGCCTGCTCGCGGTAAATTAATCACTTGCGAGAAATACCCGTCGAATGAGCAGTTTATTCATGAGCAAACCCATTATTACGAAAACCGAATTCGCGCAGCCTATTATTGCCGCGCCTGCTATGGCCAAGCCTTTGCCCAATACAAAGAAACATCTACCAACCTCTAACTCAAAACATTTGGTAGACCTGAAGCATCACTTCAGGCAGTGGACTGTGTGGCTAAGCATAATGATTGGGATACTTATTGGCCTGGATGCGGCGACGTTTACTTTTAACTGGCCAGTAGACCAAAATCTACGCTTATTATTTAATTTAACAGTGGAACAAAGTTTGGCAAACTGGCTATCCTGCGTCATTACCCTGGCAGTCGCGCTAGTCGCCTTTTTTAATTATAAAGTACAAGCTCAGCCAATTTGGTTTTTTGTCGCCTGGTTTTTCTTTTTTGCAGCGACTGATGATGCCACAGCGCTCCACGAACGATTAGGCGACTTTTTAAAATCCCAGGTTGATAATAGCGATTTTGACTATATTGTCATCGCATTTCCATCCTATTCGTGGCAATTATTTATCGCGCCATTATTCGTACTGGCAGGACTGATGATAATCAGACAGCTGAAAACAATACTAAACCAGCATGAAATGATACTGCTCCTGGTTGGCTTTATGTTCCTTGGCACAGCGCTGGCATTTGATTTCGTTGAAGGCTTATTCTTAAAATTGTTCACAGCCAGTATTGCTGGCCATTTATTACTCAGTGCCGAGGAAGTTTTAGAAATGTCCGGGATGCTGGTGGTTTTTCTATGCTTCGGCAAGCACTTAAGCCGAACCATGCCTCTATCTATAACAACTGATAGAAAACTATAACGATTAATGGCAAATCACGAATACTAGCCAATAACATCATCATTGGGCCCTATAAGAACTAGAGCTATCATCCAGCACGCCTTTATTAGCGTATTACTTGAACAATTCAATCACTAGCGCAGCTGCCAGACAGTACGAAACAGACTACAAAATCATCGAATTAATTAGCAAACACTCTATTGTTCGTGAAAATGTTCGTGAAAAATTGCCTGTTAATAACGAATGAATTACTAGTTAATAGGATAAAACACCATCAGGACTTACAAACAGTTCCTGACACAGATACAATAGTAGGACTAATAGCACTCAGCATCAGCTAGTACAGCCCAAAAACGGAGAACGAAACACGTGAAATCCAGATCAACTTTAGCACCGAAAGCACTGGCACTAGCAATTGCCGCTATTTCTGGTAGCGCTCAGGCTTTACTGGTCGATGGGATTCTTAGTGCAGGCGAATATGGCGCTGGCGAAACCATTTTCTTTAACCCAGACACTCAGGGCAGCAACCCAGAACAGGGGTTTCTTAGCTATGCCATTCAGGGCGATGCAATATACGTCGCACTCGCCGCCCCCATTAGCTTTGTGGATAATGTCTATGGCACCCTGTCAAACGGCAGCTACAAGGGCAAAAAAGGTAGCCATAAGTTTACCGATTTACTTGGCAGTGACCGACTAATATTCGGCCTGGATACTGATTCAGGCACACCCACCAATGTTGTCATTGATTATCTTGCAGACTATTCTGACCCCAACGATCCCTTAAAAGTAGACGTTAAGGGTAGCAACAAGGGCAGTTTCCCAGGCATCCAGGATGCTTCATTCACTCAGCATGATGAAACCGATGACGCTGAATATGAAACTGGGCCCAATGATTTTCGCGCAGTTTTTGGTGAAAACGGCGCCACCGGCGTATTGCTCGATGTAGCCACTTCACTGGAATATAATCTGGCTAACTATGACGGCGCCAACCTGAACGACTCCCCTGACAACTCTATTCCTGATGGCGACGGCACCTTTTGGGAAGATCAACTCATCTACGAATTCAAATTAGATGCCACGCAATTTACAGACTTTAGCGTTGCAAGTATTCTTTCACCGTTGATACATGCTTCTCCATCGAAACTCGGCACCAGTGTTTTCGAGCCGAATTGCGACCTGGTAACCTCTCAATGTGGCTCGACGAGCATACCCAGCACAGTGCCTGAACCCTCTGGCATGTTACTCATTTTATCCGGATTATTAGGCATGGGCTGGATGAGAAGAAAGGGTCAGTTAAAATAGCTCAGTAAAATAGCTCAATAAAGTAGCCTCGTAAGCTACATTCGACACGCTACTACATACGTTGTACTATTTTACGCTGCACTCTTTACGAGTAGATATAGCGCACCCTGAACGGGCTGTCCCTGCTCCTGGCGAATAATCGTATTTTCAAACGCACGAATTGCAAAATTGTTTTGTCTGGCAAGATCAACAATATACCGATGACTAAATTGATAGCGCCCAGACTTGTCTAATTTTGGCAGTCGAGCATTGGTGCTTTCTATTGAGAAAGCAAAAATTCCCGTTGCAGTAAGCGCTCTAACGCACCCTGCAAATACCTGAGCTAGATCCGCCAGATAGATAAGCACATCTGTCGAAATAACCAGATCCAGCTCATTTTCATATTCCGCCAATGACACCACCAGGTCAGAAAGCAGCAAGGCATCGTAGATGTTTTTTTCTGCCGCTTTGGCGAGCATGCCTTTTGACAGGTCAACGCCAATAAGCTTTTTGGCCCAGGGCCGTATATGTGAACCGCATAACCCTGTTCCGCAACCAAGATCCAACACCACCAGATCAGTAAGGTTCTCTTTTGACGCTGTTACTAAAAAACTAGTCAGCCTGGCCGGCGTTTGATATTTCAATACATCTACCAGATGCTCATCAAATTCATCGGCATAGTCATCAAACAGGTCAGCCACATACTCAGCATCCACTGCAATTTCAGTTTTTATCCCTAGATAGGTGCTAGCAAAATGTTTGATTGTTGAAGCTTCGGGAAAAATATGACTTAAACGTCGAAAGGCCCAACCCGACTGATGAAACAAACCTTTATTGGCCATCAACCCTGCATATAGATAGAGCCCTGATGCATGTTGCGGTACAAGTTTTAGCAACTGCCGCGTATATCGAAGGGCATTTTTAGTATCAGCCAATTTATTATATATTTTCGCCAACTCAAAATACGCACCCGGCATCTCTGGTGTTTGCTGAACGGCAAGGTTCAAGGCATCAATTGCCGTCTGCGGCTGGCCAACTTTTGCACAAGCCCGCGCTAACCGAGCCAATGTTGCACTATTATGCTTTCGGTTACTCCTGGCAAATAATTTGATAGCCTCAAGATAGCATTCAATGCTCTTGTCTCGGTCGTTGCTTGCGTCAAATAACTCAGCCAATAGATATTGCATATCAGGGTCATCCTGCAACAAACCTGCAATTGGTTTTATATAACTAAGCGCCTTATCATGTTGTCTGATGGCATGATAAACCGTAGCAAGGCTTTTGGCCGCCTCAACATCCTTTTGATCAAAGCTCAGGATATTCTCATAACACTTTATTGCCAGCGTAATCTTGCCACCGCTGGCATAGGCATAACCGATCTTACGCAACACAGGGATATCAGATCGATCTTTCTTTAAAGCACGCTTATAAGCATCCGCAGCAGCAAGAAAGTTTCGTGCAGCTATCAATTGATCACCCAATATCATTAACTTGTCTGGATCACGCGCCGACTGAGAAACTTTTTTTAACTTTTTCGTCTGGCTCTTTTGTTGCCGTAGCTGCGAACGCCGCTGTTTTCTATTCATTATTGCGCATCTACTGCGTGTCCCTGGTATTTAAAATGATAGCTATTGTTTAAGTTGACTATATAAAGCCTGCACTTCGGCAATACCATTAAAGTCCTGACCACTCGCCAATAGTTTCTGCAATTCCTTTACAGCAATATTTGATTGGCCATTTTTATAGAGTGCAAAAGCATAGTGATAGTGTATTTCTGGAATATTAGCAGACCGCGCCATAGCATTTCTCAGCATTGCAACCGCCAACGATGGCTCTCCACTATTAGCTAACACCCAACCCAGGGTGTCCATAACGGCAAAATGATCTGGTGCCAGTTTATAGGCCCTTTCAGCCAATTCCCTTGCTCGTTGGTCGCCAACATTAAGATAAAGTAACGCCAGATTATTCAGTAAAAGCGGGTCATCAGGTTGCATTTGCATTAACCTTTCAGCCAAATATAGCGCTTTATCAGTATTGCCCTGCAATTCATAACCTGCTGCCAGGGCCCTGAAAATAGCAAACTCTTCAGGTCTTTTGTCATTAACCCAACGATCCAGGAATTCCACCGCAGCATCAATATCTACGACTTCCCTTAGCAGGTTGTAATAACCCAATATCAGCGACACACTGCCGTCGGTATTTTTTACACCCAATGCATAAACCTGCAATGCCTCGTCATTTCGTTCCATCGACTGTAGTGCATCTGCTTTCAATCGATAACCCACCGCCTCTGCAGGCTGATTGTCAACAATCTTGTTAGCAATCGCTAACAGTTCAGTATAGGCATCAATCCTGGCTAACAATTCTGCCCTGGCAACCAGCACGGAAAAATCCAACGGATCGATCTGCTCTGCGAGCGCCAGCGTTATTTTTGCATCTTGCTCCGCTTTAATTTTTAACTGATGATAAAAAACACGCACTAAATCCTTAGCAGACGAATCTTTACGAGCCTGTATCCGCATCAGGAGGTACAGCTGTTTCGCACGATCTACATTATTTTCCTGTATATTTAGCGCGGCATCTGCCGCAATAAGCGCTATTTGTTCAGGGAATGCCGCTCGTAGATTAGTTAATACCTCACGTGCCTCCTGTGATCTTGACTCAGCGCTGAGTAGATCCACCAGGTGCAGACCATTATTTATATCCAACCTTAATTCGAACGCTTTTTTCAGGTGTTTGATAGCTTGCCGGTTATTGCCCCGCTTTTGTGTTATTCCTGCCAGCTGCACAAGCGACAAAACATGATCATCTTGCAATTGTAAAACTTGTTTAAAGCCTTTTGTAGCTGCCGCTACATTGCCGGCTTTTAATTCCAGCGTAGCCAGGTTGAAGATCACGGCTACGGATTGCGCATCAAGCGCTAATGCTTCGACTAACAACCGTTTTGCGCCGCTCATATTATTCAGACCAATCTCGGCATTGGCCGCAATATTAAGCAACAAAGCACTTTTTCCATCGACCATTTCAAGTTCAGTTACCAGTTTAATTGCCTCAGAAAAACGACCTAGCGACAATAAAATATTTGCCTGCATGGCCCCCACATTGGCCTTCAACCCCACATCCCTAAGCAACTGCATTTCTGCCAAAGCAGTTTCATAGTTTCCCAGAATTATATTAATTTCTGCACACCTTAGTCTTAGAGAATAATTTTCAGGTTGCGATTTAATCACCCGCGAAAAATATTCAAGCGCCGCAGAATAGTTTTTTTGTTGAAGCTTGACCTGGCCAAACAACGCAAGCCAGGCAGTATTGTCAGCATGATATTTTGTAGATTGTTCTAGTACCGCAGCAGCGCCAGTTGTTTTCTGCAATTTTAGTTGCATGGTAACTAACAGTTTCAGGGCATTAAAATTAGCCGGATAAAAGTCCAGATAACGACTCAACAACGCAATACCTGCCACGTTTTTCCCCGATAGATAGTGGATGCTGCCAATCAGCAACAAATTATATGGGTCGTTTTGCAACGCGACATAATCCAGATTGTTAATCAATCCATCGGCAAAGATGACAATTTCATCTTTTGCTGCAGCATCCTGTTGCGCCTTAGCTAGCGACAGGGCCAACAGAATTGCGCGCAAATCTTCAGGATATAAAGAACGAATGAGGTGTATTTCTTTTTCTGCCTGACTAATCTGACGGAGATCCAGGAGTAAACTTGCAATGGCATGTAGCGTGGCCAGATGCTCAGGTTGCAGGCCAGTGGCTTTGCGGTAAGCATTAAGCGCCATCTCATAGTCACCGGATAAACGCGCCAACTCACCCTTTATCAGCCAATAATCTGCAAAATATTCGGCAGCTTTGTTAATTGTCTGCAATAACCTGCCAGCATCGTCAGCTCTGCCTTGCAACATATTTAGTCGTGCTAACTCAATGTTAGCCTCAACAACAGTATTGTCTCCTTTGATAGACTCGTTTAAAACGCGGCGGGCCTTAGGGTATTCCTGTTGGCCAATATAAGCCTTTGCATGCAACACTCTGATCCTTGCCTTAAGATTTTTGGGCAAACCAGCCAATGGCAAATCAGCTAAAACCAATGAGTATTTTTCTTGTTGAATCAACGCCTGACCTAGGGGCACCAGCACAGAATTAGGATCAGCACCATGCTCCAGCGCCTTTCGCAAATAATATTCAGCACCCTTTGGTAAGCGCATATCATGATAGGTTTCTGCCATCAGCATATAAGCCGCAAGATTAGTTTCATCTTGTTTAATCGCATTTAACAGTTGAATCACGGCTGCTCGCTGATCACCTTCAGAGATTTGTAGCAACGCATCTTCAAAATAAACACTGGATGCCTGCAGCTCACTATTAACATCAGACTGGGTTGCTGGCGCAGGATTTAAACCAAGATAAGTACGACCAATATGGTAATAAACCTTCAGGTCAGTGCGGTCTAACCTCAACTCCTGCTTCAATTCAGCCAAATTCTTTTGATCTAGCGGTTTATCATTACTCTGAGCCAGCTGTATAAAAACAACCTCTAGAACAAAAACAATAAAAAATATTAATACCGACAAGCGCATATAATTGGGCCCAGATTCCGTCAAAGACTGATTCTACCTTAAAGACTGCAGATGCTCGATAACCTCAGCACAAACCGCAACGTGATAATAAAACCCTGGCACCTGATTATCTTGCCGTTTATGGCACCAAGAATGGCGATATGTGCAGCTTTTTGACCCTGCCCATAACCCCTCCATTGATGATAGGAAATGACGAATTTATGGAAAAAGTTATCAATTTACCGGCCACTGGACAATTTAATACCCCCACGAGCAGCCAATAATTGCATTGACCTGGGCAACTTATGAAAAGACCCGAAACTTATGACTCACGGCAGCTAAAACTGGTTAATTTATCAGGCTATTGAAGAAAAACCATTCGCGCCTGTCTGGTTTTCAAGCGCAACTAACTTTGATAATTCATTACTTGCTTTGGCCTGCATCGCGCTGGCTTTCGCCGCGACTACTCGGTCTGCAGAACTTGGATCTGAGGGCCCTAAGGCCGCTCTTTTAATAGTCTGAGCTTTATCAATCGTAGCTTTTGGATCTCCCTGAACCGGCGAGGCATCAATAGCTACATGACCAGAAATTGCATAAAGCACACCGTCGGGGCCTTTTTGAAATTGAAACTGAGGCGGTCCGCCATAGGCACCTGCAAGCGATGCATGTATCTGCTCATGGGTCCTGACCTCCTTGTCTCGCCTGGACAGTGACTCGATTTCCTTAGCGAGTACCAGCCTCTCAGAATCTGAAAGCGGTTGCTCATTGCCACTTTTCACTGCCCGGTTTTCTACAGCATTGGCAGTTTCGACTTCTGTAGGCGGGCTAAGTTTTCGCGGCTGCTCTGCGTCTGGACCAGCAGTTGCCTGACCAATGACATTTTGCGCCTGATCTAGTTCAAGACCCGATCTTCGCTGCACATTCTGTTGCCGCTCAATAGGCGTAGCTAAGGGGGGCGGCCTGGTTGCCTGGGCACCTACTTGCATTCGGTTCAATTCATCCCGTCTAGTAGATTAATTGTAGCTTATATAACTATCATAAGAACGGGCATAAGAACGGGCATAAGAACGGGCATAAGAACCGACATAAAAACCAGCTCGGAGAAATTATTACAGCTTAAATCGCTGATATCGATACAGGTTGTTGTGAACCTGTATCATCCCACTTACCCTGAACACTACTCTTAGTTATCCGGCAGATATTGTATGTCAAAAAAGTTGTTTAGTAGCGCCCAGCGCCGATACGAAACACTCAATCAACAGCTGCAATCAGAATTAGATGCACTTAATCATTCAATAAAGATACTAAACTTATACCCTTCAATAAAAAAAATAGATGAAGCAGAACAACTCAGCTTATTAGCTGAAGTACTGGCGAAATTTAACCAGAAAATACAGGAGATTTTACCGGCTAATATTACTTTCAAGCCATTAACAGCAGATTACGCTGACAAAATAGATCAACCCGAACTTGATGAACTACCTAACGGCTAATGCCGTCAGAAGCTATTCAGTACTCAATTTTTCAGCAATTAAGTTTGTAGTAGATATAAGGCACGCCAGAGACTTGCCGCCACCAGCGCGTGATTAATTTCACCAGCCATCAATTTATCTTTAACAACCGGCAAAGGTATCAATTCAACCTCAGTGTGTTCAGTAGAAGTGTTATTTATGTCAGCAACACAATGGACATCGCGTGCAATATAAGTATGCAACCGATTATTAAAAATCGCCGGATTAGGGTTCAGTACACCTAACGATTCGACTTCTGTAGCTTCATAGCCCGTTTCCTCCAGGCATTCACGCACCGCGGCAATCGCTGGGCTTTCGCCAGGGTCCACCATACCACCCGGTATTTCCAGGGTAATGTTTTCGAATCCGTGCCGATACTGACGAATGCACACCAACTCGTTATTGGCCGTAACGGGCACCAGATTTACCCAATCGGTTGAATTTATAAAATAAAAGTTGTGCGCCTTTGCCGTCTCTGGAGAAATCGAAACAGACTCATTAACTGTAAAAATTTTGCAGTCAACAAGCTGCTTTGACGACTGCCGCTGCCAGGGTTTAATACTATCCGCCATCATCCTTCACCTTTGCTCACTGAGACAAAATATGCCAAGGAGCACTAACTAGAACCTGTCGCCTCT
This sequence comes from Pseudomonadales bacterium, assembly GCA_019090615.1. Taxonomy (GTDB): domain Bacteria; phylum Pseudomonadota; class Gammaproteobacteria; order Pseudomonadales; family Azotimanducaceae; genus JAHRVQ01. The sequence goes on along the minus strand of JAHRVQ010000047.1, from coordinate 26,996 downwards.
GCAATCATAAGCAAGTCGAGCACTATAGAACTTAGAACTTAGAACCAGGCTCCATCTACGCCAATGAGGCGCTTAGTCGCTTTATTCAAAATCACTTCAAAAACCCAGAAGGAAACCGTAAACGACCAGACATTTACGATTTCGCTCATATTGACTGGCTTAGGTATTAACGAAAACTGCCAATAATTTAAGCCTTATTAGCTCAAGCCGTCAACAGGAATGCTTGCTCCATGCACGGCAGCGGCATTATCAGAGCTCAAAAAACCTATCACATTAGCTATCTGTTGTGGGGTTACCCATTTAGAGAAATCCGCACCCGGCATGTCGTCCCTGTTGCGCTGAGTATCAATCAGACTCGGCATCACAGCGTTAACATTAATTTTATTTTCACGCAATTCAAGCGCCATACTTTCAGTCAATCGCATTACCGCAGCTTTGGTAGCGGTATATGCCCCCATATTAGCAGCGCCGGCCAGCGCTGCTCGGGCCGCAACATTGACAATCTTGCCTGATCCCTGTTGTAACATAACAGGCACCACTACCGCACTCATATTCATAATCGAGCGAGCGTTCAAATTAAACAGGAAGTCCCAGGTTTCATCAGATGTTTCATGAACCGGGTCACCCATTAAAAAACCACCGGCAATATTAGCCAGGATATCAACTGGGCCCAACTCACGAATAACCCGACCGACAGCCTCTTTGCAGCCTTCACGCGTCGTAAGGTCGCAAGCTATGTAGCTATGGTTTTCAGACGGTTCAGGAAAGGCCTTGGCTAACAGGTCATCTGAATAATCCAGTACAGCGACTTTTGCGCCCTGACTTGAAAACCACTCAACAACAGCCTGGCCCAGGGCACCTGCACCCCCTGTGACAATAACGGTTTTATCTGAATATGGCATATGTACCCCTGCTTGGTATTTGGCTTTGATTAAAATAATCTAACTAATAATTAGATTATATAAGCGTCTAATTTTATGTTGTCAGTAGTCTAACGAGGTTATTTGTAATTTTGAATCGCTAATTTCAGCTTCAATTGAACGCCCGCCTAGAACAGGCCATATTTACCCACCCGTTAACACGGCTTAAGTAAAAATTGCCTTAAAGATAAAGAAAAACAAAATAGACAATAATGCCCCAGCTGGCAAGGTTACAACCCAGGAAACAAAAATAGTACCCACGATCCTAAGATTGAGCGCACCAATGCCACGCGCTAAACCAACCCCAAGAACACCCCCTACCAATGTATGCGTCGTAGAAACAGGCAGACTATAACCCGATGCAATAACAACGGTTGTGACAGCCGCCAACACAACCGCAAAACCGCTACTGGGCGTCAGTTCAGTAATGTTGCTGCCAATTGTCCTGATCACTTTATGGCCGTACATCACAAGGCCGGCCACAATGCCACAACCACCCAACAGCAGGATCCATGCGGGCATGACAGATTTGGCCTCTACCATCCCACCACTTTCAATAACAGAATTCACAGCAGCCAGCGGTCCAATGGCATTAGCCACATCGTTTGATCCATGGGCAAAGGCCATCGAACAGGCGGTAAATACCATCAACACGCCGAAAACCTTTTCTACACTCATCAGACTATGGTCTGTGGAAACGCTCTCGCGCTTTATCCGGCTGAGGAAAAATACTCCAATAACGACCAGTAATAATGAGAAAATAACCGAATAGAGCACCGATTGTTCAAAGGATAAGTTTAGCCCAACGTGTTTTAGGCCCTTCATCATAGTCACCAGAGCAATGATGAACCCCATAAGAAATATATACACTGGCACATAACGCTTAGCGGCAATAAAAGGATCAGCTGCACCAAAAATAAACTTGCGTACACTTTGATACAATAAAAACGATATGGTGCCCGCCATAATGGGCGAAATAACCCATGAAGATACGATTTCCGCAACTTTGGACCAGTTCACGGCATCCACTGAAATACCCACACTAGCAAAACCAACAATTGCGCCAACAATAGTATGTGTGGTTGACACAGGCCAGCCCATGGCACTGGCAACCAACAACCAGATACCTGCAGCAAGCAGCGCGGCCATCATACCAAAAACAAGCAACTCTGGTGTCTGGCCCAATAAATCAGGGTCTATGATACCTTTGCGAATAGTCGCCGTCACCTCCCCGCCCGCCAGATAAGCACCAGCGAATTCAAATATCATGGCAATAATAATCGCCTGTTTAATGGTAATGGCTTTAGACCCGACAGAGGTACCCATTGCATTGGCAACATCGTTAGCTCCCACACCCCAGGCCATAAAAAAACCGAATACTATTGTCATCATCAACAATACAGAACCGTATTCTGCAATCACTTCCATGGAAACTCACTTTTTCTCACTAAATTTAATTGATTCATGCTGCTCGCTAGCTTGTTAATCCGCTGTTTAATGCCCGGTACAAGTTGACGTAAAAACATGGTTTATAAGTCTTGCTGATCTCAGCTACATTATTAATTACGCTCAAACCCGGCGGGTTCAGCAATCCCAGCGCCGGAAAGATAATTATCTGGCAATAATATATAACATCCGATTTCCTACCGACTGGGCATTGTCGGCAATATCGCCAATCCAGTCGATAATCCTATAGAGAAACATCACATCCACTGGGTGAAACTGCTTTTCCAGTTTATAGAGCATTTGTTGTACCTCATGCTGGATGATATCTGTCTCATGCTCCGCAGTATTAAGGCTAGTTATCATATCAGATATCAAATCAATCTCGCGGCCGCTAAAGCCAGTTTCCAACAACTCATCTAGCTCTTCCAGAGTACTTTTAGCCAGCGCAGCGGCACTCACAGATTTATCAACAAATTTATGTAACAAAGGCCCAAGCTCTGTGGGAAACTCCATGTTTCGACCTAGACTGAGGCCAACAATATCCTTCGCACGATTGGGTATTTTGTCTTGCGACTTCAGCAATTCCAGAAGGTCACTGCGTGAAATAGGCATAAACAGGCTACTTGACAAGTTAGCCCGGACATCACGCTTAATGGTATCAGCTGCTTCCTCAAGCTTTACAATTTCCGCGCCTATTTCCCGCGCCTGTTGCCAGTCCGGTTTGAGTAACGCATCAAAATAGTCAGGTAATAAGACTGCGGCACTAAAAGCCACCTTCATATGTTCCTGGATTGGAGAAATTGGTGAACGGGCAAATATCTGACTAAAAAATGGTCGCTTGGACATAAGTGTTACCATCGAATTTTCGACGCATTATAGACCTTAGCTGCGTTCATACCAGTCTAGATTTTGGTTTTATCGAAGTATATGATGCGCCATCTAATGTACCTTTGACAAGTACTCCAGTCTGCCTGAAAATCAGCAATACAGACCCCTGGCAGTCAGATATTCCTGCTGCCGAATTGAATTCAGCGAAACTAGTAGTATATGATAGGCACTTCGAAGCCGGACCCAATAATGCAAGTCAAACAACCCCAACAGCAAACCAATAAGTTAGATGGCCTGGCAGTCCTTCTCAGCGGCGCATGCATGTTACATTGTCTTGCTCTGCCGTTACTATTCACCTTATTCCCCATAGCCCAGGGTAGCCTGCTAGATGAAAAATACTTTCATCTGATGATTCTGGTATTTATTTTACCGACAAGCCTGATAGCCCTTTCTGTAGGCTGTAGAAAACATAAGGATCGACTCACTTTGATACTCGGAGTAATCGGCTTATGCATTCTCACTTTCACCGCGATCTTTGGCCATGACATATTTGGCGCCAGAGGCGAACGTGTGGTAACAACTATTGGCGGCCTGATACTGGCTGCGGCGCATCTACAGAATTTTCGTATGTGTCGATCTGACAACTGCGAACATCAACCAGATAGCAGCCACATTGACCAAAATAAATGACCAAAAATAGAACAAAAAAAAGCTAGCCCCGTCGAACGCTTAACCCACTAATTCTTAGTCGATATAATCCCGAAAAGCGCTTTTGGTCAAATTTTCAAGATGTTCTCGTATTCGCAAACAACGACAGGGCTTCAACCAGGCCAATCATCATTGAAACAGTGGGCCCAGCAATTCTAATGCCCTGCTCCGAAATTGAAAAATGAGCACGGTCCTTATTATGCCAATTAAGGTCGTAACTCGCCGGGTCGAGCATCCTGGCCAAAGAAATTTCGTAGATAGAAGCAACTTCGGCTGGATTTGATACCACCTTCGCATCTGCACCTACTATGCCAATTACTGGCCGTATTCGATAACCTGTCTGAGTATAATATTCGCCCAGGCAACCCAGTACCTCCACATCCTCTGGATTTAAGCCAATTTCTTCTTCTGCTTCCCGCAATGCTGTTACCCGATCAGATCCATCATCAGCATCAGTACCGCCGCCTGGAAAACAAATATGGCCTGCGAAGCGAATATTCGCCTGTCTTTTTGTCACCAGCACAGTGGCAGACTCACCTGCTCTAATGGCGATCAGGACTGCCGAGGATTTCGCCTGAGCTCGCACCGATGCACTAACTCTATGTTCTATATGCGGATTACGTAGCTCAGGGAAACGATCTGTTTGCTGAAAACAGGCGCGGATCATATTCAAATCGGGCGCCAGCGCATTGGCTCTAATGCCACTATCTTGCGCCAGGCTCACTTTTAGTTTGTGGTCCGCAGGTTGGTCTAACTTCATAACTACAAGAATTCCTTTATTTGACCATAACCGATCAAATGGATGTCGGATGCGTCAATAAATTGCTTTAGACTGGGATCACTAAAGGCCAGATAATCAGCATGCCGAGACGCACAGGTTAACTGATCAATTGCGCTTAACTCATCGCTCATTTTGGCAGGATGAAATAATAAATGCGTCAATCCTGGTTTAATGGACGTTATCAGGTCCCGATAATATTGCGCTTTAATGGAAACCGCTGCCTCCTGTTCAGAATCTGACCCAGATGCGGACCGCAATGGATGCGCGGACAATTGGGTAACTAGATGTTGTGGCCACAAGGTGTCGATAATCACTTCATCCAGGGTTGGAATTGCTTGACTATCGATCGTTTCAAGAATGTCCATATAGCTATCTAACTGCTCGATTTTACCCAGCGCCTGCAATCGGTCTCGGGAAATATTCGGTAAAAAAGCCGGCACGGCGTATTCTCTGGCAAGGTCAAGATAACTCCTAAGGAACTTTGGGTCGACTACGCTGCCCATATGGGTATCGATATGACTAATTTCCAGCCCTGCTTTCAGGGCCCGTTCAATCTGCGCGCGCATTTCAGCCGTCGCCTCTGCGACTGAGACATGTTCAACTGCCGCTCCTCGGCGCTGCCATAGATAACCTGACTGATCGTGCAAACCAGAGGTTGGCCCACAATGGCTCACCGCTGACCAGCGATATAAAGGAAATTCAGAAGTCAAGGTCAGATGAACCCCTATATCAAAAGCAGGGTATTGCTGGCAAATTTGTGCAAATTCCGTAAACCAGGGTGCCGCAGTAATCACTGATCCACAACTGGCAGCACCTGTCTGCAAACAGGCTGAAGCGGCAATATTGGCCGCATGACTAAAACCAATATCATCTATATGGGTAATAAGTACCCGATCTGCTGGCCCATAGCCCATTTTTTTTAAAAATTTGTTCATATCACTACCATAGTTGCCAATCTATGATTTCCTGCAGAAAATTATCAGGACAAGCATAAACAGTGACAACAATACATCTTTCACCGACGAGGGAATGTCGATCAATTCAGGACAAATTAACCGACTTTAAATATCCCATTTGAATCTAACGCTGCGGATTTACCACAAAATTCCACCCGGGTCATTTCAAGCGCCAAATCTCGATCTTCTACATAACCCCAGGTACGGCGACCATCGGGCAATAATAATGCTGCATGTCCGGTTGCCGGCCCATTAGCATCAAACATTACCGTATACGATTCGATAGTCACCTGTCCCTCATGTTCATCAACCGCTTCTCTAGTAGGTGTTGCATCCACCTCTGGTTGCACATTTTGATGTTTAAAATCAAACTCTGGCGGCTGCGCAGAATAAATGCCGAAGGCGTGTTTGGTCAAATAACCTCCATTAGCAGTAATCAACCCTTTGCTGGCATTCTGCTCGCGCAATAACTCCACCATCCGAGCAATACTATGCATCACATAATTATTCAGTGGCCCACCACCAAAGGTTAATCCGCCGGTAATCGTCAACGGTTTTTTATAATCAAGCTTTAGCTCATTGGCAGCAACCTGCACCGCCGCAGGAAAACAGCTATAAACATCCACCAGATCCAGCTCATCAACCCCTAAACCAGCGAGCTCCAACGCCCTTGTGCCCGCAATTCGAATCGCTGGCGAAGAATATAGATTATCTCGGTTAGACAGGAAGTAGGTATCATGAGCATCTGTACCCACCCAGGGATAAACCCATTTTGACTCCTCAATACCTAATTGCCGAGCCTTGGTAACGGAACACATGATCAGCGCCGCGCCCATATCAACCGCGTTATTAGAATTCATCAACTTTGGATACGGAAAACTAATCATGCGGTTTTTTGCCGATGCGGTGCGTATTGTGGCTGCATCGGTTGGTTCCTGTAACCAGGCATTAGGGTTGCCAGTGGCAATATCGCTAAATCCGGCCCACATTTCCGATATACGTTGTAGATGGGCATCAATGGACTCACCGCGCTGATATCTGAGGGCATTTTCAAATATTGGATAAACAAGAATAGGCGACCTTAAACCCCGCTTAATTTCACCTTCGCTGCTCATGACTACATCTTTAGCCAGCATGCGCGAATATTTACCTGGGGTTTCAGTAACAGATAGATCAACGCCTGCTTTACGGGCCTTAGCCTGACTATTACCGTTTTCTGCACCGGTTAATACAATCAGGGACTTTTCCCCCCGACTAATTTCTAACGCCGATTGATTAACGGCCGACTGTACTGAATTACCACCCATGGGCGTGCCCATGGTTTCAATGCCCACCAGACCAAGCTGCTCCGCAATATACTGTGCTGGGTTTTGATAGCGCCAAATACCACGAATAACCCGCACTGACTCAATTTCACTCAACAAACCCACATTCCCGGCGTCCTCCGCCGCCTGGGTCACCGCGTCAAGCATCATAGCAAGCGGTTCTTTGCCCAGGCCAGGGTCGGTAATTCGTTGTAATATTTGAGAAACTCCAATCAATACAGGTGTATTGGCACTAGACATAGGCAAACTCTCTTCGATGGACTGATGACTAACATTCTGCCATAGATAATCAGCGCATGTTTTGAGAATCTTTGATTAAGCGCCATTTCGGCCAATGTAACCTATAAAGGTAACGTTTAATTGGTGCGCCCTGCTCACAGATTTGGTTAGAGTATTTTAACCAGGGAGTATTTTGTAATGGTCTATTCTGCAACAGTGCGCTGCAATAGCAGCGTTACTATACACAGGTTTCTGAACTCCAGTGGGTAGCTAATCGACAATTTTGATTAATTGCCCAGCTTCGGGCTGACCATCTGGGTATAGGCCATTCATCACTCGCAACTTGTCGAGCGCATAATTAGTAATCGGAGATTCCTCCGCCAATTCTTCCATAGTTACCCCTGCTTCCGCACGCACTATTTGCAACTTGGGTTTATGCGCGATTTTTCTATCATCGCGGTTCATAAGGTCAAAACTAAATATAGTCTTAATAAAATTACGGTCATCAGCAATATTGCGAAGATCATGTTTGCCAGCGCCAGATAATATATATACCAGCCGTTTTCGCTGATCATATAATACGGCTACCCGCATAGGCCGAGGACCAAAAGGAGAGTCTGCCCTATTAACTATACCCAAAAAGCCCTTTAACTTTGACACGCTCACTTCGCGCCCTTCTCTAATATCCATTCCTAACTTCTGCTCAAGATATTCCTTCGGCGTTAATTTACTATTCATACGACCAGTATTCACGGCAAATATAGCATTAGCGGTAACCGACTCTGCCTGCACACCACGGCGCGTGGTTTCGATCCTCCAACCTTCAGGAAATGTTATTTTGATACCCAGTTTTGGATGAAAAAAAGTATTTTTGCGCACTACCCCCACCTGCCGAACGTCACCATAAGTCATGCCATTTAGCTTCTCCAGAAACTCATCCTGACGTATAAATTCATCATAATCCTCTAGCAATACCAAAGATTCTCGAACCGCTTCTTTGTAGCGTGTGTCATGGTCTGGATGAGTAGACAAAAAACCGTGATATACCTCGGGGGCACGTTTTTCGATCCTCGCATGTTCGATTTCAAGTCGGTCATTACTTTTCAATATTTCTATAGTTTTCAACATCGCTTCAGGTGAATAACCAGCTTTAGCCATGTATTGAGCACCCACAGCATCGGCTTCCAGTTCGAATTCACGGCTATAGCCCTTGAGCAACACACCACCAAACAGGTTGCCTAATTCATAAACGCCAGGAGTGCCAGTAGCTATAGCGCCAATAGTTGCAATTGCACCGACTATTTTGCTCCGAGTCTGAGACCGAAGGCCGTGTTTTTCAGTAATGTGGGCGATCTCATGGCCCAGTACAGCGGCTAATTCTGATTCTGAATTCATATGACTTAACATCCCCCGCGTGACATAAACGTAGCCTCCGGGCAATGCAAAGGCATTCAGGATATCGTCGTTTAGAATAGTAAAATGGAAAATAAGCTCGGCACGACTACTCTCCTTGGCGACTCGATTACCCACCAGCTCGACATAGGTCTGTAATTCTTTATTACGATAAACACCAAACGCGGCAATGATTTTACGGTGTTCCTCAGCGCCTAATTTGACCTCTTCCTCCTCCGACATTGCCACAGCCGCACTGGCATAAAAAAGCGCCAACACACAGTACAAATAAAGAGATTTCAACTGAATGATTTTCATAACCTGCAGCATCATTAATCACCAAATAACAGAATTTTGTTATCAAACATTTATCTTTGCAAAACCATCGCGAAAGATTTCATTAAGGCTTTCAACCAACATATCAGATACTTAGACCGATAGAACAGAGAAAAAGTTCTCTGTTACTTTATTTCACAGCTTTATTTTCTTGTAAGGTAAATTGCCGACTATCTTAAACCGGCCGCTTAAGCGTAAAGTAGGCAAAGACCAGTGCCACTTAAGTAAAATTTGATTTAAAGTTGATTGACATACTCCCAACCAAAACCTGTGTATAAACGGCAATCCAGATGTTTAAGAACTATACCTTTGTAGGCATTTTAATGGTCATTGGCAACTGTTTCGCCGCTCTGGATACTATTTGCCTGGCCAATGTTTGTTTTGCCAACGCATTCATCAGTAGTACTTACGCTGCACAGGAGTCAGCGCCATCAGAACTATCAGCCCCGTCTTTGCCGCTCCTGCCAAATACTGACTTATCAAATAGCATTCGGCCTCTAGACTCTGGCACAATTTTTGACCCTGGCACGACGTTAGATCAAACTAGCCAGGACCAACCGATCGTCCCGAATAAACTTAACACCACTGCCAATGTCCTGGTTACCAACCAGAAAGCCACTCTTGAACAAGCACTTAGTCTGGAAAATGACCAATCATTTGAACGCGCCGCAGAACATTACCTGGCCCTGATCAAACAATTGGAAACAACATCAGGTATTTATCAAATTGACTTAACATCGCCATTAATCGGTCTAGCAAGAAGCTATATTGCCCTGGGCAAATACACCGAAGCGGTTGCTGCAATTCAACGCGCACAGCATATCAGCCACCGGCATGAAGGCGTTTATTCGGCGCGCCAGCTCGCCGGGATTGATTTAATGACTCATATTCATATTGGTAAAGAAGAAATACGTCAGGCAAACCAGCAACAGCAGTTCGCCTTTTTTATTGCCAAACATAATATCACTAACGACCCAATGGCACTCATACCAGCATTCACCAGGATTAATCATTGGTACATTACAACAGGTCAGCTTGAACACGCAAGGCGCTCGCTTAATCAAAGTGAAAACCTTATCCGTGCCAACATGTCAGAATTTGACCCCCAGTTGCTTGAAACTATTTACCAGCAGGCGATGGTACGACGGCTACAAAAATTTTGTTGTAGCCATAAATTACTTGAACCCGTCCTGCCACTGGTTGAATCAAGCAAGTATATCACCACCCAGCAACGAGCCCAGTTTTATCTACAACTCGCTGACGCCTATACAATGTCAGCAATTGATACTAAGGCAGCCGATTATTATCGCCTCGCCTGGGCCATCATGAATAATACACAGCGTACACGGCATTTTTCCAGACCACGAAAAATAGCCTTTGCGAAGTTACTCAATGAGGGCAGAGACACACAGGATCTAAATCTTTATAAGATCAATAACCGACTTTATGGCAGAAGCACATCAGATATTCAAAGACTTAATGCTCAGGAAAAACTTTTTCTTGCTTCCCTGCCACCACAGGAGTTTTTCCTGCCATTGCTCGGCAATAACTACAATCTACAGATAGCCGAGCGATCAGTGGGTTCGAGCAGCAAAAGAGAATACGCGCATACTATAGGTAGCCCGTTTCAGTTTTTACGTACCCAGTTGACACAATTATTACCACTCAGACTGCAACATCATGAAGTACTTGCACAACTTGCGATAGAACTGATATTTACTGTGGGCGTTGAGGGCAACGTCTATAACATTACCACAGCCTCGAATAACACACCGCCGAAAATAAACCGGCTAATGCGCGAGGTACTCCGAAAATCCAAATTCCGACCACGACTCGATAAGGGCGAACCGGTAGAAACAAAACAGGTGCGCCTGTTACAAACTTTTCATACAATCTGAGACTAAAACCCATCATGGCAGGTATAAAATGAAAATAAAAAAAACTGCATATCTATCCTCTATAAGAACCTATTTACCCTCTATAAAAACCTATTCCACAATAGCTTTTTTATTCTTAACGCTGCTCGCCGGCTATAACCCAAATTTGCAAGCAACGGAAATAGAGCGCTATCTCAATCAAAACCTGCAATTTAGTCAAGCAGAATTACAGGCGCAGCATGAACAATCTTTCAACCATCTTCATGCAAACAGAATTGTTGAAGCCCAGCAATCAATGAACCAGCTGCTGGCACTATTTTCGGAGGTAATATCAGATCGTGCTGCGCTATCAACAGACATCGCGAATGGCCAAAAAACCGAACCGCTGATTCAGCCTGATGCAACCCTTTACCCTAAGGCGCTTAGCAATGCCGCCATCATTGACGCTATGGCTAACGACCCTAAAACTGCTATTAAACGATTCAATCAGGCTATTACACTCACAGAATCAGCGGGAATGTTCAATGCGGAATTATTTGACTTATTAATGGCCCTTGCTAGCGTCCAAAATGTAACCAGTCAGTACGCCGAAGCGCGACAATCATTACGTCGGGCGCAACATATATCCCACCGTCAGGATGGCGTTTTTTCCAGCAATCAACTACCAATTGTTGAATCCCTGGTCAAAATGAATGTCCGCCAGGGCAACGGGGTCCTTGCTGATAGAGAACAGAAATTTAATCTAACCATCGTCGAACATATCCACGGCGATGACAATGTGGCTATCCTCCCCACCTTATTTAAGTTAGGCGGTTACTTTACTGATCGCGGTTTTGCGATGTCCCTGAACAATCCCCAGACAGCACAACATGCCATTGTTTTTACCAACGCAGATAGTAGTGCCGTCGAAAACCTGGAGGAACCCAAGGTCTATCAGGATAGTTTATTTCGCCAGTCAATCAACCTGTATAGACGCTCAATTGCAATTATAGAAAAGCAATATGGCGCTAACGACCCGAGGCTAATTGAACCCTTAAAAGGCTTGTCCAGAGCACATTATTTGCAGGGTGGCGGACGCTCTAAAATCAAAGCCAACATGAAACGGGCCACAGAAATCATAACCTCAAACCCCAACTCTGATAGTACCGACCAGGCCCGCTCACTGGTTGACCTGGCTGATACCTACGTTATTACCTCTGATTCAAAAGCAGCAACAATATACCACCAGGCTTATCAAAAACTGTTAGAAAATAATAATGAGCTACTCATAGACGAGTTATTCGGCACAGCGACGCGATTATTCCCCACTGAGGAGATGCAACCCATGTTATCTCGACACCCGCTTGCTGTAGAAGTAGGTGAGGAACTTTATGTTGACGTTCAATATAATATCAGAAAAGACGGCCGTGTTTTTTTGGTTAAGGTGGTGGATGGCAACATTCCAAATGCCCAGAAAAAGTTGTTTAAAGCCTACGTATCAGGAATGCGTTATCGACCACGCATGGTTAATGGAGAACTTAGCCCATCCATTGGTGTTACGCTGCACCAAACTTTCAAAGTTATTTCCCGGCCGGTCTCTGGCTGAAGTTCAGGCAGATAAAACTTCTTTTAAGATCCATTGACATAAGCCTTATAAATTGCGAAGTTTAGTTATTGTTTTTTCAAAAATGTTTTTAGCTGACCCGCCAGGGCCTTACAGGCTGCATTGCCTGGGCGCGCCATAATAGGAATGGGTACGATAACGCCTGCCAGATAGGATGTTCCATTGGCGTCTGCGCTGATTTCCCCGGCGGAAGATAAATTCTCAAGATCCCAGATGGATGCTTCATAAGAGGCATCCTGTTCCCAATAAGTAATACCGAAACAACCACCGCCAAAGGTGCTAACCGTACAACTGAAGCTACCACCCTGATCTACAGTCACTGTATCGCCTTCGATCCATGCTAAATAACGAATATTAGATGCTTCTATTCGTTCACGAACACCTGGCTGGGCGAACAACCTTACCAGGTCATCACTAGTCGCTGGTGCCGTCCTAGGTTCAAACCAGGGGTAGAGAGAATCCTTAAATTGTTTTTGCGGGATTATACTAACGGGCTGTTCACCTCTGGCCAACACGTCAGCCAGGCAGTCGGTAAAACTCTCTTCAGTCTCGCGGTCATTATAACTAGCTCGACCAAGTATCACCAAAGCCTCATCAGTAAAATCCATACCCGTTGTTGCGGTTCGAATTTCCTCCACTCTAGAGGTAACGCAGCTAGTCAAAAGGCTTATTGCAACGACCACCAGGCAGCTATTTCTCATTTTTGCGCCCCAGGGATTTTTTCTGCCAGCCATTTTTTAATTGTTGGCTGCGAACTTAGGTCAACAGCGATTCGTGTCCCGCCATCCCTTATTGCTAGTCGAGTAGCCTCACCCAGCGCTTTACCGGCGCCAAAGGTTCCACCTTCGCTTTTACCGTAACCAACCACTGTATAATCAGCCAATTTATTATTCTGATTATCCAGCACAGAAATTTTATAGTGTATCGATGCCGAGTAGAATTTTAGCCCCGACACCGCAGGGGTGAGAAAGCCATATTTATCAATAACAGGAATCACTAGTCCATCAAGGCTGTTCTGTTGCGCCTCTGTCAGTTCAGCTGAATCAATTTCTATCACTGATGTAAACATTGAATTAATTAAATTGCGAAAAAAATCAAGATTCTGATTGCCCAGGTCTATCTTCCAGTTGCCGGCCTGTTCAATCGATTCTTCATGCGTAAAAGTCTTAAATTCTTCACTGAAATATACAGCCACATTAGCAGGTATTTTTTTTACCAACGGCGTTGGCGCCGAGCCCTCAACCACAACACTGGTAGTACAGGCTGATAACATAGCAGTCAATGCCAGCAACAAAAGACGTTTTAATTCCATTCGGCGATATCTCATCATGTATTTATTTTTGGTCCTCTATGACGACATTAGTTCATCACAGTAGGCTATTCAAATCCAACAATCAACAGCGGCGATACACCCACCCTGATGTACCACCTCTTACTGCCATAACCATCAGCAGCAAATATCTGCCGTCACTCTTTAGTGTCCAAGTGCACTAGTGTGCAACCATATATCCATTCATACCGCCAACCAGAGACAGTCTGATTGATTGGCTAAAAGTTGCCGACCAATGTGACAAGGAAAATCAGCAAAATTTGAATTGAACATTTTGGCCATTAACAGGGTCCTACTTAATGTAACATTGGTTTTTATCCGAACCAGCCTTGATACTGAGTAACTTTCCAGGCATCCACAAAAACCGATACGTCGTATGGACGTATCAATTGAATGTAATCTGAACAAAATGTTTATTAACGCAACGCATAAGCACTATTTCTTACTAGCATGTCTTACTAGCATGTCTAATTAAGGCTAAATGAAACGAAAAAGGCAGGAGTCTGATGACATGAAGCAAATTATCTACAACCAACACAGCAACATCTGAGTTGATAATTTGTTCAGCTAAACTTCATATTGCCTATGAAATAATTGTGCTTCAAATTAGCAGCCTGTTTGCTATGGTTATCAAACCAGACCAACTGTCAGTAATGGACAGATATAATTGCCGCCAATTCAGATCAAATTATAGATTTTAAGGCACGGAAAATGCCCAACTTGCAGAAACGACTAAAAATACCAAGATTTAATATTAGCAATCGCCTGCTGTGGATTACCACATTGATGCTATTGCTTAGCCTTGGGGCCTGCAAAAGCCCTAGCTCATCCTCGTCATCTTCTTCTGACCCATCTTCTTCACCCGCTTCTGGGCCAGCATCAAGACCAACATCAAAACCAGCACCACCAGGCAGTCCGGCGCCCGGCCAGGGTTCATCACCATCATTGCCCGCCCCCTCACCAACATCCAACCCAGCACCTTCCATGCCATCTGCTTCCATCCCCTCGTCCGCACCTTCTACAAAAACTGACCCAGGTATCTCGTCACCTGATGCGCGTGCGAACGAAGGTAAGTCTGGACAGCAGGCCGGCAAACAGAAAGCCGCTGAAGATCTTAAAACCGCCGGCGAACAGATATCACAAGCTGGTGAAGATCTCGGTGATTCTCAACAGTCAGGTGAAACAGGTGAATCAGATGACGCATCACAAACTGGCGGTGGTGCAGATTTACCACCGCTATTTCCTGACGACTTACCCACTGCCGGTAATGAGCCAGCAGATACGCTCATCCCAGATAGTGATGCAGCAACAGAGCCAACGGACGAACTGGTTTTCGACGAGAATAATGCTGAAAATACAGCCGCCGCCAATGCAGACAATACTGACCTTGATGCAGATCTTGATGCAGACCTTGAGGCAGAGATTGAGGCTGCCCAGGATGCTCTGATTACTGCGGGGGACGCCCTACAGGAGGCTGCCGAAGCCGTTGCCAGCGCCGAATCAACCGCAGAACTCGAAGCAGCTGAGCAGTTGCTCGCGCGGGCCCGTATTGCAGTTATCATTGCTTCAGAAGACCTGGATATCGTTCAACAATCAGCTAGCATAGAGGAAGGACCCGAATCAACAATATTTACTGATATCGACATAGCCCTTGAACAGGCTAATGTTCTTTTGGTTATTGCAACTGAATCTATTTTTGAAGCCAAAATTGGTTTACCAGACTTTCCCGATTTACCCTCAACCCTACCCACAGCTTTACCGACAACAACTCCTGAAGTGAGTATCCTCGATGCAGAATTAGAAGATTCACTCATTATATTTGAGGGTGATATGGATATTGCTCGTGACGTTGTAATCAATACCACGGCACCACCACCAACAGGCTCAAATGATCGCGTAACCAATATTCCTATAGGACAGGGCGTGATAGAAATACCTGGTGGTGAGACTGAAGCCGGCGACGCTGAAGAATCTGACCCCGCTGGCGATCCGACAGACGGACAAAATGATACTCAACTCGCTATTGCCGGCCAGGCCAATGAAGATATTCCCGATGGCCAGGGCGATGATATTGTCGCCCAGCAGTTACGTGAGGCTGCCATCGCAGAAACAGACCTGGATCTTAAAGAAAAATTATGGGAAGAGTATAAACGCTATAAATCAGGGTTATGAATCTAACCTGTACCATACTTATAAACACTCACAAACGCCCTTTTGACGGATAATTAATAGTAACTGGAAGCCAGCTCATGCATGCAAAAACGATTGCAACCCAAGCGCAGGTCTTAAGCCCACTGCCTCTTCTAGCAGCACTTTTCATGGCATTGTTTTCGATGCTGTCAATTTCTAGTTGTTCTACCACCGAGGTGGTTTCAGCAAACTCAATTCCAGCGCAACAAGCGACCACGGAACTTGCTGCACACCTGTATATGGATATTGGAATACTGCCCCTGGACCCAGGCATTCCAACCTCTGAAAAAGAACTTGAAAAACAGGCAATTATTCCTGATGTACGCCGCGCTGAAGCTCAATTTGCCGCGTTTCATCTAAAAGACACCCTGGAACAGACCGGCAATTGGGGCGCGGTGCGGGTAACACCCTATCAATCGGACGCCGTTGATCTACTCATATCAGGTGAAATCCTGCAATCCGATGGTGA
The DNA here is from genome assembly GCA_019090615.1 of Pseudomonadales bacterium. Lineage (GTDB taxonomy): Bacteria > Pseudomonadota > Gammaproteobacteria > Pseudomonadales > Azotimanducaceae > JAHRVQ01. Next base: position 10,616 of record JAHRVQ010000047.1, on the reverse strand, counting down.
ATTATTCCAGGCCCGATTTAAAGCCGTAGACGCAACCGGAAGGGAATGGCTCAGTAAAGCTTACAAGGACCAGGCAAGCAAATTTTCCTATCGCGGCCTTCGAGAGGATCCGTTTCAGGATCTATACAATGAATTTGCCAATGACCTATTAGCCATCAGAGAAAATTTGACCCATCGCGATATCCAGACAATCCGTCAGGTAGCCAGCCTGAAATTTGCCCGCAGCTTGTCACCAGAGGCATTTTCAAGTTTTTTACAACAATCAAGCTCTGGCAATACTGAAATCAATCAATTACCCGCCGCCACTGATCGCATGTTCAATCGGGTTGAAAAAATCAAGCAAAGAGAATACCTGTTTGTCGACACACTGGATGAGTACTACGGCAAATTCTATCGTGACATGAAAAACTCCTACAATGAATGGCGCTTCGCCACCTATGATGAAGCAATCCGTTTAAGAAGATTGAAAAAGCAGGCTAATTCACGCTTATTGGGCGGTGCCGCACTGGTAGCAGCTGGAATTTATGCAGGCAGCGAAAGTGGCACTTACGCCGGACAAGCTGCCAGCGTTGGCGCAGTTGTAGGCGGAATTAGCTCCATTAAGAGCGGCCTGAGCAGACGTCAGGAAGCTGAAATCCATGCTGAGGCATTACGAGAAATCAGTCAATCGCTGGGCGCAGAAATAACACCGTTTATTCTATATATAGAAGGCCGCACGGTGGAACTCACTGGCACCGCTGACGCACAATACAAACAATGGCGCGAACTACTCAAAGATATATATATCGCTGAAACAGCCATCCCTGAAACCAGTACTGCTGGAGCCAGCGGTGAATAGAGCCATCAGCGAATATAAAAAGCCATCAGCATATATAAGCGGATATGGAGCCATCAGCGGATAAGGAGCCATCAGCGAATATAAAAAGCCATCAGCGAATATAAAGAGCCATCAGCGAATATAAAAAGCCTTCAGTAAATACAAAGAACCTTCAACTTGTTTAACAAAGAGCCATGGAAATTAATCATGCAGACACTGGAATAAGCCGCTAACAGCTGCGACATACCCGCCCCAATGTCGTATCAACCTCCGAAACAATTTTCGGCTGACTAAAAACCAACAATTTATATATATTGCTGAATCCAATGCGCTATATTCTATGACAAAAAAGAATATGCAACACAGGAATATGAGCAATAAGAAAATTGCCGGTCTGGTAAGATATTAGAACGCCTATGAAAGGATTCACAGTAATGTGCAAACAAGGTCAAACAGCAAATCCTGGCGCCTACGCAGGAATTAAGCGCCTATACCAGGCTGGAGTTAGGCAAAACTTAGGTCAATCATCGGACGCAGCACAAAAAACTGTGCACAATGCCCTACCCAATATAATACAACTAGCCCTGGCAACAATTAATCTATGCCTATTCAAGTAGTTGAAGGACAGCAAATTGCTGCCAAATATACCCTGCAATACCCTATCGCAACCAATGTCCAATGGGATTGCTGGCTTGCCCTTGATGACCGCAATAATGAACAGGTTTTACTTAAGCTGTTCAAAGAACCCCTCACACACGACGAAATTAATAGCATCCAACACAATATTGAGCGGCAAACTAGCCTGCTGCATTCGCAGGTCGCCCGAACCCAGGCAATAGACAAATTTGCAGACACCTATTTTTTAAGCATTCAATACATTCCATCGACTCGGCCATTGCCGCAAGATTTATCCTTCAAGACACAATGGCCATTCTTACGACAGATTGCAGAATGCCTGAATATCGCCCATAGTCTGGGTTTTGCGCATGGCAATCTACATCCCGGTAATATTCTTATTAATACCGCCAACAAAGTTGTTATTACAGATTTTTCTTTAGGTTTACCGGTCAATAAAGGCAATATTAACAGCGATCAAGATACCTACCTGAGCCCTCAGGCCAACGCAGGCCTGCCTGCCGACAGTTCTGATGATATCTATTCTTTTGCTCAATTAGTTACTTTTGCGCTTACCCGAAACATTGCTCAGCCCGGTCAAGATTTTACCACCACATTACCAATAGCCGATGAATTCAAACAAATACTCACCAGTATGTTGCAACCGTCAGCCTACAACCGACCAGTCAATTTTAATAGTCTGATACAGGTTGCAGATAACTATGCACAAACAATCGACGATCCAGTCGACCCAGCCGCAGCAGCTTTTAACCGCACAGACGGTACTCAGAGCCAAGGCCTCACAGCTCATCCTGGCAGCGAAAATAAAATTAGCCATACACTACCCAGGGAACGCAATACAATATCATCGCTGACTGCTGTATTTGGGCTGGTATTGCTGGTTGGTATCGCCGCAGGTCTATTTCTATATCTACCTGCAATGTCTCCGGCTATTCCATCTGGCACCAGTAACACCCACACACAACCGAGTAAAACAACTCAAGCGATCACTCCCCCAGGCCAACTTGCACCTGTTAGCGAACCCAGCATAGGACCTTTAGCAGAGGCGAAACTTAAAAACCTGGCCCTGAAAGGCAAAAATTTGGCCACAGAATTATTACGGTTACAAATCAAGCTCGAAGATATAGGCGGGCAAATATGGGCCGCCGACGCTTATCAGGCGGTTGTTGCCAGCGGCCTGGCAGGCGATGATGCCTACCGAGAAAATGAATTTGAGCTGGCGTTCAGCCAATATCAACAAGCTATTGACGCGTTAAACTCAATCATTGCAACAAAGGATGCAACTTTCGAAAGAAATCAACAGGCTGGCCAACTGGCGCTGCAACAAGGTAAAACCCTCAAGGCGATTGAGGCGTTTACAATCCTGAACGCCATTACTCCTGATCAACCAGAAATAAAAGCCTGGTTACTACGCGCCGAAAACCTACAACAGGTAAAGAATCTGATAAGTGAAGGCCAGGCGATAGAACGCGATGGCGATTTAGCAGGGGCTTTAACACAGTTTGAAGCAGCATTATCACTCGATGGCCTGTGGGTCGATGCTCTGACCGCTGTTAAACGAGTAAAAAAACAACTGGCCATCAACGCATTTAATAGCCAAATGTCATTGGCATTTACGGCCCTGAATAACAAGGATTTCAAGGCGGCTCAAATCGCCTTCGAACAAGCCCAATCTATTTTACCAAAATCACCTGAACCGCAGGACGGCCTACAACAGGTAGAGATTGCAAAAACTCAATCTGAAATGAGCGCTCATTATGCGCTTGCAGAACAATATGGCAACGAAGAAAAGTGGCCCAGAGCAATTGACGAATACGAAACCATACTTAGCCAGATCGCAGGCGCGGTTGCTGCAACTGATGGGCTGGCAAACGCCGCACGCCGACTTTCCCTGGAAAAAGCATTGCAGCAATATATTGCTCAACCCAACTTGATGTACAGCGACCTCGAATTAGCTTCGGCCAAAAAAAGTTTGCTTCAGGCTGCCCGCATCAGCCAACCAGGACCTAACCTGAACCAGCAGATAAATCGCTTATCGCACCTTATTTCACTGGCAAGAATCCCGATAAATGTTGAACTAATATCCGACAATAAAACCACTATAACCCTATTAAAACATCAAAACTTTGGCCGCCTGGAATCAACCAGTCTTAAATTAAATCCTGGCATTTATACCTTTGTTGGCGAACGCAAAGGTTATCGCGCAGTACAACAGGAAATAAACCTGCTCGGTGGCCAGCGCAACGCACCAATACTTATTAGTTGTACAGAAAGGATTTAATGCAAGAACAAAATACTATTATCGAAGCCACGCCTTTCCAGCGAGCTACAGCCGCCACTAACAAACAGGGATTCAAGCTCAAACCGTTACCAACGGCAATTGGCATCACCTTTTTACTATTGGCGGCCGCTATCGCCTTTCTATTTTTGGCCCGCGCGGTAAAGATTGAAATGACCCCAGCAGCCGATGACTTTAGCTTTACCTCAGGCTTTACTTATGAGCTTGGCGGGCGGTATTTAATGCTAACTGGCGACTATACATTTACAGCAACTAAAACTGGCTATCAAACCTTGTCAGCATCTATCACAGTCAATCAATCGCCTGACCAGACCTACCCGTTTGAAATGCTAAAACTACCCGGTATTTTGCATATCACCACCAATCCGCCGAGTAATAGTGAAATATTTATCGACCAACTGCCGGTTGGCAATACCCCCTTAGAAATAGACCACATTACACCCGGGTTGCACGATATTCGTATTCAGTCGGCACGTTACCTTGACTACAATACTGAAATTTCCATAGAAGGAAAACGTCTCAAACAGGAGCTGGTGGTACCACTTTCACAGGGCTGGGCGAATATAAGCCTCGACAGTAACCCCGCAGGCGCTGAAATTTTTATAGATGATCTAGCCGTATCAAAAACCCCAGCCGTGGTTGAAGCTATCCGTGGTTCAAGAAATATTCAACTGAAAAAGAAAGGTTATAAAACCTGGCAAACCAGCATTGTTGTTGAGGCAGAAAGCGACCAACAACTGGCCAGCGTGATATTGGAAAAATCGGACGGCAGCCTGTCAATCCGCTCTGAGCCAGCTGGCGCAAATATCAATATCAATGGAAATTATCGCGGCCAAACGCCTGTCAAACTGATTCTTGAACCCGGTAAACAGTATAACGTTCAGCTTTCCAGAGCCGGCTATCAACCGCTTAAACGTAGCCTGTCGCTGCAGCCCGAAGAAGACCTAATGCTAACCTACACATTATTGCCCATACTAGGCATCGTTCAATTGATGGTAGAACCAGCCGACAGTACGCTTTATGTGGACAACAAAGCCTATAACGATCCCTCACTACGCTTATCGTTGACCGTCAAACAGCATGAAATACGCGTCGAAAAACCTGGCTATGCCAGTTATTCCACGCGTATTACACCCCAACCAGGTGCAACCCAACAACTTTTTATCCGTCTTCAAACTGAAGCAGAGGCACGGGTCGCGGCCATCGAAACTGAACTGCTGACAGGCATCGGTCAAACTCTGAAACTAATTTTGCCGGCTGAATTTGATATGGGCGCTGGCCGGCGCGAACCTGGCCGACGATCCAATGAGATCAGCAAACACGTGCAGTTAACCAGACCCTACTACCTGTCAGATACAGAAGTAACCAATAAACAATACAAATTATACGACCCGTTCCATGAATCAGGCATCGTAGGTCGGGCCATGTTATCTGAGGATGACCGGCCGGCAGTAAACCTTTCCTGGCAGGACGCTGTTGCCTTCTGCAACTGGCTTAGCAGCAAAGATAATTTGCCGCTGGCTTATGAACAGGTAGCTGGCAAATGGCAGGCCGTGCTACCCATGAACTCTGGCTACCGATTACCTACCGAGGCGGAATGGGCTTTTGCTGCGCGTTATGCCAGTGGGCCTGAACCGCGCCGATTTCCCTGGGGTGATACCATGCCCCCTCTCAAAGTTGAGGCCAACTATGCCGATGAGTCAGCAATCAGTATGGTGGCCTACCATATCAACAATTATAACGACTCCTATCGAGGCACCTCTCCGGTCAAAGTATTTCCCGCCAATGAATTAGGAATATACGGCCTCGCGGGTAATGTTGCAGAATGGCTACACGATTATTATTCTGTTGATAATGTAAAGGATACCCTGATTGATCCATTTGGCCCAGAATATGGCGACTACCACGTTATTCGAGGCGCCAGCTATCTACATGGTAGATTTAGCGAATTACGCTGGACCTATAGAGAATATGGCGACCAACCAAGAGTCGATGTTGGCTTCAGAATAGGGCGTTATCTGCAATGATTTTTCTTCATACGTATAAAACTAAAGACTATACCCGAACACACTTTGGCTCGAAGCAAAAAAATGGCTCGAAGCAAAAAACCAACTTTTTCAACATCAGCCACACTGCAAAATTGCTCTATTGGCTGTTACTAACAGCGCCACTAATTTTATTCGCCGAGACCGAGATGCAGCCGCCTTCTCAGCCAACTGCCAATTCCGGCACTGAACAAATAGCGGAACAAATAGCTGATGCGGACGATGACTTACCGCTCAAACAGCCAACCCAGGAACTACGCAAAGGTAGGCTCAGCACCGCATTTGAAAATTTTATACCTAGCGAAACCATTAGTGCCGACAATGCTGTGCCCTTTCCAGTAGATATCTAAGGAATTTTGATGAAACGACAATTACCCGTAGAATTCATCTTTCAATTATTTTCACTGATCATTGCAGTGATAATAATTCATAGTATATATGTCTCAATAGTCCGTCCCAATGCCACCGCTATCCTTGAACAACAGGCCGTCCAGATTAATGCCAATGCTGACTATGTGCCGGAACGCTCCTATTATGTCGTTATCCGAGATTTTGAACAGGAAACCTGTTTCATATTAATGTTTTGGGCCATAGCCTTAATGACATACAAGTCATTACTAACAGCCAAAGAGCGTCGCACCCTCACAATGGACCTAATTCCACTGAGCCAGGGTACCAGCATATTACCCGAGGATGCCCGTGAATACTCAAGGCCAGTGCAAGCACTCACTGAAAATCAGCAGCAGTTTCTATTGCCACGGGCCCTGTTAACTGCTCTGCACCGGTTTCGTTCGACCAAAAATATTCAGGATGTGTCAAATTCAATTCGTGCTATTTGTGAATCAGAATCAGATCGCCTTGATTCTGAATTATCGATGATCCGATACATTGCCTGGGCTATTCCATCGATTGGCTTTCTTGGCACTGTACGCGGCATTGGCCAGGCGCTAGCACAAGCCCACAAGGCCGTTCAGGGCGATATCGCTGGGGTCACACAATCCCTGGGGGTGGCTTTTAATTCTACTTTCGTCGCCTTGCTAATCAGTATCGTTGTGATGTTTTTGCTGCATCAACTGCAGCTTAACCAGGAGCGACTGGTACTCGACGCTGAGGATTATTGTGATAACCGACTAGTTCGGCACTTACAAACCTGAATTCAAACCTGAATTCAAATCTGAACTCAAACCTGATAGTACATTATGACTCAGACTGATAAATCAACCGAACCTTTCAATACCCAAATAAAGGAGTGGTACGTTGCCGAAAGGATTTATTGACATTAACGATGCGGGTATCACACTCGCTATTGACGGTATTCATAAAACCACCAGCCCCGGATATGCGGTGCTTGATGAGGACAAATTACTACTCGGCAAACAGGCAGCCACCAATGCCAGGCTGCTACCAAGCTGGACTAATAATCGATTCTGGCACCAACTCAATAGCGACCCCATTGCTAACAGTACATCAAATATCAGGCATCACGCCGACCTTGCCTTTGGCCATCTTGAAATGCTCTGGCAGCAAATATCTAGCCATGCTGACGAGGTAGTAATATCCGTCCCCAGTTGGTATAACCGAACGCAACTTGGGCTGTTATTAGGTATGACTAAAGAAGCAGCCATACCCGTCAGTGCTCTGGTGGATAGCGCACTAATTGCGGTGGCCGAGCAAAACCACCTGGTCGACTCACTGTATCTGGATATTTCCCTGCACCAGATTAGCCTGACTCAACTCAGCCTGGATGGCGCACAGCAAAACAGCACCTTGCGCCAGACTCAATGTCACAAGGTGGTTGATTTCGGACTGTTCACATTATGGGATCGTTGGGCCAATATAGTGGCCCAACAATTTATTCAGTCGTCCCGATACGACCCGATGCATCAGGCCACCAGCGAGCAACAATTATATAACCAGGTACCCAATTGGGTAGAAAACCTAAATCGCGAAGGCAGCAAAGACTTCAACCTTAATATAGACAACGTAAGCCATAACGCGACCATTTCCGCGACCCAGCTATTACCACCCTGCGAATCGATTTACCCCGCCATAATCCAGTCTATCCGACGTCTAATGACGGGCAATACCACGCTCTTTATCTCACATCGATTTCAGGGGTTCCCAGGACTGGCTGATTCACTTGCCCTAATTCCAGGTCTTAATATCCAATATCTGGATTACAACAGCGCCATTCAGGCAGCCACCACCCATTGGGACAATTTGTCCAATGCAGCAGGTAATGTATCTCTTATCAACGCCTTGCCAATTTCCAGGCCTGTTGCCAAATCTACTTCTGAGCCTACCCTTCAACCTCGGCATCAGCAGACACAATCAAGCCAATCAGCGGAGATTACCGCAAGCCATCTCCTATTGGGTCACAGGGCTTACCCAATCAATAAGATTTTACAAATTCAGTCAATAGCCAATGGGACCCTCGAACAGGGTAATGAGAACCCTCAGTTCACCCTATACCGCCGAGGTGAAAACTTACTGCTGGAAACCCATATCAAGGATATCCGCTTAAATAGCAATCTTTACGAAGGAGAATCAACCCTCCAGCCTGGAGATGAAATTTCAATCGCTGGCCACTCAGCTGTATTGATTGCGGTAAGCTGATATGGCAAAAAGACGAGAGTTTAATGTTTTCAGCCTTTCTTTCCTCGACATCATGTCCTGTGGATTTGGCGCAGTGATCCTTATATTTATCGTGATCCAGCATAGTACCGAATCAACTCAGCAAGATAGCCAAATTGAATTATTAGCTGAAATCGAAAAATTAGAACAACAAATCGAACAAGGGACTGAAAACCTGATAAGCCTTAAGAATACCCTCAAGGAAACTGATGACAAGGTCGTAACCTCTGAACAACTCATCATTGATATAGAACAAAAAATCAGCGAATTAGTCGCTCAAATAGATGCCGCGGATGATAAGGGTATCAGTGAAAAAGCATCCATCGAAGCCCTTAAAGCTGAATTAAAAATACTTGAGGAGGATGCCGCGTCCCTCAAAGGGTCTGTTGGCGAAGACGAAGCCAGTGGCTCGAGCGCAAGAACTCATGTAGGCGATGGCGATCGCCAATATTTAACCGGCGTAAACCTTGGCGGTGAGAACATCCTGATCCTGCTGGACACCTCTGCCAGTATGTTGGCAGATACCATCGTTAATATAGTTCGACTGCGTAATATGAGCGAAGAACAAATCCGCGCTTCGGAAAAATGGCAGCGCGCTCTAAAAACCATCGAATGGATCATCGCCAATGTACCAGCTGATGCTAGCTTACAGTTATTTACCTTCAGCGAGGCTGCTAAACCTATAATCCCAGGTAGCGAAGCTAGCTGGATACAATCTGTAGACCGGGATGAAATCAATATTGCGCTGGACAACCTCAACGATATTATTCCCAGCGGTGGTACCTCCCTACATCATCCTTTTAAACTTGCCGGCGCGTTAAAACCCATCCCCGACAATATATTTTTAATCACTGATGGCCTACCCACCCTTGGGCTAGAACCCGCTACCAGCGGCCTTATAAAAAGCAGACAACGGGTCAGGTTATTTAGTAGCGCAATGGATGAGCTACCGCTTGATATACCGGTCAATGTTATTTTGTTCCCTATGGAGGGCGATCCTATCGCAGCACCCAGTTTTTGGCGCCTGGCACAAATTACCGGTGGCTCGCTACTTAGCCCCTCAAAGGACTGGCCATGAGAAGACGGCGCGAAATAGAAGGCGTATCACTATCTTTTCTTGATGTTGTTAGCTGTGGCTTCGGCGCTATTATTTTACTGCTGGTATTAACCAAGGTATTTGAACCCGTCATTCTTGAAGATTCAGTTGAAAACCTTGAAGCTTATCTGGCCCAACTTAAGCAGGCGGTGTTTGAGATACGCGGTGAAACCAATGAAGTTAATCGCAAAATGATCCGCAAGGAGGATCAGGATAATGAACAGGTCGTTCGCCTTGCAGAGTTACAACAGGAGCTCAATGCATTAAAGAACAAAGTGGAACAGGCAGCAACCAATACCACTATCGACAATACCATCAAAGGCCGCTTAGCCAGCGCCAAACAAAAGCTAACCGAAGAAATGCAACGTCTACTGGGTGAGTTCAAAAAAAGTCTGGATAATGACACCATTGGTGGCATACCCGTGGACAGTGAATATGTCATATTAATCATTGATACATCAGGCAGTATGGATGCCAATGCCTGGCCATTACTAATGCAAAAAGTGGATGAAACATTACAGGTTTATCCAAAGTTAAAAGGCATTCAGGTAATGAGTGATATGGGTAACTTTATGTTCACTCAATATACCAACGAATGGATTCCGGACACCCAGGCACGCCGCAGAGCTATTTTAGATCGCCTCGAAACCTGGCGGACAGTCAGCGTGTCTAACCCTGTGGCAGGCATAACCAAGGCAATTTCGGTTTTTTATAAGCCTGATCGAAAAATCAGCCTGTATATATTTGGCGATGAATTTACTGGCAGTTCCATTCAACGCGTGATTGACAAGGTTGATCGAATCAACCGCGTAGGACAAGATGGCAATCGCCTGGTACGCATACATGCCATTGGTTTCCCCGTGGTTTTTGCCTACCCAGCGCAACAACAGTCAAGCGGAATACGATTTGCCATTTTGATGCGTGAGCTTTGTGCCCGTAACGGCGGCACTTTTGTAGCGCTGAATGATTATCGGCTGTTTTAAACTGTAATTGGCAAATATGGAATGGCAAGACTTTAACGGACACATTTTCAAACAGTCTTTGACTGCTGTTGTTCATAGTTAAAAGGTGACAAATATCCGTTAGACG
>JAHRVQ010000046.1 GCA_019090615.1 Pseudomonadales bacterium | reverse complement strand
TAATTGGGCCGCCACCACCGCCGGTATTGGTGGTGAAAATTGTTCCGCTATTAAGTAAGGGGCCACTTGAAACATTTAGCGTCTCTGTACGCGATAAGGTATGTAAATTATCCAGCGTAAGAGAGCCAGTATTGGTAAACCCATTCACCACGTTCAACGTCACCGAACCTGTGGTGCTTGTCCCCTGAATGGATAAACTACCAGCGCTACTAAACCCCGCACTATCAATGCTACTGGAATTTTCCTCTACTTCAATGCTGCCCTGATTGGAGAACAACCCACCCATTATGGTGCCTGCACGTAAAGCAATTGCACCATCATTGGAGAGACTACCCGCACTTAGGGTATTGCCCTCTATGGCGACAGTACTAACCGGGCCCAGATTAACCCCATTAGTGACTATTAGATCACCACCAGCCAGTTTAAGTTGCGCACCGGTATTGCTAATTGCCAGGGCACTGACAGTATCGCTGCCGACGGTTTTATCGACGGTAACACCCGTCGCAATATCTATTGAGTCGGTAGCGACGGGAACCAAACCGCTACTCCAGATAGTAGGATCAGAGAAATCACCGCTAGTCAGAGCCAACACGCCAGTATTTTCTACGGTTATGTTTACGGTCGCATTTGCGGTACCACCATTACCATCCTGTATCTGGTAAACAAAACTATCTGTGCCGACAAAACCGTTATCTGGGGTATAGGTAAAAACACCGTTAGCGAGTATCGACAGACTACCATTGGAAACATCTGTAATTGGTGCTGTAACTACGGTCAAGGTATCCAGGTCGACATCAGAATCATTAAGCAGCAGGTCATTTAAACCAGCGGTAGTTGTTAATGCAGTATTGATAGAAGTAGTGAAAACATCATCCACCGCAACCGGCGCATCATTCACCGGTGATACATCGATGGTTAGCACCGCCACATTCGAATCCAGGCTGCCATCGCTCACAGAATAAGAAAAACTGGCATAGCTAGCGCCGTTATCATCCGGATCTGGGTTAAAGGTCAACAATGCCGAATTAAGTACTGCAACGGATATTTGCTGCCCAGCCGCAGACACAGCCACACCATCAACTTCCAACCGCCCAAGCAGCGGCGGCGCTACAATAAATATCGATTGTAATGTATCACCCGAATCACTATCTACGAATGAAAAATCAGCCGAAGTGAACACTATCGACTCGTCCTCATTAACGGTCAAAGTGACACTAGTCGTAACTGGCGCATCATCTGCACCTTCGATAGTAATGTTTGCACTATGCGCAACACTAAGACCTGTGGAATCGATCACATCATAATTTAGAGCGATTACTTCACTACTACCTTCAACCAAACCCGCATAGGCAAGCGGATCAATAGACGCAATATTATCTACAATAGTAATGCCAGAAAAATCGCCTGACGAAGTCAGATTAGCGACTGTCAGGCTATCACCCTGATCTGGGTCTGTAATATTTGTTAATAAATCAAGGCTTGTTGAGCCATCGTCTTCAGTCAGCGTTAAACTAATCGGCGCGGCCGCAATCGGTGCATCGGCAACCCCACTAACCGTTAACTGAAATTCACCGGTGGCAGTTAACCCTTCTGTATCCTCAACAGTAAATAAAAATCTATCAGTAGCCGTATCGCCGGTATTTAACGATATAAATTGCCCATTAGGATTATAGAAAACACCCGTTAGAGAAACCAGGCCAAGGGTACTAGTATCATCCAGAGAGATCACAGTGAGGCTCTCACTATCATCGGTAACCGTGGCTAACAGGTCCACCAGTACATCCTCGGCATCGGCACTAATAACCGGTATTTGGCCCGCTGCCTGACTAATTATCGGCGCACTATTTTGTCCGGTAATTGTAATGACGATACTCGCCTGATCAGTCAAACTGCCGTCAGAGAGCGTATACACTATTTCATCGGCAGCTACTTCTCCCGCAGCCAAACCGCTTGCAGGGGTATAATCAATAGACTGACCATCATTGGCGATAACTGCCGTGCCCGCACCCAACACCTGAATTGAGCTTATGGATAACGATTGACTTTCAGGGTCGGTATCGTTAACCAGCGGCTGTATCGTCAGCACATCGTTTTCGAATGTTGACGCTGTATCATCAACGCCTAACGGCGCATCATTTTCGCCGTTGATGGTAATGGTTAATGTCGCATTCGCTTCATCAGCTTCGCCGCTTGATGCTGTATAGTTAATCACCGTAGTTTGTGATTCGCCTGTATTTAACTGATCAGCACTTGCTCCCGCTGAAAATTGAAAACCACCGTCATTGTCGATACTAATGTTAACGTCATCGCCAGACACCACCTCAAAGCTCGATATTTGCAAAGGATTATCAGGATCTGTGTCATTGGCCAGCAGGCCGTTTTCTGCAGAGATGCTCAGAACAGCATTTTCATCAACACTAAAACTATCATCATTAGCCACGGGTAAATCGTTCACACCAATAATGTTCAGTGTAACCTGGCCACTGGCGGTTGAATTACCTGAGCGCACGGTAAAGCTAAAACTGTCGCTTAAGGGCTCGTCCTGGCCGAGGGCATTATGAACCTCAGCATCTGCAGTATAAACCAGCTGTTGGCTAGCCGCGTCAAAGGTTAGGCTACCAACGGTTGATTCAGAATCTATAGATTCCAGCACCAACTGCTGGTCGCCATCGGGATCACTACTATTGGCGAGCAGCAGGCTGGCCAATTGCAGAGAACTGCCTTCTACCAAGGTAAACTCTGCATCTTCCGTAGTGGGCGGAGTATCGGGCCGAAAAGGCAATTCTTCCTCAACGGTGGGCACAGGCTCCACTTCAATTGGCGGGGCAACGAGTTTCGGTTCATTGACGACAGGATCATCAATACCAGGCCCGGCAATATCAGGCTCGGGGCCAAGCGTTTCCGGTGCTGTTGTAGCGGGTCGAAAGCCCGGCTCACTTTCAGGCGCTACTGTTTCTGGCGGCGTCGATTCCGGTTCATCAACGGGCCCTGATTCTCCTTCCGGACCTGGTTCACCTTCAGCCTGGGATTCATCAGTGGCTTTCAGGTTTTCTTCAGCTGCCTTATCTGGATCTACGCCGTCTTTGTCTGAATTTTCACCCTTTTCACCCTTTTCGCCTTTTTCATCCTGCTCTTCTAACGACTCTTCTTCTTTTGGTTCTTTTTCAGCTTGTTCTTCTTCAGCTTCCTTATCTTCTTGCTCCTTTTTATCGTCTTCTTTATCTTCTTTATCTTCTTCAGCACCAGCCTTCTCAGCGTCGCTCTCAGCCTCTACTTCAGCCTGATCCGCGAGTTCTTTCGCGTTAGTAGGTGGTAATGCTTGCTGCACGGTATCCTGTTGCTGGGGTGTTGCCTGAATGGTTTTTAGTGGTTCGACACCATTAAGAATAATGGCGGTATTGCCCGGCGTATCCAGTACCACTGGGTTATCACCATTAATATCGGTAACTCGCAAAATACCTGATTTATGAATAACAATTGTCTGACCACTGCTGGCATCTACTCGGCCTTCAAGTTCGCTGCCTCGAACACTGATAATTGCTGATGGTGTGGAGATTTTTGTATGGTCTCGCGTTGTACCCGCGAAAGTCCCAATCAAGCCACTTTTATAACTAAAGCCCCCTTTAACCACCGATAACTCTAACAAACCCGTGCGAGCCGTCTCGTTAAAGGCATAATCGTCAAAGGTCGCCCGGCTATCACGACCAAGGTTAACGCGGCTACCATCACTCATTTCAGCGCGAAAAAATCCTCGCCCATCCACCTGAATTTCATCGAACTTATAGATTAGGTCGCCTTTTTTAAGCAGTGTCTGCTCCTGGCTTGCATCATCTATCCGATATACCTTGCCAAAAATCAGCTTGACCGTGCCAATCACTTCAGCGGCACTACCGCCTGCAGGCCCAGCATATTGGGTCTCGTCAAATTGCTCATGCAACAGCCCACGCACCATATCTGGCGTCAGGCCAATAGCATCTGAAACCATCAAATTGGGCGGCGGCTGAAAGGAAAAATAGTCGCTGATAACTAGCTGAGCGCCATCCGGGCCAGTAATGACCAGGTCAAAACCCTCACGTGTGTACGTGCCATCAAACAAGAGTACCGGGTCAGCAACCTGATACTCTCTTATTTCAGCGACATCCTTATGGTCCATAGAAAACTTCCCTGATATCTGTTCCAATTTAGTCGGTCTTTACCAGCTGATATGCCGCTGTTGTTATGCACATAACGATTATCAATGGTGGCACGCCTTTTTTCAGCTGAGGCTAGGACTGACCCGTCTTAAACGCCAGCGCTGGATGTTTTCCAGGCCGTTTTCAACCAATGAGTATACAGCAGGTATAATCAATAAGGTTAGCAGGGTTGAACTCACCATGCCGCTAATTACGGCAACCGCCATCGGCGCATTGGTATCCGCCCCAGCACCAAGCCCCATAGCAGCTGGCAACATAACAATGATGATAGTCATAGAAGTCATCAAAACTGGTCGCAGACGGATGGGACAGGCCTCTAATAACGCCGCATCAACCGCCTTACCCTGCTGCCTTAATTGATTAGTAAGGTCAATCAACAAAATAGAATTTTTGGCCACCAGCCCCATCAACAATACCAATCCAATTATCGAATATATATTCAACGACATATTAAACATCCAGAGCCCTGCCACGCCACCTATCATGGCTAATGGCTGCGCAATCATCAACACCAATGGTTGATGAAATGAATCAAATTGACTGGCTAGCACCATATAAACCAGCACTATGGCTGTACTGAAGGCAAATGCCATATAAGCGGCTGTTCGGCCAAACTCCTCGGCCTGACCAATCATTTTAATGCTATACCCTGGCGCCAAAAAACCTTCAGCGGCGTTCAGCACTACATTCACCGCATCGCCCATCGGCAAGATCGGCGAACTAAAAAAATTACCCGAATATCGCAAATCAAAGCGTGTAACCGCAGCAGGGCCAATTTTTTCTGTAATAGTGACGACAGTATCCAGCCTTACCATATGGCCCCCACTGCCCCGTAAATATATGCTGTCCAGGTCTTCCAGCGCACGAAAACTGTTATCTCGGGCCTTTAGACGTACATCATACCGCTCGCCATCGCCTGGTTGATCATTATATTTTGCCACGTCCAGCCCACCCACTAACACATTCACGGCCAGCGAAATATCACGGGACGATAAACCGGCCGCCGCAGCCCGCACTCGATCTATCGTCAATTGAAATTGTGGTAACTCAAGCTGCAGGTCCAGATCAATCCGACCCAATTCAGGAATACTTTCCAATTTTTGCAGCAGCTTCTGGCTTTGTTCTGCGACGCCCTGAATATCAGGCCCCATCACCACAAACTGCAGTGGCTCGCCTCGCTGACCACCCGCGCCAGATACCGGGGTCGGAAACGCCTTCACACCTGGCAGTTGCGCCAGATCAAACCGAAGCCGTGCCAGTATTTCATACATATGCTCAGATCTTTGATCCCGCGGCAATAATTCAACAAAAATAGAGCCCTGGTTAACCTTACCAGTGAGACCGGTACCAATGGTCGAAAAATATCCCACGACTTCAGGGTAACGCTTAAGAATTTTTTCAATTTCTAATAATCGACCATCGGTATACGCAAGGTTTGACCCTAGTGGTGTTTTAAAACCGATCAAAAAACTACTTTCATCTTCTTTGGGAAAAAAACCCTTGCCAATATTATCGAAAAAATACCCAATTGGCATGATAGCTAAAATAGTAAAAACCACAGCCAACCAGCGAAACTGCAATGTTTTAGCCAGCAAACTTCTATAACCGCGCTCCATAGCGGAAAAACCTTTTTCCAAAAACTTGAAAACCTTACCGTGTTGCACTGTGATATTAAGATAACGCGAACACAGCATTGGCGTTAGTGTGAGCGATACAAATAATGACACCATCACCCCACAGGTAACCACCAGTGCAAATGAACCAAAAAACTGACCCATTATGCCTTCCATAAAAATAACCGGCAAAAATATCGACACCAGCGTCAGGGTTGCAGCCAACACGGCAAAAACCACTTGATTGGCACCATTTAAAGCAGCTGTTTTAGGGTCTGGGTCAATATGCTCTCTGTGTCGATAAATATTTTCCAACACTACAATAGCATCATCCACCACAATCCCAATCAGCAGCAATAGAGCCAACATCGTCATGGTATCAAAACTAAGGCCTGCGAAATACATCAATGCCACTGAGCCAGCTAATGATACCGGTATAGATACAGCAATAATTGCCGTGGCGCGTAAATTCCGAAGAAACAGCCAGACCACCAGCGCCGTTAATAACGCGCCTAATAATAAATGCTCTTGCAGGGCTTCAACTAGCTCGGAGATTAATGCGGCATCATTCGACGCCACGATAAGAGTCAGACCGGCCGGTAATTGAGGCACAATATCTTCCGCCAGTCGACGCTCCACTTCACGAATAATAGCCACACTGTTGGCACCTGAAACTTTAACCACGCCCAAACCCACCGCAGGCACGCCGTTATAGCGCGCCAGACGACGATCATCCTCCATACCATCTTCAATGCTGGCAATATCTGCCAGAGTAACAGGCGCGCCACGCCGAAACGCAACCACTAGTTTTTCCAGATCAGATGCCTGATGAAATTCTAGATCAAGCTTGATCAGGTTTTCTGCAAAATCACCGACCAAAAACCCGCCTGGCATCTGAAAATGTTCTCGCCTGAAGGCCAGCAACAAATCCTGCGTTGTGATGCCGTATGCATTCATGGTATTGACATCAAGATTAACCCGTATAGTCCGGTCACGCCGGCCAGCAATCCGTACCTCACCGACACCGTCGATATTTTCAAGCTTTTTCTGAATCACCAGACGTGCATATTGATTTAACTGTTGTAAAGTCCGATCACCTTCGAGGGATAACCACATCACCGGCACAGCGCCAAAAACAAGTTTTTCCACCACTGGCGGATCAGCTTCTTCTGGCAAGTCTCGTAACACCCGATTGACTTTCGCCTGCACCTCATTAAAAGCTACATCAATATCCTTATCGATATTAAATGTAATCCGTACAACTGACGCACCCGGGGTGGAACTGGACAATACATGTTCAATACCAGGTACACTGTTAATCGCACTTTCCACCAGACTGGTCATGCTGGCATCGACGATTTCGGGGTTAGCACCCGCCAGGGTAGTAGTAATAGAAATGATGGGGAAATCAATTTTGGGATAGCGATCTGAACCAATACGCTCAAAACTGATAATCCCTATCAATAACAACACCGCACTGAGCATAAAAGCCAGAACATGACGGTTTATTGAAATTTCGGGAAAACTCATAGGGTCTTAATCTCAACCAGTGCACCATCGGTCAAAAAACCCGCTCCATCTGCCGCAATCACCTCACCACTGCTCAGCCCTTCAATAACTTCAACTTGACCATCAATCCGTCGCCCGGTCTTAATGACTCGCTGAACCGCATGTGTTTGATCCAGGACATATACCACCACACCAGCAGGACGACGCACCACGCTGACCTCTGGCACCACCACGGCATTATTCCGAGCCGCCACCTGCACCCAGCCTGTAACGCTCGCGCCAGGCTCCCAGGGCCCAGGGTTTGATAAATCAACAATCACGTCGATGGCTCTGTTCTCCATGGTAATCAAGGGCCTAATGGCACTAATTGCGCCTTCAACCTGAAGCGTAGGTGCCACCGGACTAACCAGCTTTACTGGCAAACCGGTATGCAATACTGCGCTAAGGTTCTCTGGGTACGGCAACCTTACCCGCAGCTTTTGACGCGCCGTGATATGAAACAGAGGCATACCAATTTTGACATAATCTCCTATCGAGATATGCCGGCTATCAATCCAGCCATTTACTGGGCTTACGATTCTAGCTTTTTCAAGACTTCTTCTGGCCTGCTTCAGTCGTACCTGTGCAGCAACAATTTCCGCACCAATAGCATCTGATTCAGCCACCGCATTATCCAGCGAAGCCTGGCTACCGGACTGTTTTAGCACCAGCCCCTGTAGTCTGGTTACGCGCAGTTTCGCTGCTGTCTTTAGCGCTTCAAATCGTCCGACATCGGCTTCAGCACCCTCGACTGCTAACCGAAAATCAATATCATCTAAACTCGCCAATATCTGACCTTGTGCTACCTTCTGACCTTCTTCAGTAAATATCGCCATTACACGACCACCTACTTCAGCGGCAACCATCGGTGCGGTTTGCGCTTCCAACTGCCCTACTGATGTTTCCCACACCAGAATATTCTCGACACCAGCCGTCACTGTAGTAATGGCAGTCGCCTGCGCACCAGGCTTGTTCCGATCGCCGGTACCGGCTTCTTTTACCTGGCTGGTACCCATCGCAACCACAGCAACGGTAATAACCGCGATTATTGACAGAGCTGCGGTCAGCCCCTTTCTCCCCTGTATCATTTATTCCCTTCCAAATTTCCCCATAAATGGCATATTTAATTTCCAGTAAATTGACAGACAGTGCCTATATCTGGAAATGCCAATGACAACATCTACTACTTGGCAAAATGGCCTCGCATACGTACCAGTCATTTGCACATCTCATACACATACGTATAACGACCACCGAACTTAGCATATTTTGCTATATATGATTCACTATTTTCGCAACGCAACAAGTTTATCGCCCAAACGTTTAGTCTTTGCAACATGCAGCGAAACAGCAAAAGCTCGTAAAAGCTCGAAAAGCTAGGGACACTCTACATTTCACCCAACCTATACTGCAAATTCGCACAGCCACAATCCACTATGTCGTACACGTCGTTGATTCAGAGCGATCTAAAGTACTACTATGACTTACCCTAGATCCCATCTCATCGATCCTGACGGCGGCTACTACCATATTAACTCTCGCTGTGTGCGCAGGGCATTTTTATGCGGTGATGATGAACTCACAAACCGTAACTTCGATCATCGTCGAGCATGGATTGAAAAAAGAATTATTTCGTTGTCTGAAATATTTGCGATAGATGTTCTTGGTTATGCCATTATGACGGCATGTGCTGAATACCCCTGGTTATTAAGTCATTGATTTTATTAGAACAATTCAGATTGCTTGTCTGGCGTACCGC
>JAHRVQ010000045.1 GCA_019090615.1 Pseudomonadales bacterium | reverse complement strand
GCCGGTAGTGCTGCAATTATTGATGCGCGATTAAACGATATTTCCTGCTGAATAACAATATCAGGAAGGAGTTGATGCCCCGAGCCCTATTGATAAAGGCTTAATACAAACCCATGTTCGATGCGACGACGTTGGCCGTGGGCAAACCGGATAGGGGGCATTTCGATCAGCATCAAGTGCAACTTGTCTTAGCTTATGTCTTCAGGATTAAATGGGCGTGTGCTAGTTAATGCTAATTAGGCATCACCGGTGGTTGGGTCATACTCGGCTAGGGTTGGAGCGGATCGTTTTGACGGACGCATGCAAAATATCAATGTTGGCACCGTAAAAATACACATCCTTAGGGCTGAGTATCGTGCGACAATGTGTGCCTCAATCAGTCTCTGCATTGAACTAATAAAGCACATTGAAATGAGCGAGATAAAACAATTTAAGATTAATGGACTTGATCATCCCTTACACATCGACCCTGTAAACGGTGAGATTGGCGATTGCATTGAAGAATCCCGCTTTCCCCATGATTTACCCCGTGGTTCAGCCCTCACCACCAGCCCAATGAATGAGGGGGTAGAGTTTAATTTAGAGTTTAATGTAGGGTTTAATATAGGACTTAATGTAGAATTTAAAGGCAATGCATAAATACCTTTTGTGGCCAGCGGTGAGGCCAACAGTGCGTTAAAAATTACTGCAAAAGGGACCAAAGAATAATAATCACGCCACCCAAAAGGAGTGAGATTCATTATGACCGATCAAAATCGGCCAAGCATCGAGGCATCTTTAGTCAAGGTTATTGCTGTTGACGAATATGAAAGCAGAGTCCTTGGCATCGCCTTTTTTATCAGTGACTGTTATTTGTTAACCAGCCGACAAGTTATTAATCAACTCAAAAGCGATGAATGTTTGTTTATCAAATCGGATCAAAGTGACGATCAGTTTGAGGTTCGATTTCATGCCCATGACCTTCACGACTTTGCCGTGCTGGGGCTTGAGGCTGCGCTTAGCTTTGAGCCGTACGCTATAGATCTCAGTCCGGAAGAATCCATTGCTCAAGACGGCAGTGTTGAGGTCTACGGTTTAACCCTCGACTTTGAAAAAATTCATTCACAACCTCGGCAGTTAATGGCTTCCCAAAAAGCCTCAAAAATATCCCTTGAGAATAGCGTCAGTTTATCGTGTAGCGGCGGGCCAATAATTAATGACGACGAACAGTGCGTAGGGCTTAGCTATGCACAAGAGGGCGACGATCAATGCTGCTACGGCTTACCGGTTTCGATTATTGTCGAATGGCTAAACCTACTCGGCATCGGCCCTAATGCTGAGAAATCTACGCCACTTCAAATCGATTATTTAAACGAATTAAAAACCCGCTTAGAGCATCTGCCCACTGATCAGTTTATGCAGAAACTAGGCGAAGGCCAATTATCCTCCTTCAGCATACGAGGTTTGTATGTGCCCCTCAACGTGCACAAATTCGACGCCCAATCACGATTGCCAAGCGACGAAAATTTAGAGCCACAGGCCGAACTAAAGCATAGCCAGTCCTTACTGACTCTGATTGCTAACTCCCGCAAGGCGGTGCTGCGAGGCGAACCCGGTTGCGGTAAAACCACCTTTACCCATTACATTGCCTTGCGGTTGGCGAGCCAGTTTTTAGATCCATTGTCTCAATCCCCTGTGCAGGAAAAACTTGCGCAGGAAATACTTGAGCAGGAACATCAAGGCGAGCAAGTTCGGGAAGAAAGCCTTCCTGTGGTGCTGGACCATACGCTGCCGATTCGTATTGA
This sequence comes from Pseudomonadales bacterium, assembly GCA_019090615.1. Classification (GTDB taxonomy): domain Bacteria; phylum Pseudomonadota; class Gammaproteobacteria; order Pseudomonadales; family Azotimanducaceae; genus JAHRVQ01. The sequence continues at coordinate 8,539 of JAHRVQ010000045.1, read as the reverse complement.
ACTCGATCGACTGCACCAATTTTCCCAGCAGGCATTAAGCCAAGGTGCGGTTGAGGGGATGAAAGTGGAGCAGGCAATGCTTGAGCATTTGAGTCAGAGCTTTCGCTGCCTGGACTCAAAATTGGATAACAGTAAAGCGTTGCTTGCTAAAAAGGTGCCGGTGCTGTGGATCTTAGACGGCCTGGATGAGGTTCGTATTAACGACAAGGCGCGCAAGATCTTGCTCAACAATCTAGAGCAATGGGCGAAAACCTTACCCGCTCATCAACGAGTCTGCCTCACCACGCGACCTTATGCCTACCCAGATTTTGCCCTTGGAGAGTTTTCTAATTCCCTTATCCTGCCTTTAGACGAAGACCATAGTTTTCAATTTATACAACGTTTTTGCCTGCATCATGGTGCGCATTTCAATTATTCAGCCGGTAAGGCGCAGGCCGGGCAGGCGCTAGTGCGGCTTCTGCGTGAATCGAAGCGTACGCCTTTATTGGCGATTTGCAGTAACCCTTTATTGCTCACCTTGGCCACCGTCCTGTATTGCCAGGAAGGCCCGAAAGCCATACCTCAAGACCGAGGCGAGTTGTATCGGCACTGCATTGATAACTTGCTAGAGCGCTGGGAAAGCAAACCCAATCGCGGAGGGGAGATTTCGTTAATTAAATCAAACCCCAACCCCGACGCTAAAGGCAAGCCTAAACACGTCGTCGTGGCCGCGTTGGAAAAGCTCGGTTTCTATGCTCACCATAGCGCTCACCATAGCGCTCACAATAGTGATCAAACTAACGGCGATGTTACCGAGGCATTATTAACGGACTATTTTTACCCCGGTTTTGCAGATGAATTTGAGTTGCAAGAAGTCTTGGACTATTTAAATAATAAAACCGGCGTGATTATCGATTTAGGCGGCGATCGATACGCGTTTCTTCATCGCAGCTTCCGTGAATATCTGGCGGCTTGTTTTATCGTTAGAAATCAAGATTTGGCAATCTATAAACAATTCAGCCGCAGCGTCCAAAACAACGGCGGCTGGTGGCGGGAAGTACTGGCCCTGGGTGCTCGGCGTGGGGATCAGAACGATGCGACGCCAGATAATAAAACAATACCTGAAGATTGCAGCACTGATCTATTGAGTCAGAGCCTTCCCTTTGCTTGGCAGGAGTTAGGCGGCTCGGAGTCGATCGATAAAAATCAAGCAAACGTAATACTGGCGCTGGCTAACGCGGAGTGTGAGCGCGAGCGTGAGCCATTACAACCAGTCAATTTGCCGCAGAAGAATGCCGCCTCAGCAATGATTCTTCATCGTTCCGCGTGGCAAAAACGCTTGCAAACCTGGTTGCTGGCACTGTTAGAGGCGCCTTTATTACCGGTTATTGAAAAAGCCGAAGCGGGGCGTCATTTGGCGCAACTGGGGGACCCTCGCCCAGGCGTAGGATTGATTGATAAAGTGGAAGGAAAGGGCTTACCGGAAATCATTTGGGTGGATATTTCTCCGGGAGAAGTCGAACTTGAGAAAATTGATGACACATTTAAAATCCCCCAACCTTTTAAATTAGCGAAATACCTCGTCACTTATGAACAATTTGGTGCGTTTATTGAAAACTCTGAAGTGTATGAGAATAAGGCCTGGTGGAAGGGGTTTGAAAGCCACCAACGTTCGAAGGATGATCGCCAAAGCCGGTGGCGGGAAAGCAATCATCCCCGAGTGGACGTTTCTTGGTTTGAAGCCACGGCATTTTGCCGTTGGTTGACGCACTGTTATTTAGAGGCGGAGTTATTGGAGCCGGGCTGGGAGATTCGCTTGCCTTTTGAATGGGAATGGCAGCTTGCCGCGTGCAGTGGCAACAGCGAAAATAACTTCCCATGGGGGCATAAATACAAACCTGGATTCGCGAATATTTTTGAACATGAAGACGAGGGTAGCTCTTTGGGCCGGACCAGCGCTGTGGGACTTTACTCTAAGGGTCGAAGTGATCAGGGTGTTTATGATTTAAGCGGTAATTGTTGGGAGTGGTGTTGTAATTCATACGGTGCCCCTAGGGAACGTGTTACTGATGACAGGGGTCAGTCCGCTGTAACTATGCGCGGCGGCGCGTGGGCCAATCAGTCGGAGTACGCTCGGGCCGGTTGTCGTGACTTCTTCCACCCGTACAATCGGTACTTCAATATTGGGTTTCGTGTGTTGGGTTCGCCCCCATCTTTGGGCACTGAGCACCGATAGCACCGCCTAGGCGGTGCTCGATTTTTTTTCAGCGCTATAATTTATGGAAGCCTGGTTTTAATTGAATGGAAGCCTGGTTTTAATTGAATTGGCGCCAGAACTTTTTCTCGCAAGTGCCAACTGTCTGCAAAACTGACATGATTGATCCAACCTTGCACCGCCGCGTCTAACTCAGCAAAACTAATTTCCCCTTGGCTATAAAGTTTGTATCGATGATGCAGGCGACGTCGCCCGTGGGTTATTTTTCGTGCTTTAACCCGTTTATGATCTGGGTAGACCACAAACCCTAACCAAGGAATTCCCGCCTCGACAGGGATTACATGGGCTTTGGTTTCGTGAATCTTTAAGCGCAAGCGCTGCAAGCGTTCAATTATTGCAAATTTCCAATCCAAGAGACGAGATTTGTCATCATCAAATAAGGCAAAATCATCCACATATCGCAAATAAGCTTTACAACCCAGCTGGCGATTAACAAATAAATCTAACGGATGCAAATAGCAATTAGACCAAAACTGAGAGCTTAAATTACCAATGGGTAATCCTTTAAGTCGGCATGCGGCTAATAAATCGTCACCGGGAAAATAATCGGCTGGAGTTTGGGCCGAGCAATTCTCCCCACTGTGTAAAATTAATTTCATCAGCACTAAAATATCCTCTTCCGGCACATGACTACGCATGGTGTCCAGCAAGATTTGATGGTCGATGCTGTCAAAATATTTGGCAATATCCAGACGCAAAACGTAACGATAACGTCGCGCCAAAGACTGCGCATAAGCGATGGCGCGATGAGTGCCCTTGCCCCGCCGATTGGCGTAACTGTGAGGAATAAAAATTCGCTCAAACCTTGGCTCAATTAATTGGCAATACGCATGGTGAACAACTCGGTCGCGAAAGGGGGCGGCACTGATCAACCGTTTTTTCGGTTCGTGAATGTAGAATTGCCGATAAAGCCCCGGCCGATAGGCATGGTTGATTAATTGATCCCGTAAGAGAATAATTTCATCGGCAAAATTGTATTCGAATTCAGCAGTAGCACGCTTTCCTCGCTTACCTTTCGCTGCCATTTCAGCGGCCCGTTTAAGATTTGTAAAACTACTCAACGCTGCAAACCCATCGCTCATCATTAGGGGATTCCCATGACTGAAGATTTAAGAATTCAAACCAAACTGTACCAATTGATGCACTGGTTATTGCCCAAAGCCGAGCGCTTCCCTCGGCTGTACCGCACTACAGTGACACAGCGGGTCATGGACGCGGTGCTGGACCTACAAGAAAATATTACGGCGGCGGTGGTACACAGCGGTAGCGTTCGACAAAAACACCTAAAGCAGGCTGACGTTGCGTTAAATATTATCCGCACCTACTTGCGACTGATTACCGATTGGCAATGGCTGAGTTTATCTCAATATGAACACGTCAGCCTTATGGTGGTTGAAATCGGTCGGATGGTAGGCGCTTGGTTGAAACGGCGTTAATTATTTTAATAATCGCTTCCGAACCCTATTTGGAAAAGAGCGAGACGGGCGGAGTCGTACTCTGGCCCGCCTCTTTTTTTACTGCGTCCGCACGATTGTGCGGACCGGATAGTCCCGCGCCATCTGTCTGTTATGGTCAGCTACAGGCAAATCATAATCGGCCTGGAGTGGGTTGACGCACTGAATACCGTACAAAATACAGCACCGTACACCGCCATACCAGCACTGATGTGGGCGAACTCAACACACGAAACCCAATATTGTTGTTCCGATTGTTCGGGTGGTTGTTGTTACGATAACCGGCCCGAGCGTTCTCTGATTGATTGTTCCACGCGCCGCCGCTTTCGGGATACCCCAGCGTATAAAACTGCTAATACGCCGAGAGTTAGATTAACCCATATCAAGCAATTAGCCAAAAAAAAATCGAGCACCGCCTAGGCGGTGCTATCGGTGCTCAGTGCCCAAAGATGGGGGCGAACTCAACACACGAAACCCAATACCGTCGTACCGATCGGACGGGCGGGTGGGACCGGCGCTACGAGAACCGGCCCGAGCGTTCTCTGAGTGACTGTACCACGCGCCGCCGCAATTAACTCTGGGCCCCGCAGGATTGATATCATCTCGAGAATCGTTTTTTTCAATGGGGTAGTCTTGGTAAAGGCTTGTTGTCCATTCCCAAACATTACCGGCTAAGTCGTAGAGCGCGCCCTCTTTATCTGCAGTAGCGCCTTCAAGCAAAAGGCCAACCGGTGTAGTGCGACGAAGATGAAGGGCATCAGTATTGGCCCTAGGTTGACTGTAATCCTGGGGATCAAATTGCGCTCCCCAAGGGAAATTGCGTTGCGTTAGCCCTTGGGCTGCCGCGCGCCATTGCGCTTCGCTGGGCAGGGTAAAAGTCCGCTCTGCTTGATGACTTAGCCAAAGGCAATAGGCAAGGGCTTCGTACCAGCAAACCCCTACCACGGGCTGGGCGGGGTTATTAAACGAGGGGTTATCCCACTCGCTCGGTTGTCGATGGATTTGAGGTTCAAACTGTTTGCGAATAACCTGCTCAAATTCGGATTCAGTCCAAGTCTTAAGCCAGCGCTGGTACTCGTGCACGGCACTTTCAGTAGCACTATAACTTTTACAAGTACCCTCAAAATCCTTTTTAAGAGCGCGGTAGAGGTTTAGGCGGAGCTCAATAGAGCCAGAGTTCTCAAGCGTTCCTTCCCGCCATTGCTGGGCCGCAACGGTGGGCCACCAGCGTGGATCTTGATAACCCTTCGCTTGCATAAAACATTGCCATTCGGCATTGGTGATTGGAAATGCGCCTAAGGAAAATGACTCAAGGGGGACGTGGTGAGCTGGTTTCTCGTCTTCATCGTGTTGATCGCTGCCCATGGGGTAGCGTCCTTCTGCCACGGTCACCAGAGGCGGTAGGATAAAGTCGTGCTCTTTGTCTGGCTGAGGGCAAAAGCGCGGGTCCCCTAGAAAGCCCAGTTCCAAGCCTGCTTCGATGCGGGCGCGCAGGTCGGCTTGGGGATCATGACTGCGCTGCAACAGCCGTTGTTGCAGCTGTTGGGTTTGCGCTAGGGGAAGCGTGACTTCCGGTTGCCTGGCGCAACGACTGGCCAGGACTAGATCGCGGTGTTCGATTTGTTCGATCACGGCGGGTTGATCGTCGGCAATAGCAGCGCAGTGGAGGGCGGTTTCTTCCCAGCCTGAGGCATCCAGGTTGGGAAGCGGGGCGGCGACGTCCAGGGATTGAATTTTGTGCGCTAGGGTTTCACTGACTTGGTCTAGCTGCCAGGGTTTCTCTAGGGCGGCGAAATTCTGGCTTTGATTGAGGTGGTGCCCGGCGAGGTATTCTTGCATTAACTGGTGGGGAAATTTCCATTGGTCTTGTTCCAGATCGTGTTCCATTAAATCCATCGCTGCGGCCAAGGTTAATAGCGCCTCGCTTTCCGTTTCATCCTTACAGCGGGATTTAAGCTCAGCCAGTAGAGTGTCGTGTTCCAGCGAGATTTGTTTGTTGCCTTCGGCACTTTTTTGCATTTCGCCGGCGATTTGAATGAGGCCGGGTATCAATGTGCCTTTGATGGACAGGGCATGGGGAGTCTTTTTCCAAAGGCCTTGGCCGATGCGTTGTTGCTCTTTTTCTAAAAGAAAAGGCGCTTGAATGGCAGCGGGATTTTTGCCTATTTCCCGTGTTATCGACAGCCAGATCATGCCTGCAATCAGCGCGGAGGGACCGGCGGCGAGCCCTGCGACTTTAAAATGCTCTACAGCGAGGTGTAGGTAGTAAGGGGTTTTAGTTTCTAAGCCTGGCATTTTGCCTAAATGTTGATCAAGTTGTTGCCAGTCTGGGCCAGCGTTTTTTTCTATAAAGGACTGAATGGCCTCGGCGTCTAGATCGGCAAACTGAATCTGCGGAACTTCGAGGCGCCCAAATTCAGACAGTTGGCCGCCGTAGTTGAGGCTGCGGCAGGAGAATACGGCGCGGGTGTTGAGTCCTTGTTCCTCTATATCGATCAGCAGGTGTTTCCATTCACTAATTTTGGCTGAAAATTGTTCGCGCTTAAGACGCATTTCATTAAGCCCATCCAGTAACAGTAGAACGGGGTGTTGTTCCATTAATTCAACTAAGGGTGGGAGGAGTGGGTACCTTGCTTGCCATTGAGATTTTAGCCATTCGAAAGGGCTTTGCTCGGGCTTATCTTTAGACGGGTAGCGGTTAAGCTCAACGTAAAAGGGTAGCTCAACGTCATCGGCTAGGTCCTCGTAAAAGGGTAAGTCAGCGTTTGAGTCGTGATTTACAAGGGCTGTTTTGCAGAGCTGCAATTCCAGGTGTCGTAATACGGTGCTTTTACCGCAGCCTGGACGCCCCAATAACACCATGGCTTTTTCGTCGCGTTCTTCCAACAGCGTGAGTAAGTCGTCGAAGCGCCCGTCACCGTTGGGATGCTGTGAAGGGGTCTTTTGAAAGCGGCCTGATTGATGGTCTTTGCCGTGATCGGTTAGCAGGTCTAATTTTACAAATTTTTGGTGCAGTTGGTGGTGGCCGCAGCAATGGCTGAAGCGCTTGAGGCAATAAATCAGCAGGCTGATAATTTGTTTCGGTGCTTGGGATTTATTGGCGTCGATTAACGCGGGGTCGATGTCTTGACCGGCTTGTATTTGCTCAAGTAGGGCGTGTTGTTGATTATTCAGTGGGGGGAGCGGGTCGGTCATTGTTTGAGTGCTTTAGGGTCATTTAGGCTAAGGGGGATTTATCTTTTTCTATGTGTTTTTAGAATCGTTTTTATTATTGGGTTTTGATTTGATTCTGATTGAGCTTTTCTACGTTTTTTAGCTTGGGCTGATCCGCTTAATAGTAAGCGCTGTACTTGGTGTTGGCAACCTTCTGGTGGGCTTAGTAGTGGGCTTAGTAGTGGGCTTAGTAGTAGGCTTAGTAGTAGGCTTAGTGGTGGGGTTAGTCGTGGACATTGACGGTGCCGATGGCGCTTGTTAACGTCATTGCCAGGATTATTGCAAATAATGGGAATCTCATGATGTCCAAATTATCGTTTCAAGCGCGTTGCTGTATTGTCGGGGTTATTGTGGCATTGATTGTCGCGTCGTATGGCGGGGCGCTGGTATGGATCACTTGGCCCATTGACGAATATTCAATTGCTAAAGCTGCCAATTTTGGCGGTAGTTTTGGTCCGTTAGCGACGCTTTTTTCGGGCCTGGCGTTTGCGGGTTTGATCATAACGATTAACATGCAAAAAAACGACTCAGACAGTCAACACCAACAGCTTATTAAGCAACAAAAAACCATCAGCCGGCAGCTGTTTGAATCGACCTTTTTTCAATTGGTGTCGCTTCATAATGACTTACTTAAAAGCATTGACGTACGGAGTGGTAATGAAAGCTTTGCAGGGCAGGAGGCGATTGAGACGTTGTACGGGCGTTTAACGGATAATTCAGCTCAATGGAAAATCAATACTGGCAATAGGGTTAGTTTCAATACTGCGTATTTAAAATTTTATAAAGAGGCTAACATTGAAGTCGGCCACTACCTCCGGGATTTGTGCCTCCTGGTGAAGTTTGTTGATCAAAGCGAGGTTGAAAATAAAAAGTTTTACACCGATATAATTCGAGTTCAATTTTCAAGTTATGAATTAGCGCTTTTGTTTTATCATTGTTTAAGTGATGAGGGGTTTGACGATTTCAAACCCTTAATCGAAAAATATTCATTGCTGGAAGCGTTGCCAAAGAGCTTGATTGGAAATTTTGAGGCGCAAAAAGAATTTTATGATGCCGGGGCGTTCGCTAGTGGCACTTTATAGGCATTGCCCTAGGATCGATATTATCCTGAGTTCGACATTACCCTAAGCAGGCAGTCGCGTTTGCATTTATAAAAGCCAGGCGTCAGTTGAGTGGCAGTAAAAATTTTTGTACGTTTTGATGTGGGTTCCCTGTACGTTTCGATGTGACTGAAGGTGTTGAAGGTAATTGCCTAGCCACTTTAATTTGTTGGTGGCGGTGGAAGGGGGTTGATTTAATGAGATCAATCTTTAGTTTGGTTTTGGTCTGCGTTGGCGTGCTGAAGGGCACGCCGCTGACATTGAGAAGAATTAAAGTGGATGTTCTGTTTTTGCCTTTAGCTTGGTGGTATTTGAATAGCGGCACAGGCGCAGTGGAAGCTAGGGAGTAATTCCAATCTTACGTTGAGTAAAGTCTGTCTATGGGGTGCTTTCTTTTTCCAGAGTAAGATTGATTTGTTATTAAACCTAGTTTAGTTTTTCTAACTGGCCGAGTACTGATGTCGCGTCACTCCATATTTCTCCTGATGGATCAATGGCTATACTAAATAGTCGTGGAG
>JAHRVQ010000044.1 GCA_019090615.1 Pseudomonadales bacterium | reverse complement strand
TAAAGCTCCGGTCTAGCGATAGCTATGCCGGCAAATTTAACAGTTAATTCTAATGCACCAGCCGAGTATCTCTTTGCCGGATAATTCTGAAACCATAAAGCTTCTCCAATTGTTTTTTATATTAAATCAAAGGTTTACAGAAATTTCTTTACTTTTTTCTGCAGATACTCGGCTGTTGCTGAGTATCTTATTGCCGAGTAATACATCTTTGTATGGGTTTTGTGAGGAAATAAAGTGCTATAAATCAACACCTTGTAACGTTTAACTAATTTTCGTGAATGAAAAGCGGTACAGGCCGATGAACTGGACTCATCTATTGAGCCCTTACTATATTGTTGTACTGTATAAAAAAAATAGCAAGCTTTGGGGGCGGAGTAAAGTGCCAGAGTAAACGCGGCGTTGTAGCGACATAATTTTACATGTTAGATCGTTAAAACCTGGTGGTATGGCGTGGTATTTAAGTTTTAAGTACTGAGGCAGTATTTGTTATTACTGGGAACTAAAAAGATCACGGCCACCTTCTTTGCGGATAGCAAGCCTGCATCTCAATTTCTCTTTCAGGATTGTTTTCCCAGATCCCTCTCAGCTTCTTTAAAGAGGACATCCAATCAGCGCCTTCGGCTGAGTTGATTGGTTCAAGCTCAAGCGTTATACGATAAAATTGATCAGGTTTGACACGCTTAGAAATCATTCGCATAGCGTCGCTCCCACGTACGTGAGAAAGTATGTCGACCATAAGAGTTCCCATCATCGGAAATTGGTTATGAGTCATAAACCAGCTTATAGCTTCAAAAATTCCTGTCAATATCGAGACACTATTCTCTACCCGCGGTGATTTTTCCTTGGCGGAACGTTTTTACGCCGTACACTGAAGCTGAATAAAGCAAATAGATTTGGATTTTAATTCACCAGTAAGAACAAATAGAAAGCGCCCAGGGTCGGAGTAAAGTGCCAGCGCAAACCTTTTTACTTAGACAAACAAATGGTGAAACCACCAGTTATTTCTTCGATCTTTTGCGCTTCACCTGCACCGCAATAAAAACGCCTTCCAAAAGCGCCCAGGCTAAGTCAACCTGACCCCGTACACCCACTAATTATTGGAACAACCTAGCATTTACAGAACAAAAAAACGGAGATTTAAGCATCTCCAGCGCGGCACACTCATCAACCAAAAAACCAGTCGAACTGACGACCGATACGCTTGAACACTACAACCACCCTCTTTAACCCCTCATCTCCAGACCACCCAATACAAACCCGCATTGTAAGAATTTTTCAAGCATTTTTTTGCCCATTACATGCCCGCTCATCCGCTATTAAAAAAAACCTCACCCACATGTTGTGCTTCGAAAGTTAATAGGGCACCATATATGGATAAAGTGATGACAAAGTCGTCAAACCTGATAATCCGCATAGTCTCCATAAAAAGCCCAATCAACACCTGGAGCACAGACGGGTATTACCTGATGACGCACTTTAGTCAACCCATTTTGGACCATTATCTGCCAGGTTATTAAGCCTTCCGGCGCCATTCTATCGCTATAGAATAAAGGCCACCGAGCGGAGCAGACGGGTAAACAGGCACAGGAAGCGCAGATATATAAGTGCCATAAAGAGTGCAGTAAAAAGTGCAATAAAAATCTCAGTTAGAACGCACCAATAAAAAGAAACGCACCAATAAATCACTGATTTAAAAATGCCGGCAGGGCCCAACTAGCACTATTTACTGACCAAAACTGACCAGAAACTATTAGGCAAAAATTAACATCAGGCAGCTTCATCAAGCACCAACAGATGCCGATGCCGAAACTGATACCGAAACAAAGCATCACCAGCGTCAAGCAACACTAATACCTGTAAAGCAACACCATAAAACTTCATCTAATCGCGTCATCAAAAGGAAACCTAAATGGACTTAAGCGCACATTCACAGCAGCCAGACCAGGGCAGTCAAGAATGCAATACCGAATTAAATGCCATCCCGACAAATGTCAACGAAATAACATTGCAACTCACGTCCCTCGATATCTGGGATAACAAATATTGCCTGAAAACAAAACAGGGTATACCACTCGATAAAAATATCGATGAAACCTACCAGCGCGTCGCCAAAGCACTGGCTAAAGTTGAAGATACCAAAAGTCGTCAGCACTGGAATGATGAATTCCTGTGGGCGCTGCGGCATGGTGCCATTCCTGCTGGCCGGATCATATCCAATGCTGGGGCGCAGGCACATAAACCTGCCACATCAACCATCAACTGTACCGTATCAGGCATCATTGAAGATTCCATGGAAGATATTCTGCATAAAAATGTTGAAGCGGGTCTAACACTTAAGGCCGGTTGCGGCATCGGTTATGAGTTTTCTACCTTGCGCCCCAAGGGCGCTTATGTTTCAGGTGCAGGTGCCTATACTTCAGGCCCGCTATCCTTTATGGACATTTATGACAAGACCTGCTTTACCGTGTCCTCCGCTGGTGGCCGCCGTGGCGCACAGATGGCAACCTTCGAAGTTGGCCACCCGGATGTGATCGAATTTATCCGCGCCAAGCGCGAAGATGGTCGCTTACGGCAATTTAATCTGTCCCTGCTCATCACCCATGAATTTATCGAGGCAGTGAAAAATAATACCGACTGGCCCTTAAGCTTCCCGATGACTCAGGAAGAAGTAGATACAGACGAGGTTGACCTGAACGACACGAGCAAAGTTTTATGGCGCGACTTCCCGACTAAAAGTCGTTATGTCACCAATGCAGCAGGCCTGGTAGCCTGTCGCATAACCAAAGTCATCAAGGCGCAGCGGTTATGGGATATGATCATGACCTCTACTTACGACTTTGCCGAACCCGGTTTCATCCTGATCGATAAGGTCAATGAAATGAATAACAACTGGTTCTGCGAAAACATTCGCGCCACCAACCCCTGCGGCGAACAACCACTGCCGCCCTATGGCAGCTGCTTATTAGGTTCCATCAACCTATGCCGTTTTATTCAAGATCCATTTACCGAGCAGGCCCGCTTCAACTGGGATGAATTTAGGCGGGTAGTCGCCATATTTACGCGCATGTTAGATAACGTCGTTGAAATTAATGGCCTACCATTAAGCCAGCAACAAGATGAGATTATCCGCAAGCGCCGCCATGGTATGGGTTATCTTGGCCTGGGGTCTTCAATCACAATGCTCGGGCTGTCCTATGGCGACAAAGCATCTATTGCCTTTACTGAAGATGTAAGTCGCGAACTGGCGCTGGTCGGATGGCGCACTGGCGTTGAACTGGCAAAAGAAAAGGGCTGCGCACCCATAATGGAAGAAGTGTTTGAAGTAACCAATGAGATGCTGCAACAACGACCAGAAATGGTAACTGATGGCATCCAGTGTGGTGATAAGTTAACTGGGAAAATATTACACGCTAAATATAGCCGATATATGCAACGTATTGGTAGTGTCGATCAGGCTTTGATTGATGAAATGATAGAAACCGGCTGCCGCTTTACTCACCACAGCTCCATCGCCCCTACCGGCACCATATCATTATCGTTAGCCAACAACGCCAGCAACGGCATTGAACCCAGCTTTGCCCATCATTATTCACGCAACGTAATCAGAGAAGGCAAAAAGTCAAAAGAAAAAATGGATGTATATTCCTTTGAGCTCTTGGCTTATCGCGCCCTGATCGATAACAATGCGACGCCCTACCCCAGCCAGGATCAAAACGCCGATAACCAGCAAACACAGCTGCCAGATTATTTTAAAACTGCCGACGACATCAGCCCGATAAACCATGTGGATATCCAGGCAGCGGCACAGATATGGATTGATTCCTCAATTTCTAAAACCGCTAATGTGCCCACCGACTATCCCTTCGAGGACTTTAAAGACATTTACCTGTACGCTTATGATCAAGGGCTAAAAGGCTGTACCACCTTCAGGTTTAATCCCGAAGCATTTCAGGGAGTGCTGGTAAAGGAAGCCGACCTTGAAAAAACTATCTACCAGTTTACCTTGCAAGATGGCTCTAACATCGAAGTAAAAGGCAACGAAGAAGTCGAATATGACGGCGAACTGCATACCGCCGCTAATTTATTCGATGCACTCAAAGAAGGTTATTATGGCAAATTTTAAATACCCAGCTATACCTGAGGCCAGGCAAAAGCCCCATCAAATGCCGAGCCCAAAGTCTACCAGCGGCAAACTCAAGCAGCGGAGCGAATTGCTATGAGCACTAAAATTGACAGTAAAATTGTTGGCTATAAAATCAAAAAAGAAACTGTAGCAAGTGACAAGCCGCTTGTCGCAGATACGCCAACCCACGATGTGATGCATGAGGAAATTAAACGCCCAGGTGAACTCAAAGGTTATACCTATAAAATTAAAACCCCGCTCAGTGACCATGCGCTCTATATTACGGTAAACAATATCCTCTTAAATGAGGGCACAGCACATGAACAGGAATACCCTTTTGAGATATTCATTAATTCAAAAAATATGGAGCATTTTCAATGGGTGGTTGCACTAACACTGATTATTAGTGCGGTATTCCGCAAAGGTGGCGATATCACCTTTATGGTCGAGGAGCTGAAACAGGTATTTGACCCCCAGGGTGGTTACTTTAAAAAGGGTGGCCGTTTTATGCCATCGCTAGTAGCAGAAATCGGCGACGTACTTGAAACCCATATGAAAAAATGTGGCTTGATTAAGACCGAAGCACTCTCAGACGAGCATAAACAGCTGGTATCGGAAAAGCGCACCGCGTTTGAGTCCAACGCAGCAAATTCACCAGAAGCAGATACCACCAGCAGCTATCCCGCCAGCGCCCAGTTATGTAAAAAATGTCATACCGTGGCGATGGTTATGATGGATGGTTGTATGACCTGTTTAGCCTGCGGCGATTCAAAATGCGGTTAATCCGGGCGCAGATGAACTCTGCAACAATACAGGTAATCGAACAAATAATCGGACAGATAATGGTGCGCGCGCTTTAATGAAACATTATCTGCAACAACTACAGTTAATCCTCGATCAGGGCGCACAACGCACCGATCGTACTGGTGTTGGCACCCTGTCAATATTTGGCATGCAATGCCGTTACGACCTAGCCGCAGGGTTTCCTGCTGTTACTACTAAAAAGCTGGTCTGGAAATCCATGTTGTCCGAACTACTCTGGTTCATTTCCGGCTCCGGCAACATTAATGATCTCAAAAAAATTTATCCGCATAACCGCTTATGGGATCTCAACTACGAAGACTATGTAGCACGTAATCAGGCCGCCAATAACGGCGCTACTGACGGTACTACTAACGAGGGTGATATGGGCCGTGTCTATGGCCAGCAATGGCGTCACTGGCAAACCGCACAAGGCCAACAAATTGACCAGCTAGCAGCAGCCATTGCATTAATTAAACATAATCCAGATTCACGCCGGATTATTGTTAACGCCTGGAACCCCGGTGAGGTCAGCGCCACCGATGTGGCCTTACCGCCCTGCCATAGCTTTTTCCAGTTCTACGTCGCCAACGGAAAATTATCGCTGCAAATGTATCAACGGTCAGCCGATATGTTTTTAGGCGTGCCGCTCAATATTGCCAGCTATTCCTTGCTGTTACATATGATTGCGAAGATAACCGGCCTTATACCAGGGGAATTCATTCACAGCATCGGTGATGCCCATATTTACCTGGATGCAATAGATCAATGTAAACAACAGCTAAGCAGGCAACCACTACCACTGGCCAGGCTTCAGATAGCCGATAGAGGCCAATCATCCATCGATGACTTTGTCATGCAAGATTTTCAGCTAATCGATTATCAAAGCCATTCTGCTATCAAGGCAAATATGGCGGTATAAGTACTTTCCAGGGAGGAATACTATTATGCAACAACTGAAGCGGGCCAAATCTTTAGCCGAAATGGCCGCATTGCAAGGCAAGCTTTTTACCCGCGATGAACTCCGCCAGGGCCTGGCACTACAACTACGCTTCAGCGATATTGTTATCTCGCCTTTTCCTAAAAGCGGCACCACCTGGTTGCAGCAAATGGTGCATACGTTACGCACCGGCGGGGATATGGATTTTGATGACATTTCTCGTGTTATCCCCTGGATAGAAACCAGCGCGGCGCTGGATATTGACCTGGGCGATGAACAGCGGGCGAAACCACGGGCCTTCAAAAGTCATCTTAGTTATGAATTAATACCCAAAGGCGGGCGTTATATTCATGCAATCCGCGACCCCAAAGATGTTTTAATTTCAAACTTTAAATTTGTTGAGGGCTGGTTCCTCGAACCAGGCACAGTGTCGCTGGATGAATTCGCCCAAAAATCATTTATAGATTCAGGTGGCTACTGGCAACACCTGCTATCGTGGTGGGCAGTAAGCCACCAGAATAACGTTTTATGCCTGGCTTACGAGCAAATGTTAGCTGCCCCTGAAACAGCCATTCAGCGGGTCGCTGAATTCATCGACATCCCCCTCGATGATGATCTATTAACGCTGACCAGGGAATATATCAGCTTTGAATTTATGCTGAAAAACAAAAACCGCTTTGACGACGCCATGATGATCGCTTTATCTGAGCAGCGCTGTTCACTGCCTGCGGGTAGCGATGGCGCAAAAGTTAGAATAGGTCAGGCAGGTGGCCATCAACAAATATTAAGCGCTGCCACCTCAGAGGCACTAGATCAGGTTTGGCAAGAAAAAATCACTCCAGTTTTAGGTTTTGCTAACTATGCTGCACTACTGGCGGAATTAGACGAGTAGTTTTTGTTGTTGTTTATAAGAGCCAGGGCTGTTGTTTGTAAGAGCCGCTCAGGGCTGTTTATGTAGAACCGCTCAGGGCTGCCTATTAAAAACCGCTCAAGGCTATCTATTAAGAACCGCTCAGGGCTATCTATTAAGAACCGCTCAGGGCTATCTATTAAGAACCGCTCAGGGCTGTAAACTGATTGCTCTGGCGGTTTTTGGTGACCTTGTGGGCGTCGAATATCTGGCCGTTCATCGCAATATAAACACCAGGCGGTAAAATTTGCGCCGCGCCAAATGCCATGCCTATATTAAAAGTAGCATCTGATTCAGTAAATCGAGCCGGTGCGAGTGCACCAGTTAACACAATGGTTTTACCTGCTATTGCAGCTAATGATGACGCTGTTTGGGTCATGGTATCGGTACCATGAGTGATAACAATTTGACCATGTTCGCAACCGGCAACCGTATCTACCACCTGTTTTCTGTCAATGTCCGTGAACGTCAGGCTATCTTTCCGCATTAGATTCAGTATCTGGTAGGGGCACCTAACCTGCGCTTTGGTTAGTAATTCATCGATAACACTATCACCAATTTCATAATCACTTTTGGCATCAAAATAAACCTTATCAATGGTTCCACCGGTGGTGATCACCAACACTTCATCTTTAAGCACCACATCTTTAAGTACAACATTTTTGACCATAATAAGCTCGTATTGCCCAACCAGGACGGGTTGTCTAGAATAACTGAATAGTTAAACAAATGGGCTTTTCAGGTTCAACCAGCTGTGACCCTGAACAGCAATAACTGCCGGACTGAAGGCGCTTCTTAGGGATAAACAGACATAAGTAGAGTTTACTTATGCCAAAACACTGCGCCAGAAAATGAAGGGATATTGTAATTTCAGCCTCAGGCCGTACTTTATCTGCCAACCAGGTCCACTTTTTCTTCATATTACCTTCATTTTCTCAAACATTGCGAGTATAGTGCCTGCCATATAATTTTGGACACG
Source organism: Pseudomonadales bacterium (assembly GCA_019090615.1). Lineage (GTDB taxonomy): Bacteria > Pseudomonadota > Gammaproteobacteria > Pseudomonadales > Azotimanducaceae > JAHRVQ01. Next base: position 50,607 of record JAHRVQ010000044.1, on the reverse strand, counting down.
GTACATGGATCAGCACTTAGGACAACGGACCATCAAGTCTTGTGTATCAACAACCGGTATTGGTGTTCATACGGGAAATAAGGTATCTATCAAGTTTAAACCAGCCAGCGAAAATACCGGCATTAGATTCATCAGAACCGATCTGTCAAACACACCTGCTATAAAAGCCTGTGCTAGCCGGGTATCTAATACCATGCTGGCCACAACACTTAGCCAGTCTGGCGCTAGTGTTTCATGTATCGAACACCTGATGGCAGCCCTGTGGGCGTTAGGCATTGATAATCTTGTCATCGAAATAGATAGTGAAGAAGTGCCAATCATGGATGGCAGCGCTGCGCCCTTTATCTATCTGCTGAAGCAAGCTGGAATACGCCAACATAATACCGCCAAGCAATTCATAAAAATCAAAAAAGCGCTTGAGGTAACAGCGGGCGATGCGAAAGCCTGCCTCCTGCCTTACGATGGATTTAAAGCCTCCTATACCTTTGTTTATGATCATCCAGTGTTTAATCGCTATCCAAAACACACCAGTCTCGATTTCACTAAAACATCTTTTATTGACGAAGCCAGTAAAGCCCGCTCCTTTGGTTTAACCAAAGATCTGGATCAGGCCCAGGCATTGAATAAATGTCTCGGTTCTAGCCTGGAAAACGCAGTGGGGATTGATGACCATCATATTCTCAATCAGGACGGACTGCGTTACGAAGATGAATTCGTCAAACATAAGATACTCGATGCCATTGGCGACCTGTATCTACTCGGCAAAAGCCTACTTGGTGAATTTATTGGTTATAAATCAGGCCACCCGACTAATAATGCCCTGGCACGAGAACTATTGGCTAATCCCGATGCCTGGGAACTGGTCAGCCTGAACGGACAGCCACAGCAGGCAAGCACAATACCGTTCATGCAGCCTATTGCGGCCTAAGGGTAATTCACCCTTATTAGCCAGCGCAGGCTATTCAGAGACCTCTATCAAGAGAGTCCTGCCAGGGCCTGTTCTAATTCTTCCCATCGATTCATATGGTCTTCAATCGCCTGTTCAACATCGGTAATAGCAGCAAATGATTGCTGTTGCTGCGCTTCAGTTTTGGCAAAGAAATCAGCCGCAGATACCTGACTATGAAGCTTTGCCAATTTGGTTTCTGCAACTTCAACCAAATCGGGTAGCTTTGCCAGCTCTTTCTCCAACTTCTGCTTCTGGGCTTTATTCTTTTTTCGCTCAGCATGGCTAATCGACGAATCCGCCTTCGTACTCGGCAAGGGCGTAGCAGCAGATTCAGTTAACACCTCATCCACCGACGAAGCAGATTTCGGCGTAACGTCACTCAAGGTGGCAGACGGAAATTGACCCCCACCTGCAATCCAGTCCGAGTAACCACCTACTCGCTCCTCGATAATACCCTGGCCCTTAAAGATCAACAGGCTCGAAACCACGTTATCCATAAAAGAACGATCGTGAGAGACAATCAAAACTGTCCCTTTGAACTCCAACATCAACTCTTCAAGCAGTTCCAGGCTTTCAACATCCAGATCGTTGGTTGGTTCGTCAAGCACCAGCAAATTGGCTGGCAAGGAAAATAGTCTTGCCAACAACAGGCGATTTTGCTCGCCACCCGAGAGGGTTCTAATGGGTGCCCGCGCCTGATCACCAGAGAACATAAAATTGGCCAGATAGGAAACCACATGAATATCCTTACCGCCAATGCTGACATATTCTCGGCCTTCACAAATATAATCTGCCACGCTTTGCTCGGGGTCTAATTGCGCCCGGGTCTGGTCAAAGTAGGCCACCGACAATTTGGTACCGGTTTTTACCTCGCCCTGATCAACTGGCAAATCTTCCAGCAGAATTTTTAACAACGTTGTTTTGCCAACCCCATTAGGCCCAACCAGTCCTATGCGGTCATTTCTTTGCAGAATAAAACTAAAATCCTCAATGAGTACCTGATCATCGTAGGATTTCGACACTTCGATAAGCTCTTTAACGATCTTACCCGATGCATTACCGGCATCAATCTCCATTTTAAGATGTTTAGTATTAATTCTTTTTTCGCGTTCTTTACGTAAATCCTGCAGCGCCCGCACCCGCCCTTCATTACGGGTACGCCTGGCTTTAATGCCCTGTCGAATCCAGATCTCTTCCTTTTTTAAATTCGCATCAAATTTTTTATTATGTACCTGCTCAATTTCTCGCTCATGATCTCGACGTTCGATAAATGCCTGATACTGGCAATCCCATCGCTTTACAGCGCCTCGGTCAATATCAACGATTGATGTTGCCACCGACTGCATCAACTGACGATCATGGGTAATAAAAATAATACTGCCTTCATAATTTAGCAGCTGCTCTTCAAGCCACTGAATAGTCGGGATATCCAGATGATTGGTGGGTTCATCAAGCAACCAGACATCCGGCTTTGCAACTAACGACCTGGCAATGGCAACACGTTTCAACCAGCCACCAGATAACTCTGATACCAGTTTGTTGGCCGGCAAACCCATCCGATCAAGAATTGAATCGATTCGGTGACTGAGCGACCAGCCATCTTTAGACTCAATTTCAGTCTGCAAGCGAGCTAATTTATCCACATCATCATCGCTGCTAAGGTTTTCAACCAGATAATGATAATCACTCAAAAGCTTGCCCAATGCCTGATAGGTGCCAGCAACTGACTGGAAGATGGTCAATCCTTCAGCAACCGAGAGTTCCTGCTCAAGGGTCGAGAAACGTAAACTCTCCTGCCGCCAGAGCTGCCCCCCATCAGCTTTAAGTTCGCCGCCAATCAGCTTCATTAAAGAACTTTTACCAGAACCATTACGACCCGTAAGACAAAGCCGGTCACCTTTTTCTATGACCAGGTCGATGTCATTCAAAATGACATCATTACCGAAACTAAGAATAATATTTTTTAATGTGATGATGGCCATAAATACAACTGCGGGACAGAACAACGAATGAATAGAAGTTTTTGTGCTATAAACATTTTAAGAAAGAAAAATTTTTAAGATCGAAAAATTTCGACAGCAAGAAAATTCAACAATGAATAAGTTCAAAAACACCTAAGTGAGGGTTTAGAGCCTGAGCAAAATTCAGCAGCAGGCGCTTATATTAGCTAACCAGAAACTGACCTCAGCTATGGTAATGGCTAATATTAATGCTAGTGCCAGGGCTAATGGTTTTTATCGAAAGCGGCCTTTTGTTCAGCGGTTGCCTCGGTCTGAAATTTATCTTTCCAGTCGGCATAGGGCATACCATAAATATTCTCTCTGGCCTCTTCATAATCCATGTCAATTCCTTTATCCTCTGCCGCCGCCCGATACCACTTACTGAGGCAATTTCTACAGAAACCCGCTAAATTCATCAAGTCGATATTTTGTACCTGTTTATTTTCATCCAGGTGTTTTACCAGTCGTCTGAATGCCGCGGCCTCAAGCTGAATTTTTGTTTCTGCGTCCATCTGGATTTCCCCGTCGATTTCGATTTGGGCGCTACCTTAACAGGTTGCTGTCAATGACTGAATTTAAAATAGGCCAAAAATGGATAAGCAATGCGGAACCTGAGCTGGCAATGGGCCAAATTACTCAGGTAGATCCACGCACCATTAGCATGCTTTTCGATATTACTGCCGAGCAAAGAACCTACGCCCGAGCACAGGCTCCTTTAACCCGCGTTAAATTTAACCAGAACGATCAAATAACCACCCGAGACGGCCTTAAAGTCACCGTATCTTCAGTGCATGAAAAACAGGGCCTGTATATTTATCACGGCGAATACCAGGGTACCAGTACCGCCATAATTGAAACCGAACTTGATCCCAATGTACGCTTTAGTAAACCCCAGGACCGCTTATTTACCAACCAGCTAGATCAAAATGCTGCGTTTAATTTACGCTATCAAACCCTGCATCATTTATCTCGCTTGGCAGCAGCAAAATGCCGTGGATTATATGGCCCTCGGGTCTCGCCTATCCCCCATCAACTTTATATCGCCTCCGAAGTTGCCAACCGGTTTGCACCCAGAGTACTACTGGCAGATGAGGTTGGGCTCGGCAAAACTATCGAAGCGGGTCTGATTATTCATCAACAACTGCAGACTGGACGGGCCAGTCGGGTACTCGTAATTGTGCCCCCAGCACTGACTTTCCAGTGGTTTGTAGAAATGATTCGGCGTTTTAATCTACAGTTTACAGTGCTCGACGAAGCCCGCTTACAAAATATTGTTTCAGACAATAGCGAACATATTGAAACCAATGAGGCAGAGCCATGCTTGCAACCAGAGCAGCAACCAGAGCAGCAAAAAGGGCCGCAATCGGGACAAGCACAGCCAAACACCGCCTTTAATCCTTTCGATGGGCAACAACTGATGCTCTGTTCACTGGATTTATTCAGTGAAAACGCCGCCCGCCTGGAGCAGGTTGTAAACGCAGAATGGGACCTGGTGGTGGTTGATGAAGCGCATCATCTTGCCTGGTCAGAAACCGCCGTTAGTGACGAATATAAGATCATTGAACGTATCGCCAAAGTAGCCGACGGTTTATTGCTATTAACAGCCACACCAGAACAACTGGGCAAATCAGGGCATTTTGCTCGATTAAAATTACTTGATCCAAGTCGGTTTCATGATTATGCCCAATTCAGCCGCGACGAACAGCAATTTGAATCCGTCGCTGAGGCCGCCAATCAGCTCTTAGAGGGCAGCCAGGCCGAGCAAATACAAGCCAGGGCCGAGATCGCCAAACGGGTTAATTTACAGCCTGATGATCCTGGGCTTATTGACGCGTTACTGGACCGACACGGTACTGGCCGAGTTTTATTCAGAAATGTACGCTCAAACATTAGCGGCTTTCCACAGCGCCTGGTGTATCCGGTGGCACTTGAGCTACCCGAGCAATACCAGCATACCAAAAGCCTGTTTCCCCACTCAGAGGTAAAAGACTGGACCCTCCACGACCCCAGGATCGCCTGGATACTGGAATTACTGGCTGACCACCAACAGCATAAATTTCTGTTGATTTGCGCCCACCAGGCAACCGCCATCGCACTGGGCCAACGACTCAACGAACTGGTTGCAACAGCTATCACCCTATTCCATGAAGGTATGGACCTTATCGCCCGTGACCGCGCTGCCAATTATTTTGCCGAATCAGAGTATGGCGCGCAAATGATGATCTGTTCAGAAATTGGCAGTGAAGGCAGGAACTTCCAGTTTGCTAGCCATTTAATTCTATTTGATCTGCCTTTTGGCCCTGATCTGTTGGAGCAACGAATTGGCCGGCTCGACCGTATCGGCCAACGCAATGACGTCAACATTCATATCCCGTATTTTATTAATAGCCCGACTGAACGTCTGTTCGAGTTTTTCCATGCTGGGGTGCGTTCGTTTACCGCCCCCAATCCGGTCGCACAAAGCATCTTTGACGAGTTATTTGCGGTGCAGTTTATGGATCTTTCTAACCGCGAGATGGCCAGCCTGATCGAACACGCACAAACACTCAACCAACAACGCTTGCAGCAACTTAATAAAGGCCGCGACCGATTACTTGAGCTAAATTCGCATCGGCCAGAGGTTTCAGCCAATATAGTCTCCGAGATAAAAAGCCATCAGGGCGGCGATGAGCTTGAGACTTATATGGAAAGCTCCTTTGATTTGTTCGGCCTTGAATCTGAAATTAGTGGCGACAACGTTATCACCATCAAACCCACCGAAGCCATGTCCCGTCATAGCCCGGTAAGCGCAGAAACCATGGACCATTTTCATTACCCTGAATTGCCCGAAGACGGCATTCGAGTGACCTATGATCTGGATACTGCCCTGGCAAGAGAAGACGTGGCATTTTTCAGCTGGGAAAACCCTGTGGTCCAACAAGCGCTCGACATGGCAATTGCCGACGTTACCGGCAATAGCACAATGATCGCGGTCAAACATCCCAACCTGAGCGCGGGCACCCTGTTGGTAGAAGTATTGCATGTAGTTGACTGTGCCGCCCCGAAAAAATTGATGGCAGACAGATACTTGCCGCCCCGCCTTATTCGATCTTTGATTGATCCCAACCTTAAGGATCAGTGTAAAGCGCTGGCTTTTCAGCCATTTATTCAACACCAGTTGGAGATTCCTGACGGCACGCTTATTCAAATTCTTGGCAGCCAACAGGCTGCTATTAAACCAATGATCGAAACTGCCATCGCTCAGGCCAGAAAGGAATTAGACGGATTAAAATCTACTGCCCTGGCAGTTTTGAACCTGGAATTAAAAAGAGAAATAGTCCGTCTATCAGAACTTAAGAAAATAAACGACAGTGTTAGAAGCGAAGAAATAACCCATCTTCAGGAGGACCTTGAAGCGCTGACAAGCGCGATCAATCATGCCGATGTGAGAATGGATGCCATTCGAGTTATTGTTGCTGCGTAAATTGGACGTTTAGCAGCGTTTTTAATTACGCTGAAAATCACACTGCAAATCGCACCATAATAATCCAGTGCCTGCCTAAATACCCGTCTTTAGAAAATCCAGCGTAATAACTGTAAAGACTATAATAACGATTGAAATGGACAATAGCAGACGGGTTGCCCGACACATTTCACAGGATTTATTGGTGCCGCCTGCGGAATATTTATTTCGCATTCTTGGCTGCGCATTCGGCCCGCGACCAGCGCTAGCATCGCTTGCCTTAATGAAATTGAGGTTCATGGGGTTACAACAATACAACGATTATTTATACCAAAGTATAGATACTACCTGGCAAATTAATTTACATATCATCGGATATTGCCTGACGAACTTCGAGTACATGGATATCAAAATTAAAAGTAATGCCGGCCAACGGGTGATTGGCATCCACAGTAACGCCATCATCCTCTATGGCCATTACTTTAACTACCTGTGAACTAGCGCCAGTGCCGACTTGAAAAATCATCCCAACTTTGATTTCTTCAGCCTCTGTCTGGATCATTTGTTTGGCCACCGTTTTCACTAGTTGCCGTTGATGATGGCCATAAGCATCTTCAGGACCAATAGTGACAGAAAACTTATCACCGACAGCGTGACCAATAAGCGCCTCTTCCAGGCCAGGGATCATCGAGTTATCACCTTCCACAAAAGACAGCGATTCGCCCTTATCAGAGGAATCAACAACTTCATCGGCCTCGTTGCGGATTGCATAATCAAATTTATAGTATGTTGCCATGAATAGAACTACCGCGGGGAGGAGTCGGAATTATACCTGTTACGGCAATTGAGAGCGACTAGCTTTAGGCAAGTGACAGAGCTTGCTCAGGGCACTGAACTCAGGGCAATTCGGTAAGCCTCGCCAGAGTAGTTCGCCACTGGCTCTGTACCAGACGCCACCGTACCTGGGCAGGCAATGCAGTTGCGGTTAATTCTGCCGCAACTAGTTTTTCAAGCTTAGCATCATGCATAGCGGCAGGCGTATTCTGCTGAGCTGTTTGTCGACTCAGTTTCTGCTGAGCGAATTCATGTAATAAATTTATCGCCTGAGTTGGGTTAGCATAGCGGTAAACATCAGCAATAAATTCAACATAAGCCAAACCATCAGGCACCACCGGCAGGCACCCAGCCTGAACCGCCTCCAGCACTGCCAGGCCCTGAAATTCATGAATCGCAGTTGATAGCACAACATCACAGCGGTCCAGCAGGGCGAGATATTCATGCCTCGATTCGATAAAACCACAATGCCCAAGCTTATCGCCAGCCCTCAATTGATCACAAAGTTTAACCATTGACGCTGGCACCTTCCTGAAAGACTGGCCGATTATATGCATTCTAAAGTCCAACGGATTAGCCAGCAAAATACTGACTAGTTCGCCTAATTGCTCAACGCCCTTGTCATACTCCCAGCGATGATTCCATACGATATTCAGACATGAAGAACTTTTTCCCACCAAGCCGACTGCATGGTCAGCCTCATCAAGTACCGTTCGCTCTCGCAATGGCACCGAAATCACCTCACTCCTGGCGACCAACAAATCATTTATCCCCACTGGCACTCCATCAGGCATTTTAGCCAATAAATGCTCAACGCCCTGTAAAAAGGAAGTTCGATTAAAGCTGGAATTAAATACCAGTCGGTCGGCTGCCATAGCACTATAGAGGCTGGTAATCTGCCGTTCAATAAGATGCCGCGCATCGCCGGCATCCGGATAGGCAAACTGATTTTCATGAAAATACAAAATAGACGGCAAAGATGCGATTGCTTGGCACATACCCTTCAGCGCAGCCAGGTCTGTCATCGAAGTGGCCACCAGCAGATCATATTCATCTAGCAGGCGTGCATCCTGAGACAAGGTCAGGCTATTGCCCCGAAAACGCCAGCTGAAATAGCGAGCCGGCAAACTAATAATTGTGAAAATATGCTCTGGTAGCAGGTCCTTTAAAGCGGCGTGCCAATATTGATGACTGAGCGCATCATAAGGAGATAATAATAATATTCTCACTAAATTCAAAACCCTTTAATTATGCACATGAGTGTTTTCACAAAAGTTTTAGCACAGGTTTTAACACAAGCTTGCCACTATGACGGTCCATTAAAGATCCATTTTGGTTGCTACGAATGACGCAATAGATTGGGCTACCAGGTGCAATAGAGTGGACTAATAGTACCGGTCTTCCTGTTGCTTCTGTAGAATACCGGCTTTGTCTTGAAATGTAGGGGGTAAATAATGGCAGGCATGGTAATTATCGGCGCTGGTCAAGGTGCGGGTCAAGCTGCAGCAAGTTTTCGACAAGCAAAATATGAAGGAGAAATACTTATCCTCGGGGAAGAAGCCTTCCCCCCTTATCAACGACCACCTTTATCCAAGCAATACCTTTCTGGTGAACTACCCCTTGAGCGGGTATATGTTCGGGCCGAAAAATTTTATGCGGATAAGGATATCAGCCTTCGAACCAATACCCGGGTCGACAGCATAGACCCTGCAAATAAATCCATCACCACGGCTGCAGGCGAAGCAATTGCTTATGAGAAGTTGCTTATCGCAACCGGTAGTCGGCCACGTATCCTTAATATCGAAGGCAGCAAACTTGACGGCCTGCATTACCTGCGTACCATTGCGGATGTCGACAGTATTCGCCAGGCAATGACCAAAGCAAAAAACCTGGTCATCGTCGGCGGTGGCTATATCGGCCTTGAAGTCGCGTCAGTTGCCGTCTCAGCAGGGCTCAACGTCACGGTACTTGAGATGGAAGAGCGAATTCTACAACGGGTCACTACCCCCGAAATGAGCGCCTATTACCACGACTTCCATACCAAACGCGGCTTAAACATCTTAACCAGCACAGCTGTGAGCGGTTTTGAAGGCCAGGATCACGTCACCAAAGTGCTATGTGGCGACCAGTCAATTGATGCCGACCTGGTTATTCTTGGCATTGGTATTGTGCCTAATATTGAACTTGCCGATAACGCTGGTCTGGATTGTGACAATGGCATTGTGGTTGACGACCATTGCCGCACTTCGGCCGCTGATATTTTCGCCATAGGCGACTGCGCTAATCATCCCAACCCTATTCTAAAACGCCGACTGCGGCTCGAATCCGTCCCGAACGCCATGGAGCAGGCAAGAGTTGCTGTAACAAATATGCTTGGCGGCGACAAAATTTATTCGGCCATACCCTGGTTCTGGTCAGATCAATATGATTTAAAACTGCAGATGGTGGGGTTTTCAGCCGACGGCGACAGGCAAGTTTTACGCGGTGATAAGGCCACTAATCAATTTGCGGTATTTTATTTAAAAGGTGATGTAGTTGTAGCAGTGGATGCAGTGAATAGCCCAAGAGAATTTATGGTCTGCAAACAACTTTATGGCAAACCAGTGGATGCGGCTAAATTAGCCGACCCAGAAGTTGATTTGAAATCATTGCTTAGCAAGTAAAGGCGCTACAAATAGACGCTAAGCAAATAAAAACTAAACAAACAAAAGCCCGGCAAAAAAAGGCCCGCTGTTAATGTCCAATAGCCTTGAAATCATGGCAGTCAGCAAGGCTTTTGGCGACAAACTGGCTGTAGATAATCTTTCTGCACAGATACCAGCGGGTAGTATCTATGGTTTTCTCGGCCCAAATGGTGCTGGGAAAACCACTACCATCCGCATGATCATGAATATTTTATATCCTGACACAGGAGGAATCAGGCTATTCGGTGATCAACACCCCGACCAATGCAAAAACCGCACAGGTTATCTACCTGAGGAAAAGGGTCTGTATAAAAAAATGCAAACTGCTGAGTTAATTGCCTATTTCGGGCAACTCAAAGGCCTGTCCAGAACCGTCGCAAAAACCAGGGCACTGGCGTTATTGAAAAAATTCGGCTTATCAGATTACGCCACAAAAAAGTGTGATTTACTGTCCAAAGGCATGGGCCAGAAAATCCAGATTATCGCAACGATACTCCATGAACCTGAGCTGGTGGTCCTGGATGAACCCTTTTCAGGGCTGGACCCAGTTAATGTTGAACTGATTCGAGAAGTCATACTTGATCTAAAACGCGCTGGCAAAACCGTTATTTTTTCTACCCACGCCATGGAGCAGGCAGAACAGATCTGCGATTTTATTATGCTCATCAATGCCGGCAAAAAAATGCTCGATGGGCCTCTTGGCAGCATCAAAAAGCATGCCAGCCAAACCATTAAAATTGACTATCATGGCGACAGCACCCTGCTGCAAAACCTGCCAGGGGTAACCCGTATAAACGATATGGGGCATGTAGCTGAACTGTCCTTAATTGCTAATGCTAATACCCAGAGAATACTTAGCCTGCTAGTACAGCGCCTTGAAATCCGCAGCTTTTCTATTGCTCAACCCTCATTACATGAGATATTTATTCGCACCATCAGCCCAGATAGCCCAGAGCCGACAACCCCTCATACAACACCCCCCAAAACGACGTCATTTCAAACAATGTCATCTCAAACAATGTCATCTCAAACAATGTCATCTCAAACAATATCACCGCAAACAAGCGCGCCGAAGACACTAGATGCTCAACCAGGAGCTAAACCAGGAGCTCAGGCCGAGTGAACAACGCGCTACTGGTAGCTCAACGCGAATACACAGAAAACATCCGCACCCGTGGTTTTTGGCTGGGTATTATTATGATGCCTGTCATCCTGTTTCTAATTGGCATCATCCCAATTCTGGTGGAATCAACTCGGGCAGCTAAAACATTCGTTGTGATCGATAAGTCTGGCTGGTTATTACCACTGATACAACAACATATAAGTGCCCAGGACCTGGCTTACTATCTATTAGAACCCGCCAGCCAGGCCGCGTCTGCTAACAAGCTAAAGCAAACGCCGCTGGATAAACTCAAGCAACAATTATCTGGTTTGACTGTAACGGAAATCACGGCACTAAGTACCTTCCTTGCTCATCCCAGTACTACCCAACAAGAAATAGCCGATAAAGACGCTAAATTTAACAACTTACAACTGACCCCAGACCTTACGCGCGCAGTAAAAACTAACCAGCATGAAATTAACCGCTGGTGGACTTCCCTGCCCTTAGACAAAAAGTCCGCGCTCTCCAGCCGAATATCCAGCAATCGATTTATACTCGAAACCAGTTCCAGTACCGATACCAGCCTGCTTAACGACGCGCTGCGGGACGGTAAATTATTCGCCTATTTTATTATTGGTGATGATCCATTAGGCACCATCGACCCTGACCTTAAGGCTGCTAACGAACCTGGGTCCTATTACGTCTCCAACAATTTAACTGATCGTGATTTGTTGAACTGGTTCAGCGACATTATCAATGAAAACATTTTTCAGGCGCGACTAAAAAAGACCCAGGTCGCTGCTGAAACCATCGCCTGGATCAACCAGCCATTTACCTTTAGTGGCCTCAAAATATCAAATACAGGAACCCAAACAAGCATCGATACAAAAGATATCATTCGTCAGTGGGCACCAGTAGTTTTTGTTTATTTGCTCTGGATATCGATATTAATTAACACCCAAATGCTACTCACTAATACCATCGAAGAAAAATCCAACAAATTAATTGAGGTTCTTCTGTCGTCTGTTTCACCCATGCAATTAATGGCGGGAAAGATTATCGGCATCGCCCTTACCGGCCTCACCATTATTTTCTCCTGGCTACTGATGAGCCTGACATTTTTTATCTTTCTACCCTGGGTCGGTGCCTTTGATTTACCGGTTGACCTGACTACAGCAGCATTTGATCCAATATTTTTAGGTTCATTTTTAGTCTATTTTCTACTCGGCTATCTACTATATGCTGCCATTCTGGTTGGCCTGGGCTCCATTTTCAACAATTTAAAAGAAGCCCAGAACCTCATGTTACCGGTACAGCTAGTTCAAATGCTGCCCATTTTACTCATGATACCTGTGGGCCGTGACCCAAATGGTCTGCTGGCGCAGGTTCTGTCCTACATTCCACCTTTGACGCCCTTTGTAATGATGAATAGAGCCGCTGGACCACCCTCGACTTTTGAATATATTTCAACCACGCTATTACTGGTGCTGGCCATATTTTGTGCGCTATGGGTCGCGGCGCGGATCTTCAGAATGGGCATTCTAATGACCGGCAACCCGCCGGAATTTCGCCAGGTGCTAAAGTGGATTCGCACCCCCGTCGCAGCACCAAAAAAAACCGTAGCTGCTCAATAAAAATGGCTATTTAATATGGCAATAAAACCTCTACTACAAACTGAAAAACAATACAGCAGCAACAGTATTAGCGCCGCCTATCAACGCATAAAACCTTATATTGTCAACACCCCAGTCACTTTCTCTGCTACTTTTTCAGACATTTGTGGTTGTCAGGTTTTTTTCAAACTTGAAAACCAACAAATGACCGGTTCTTTCAAGGAACGCGGCGCACTCAACAAATTACTTTCCCTGTCGGCCACAGAACGCAAGCAGGGAGTCATCGCTGCCAGCGCAGGCAATCATGCCCAGGCCGTGGCCTATCATGCCAACCGACTTGGCATCGCAACTAAAATTGTGATGCCGCAACATAGTCCGTTAATAAAAATTCAGTCAACAGAACACTGGGGTGCGGAGGTCGTTCTATCGGGTGAAACGCTGGAACAAGCATTTCTTTATTCACAACAAATTATGCATCAGGAAAACCAGATCTATATTCATCCTTTTGACGACGCCAGAGTCGCCGAAGGACAGGGCACCCTGGGTCTGGAAATCCTTCAGGAGCCATGTTGTGAATCCCTTGACGCCATTCTTGTGCCGGTGGGCGGCGGTGGTCTGATTTCAGGGCTTGCGACTTTCACCAAACACCATAAGCCCAATTTGAAGATAATCGGCATCGAAGAATCAAGCGTAAATGCCATGTCCACTTCAATGGCGGCCGGCAAAGTCACGACCATCAAACCGCAACCCATGCTCGCCGACGGTATCGCTGTCAGACGCGTTGGGGCAAACAATTTAGCGGTTGTAGCCGAACTAGTGGACGAACTCGTGTCGGTCTCAAGCGATGAAATCGCCAACGCCATCATGCTCATGCTGGAAATAGAAAAGTCAGTAATAGAAGCTTCAGCAGCTGTGACCATTGCAGCATTACTCAACCATCGGTTGCCACAATTAGCGGGCAAAAATGTACTTTGTGTTATTTCTGGCGGCAACATTGACGTTAACATGTTGTCAAAAATTATCACCCGAGGCCTCAGTTTTGACCAGCGTATTATTCAGTTCGATACCACCATCGATGATCATCCTGGTGCCCTGGAAAAATTACTGGCAGTTTTCAGGGAACTCGGCGCTAACGTGCTGGAAGTATTCCACCACCGATTTTCTGCCGCTGCACCGGTTGGCCATATTGGTGTATCTATCACTTTAGAAACCCGCAACGGCGCGCATATCAAACAATTAAAACAACTGCTCTATAAACGCGGTTATCAGATATCTACACCCACCATAAGTTAAAAAACTGCCGCAGAAAATAATCCAGATTGAGACTAAAGCAGCGCTATCCAGGCGCTTTGACTCTAAATCGAATTTTATTGAATTGAATGATGTCTTTATCATCCAGAATTTTGGATTTAATTTTCTTGCCGTTGACATAGGTACCATTCGACGAACCCAGATCTTTTATAACCAATCGCCCATCTACAGGTTCAATCACCGCATGTTTTCTCGACAGAGCAGGTTCAAGAATTGAGATGTCACATTCGAGTGCCCGACCAATAGCAGTTTTTTCGTGAATTGGAATCTGCTGGCCTTTTTCAGGCCCAGAGCCTGCAATAAGCGACCAGTCTGTACTTAGCAGCTTATACATTGCAGTACCTGACAAGACCAGGGTTTTGCCGTCGGTCTGCTCGCCAGGGTCAAGTATCAATAGGTCTATGCCCTGAATCGATACAGTATCGCCGGCGCGAATAGTTGTTGGGCCAAGCACCTTCTCGCCATTCAGGTAAGTGCCAGTTTTCGTGTTTACATCACTAATAATGACCTGATCGCCATCTACCTGTAAATCAGCATGAAAACCATTGACACCGTCCTGGTCGATGACTACATCATTGTTTAGCCCCCGGCCAATTGTCTTACCTGGCGGCAGCAATGACACCGCCTCCGAGCGTCCATCCTTGAATTGGATCTTGAGCATGTATTAGCCTTCTTTCTACTGACTATCAAAGAAATAACTTAACCAAGCACTACTTAACCAAGCACTACTTAACTAAGCGAGGTTACAGCGGCAGCTCAACTTTGTACAGACCGCACAGCGGTCAGTAATGATAATTAGCTTATTGGAGAATTAGACTAAATCATGTACCGTATAACCTATGCCAATTGATAAAAGCCCACCCACACCAAGCGACCTTGGAATAGACCCCACTAGCGTCGAAAAAAGCCCTAGTTCACTAAGGAAATTATGGCTTGAATGGCGAATGTTGATCATTTTTTTACTGGTGATGGTGTTATTCCGTTCAGCGATCGCTGACTGGAACCAAATTCCTTCAGGCTCGATGAAACCGACCATCCTAGAGGGCGACCGGATTGTTGTTAATAAATTGGCGTATGATCTCAAAGTACCCTTCACCAGCTGGTGCCTTGCAGAATGGGGGGACCCTAAGCGCGGGGAAATTGTCACTTTTTACTCACCCCATGATGAAAAATTACTCATCAAAAGAGTCATCGGCGTGCCTGGCGATGTCATTAAAATGCACAATAATGAGTTGTTCATTAACAATCAGCCTGCAGAATATAATCAACTTAATGACGCTGTAGTAAACCAACTGGACCATTACCAGCGCAACAACCATCACTTTTTTATCGAAAAATACGGCAACCTTGAACATGCAGTGATGTTACGACCATCAACGCCCAATAAATTTAACAGTTTTGGCCCCACTAAAATCCCGCATGGCCAATATTTGATGTTGGGCGATAATCGAGACAATAGTAAAGATTCTCGCCTTATAGGTCTGATTTCTAGAGATAGAATTACCGGCCGCGCCCATACCATTGCATTTTCGGTCGACTACGAGGCCTATTACCTGCCTAGAATAGATCGCTTCATCCGGCCTCTGGACTCACTGATATCCGCCAATTGACATAAACCTAAAATTCCCTAAGCCCTATCAAATTGAAGCCCTATCAAATTGAAGCCCTACCCATTAAAAAGCCTATCGAAAAGAAAAGCTTAACGACGCTGTCCTTTATCCTGACGCGGCCTTCAGGCCTTGGAAACCTATAACCACTAATCAATCCTTAGCTACTCAACCCGCAGTGACTCAATCCTTAGCGATAGATTTTTTTGACAATGCTTCTTCTGCTTCTATTTTAGCTAACAACCCGCCCTTTTTACGGCGAAAAAGACCAATAAATATAGAACTCAGCAAACCGCAGATAATAATACCTACAACAAATAGCAAAGAAAAAATCAGAAACACTTTTATTTCCGCTTTATCAACATTATAACTGGTCACTGCCATCCAGATAAAAGCCACAGTGAACAGACTGCCCGAAAACAATATACGGACTTGCGCGTTTTTCAGGATTTTCAAAATCACAGGCATACCTATTAATCCAACCGTTGCTAGCTTACACTTGATAGCTTTTGAACGAAATAATGGAGTAATAATTTCATGCCACTGGATCCCACCCTGGCCGTCATATTAAAACAGAGCGCCGACGCTGGCGTACCCGGATTGCACGAACTAAGCCCAGAGGAAGGACGTGCTATGTATCGCGCCATGAATAAAGGCGCTAATAAAGTGGCAATTGCAGAAGTCGAAAATCTATCAGCTGCAGGGGTTAAGGTCCGTCTATATCGACCAGAAGCTAAATCCGCAGACCTAAAACAGCCCTGTCTGATTTACTTCCATGGCGGCGGCTGGGTGATCGGAGACCTGGATACTCATGATGCCCCTTGCCGCCTGATTGCCCAACAGACTAATTGCGTGGTGATTGCTGTAGATTATCGCCTTGCACCTGAACACCCCTTCCCCACGCCACTGGACGACTGCTTTGCAGCCACCCAATGGGTATTTGAAAATGCAGAGCAATTAGCCATCGACCCATCAAAAATCGCTGTGGGTGGCGATAGTGCTGGCGGAAATTTAGCCGCAGCCGTTTGTTTGAAATCAAAATTAGCAGACCGACTAAAAATCTGCCATCAACTACTCATCTATCCAGTGACTGATGCGGCTATGAATAGCCAATCCTATATCGATAATGCCACAGGATATATGCTGACCAAAGACAGCATGGCCTATTTCTGGGATCACTATACCAATATGGATCAACGCAACGATCCGCTGGCATCACCACTCAGAGCAAGCGATTTATCTAATTTACCCACGGCAACTATTTTGACCGCTGAATTCGATCCTTTGCGGGACGAAGCCGAAGCCTACGCTGCAAAACTAACAGCAGCAGGCACAACTACATTGATGAAGCGCTATGACGGCCTGGTACACGGCTTTTTAGGCATGATTGATGTTTTAGACAGCGCCAGAGAATCTATTGATCTAATGGCTAGCCAACTCAACAAGGCCTTCTCCGGACAAATTTGATTGATTTTACTGCAGTAGGCAGGTTCATTGACCAACCCACTGATTAGCTACCGAGATAACTAATCAGTGGAAGTAATCGCGACTAAACCCAGGCACTTCTAATCCTTTACCTCAACCAGCTCGACATCGAAAACCAGTACAGAGTTAGGCGGTATATTTCGCGTGCCACCCGGCCCGTAGCCTAACTCCGCCGGAATAAAAAAGCGCATCTGACCACCCTGTTTCATAAGCTGTAAGCCTTCAGTCCAGCCGGGAATCACTGCACTCAGGTTAAACTCCACTGGCGCACCGGATTTATACGAACTATCGAATTCCTGACCATTAATTAACTCACCCTTGTAGTGAGCCAGGACCGTACTTGTTGCGCTGGGTTGCTTGCCAGTTCCTGCAACAAGTTGTTTGTATTGTAAACCTGACGCGGTGGTCTTAACGCCGTCTCGAGTAGCATTGCTGGTTAAAAAGGCCATCCCTTCCTGCTCTAACGAAGCCAGCTGTTGCGCCTTAAGTATTTTCCGTTGCTCACGCACTGCGTTTACAACGGCCTCCAGCTCTTGTTGCGATAAACGGGGTTTTTTGGCTGATAATGCATCTTTGATTCCGGCATTAAACATCGCATCATCAATACTCTCAAATCCTTCCGCACGCAGCATATTGCCAATGCTATAACCGTAATAATAAGCCAGGTGGTCATCATTCTGCGACACCTCATCGGCAGCAAAGGACATATTGGAAACTACCAGCGTCACGGCAACGATTGCATTTGTTATCAGGTACTTAAAACTCATCAATAGATCACATATAAGTTGTTGGGATATTATTATGACACATTCATGCCGAGCTTAAACCTGCTATACCCAAATTAGCTGGCTGCTGGTTTGAGAAACACACACTGGTCGCAATAGCTTGCCTAATACGCCAACAAACCACTAAACTCCAAGGGAAGCCCTATTAAGTTAAGTGGAAATTTTTGCTAGGGCGAGGCTAATCAATGTAAAGCAACATCGATTAAACGCCCCATAGACGTCAATAAACTTTAGTCAGAGGTTCCCGAACTGGGGTATAAGACCAACTATATAAGACCAATGACCTTCACTGACGTATAACCTGAGGAACTTAAGACCTTAGCAAGTCCTGGGCTACCAACATGCTTTACCCTACTAACTAATGAACAATTGCGAAGTATTGAACGTTATGAAATTAATTATCCGCAAATTTCTGGGCCGTCTACCCGCTCTGGGCAGTCTACCCGCTCTGGGCAGTCTACCCGCTCTGGGCAGTCTAAACGTCTTAGTCTTGAGCCTGTTGCTATATACATCAAGTGCCGTAGCAATTATATCTGATGAGGACCCATCGAATAGCAGCTCGAATAGCAGTGCGATTAGTAATTTAAGTACCAGGGCTGATTTGGTCCCACTACCCGAGCATGCAAATACAACCCGTAATATAGTTAACGCGCTGGCCCGCAAACACTATATCAACTCAACTTTAAACGATGCGTTATCGAATAAGATATTTAATAGCTTTCTCGATGACCTCGATCCCTCAAAAAGCTATTTCCTGGCCTCAGATATTAGTCAATTTGAAGCATTACGCTTTGAGTTAGACAACGCCCTGAAATCAGGCAGCGTTGATCCAGCATTTAGAATATTTAATCTCTATCATCAGCGCGTAGTGAGCAGATTCGAGCAGGTCATCAAACTGCTTGAAGCTGGGGTCGATGACCTGGACTTCACCATTGACGAGGGCTTAGTCCTTGATCGATCTGATCTACCCTGGGCAAAAACTAACAGTGAACTGGACAACCTCTGGCGCAAACGCTTGAAAAATGCGGTACTTAATCTAAAACTCACTGATAAAGAAAGCGAAAAAATTCAATCGGTGCTGGTTAAACGATATAAAAACCGGCTCTTGCGTACATTACAAACCAACAGTGAAGATGTTTTCCAATTGTTTATGAACTCGTTTACTCGCACCTATGACCCCCATACCCAGTATTTTTCGCCAAGAACTTCCGAAAACTTCAACATCAATATGAGCTTGTCCCTGGAAGGAATTGGTGCCGTATTACAGCGCGAAGATGAATATACCAAGGTGGTCAGTCTGGTACCTGCCGGGCCTGCGGACAAATCTAACAAGTTGTTCCCAGACGATAAGATCATTGCCGTCGGGCAGGGCGATAGTGGCGGCATGGTGGATGTTATTGGCTGGCGTCTGGATGAAGTTGTACAACTGATTCGAGGCAAAAAAAATACCATCGTTAAATTGGACATTATTTCAGGCAACGCCAGTGATAGTGATTCACGCACTATCGAAATCACCAGAAATACAGTAAAACTCGAAGAGCAATCTGCAAAATCAGAAATCATCGAAATAGAGCAATTTGGTGCTAAACAAAAAATTGGGGTTATTGATATTCCCACCTTTTATATTGATTTCAAAGCATTACAGGCCGGCGAAAAAAATTATAAAAGCACCACTCGTGATGTGCAGAATCTACTGGTTAAACTGATGCAGGAAGGTGTAGAAGGCATTGTTATCGATTTAAGAAATAACGGCGGCGGCTCACTTCAGGAAGCCAAAACGCTCACCGGCCTATTTATAGACCGCGGACCTACAGTACAAATCAGAAATAAAAGTGATCGGGTAGATATCTTAAACGACCGGGATATTCGCACGATTTATGACGGCCCTATGGCAGTGCTGGTCAACCGCTTAAGTGCTTCAGCATCAGAAATATTTGCCGGTGCTATTCAAGACTATGAACGCGGGCTGATTATCGGCAATCAGACATTTGGCAAGGGGACTGTACAATCACTGTTACCGCTAAACCGCGGCCAGCTAAAACTAACCCAGGCCAAATTCTATCGAATTTCAGGAGAAAGTACCCAGCATAAAGGCATTATCCCTGACATTAAATTCCCCAATAATCTAGACCCTGAATCCATTGGTGAAAGCACCTTAGATGACCCACTTCCCTGGGATAAGATCGAAGCAACAGGGTATCGGACCAGACGTTCAATAATCCCCTTGCTCGCCGAACTCCGCCAAAGGCATCTACAGCGTACTGACCTCGACCCTGAGTTTATATACTTGCAGGATGCACTTGCCTACAGACAAATAAAAAATCAGATTGACTTTATCAGTTTGAATGAACAACAACGAAAAGATGAAAAATCAGATGCAGACTCTTTCTGGCTGGGGATTGAGAATAAAAAACGCTCCGCCCAGGGGCTCGATCCGGTTAAGACACTGGATGAACTCAATAAAGATAAAAAGCTTATCGTTTCAGAGGCTAAACAGCCTGACTCTGCACATATTAAGCAAGCTCAGGACAGTCAATCCAATGCGGGTGCAGAGATTATTGAGTTGCCGAATAAAGCTGCCAAAGTTACTCAGTCGGCCAAACAAAACGCAGAGGATAGCAACCTTATTAGTTCGGCAGCAGATAAAGAACCTGCAGTAGCAGATAGCGAACCAGACTCAAAACCTGACCCATATCTAATCGAAACCAGCAAGATCATTCTTGACCTGATCTCATTGAAGCAAAGAAGCGCGGCACAAAAAGATATCCGCCGACAAATTTAGAATAAACAAACCGGTTCAACTGAGTGAGTACGGCCACACCTCAGCCAGTTGGGGTGCGGCTCGCATGCTTTTCTACCTGATCATAGGCATGCTGAATTTCTTTGAATTTTTCTTCCGCAGCAAGCGCAAGTTCAGGCGGCATCCCCTTTGCATGAATTCTGTCAGGGTGATATTCCATCGCTAACTTCCGGTATTTCTTTTTTATCTCCCGAAAATCATCGCCCTGGGCAGCCCCCAACACACCATAACAATGCTCAAGGTCATCAGGTGCCTGAATAAACCGACCTTTCATTTGTTGGTACTGGGTTTCTAAACCAAATATTTTTACCGCTCGAAGTATCAGCTCCTCTTCATTGGAATGCAGCTGACCATCAGCAAAAGCAACAAGCAATAATAACTCCACAACGGAAATTAATATTTCCTTTGAATGACCAAATTCATCATAAAATTGCTTCGCAAAATCTTCAAAGGACTGATCATCATTTTTGGCTGCATTAAAAATTGCAATGGCAAAATTTCGCGCCCTCTCATCCAGCCGCAGGTTTTCTCGCATCACTCGATCTATCACATCAATCTCGTGTTGCGTTATCATCCCATCCGCTTTGGCAAGTTTTGCCAGCATTGAAAATGTCGCAGCAAAATAGATACTTTGTTTGTTTTCCAATGAACTCAACACGCCAGAACCAGAAGAAGCCCCAGCATCCAACGCATGATGGCCTAACGTTGCACCCAATACCGCACCGACTGGGCCGGCAAAAACAAAACCCAGTCCGCCCCCAAGAATTTTCCCCATCCAACTCATGTAACCAGATCCCTTATTTAAGCCGCCTAAAGCCCAGCTAGAACATATTTATCGCAGTTATTCTGGCACCATCAAACGTAATAGTTCCTGCGTCTTTTGTTGCATTAACTCAACATCAGCACGCGCCTCAACATTGAGTCGAACCACCGGCTCAGTATTTGACATTCGTACGTTAAAGCGCCATTCACTAAAACTCATACTCAAACCATCGGTATGATCTACTGCAATAGCCTGTTGCGCATAGACAGCTTCAATATCAACTAGTAATTGTGCTGCGTTATCAATGGTCTTATTAATTTCGCCGCTGGCAGGAAATGCCTTCATGCGATCATTTACTAGCGCCGCCAAGGAAGTATCTTTCTCGCACATCAGCCCAATAACCAATAACCACGGCACCATACCGCTATCACAATAGGAAAAGTCACGAAAATAGTGATGGGCGCTCATTTCCCCACCATAAATTGCATCTTCGCTACGCATTCTTTCTTTGATAAAAGCATGCCCCGTCTTGCTCTGGATGGCTTTGCCACCCAATGAATTAACAATATCAATAGTATTCCAGGTAAGCCGCGGATCATGAACAATACTCGACCCAGGCGCTTTGACAAGGAATGACTCAGCAAGCAAACCAACAATATAATAACCTTCGATGAACCGACCATCACCGTCAAAGAAAAAACACCGATCAAAATCACCATCCCAGGCGATACCCAGGTCAGCGTTATGCTGCTTTATGGTGTCGATAGTTACCGTTCTATTTTCTTCTAGTATCGGGTTCGGTACGCCATTAGGAAAATGTCCATTGGCATCATGATGAACTTTAATAAATTCAACAGGCAAAACCGCTTCTAGCAGATCTATCACCGCACCCGCACCACCATTACCCGCATTAACAACAACTTTAAGGGGTTGCAACTGACTGCTATCTACATAAGTCAAAAGCTGGGCTATATAGGCCGACCGATGGTCAAGGGTTGTTTCAGTACCCCGTTTACCCAATGGCTCGAACTGATTGGCTTCGACCATTGCCTCAATTTCATTTAGGCCGGTATCGCCACTGATAGGTTTTGAGCCTTCACGAACCAGCTTCATGCCATTAAAGTCTTTAGGGTTATGACTTGCGGTGACAACAATACCGCCATCCATCTGAAAATGTGCCGTAGAAAAATAAATCTCCTCTGTACCACATTCACCGATATGATGAACATCTACACCACTATCCAGCAACCCATTAACCAGCGCCTCAGTGATTGACACGCTGGTTAAACGAATATCGTGGCCAACAACGACTTTGCCGGGTTTTAAAAATGCCGCATAGGCGCGACCTATTCGATAGGCAATGTCTTCGTTTAGCTCATCAGGGATTCGTCCCCGAATGTCATAGGCTTTAAAGCAAGTTAGGCTCATACTGGTTGTTCTTTTTAAGCGAAAAATTTATTCTAACAGCTACAGGTATTGGGTAATAGTTTACCCTTGCCGCTCATCAGATGACTAACGAATCTGCAGCAATCAAAATAAAACCCCTCGCAACTCAAAGGTTCGAAACAACTTTCGCCGTCTATCAACGCCAAAATTTTGTTTTTGGGACCGCATCACTCATATCCATGGCTGCATCGACATTGGCCAGGAAATCTTCTGGGGTCGCATCCACTCCAAGAGAAATACCCGTATTACCATACACCTCATCCCGTGCATATCGGCCGCCGGCCGCCTGAATAACTTTGCCATTGGGCGCATCTTCTGAAGCCAGGTAAAGTACCACTGGGCTCACTAGTTTTGGATGATTTCGCGCATCCGGGTTTTCTGCATCCATTTTACTGCCAGGCATACTTGCGGTCATACGAGTGGCTGCACCTGGTGATAAACAATTGGTATGAATATTATGTGAACGACCCTCATTGGCCAAATCTTTCATCAAACCAACCATACCCATTTTTGCTGCCGCGTAGTTTGCCTGTCCGAAACTACCTAATAACCCTGCCGCTGAGGTAGTAAAAATAATCCGGCCATAACTTTTTTCATACATAATCGGCCAGGCATACCAACTGACATAGGCCGAACCATTTAGATGTACGTTAATAACCATATCCCACTCAGCCAGGCTCATCTTTTTAAAAGATTTATCGCGCAAAATACCTGCGTTGTTCACTAGAATATCAATCGTACCGTAGGCATCCACTGCCGCCGCGACAATGTTTTTCGCCCCTTCATGGGTAGATACCGAATCCTTGTTGGCAACAGCCTCACCACCAGCTGCCTTAATTTCACGCACCACTGCATCGGCTGCATCACCCTGTCCAGAACCATCCATGGATCCACCCAGGTCGTTAACAACCACTTTTGCGCCTCTTTCGGCCAACAATAGTGCATGGTATCGACCTAATCCACCACCAGCCCCTGTTACGACTGCTACTTTTCCATTAACACTCATCGGACACTCCTTTTATAATTTGATCTGGAATAAAATCACCTTTAAGAGAGGAAGACAACCTTTTGCTTTTAACACCAGCCTACGCTTAAGTCAGCTCAACCAATAGAATTTACCGTGCCGACGACTACCACTGACAAATACCCACAAAGCCGGTATATAATTAGTCATTCTTATACAAGTTCGGGCAATCTGTGGTTTTAGACAGTATAAATAACACCAAGATCAGCTGGCACTGGCCGGCCGCTGTGATTTTGTTCTTATTTGGGATTATCGGTTTCTCAACCGGCGTCTCTCTCACCGAACGGCCCGCTGTAGTGGATGCCTCCTTATTAACCAAAGCCTACTATTGTCTGGGCCTGTTTGTTGTTGGCGGAATGGATATCGGGGTGCCTAGTGGTGGCCCAATATTAGGCCGAGTGCTGCTCTGGATCGCCTATTTTGGCTGCCCACTGCTGACAGCTTCTGC
The DNA here is from genome assembly GCA_019090615.1 of Pseudomonadales bacterium. Classification (GTDB taxonomy): domain Bacteria; phylum Pseudomonadota; class Gammaproteobacteria; order Pseudomonadales; family Azotimanducaceae; genus JAHRVQ01. The sequence goes on along the minus strand of JAHRVQ010000044.1, from coordinate 26,314 downwards.
AGTTATTGAGGCAGTACTCAATTTCATGGCCCCGCAACGATGGCAGCTGCAACGTCTCAGCGGCCATATAGTAATTGTTGGCACAGGTAGTATGACAACCAGTTATTTGCGGGTATTACGGCAACAGTCAAGATCCGTTCGAGTTATTGTTGTTGATAAAAGTATCGACCGAATAAGAGAGCTTGAGCTAGCTGAAACCTTTAATGTCACCGTGGTGATTGCGGATATCACCCACGATTTCTTAATCAAAGCATTAAAACTGAAACGTGCCCAAAGGGTATTATTAATGGGTGATGATAATTTCCAGTCTTTTGAAGCCGCCAGCAAGATACTCCGTTTCTACCCCCATCTTGCCGTTAACACGATTATTCATTGTGATAACCTCAGGTTTTTAAGAGCTATGCAGGATACCCGCATAGCAAAACAAACCATCACTTTTAACGTTTATAACCTGGCCGCCAAAGGTCTGGTGCGGGACACCCTGTTAAATCACTTCGCTAAAACCCGCGAAAAAGATATTGTGGTCATTGCTGGGTTTGGTCGTTTCGGTCAAATTATTCTGGAAGAGTTACTGCATAAGGCCAATGACCAAATTGAGCGCGTGGGCATTATTGATGTTGACGCCAACCGGCGAATACAGGTTGTTGATGAACAACAACAGATGCAACCAGGCTATCAACGAGAGGTATTTCAGGGCAATATTGCCCATCCTCAGGCCTGGAAGAACCTGGTTGATAAAATCGACCTGTCTCAAGGGGAACCAGTGGTTATCCTGGGAACAGGATATGCCGCTGACAATTTGCGTACTGCGCTGTGGATTCGGCAAAAATATTCTAATGCGCTTATTTTTGCCAGAACCAACGATATATCGCAATTTGCCAAAGAAGTATGCGAAGAACATAGAATTAATAGCATCAGTATTACCCAGTTAGTTGAAGATAATATCCCTGCCGACTGGGTCAGCTAGGATCAGCCGAACAGGCGCTTATCAGGTACCGAGAAGGCGAAAGGATTTAAGATTAATATTCAGTGCTATATCCGTCTTAAGAGTTACCAGCTGTTCACATAACCTGACCTGTTGAATTTCTGATTGTATCCGCAGTATTGATGGCCTAACGCTGTCGGTGTCAAGTATTGCCGCAAGCGAACCAAATTCAGCAAGTAGTTGAACCGCCGTTTTTTTACCGATTTTCGCCACCCCCTTAATATTATTAACTGCATCCCCAGCCAGGCTCCAATAATCCGGTAACTGTTCAACTGTCACGCCAAAACGCTGCATAACAAAGGCACGATCAAGTGCTGAATTTTCAAAATGGTTATAAATACCTATATAATCTGACAATAATTGCAAAAAGCTTTTATCTGAAGACAAAATTAGACTATTCAGTTGTTTGTTGGCCAAACCTTGGGCAAATGTCGCAATAACATCATCCGCTTCATAATTATCCAGGGTCAGGCTTTTAACACCCAGGTCAAAAAAAGCCTGTTCAAATTTCGCCACATTATCAACCAATAGCTTTGGCGTTGGCTTTCGGCCCTGTTTGTATTGAGTGTATACCTGATGTCGCCAGGTTTCTTCTGCACCATCAAATACCATACATACATGGCTGACAGGATGGCGATTTAATGCTCGGCGTAATGAGCCAGCTGCAGCTTGAACCACCCGCTCAATTATTGGTTCTGTAACGCTATAGTTAGTATCACTATAAAGACGATCGTTACTAGCCGTACTGGCTTCGAATATTCGACGTATCAGGTTATTAGCATCAATAAGCAGTACAAAAGTATTCATCGTGGTAGTTTTCTAATAACCCGCTGTAAATTGACCTGTTGTAAATTGAGCTAATGATCTATAGCAAAATAACTAGCACCAACTGCAAACTTTACGGCCAGTGAATCGCATATTATGCGCCATGTAGATCTAGTGCCACGTCCAGTCAGAACTTCTCATTAGAACTTTTCATTAGAACTTTTCATTAGAAGTTCTGAGTAGAATTTTGCCCTGCACTCAATAACCCAATGCTGCGCCTTCATTACGCGGATCTTTAATACCAATAACGGTTTCGCCCTGAATATGAATCGCATTAGCATCACCAAACAGAAACAAACCATAGTCCAGCTCACGAAACCCAATATGGCCCATTTTTTCCAGTATCAAGCGTGTATCCGGAGACAAGCCATGTTTTTCGTAATAAATCGAATCCGGTTGCCATTGATGATGAAACCGAGATAATGAAACCGCTTCATCAACCGACATGCCATGATCAATCATATTGACTATAACCTGTAGGGTCGTGGTAATAATGCCGGAACCACCGGGTGAACCAACGATTAGGAAGGGTTTACCGGCCCTGAGCACCAGCGTCGGTGCCATCGAACTTAACATTCTCTTACCGCCTCGAATAGCGTTCGCTTTACGTCCAATGACATTATATAGGTTCGGCACATTTTCTTTAATGGAAAAATCATTCATCTCATTATTGAGCAATATTCCGGTACCCGGCACCACGATCTTACTTCCATAACCACTATTCAAGGTGGTGGTCAGTGCCACCATCATCCCCCCTTTAAAAACCGATAGATGGGTCGTTTCTGGGCTTTCTGGAGGCCAGGGAGCACCAGCGCCAATATCCTTACTAAGGCTCGCTGTAGCTGGATCATAATCCGACATTCTACTTTGCGCGTATTTTTTGTTGAGTAACATCTTCAACGGCACTGCATAGAAATCTGGATCACCCAGATGCTCGGCGCGATCCGCATAAGCCCTGCGCTCAGCTTCAACCATTAAATGTACGGCGCTGGCGCTACCAAAGCCCATTGCTGCGAGGTCAAAATCTTCCAGCATATTGAGTATCTGGATGACCAGCGTACCGCCTGAAGATGGCGGCCCCATCCCGTATATTTCATAGCCTCGGTAGTCACCCCGCACGGCGGGACGCCAAACCGACTGATAACCGGCCAGATCTTTGGCCGTAATATCACCCTTTGAGCGTTGCATTTCTCGAACGATTAATTCAGCTGTGCGGCCCTTATAAAATCCATCTCGGCCCTGGTCCGAAATCAATTGCAAGCTCCTGGCCAGGTCGGCCTGTCGCCATATATCGCCAGCTTTGAATGGCTTACCATTATCAGAAAATTTGGCCATTGAAGCAGGATACTTAGCCATTGATTTTAGTCGCCGGCCCATCTGCTGCGCCAAATCATAAGATAATGCAAAGCCACGGGTTGCCAGATCAATTGCAGGTTGCATGACCTGCTGCCGCGACATGGACCCATATCGTTCAAGTAGTACCAGCAAACCATCCACCGAACCCGGTACCCCTGCTGCTTTATGGCTTGCGGTTGATAAACCTTTAATCACCTGACCATTAGCATCCAGATACATATCCCGGTGAGCACTTGCAGGCGCTGTTTCTCGATGATCGAGCGTTATTACCTCGCCCCCAGGTAGCCGAATTACCGCAAACCCACCGCCGCCAATATTACCTGCAGAAGGATAGGTAACTGCTAACGCAAACGCTGTAGCCACCGCCGCATCCACCGCATTGCCACCAGCTTTGAGGATATCATGTCCAACCTTTGAGGCATGGCTTGAGCGGGAGGTAACCATTGCCTGTTGACCAAAGGTTATATCAGGGCTAGCCGCAAAAAGTGGCACCGTCAGCAGGCTCAACAAAAAAATGGCAAATTTCATCAGGTATTTGTTCCAACAAATATTTCGCTAGCTTAGCATGATCCTAACTTTGTACATTAGCTTATTGACACGGGGAAGAGCCAAGCGAGCACCAATAAACCGTTAAAATACAACAAACGGCAGCCACTATAAGCTACCGGGTAACTAAATTATAAGCGACTGGGCGAACGACCTATAGACACCTGAATAAGACCTGCCGAGGTTGACTCGACATAATGAATGGTTAAGCATGGTACCCTTTTCCAGGGTTATATTCAGTGCAAAATATTAATGGACAACAGGCAAAGCAGTTGGCTCTGCATGGCCAGGGCCTGCTGCTCAAAGATCCCTTTGGCCTGGGTCAGGAAGCTGTGCTTCGGACCATCGAACAGCTACACTACTTGCAAATTGATACTATATCCGTTGTTGACCGTACCCAGCACCAGGTGCTTAAAACCCGTATCAGCGACTACCAGCCAGCAATGTTACATGCATTGCAGTCCGAGCATAAAAAGATATTCGAATACTGGTCACATGCTGCGGCCTATTTGCCAATGAAAGATTATCGTTTTTATCAACCGGTCATGCGCGGTTATCAGCTCAATCGCCAGGTGGACGAAAAAATCAGGCGGCTAATACTGGCTAGACTAAAGGCTGAGGGACCGCTGATGGCAAAAGACTTCGCAACCCCAGCAGGCAGCGCCAAGCGTAAAGGCTGGTGGGATTGGAAACCCGCAAAAATTGCCCTGGAGAGAATGTACATGGGCGGCGAACTAATGGTTGCAGAACGCCGTGGTTTCCAGAAAGTATACGATCTAACGAATAACGTATTACCAGATAACACCAACCTGAAAGCCCCCACAGATCAGCAACGAGGAAAGTTTTATGTGTCCGGCATGCTTAAAAATTTAGGCATCGCTAGCCCTCGTGACATCGCCTATGCCCGCTCGACGGTCAAACGATTATCCAAATACGATATATTGGCCAGTATCGAGACCAGCCTGCATGAAATGACAGAAGCAGGCGAGGTCAGTCGATTATCGGTACAGGATGAAACCCTGTATTGCCTAACAGAAAGTTTATCCATACTGGAACAGCCACCCAGTCATAAATGCCTCTATTTTTTATCGCCCTTTGACAATTTGATTATCAACCGTGAACGGCTGCGTAAAATATTTAATTTTGATTACAAACTTGAATGTTACGTACCCAAACCAAAACGCCAGTTTGGCGTATTTTACGCTACCCATTTTATTCGGCGAAGAATTTATTGGCAGGCTGGATTGCAAAGCCCAACGCAAAACCAGCACCCTCGTTATCAACGACATCTGGTTAGAGGCAACGACCCGCCTAACAAACAAACTTGTTACCGTTTTAGCCGCTGCCCTACAAGCCTACCAACACACTTTAAGTTGTCAATTTCTGTCAATCGACACAATAAATAATCGCCAGCTAAAAAAACAACTCGCACTTAAACTGGCCCCCTAAGCGCCTGCAAACCGAACAACACTAGCCACTATTTATGTCTTATGTCTTATGTCCCTCGCCAGTCATGCTGAAATTCGAAGCGGTTCAGGAAACAAACCAGGTTTCACCAATCGCCTCTAAACAGCCCGCATCTTTATGCCGAGCATTGCCTACATATCCATTCAGTGGGGTGACCCCATAGGACATTTTGAGCGTTGGCGTCAGCACTGCCAACAAAGACTGTTGAGAACTGGCCGGATCCAGCCAACACTTAATTTCGTCTGGCCCGAGATGAAGCGGGACCCGCCCATGAAGTTGGCTCAATGAACTGGGTGCTGCACCGGTGATAACCGTACAGCTCTCTATAATCTGTCCATTTTTCTGCCAGCACTCCCACAAACCGGCAAAACCGAACCCCGGCTCCGTTTCAGGTGTCACCAGATAGGGTGTTTTTTTACCGCCCCTATCGGACCACTCATAATAACCAGTTACTGGAATGATACATCGTTGGCTGCTAAACAAAGGTTTAAACACTCGGCTTTTAAGTAAATTTTCTGCTTTGGCATTAAACATTGTATATTGGCTGCTAACCTCATTTGCCCAACGTGGTAGTAACCACCAACGCATCGACCGCATAGCCCAGGCACCCGATGTTTGCCGCAGCAACACCGGAACATTTTCTGTAGGTGCGATGTTATATCGACTCTGATAATGCTCAGGCGCAAATTCCTCATTTGCGATATTCATAATGAGTTGAGTAAAAGGGTCCGATATAATGTTAAAACGACCACACATGATTTACAGCCTTAGCCAGCACCTTATCCATTTCAAAGAAATGGTTTATTCAGGATTGATATATGTCACACCAGATATCTTCCACTGGCATATTGTAGGTATTGTTATTAGCGCCTTTATTTAAGCAACGCTTCGCTAATAGAAAATCTTGCCTGCAATTATAAGGTGCTATCCGCAGCCAAAGATAGTGCACATCGACCATCAAGCGAGTTAGTGTTGATATCGTCGATCAGGACTGCTGCTGTACAATTCATCTAAAATCAGGTAATTTCTATAAATCTCTGATTTCGCTTGAACTGTTTTTATTTGCTATCGGCATCTTATTTTTGCTATCGGCATCTTATATTTGCTATCGGCATCACTTTGCAGGCCAAAGCCTGACTTTGTTTGCAAAAGTACAGCTTTCTATAGCCAAGCGTGAGAGCGTCATTCAAAGGAAAGCCTTGTGTACAGCACAGGCCTTTTTTTTTTGGATAGTGAAAATGAGACACCTGCCCAGCCTCAAAGATTTCTCCGCTGACGAAATCAAACAAATTCTGAACAAAGCCGTTGAAATAAAGGCAAACCCTGCTGACTATTACAACGTTTTGCACCGCAAGTCCCTGGCGATGTTATTTCAAAAAACCAGCACTCGTACCCGAGTTTCATTTGAAGCCGCGATGACAGAGCTAGGTGGTCATGCTATTTTTGTCGATTGGGCAACATCAAACTTTGTTCTTTCTGGCATAGAACATGAAACGGAATATCTTTCGCGTAATGTTAGTTGCATCATGGCCAGGTTGATGCACCACGAAGATTTGCAGAAAATTATTTCCGCAAGCCGAGTACCGGTCATAAACGGTTGTGACGAAATGTTTCACCCCTGCCAGGCACTAACCGATGTGCTCACCATAATGGAATATTCAGACAACAATCTTGAAGCGCAGCATCTTGTCTACGTCGGCGTACAAAATAATGTCTCCAATTCTCTGGCACTCATTTGCGACAAGTTGAACATTGAACTAACGTTAGCCACGCCAGAAGACACGGCTAATCGCGAATCACTGGATACAGATGTGCAGCACATCCTTAAAACTTCGTCAAGGATAAACCAGACTACGGACCCCAAAGCTGCGGTACAAAATGCCAACTTCGTCTATACCGATACCTGGATCGATATGCAATATTTCAACAACCCAGACCATGAAGCTGAAAACAAGGCCAGATTAAACATGATGATGCCTTATCAAATTAATACCAAACTACTAGCTGGTATTAATTGCAAGGTCATGCATGACATGCCCATTCATGACGGATTTGAAATTTCCGCCTCGATGACAAAAGATCCACGCGCCATAATATACCCGCAGTCCGAAAACCGCCTCCATGCACAAAAGGGGTTATTGTGGTGGCTTTATCAGGAAGCCGGTGAAATTGCCTAATTTGACCTTTTTGCGGCTATATTCCGCTATACATTTTTGACCTAACAGATGTCTTTTGCGGGCAACTTTAGCTAGCTGCATCTTCAACCAGCCCTCTCAGACCACAGACATTGTTATTAGACACCAATAAATTACCTGCTGAAAGCCTATGTTTATAGGCTTTTGGGCTTTCACGTATAAAAGACTGTCTGATACCAATAAGCCAAAATGAGTAAGCAACTTTTCACTATACCCAACAGTTATTCCTAGCATTCTTCACTTTACATTATTACAAAATTCGTTAGACTGAATTCCGCTGGTAACATTACAGCAGTTTTTTATCTACGGTTTAGAAATTTTGTTGACGCTTAAACATCACATTTTGTCTTTCCTAAGAAATTCCTGCTTTTCTCAGCGCACGTCCGATTGGGTGTTTGCCACTCAATTAATTTTAAAAAAACATGGAGAAATACTATGGCTACCGGCCGAGTAAAATGGTTTGATGAAAAAAAAGGCTTTGGCTTTATAGAGAGAGAAGAAGGCAATGATGTTTTCGTTCATTTTAGAGCGATCAATAGCCCAGGCTTTAAAACCCTTACTGAAGGACAGGAAGTTGAGTTCGAAGTTGAGCAAGGCAACAAAGGTCCTCAAGCAGCTAACGTCCAGGTCGTTTAGTGTGGGGATCTGGGTCAAGCAATAACGACCATTGAGAATGTATGGTTAAGAGTGCTTTGATTAAAGGTCCTTTAGCAAGATAAATCGCTAAGTGCATTTAGTCAAGAGTGCTCAGTCGCCACATTTTCAATGGTTGGTTGTTATTTTCGAGCCTGCTAGTGCATCAAACATATCCGAAAAATATCCCTGAAATACCTCCAGACTAGCCCCACTTAACAGCCTTGAGCGCATCAACAGCCTTGAGCGAACTAACAGCCTTGAGCGAACTAACAGCCCTGAGTGAATAAACAGCCCTGAGCTAAGTAAAAGCCCTGAGCTAAGTAAAAGCCTGATACTGATAAAACCACAATCCTGTTAGCCCCTGACCATTGGTCATCCTGATCCTGGCAAAGAATCACTGCCAATTATCATTCCTCAGCAATATAGCCATTTAGAAACTGGTCCAAATGTCGAGCAAAGGCTTTCCGGTCATTTTGATTAAGTGTCGGCGGCCCTCCTGTATGTACCCCACTCGCCCGCATGGTATCCATAAAATCTCGCATATTAAGCCGAGATTTAATATTTTCCTTCGAATACAACTCACCACGAGGACTTAACGCCAACCCGCCTTTTTCAATAACTTCATCGGCCAAAGGAATATCTGCCGTAATCACCAGATCCCCGGCCTCAAGTCGGCGAACAATTTCATTGTCTGCCACATCAAACCCCTGCATCACCTGAATTGAGGATATATTCGGTAACGCAGGTACTCGGATTGCTTGATTTGCCACCAGCGTCAAGCCAATTTTTGTGCGTTTCGCAGCCCTGAATAAAATATCTTTAATCACCACCGGACAGGCATCCGCATCGACCCATATTTTCATTTAAAACCCCGTTTCAGCATATTCAGTGCACCTTACATTTCCTGCGCATTTTCTGCGCGCCTGCTATTAAACTTCAGCGAATGACTAATACTCAGCAATCAGCACTCACTCACAGACTAGCTTCTCAGCCTCTTTTGCATATTTTCAGACTTATATTGCACGGCGCCAAACTTTTCCCCAATGACCTCGATCGGGGCCACCATTGATGAAGCAGTATTGGGCCGCCAAGAACCTCCATAACTCAAACAACCCAGCCGCCATTCAATTGACACCCATTGCATTTGTAATCAATATATTTCTGGCTCTAAGAGACAGGCAATGCGCCAATGACACCCGCCGATCAGCACAAGCAACGATGATTCGTTTCCCAATTGCAATTTGTTTTTTGAGCGATTAAGATTTCCAGCCGTTCATCAAGGTTAGTCACAATATGCGTTGGTTAATGCGCTCCAAGATCCATAAGGCCACTGTCACCCAGGCCGACCTTAATTATGTCGGCAGTATAACAATAGACCAGGACTTATTAGATGCCGTTGGCATGTGGCCAGGCGAGAAAGTACTGGTGGTTAGCAATACTTCCGGTGCAAGGCTTGAGACCTACACCATTTCAGGCACAAGAGGGTCCGGTGAAATTTGCGTCAACGGTGCGGCAGCCCATCTCATTGGCAAGGGTGAAGAGATTATCATTGTCGGCTTTGAATTATGCGCCGAACCTATACAGACAAAGGTCATACTGACTTCTGATCAAAACCGATCTTTTGAATATCTCGAAGAAGTAGCTGGTATGACCGTCTAATTAGAGCCGGTATGACTGTCTAATTAGAACCGGTATAGCCATCTTATTAGAACCAGTATGGCCATTTAAACAAACAAAAAATGCCCTGATTTATTATCAGGGCATTTTTTTTGCGGGACACTTTTTATCCCTGGCTCAACTTATTCAAGCACAACTTATTCAAGCACAACTTATTCAAGATAGTTTCTACCTACCAGGCCCACAGCAAACTTACCTACCGAGAGCCTGGCTCAGGCTATGCCTAAGTCTCAATAAGCGTTAGTCAAGAAAAGCGCTTACCGTCAAACCATAGGTGCGGCCAATAGTTAGAAAGGTGCTGTAGTTACTGGTTTGTAACGGTGTATTAGCAACAACATTTCGCCTGATGGTATTACCCAGGTTTCTGCCCCAAAGTACCACTGAATATTTACCTGAAGGCGAAAATAACGCCATTTGTGTATTCCACTTATTATAGGCGCCACGGAACTTTTCAGGCTTTAAATCTGAACCCGTGTTGACACTACCTACATGTGACCAGTTGACATTTAACGAATAGACCCACGCCGAACCCGGCAAATTATCTTCCACATATAATGAGGCACTACTTGACCATAATGGGGATAAGTTTAATCGCTCACCCTGAATATCCGTACCAAACTTATCGACAATTATTGGAGTACCATCACCATACCGCGCATCAGCGTAGGTGGCGCCAAAAGTAATAGTCGCAATATCAGATAATAGAAAAGTACTTTCCACCTCCACACCCTGGCTGACTACTTCTGGCACGTTTGAAATAGTAAAACCTAAACCCGTAAAAGTATTCAACTGAAAGTCCTCAAACTCAGTATAAAACAGGGCGGTATTTATCCGTAAACGCTGATCAAAATAATCACCTTTCAGGCCCAACTCAAAACTATCAGAAAATTCCGGATCAAAGAGTACAGTGTCTCTTCCTGTAATCGCATCAATTTCTCCTGCCTGTTGGTCCAGATTGAACCCACCCGCTTTATACCCTCTTGATATGCCGCCATAAAGGTTCAAATCATCTGTCAACTGATAAGCTACTTTGATAGTTCCCGTGAATTCATCTTCTTCCAAATTGTCCTTAAAACTTGGATTGTCACAGAAAGACGCACCTAACGCGGGCGACAAGGATAACGTGGCACAAAAATCATCATCGATAGACTCCCCAACTGCTGCACCATTAACAATACCACCGCCATCTTTTTCCTCATGGGAAAATCTTATACCCAGGGTAACTGCCAAACGATCGGTTGCGTGCCATACATTATGCGTAAAAATCGACCATCCTTCGGTATCAGTTACAAAATCCGAATTATATCCGCCGTTAATCGGATGCCCTGGAGATCCAGTACGCCCCGCATCATTTCCCGAAAAATTAGGCGCTAAAGCTTCAGCACTAGCAAGCCCTGTAAAAGCCAAACTTAAAAATGCAGGCCCATCTGTTGAAAAGACTATCTGCTCATCTGACGTCATATCCTCTGTATACACATAAGCACCCACCAACCAGTCAAACGGTCCCGTGCTGCCAACGAACTGGAATTCCTGGCTAAAATTTTCAAAGGTATTCACTGTATCTAAGCTAGATAATACATCCGCCGTGGAGAAATCAGGGTCGACACCACGATGCATATCAAATTCTCGATAGGCAGTTATCGATTTAAATATAATATCTTCACTGAGGGCCCACTCCAGATCGAGGGAAATACCCTGATCTTCAATATCGGTGAAGGGGTCAAAATTCGTTCCTGCTCGAGGCGTTGAATCTTTCTTAAAAACATCAGTATTGCCACCAATTAATTGCGCTGCAGTTGGCAAGCCTGACACCTCTGAAAGGGGGCTTTCAAGCTCGGTGTATACAGCTACACAACAGCGCTCATCCTTATCGGTATAGTCAAGAATAAGCCTTGCAGTAAAATCATCATTGGGGGCCCATAAAGCCTGGGCTTTGATCGAGGATCGATCACGATCATCAAAATCTTCAAAAGATTCTTCAGTATTCACTGATTTTATAAAACCGTCTCTTTCAGATTTACTAAAAGAAACCCGAAATGCCAGAGTATCCGTGGCATCTGCATTCACAAACCCTTTGACATTGATGGCATCAAAATTACCTGCACTCACAGATATACTGGCATTCCTTTCGAATTTGGGTTTATTAGTAACAACATTCACCGCACCGGCTACGGTATTTTTGCCAAATAGCGTGCCTTGCGGACCCCTTAATATTTCTATGCGTTCGATGTCACCCAGGTCTGAAAAAGCCTGTCCAGCGCGACTCCGATAGACGCCATCTATGAACGTACCGACAGCAGCTTCCAATCCTGGATTACTACCAGCCGTACCAACACCGCGAATCCTTATTGAGCCGCCCTGACCGGAATTTGTTGATTGTTGAATGGCGATACTCGGCGACACCTCCATCAAACCTTCAAATTCCTGGATCCCCCGCCGCTCAAGCTCCTCTCCTTCGTAGGCACTGACCGCAATTGGAATATCCTGGACTGATTCCTCCCGCTTGGTTGCTGTAACTACAACTTCTTCCATCCTTCTGTCACCATCTTTAGCAGCATAAACACCGCCGCTCGATATAACAGAAATCAATATAGGTAGTAAAAGACGCACTCTCATAGTAGGTTCCCCTTTGAATGGTTTTATATCTTATTTTTATTTCGCTACTTCTTACTCCAACTTGTTGCTTATCACTTGAAACGTATTGCTTGAAACGTATTGCTTAACGCCCGTAGTAGCTTTTGCTACCTGTGAGAAAAGAATATCATGCCAATAACACTGACAACACGATCAACCAGTACCTATGTCATGCTTACAAACGACATATACCCAACATAACAACATACGCCAAATTGATTATCACCCCTAAAGCAGATCAATCATGAACTGAATATACCAACACATAAATACAATCAATAAAGGTGCCTTTGATCCCTTACCGTCAACATATCTAGCATGCAAATGAAAATTCGCGCCTTGACCCTTGACCCTTGACAACAGAACTTTTAACCTGACCGAGCGAGACGGACAATAATCAATCAACCTATGCCCTTTAACAAATATTCTGAGCCAGCGACGAATCTCCGGCGACAACCACTCAGGGCTTGCATTCAAACATGCGGTATTTTTTTCGAGGACAAAGTTGGCTTGCCATTCAGTTGACTGAACACAGGTTCCGAATGAGATTCACTGACCACAATCTTTGCTTCAGGAACAGTAATAAGGAAATCATTTTGATCGGGTATTTTATTGCAGAATTTCTAATTCTAACGAGATAGCTATATACCAGGCATTGCACCATTGATCGGCAGGTTTTTTGATAACTGTTAGCCTAAGTGGCATATCAACAGATATACCATGGGTATATCCACCAAAAGACACAAGGTCGCATGATGGATATACCCAAAAGTCGGAAAAACAAGGATAAATCTCGAAACCAAAAGCCAGATCATGCCGCCAAACTGCACACCAACCAGCCCGACAGCTATCAACACCAGCGTGTAATCCAGCCGATTGACTATTCTCCGGCCGCAACCACCCTCGGGTCTCGCATGGTTACAAACTCTTCTGCCGTTGTTGGATGAATTCCAACAGTTGCATCAAAGACTGCTTTAGTCGCACCGGCTTTGATTGCGATACCAATACCCTGAATAATCTCACCTGCTTCAGCACCGATCATATGCACACCAACAACCACGTCAGTTTTTCGGTCAACAATAATTTTCATCATACTCTTCTCACCACTGCCCGAGAGGGTATGTTTCATTGCCCTGAAAGTTGATATGTAGACATCAATCTCATTGTACTGGTCACGCGCCTGCTCCTCGGTCAAACCAACAGTGCCGATATTAGGCTGACAAAAGACAGCCGTAGCAATGGCTTCATAATCCATTTTTGTGGGTTGATCAAGGTATTGGGTCTGGACAAAAGCCATCGCCTCCTTAATGGCCACCGGTGTTAGTTGCACCCGGTCGATCACATCACCCAGGGCAAATATATTCGACTCAGAAGTCCTGAACTCATCATCAACAATAATTGCGCCATTATCTCGGCAAGCCACCTGAACATTTTCTAGTCCAATATCGTCAACCGCTGGTTTACGCCCAGTCGCATACATCACCAAATCTGTTTGCATCGTCTCACCGGATTTGAAATGCACACTAAAAGATCCATCGGCATTCTTTTCTATTCGCTCGACCACTGAATTAAAATGTAAATTGACATCTTTCTTTGCCAGCTCCTCAGCAACTATTTGCCTCACATCCTGATCAAAATTCCTCAGAAACAGTGGTCCTCGGTAGGACAGGTGACTGTCTGCACCCATACCGGCAAATATTCCTGCAAACTCAACAGCAATATACCCACCACCAACTACTAATGTACGCTTTGGCAGATCATCTAAAAAAAACGCCTCATTAGAAGTAATCACGTGCTCACTACCTGGAAACTCAGGTACCACGGGCCAGCCACCGGTTGCAATCAAGATTGACTCAGTTGACACAACCTGGTCGTTAATTGAAACATGATGAGCATCAACAATACGCGCACGACCATCAAAATGGGTGACACCGGCATTATCCAGCAAACCTTTATAGACCCCATTGAGCCGCTTTATTTCGGTGTTTTTATTCTCAATAAGTTTTGCCCAGTGAAAATCAGGTGCCGCTGCATCCCAGCCAAACCCTTGTGCATGATGATACTCTTCACGAAAATGAGACGCATAGACCATCAACTTTTTAGGTACACAACCAACATTCACACAGGTACCGCCCAGATATCGGTCCTCTGCGGTAGCAACTTTAATACCGTTGGCGGCACTCATTCGGGCAGCTCTTACACCACCCGACCCAACACCAATGACAAATAGATCAAAATCATAGGTCGACATTTATAACTCCTTTTTGAAGAATTGACAGGTTACCCCGGTATAACCGGGCCACCACCTGAACTCACTAATAACATTTACTTATCACACTAATATCAATACCGGCCATAGCTTGCTTTACTCATTCTGATTATGTCTACTCTAACTTATTCGATAAGAAGCATAAGACACCCATCAAAGCATTAACCAATACGCCAATCCCTGTTGTTTTGAGTAATTCAGGCTCGTAATGTTACAGCCTTTTTTACATTTAACCGAATTCACTCAGCATTAAAGCTAGTTCGCCCATTCAGGGATTCATTCCGAGCAAATATTATTCCATAATATAGCCACCTGATGGGGCGAGCAGAAACTTTCGGGCCCCAGCATCAACATGAGCATAATATGACATTCCAGTTCGGCATTAATCAGCTGCTAAATTCCAGCTCAGAAACAGACTACCTTAAACGCAAACGTTGTGCGCTGGTGGCTCACCCTGCATCGGTAACGGCTGAGCTTGGTCATTCACTGGATGCACTTTTTGCAGCCGGAATAGACATCAAAGTTGCTTTTGGCCCGCAACATGGAATGCGCGGGGACAAACAGGATAATATGATCGAGACCAGCGATTTTCTCGACCCGACCCATCAAATACCCGTTATTTCACTGTATAGCGAACATCGCCGTCCTACCGAGAATATGCTGACAAATCTCGACGTTATTTTATTCGACCTGCAAGATATCGGCTGTCGAATCTATACCTATATCGCCACCTTGAAATATTTCATGGAGGCCTGCGACAACAACAATATTGAAATTTGGGTCCTTGACCGCCCCAATCCTGCTGGTCGACCAACCGACGGCCTGCGTCTCGAACCGGGCGCCAACAGTTTTGTTGGTTGCGACGAGTTGCCTACCCGCCATGGGTTAACCATGGGTGAACTAGCGTTATGGTTTAAAGCAACCAATAACCTGTCAACACGCCTGAAAATAATAACCATGGCTGACTATTACCCTGAGGAAAAGTCGAACTATGGCTGGCCAGCATTAACGTCCTGGGTAAATCCAAGCCCTAATGCCAGTAGCGTTAACATGGCGCGGTGCTTTTCAGGCACAGTTTTACTGGAGGGCACAACCTTATCAGAAGGGCGAGGCACAACCATTCCACTTGAAATCATCGGTGCGCCGGATTTCCCTGCCAATGAAATTCTGGCACTACTTAAAGAACAGGCACCACATTGGCTGGCAGGCGTTCAACTACGTCCCTGCTATTACGAACCAACCTTCCACAAACATCAGGGCAAATTATGTCACGGCATCCAGATACATACCGGCTCTGAACAATATAACCACGACCAGTTTAAACCTTACCGATTTATTGCAGGCTGCCTTAAAGCATTACGCCAAATCTCGCCAGATTATCCCATATGGCGAGATTTTTACTATGAATATGAATCTGACAGACTAGCGATAGATGTTATCAACGGCGGCCCTGCATTACGCCTCTGGGTAGATAACCCAGCTGCAAATTTTACCGACTTCGACCAACTCATTGATACTCAGGTACAGGCATGGCTTGCCGAACGCACACCCTACCTGCTGTATTAATTACCCTTACGCATAGCGAACATAACCATTTCCCGATTAGCTTTGCATGCTAGTATTGGATTCAATTTTTACATGATCTGGCTGCTAGGTGCCTAATAATGAGCAATGAATATAAAATAGCTGTATTGCCCGGAGATGCCATTGGCCCGGAAATTATGACCCAGGCAGTACGCGTATTTGACGTTTTAGCACGCCATCGTGATATTGCTTTTAAACTCACAGAAGCGCCTTTTGGTGCTGCCGCCTATTTTGAACACGGCCATGCCTTCCCTGAACAAACTAAAAAAATATGCGACCAGGCAGACGCCATCCTTAAAGGCCCCGTGGGCCTGAGCTTTGAAGAATCACAAAAAATTCCAGTCGAAGAACAGGCGGAAAGAGGCGCCATTCTACCGTTGCGGGCGCGCTTTAACACCTTCGCTAACTTTCGCCCTATTTACCTCAGCGAACAGATGATTCATTTTTCACCACTTAAAGCCGAAGTTATTCCTCAAGGTGTTGATATTCTATTAATCCGAGAATTAGTCGGCGGCCTTTATTTTGGCGAGAAAAGCCGTGGTGTAAATGACCAGGGCAAACGATATGTTAAAGAAGTACTGGAATATGACGAGGACCAGGTACGCCAGGTTTTGAAAGTCGGCTTTGAACAGGCCCAGCAACGCAAAAAAGTACTACATAATATCCATAAAAGTAATGTGCTGATGTCGAGCGTCTTCTGGAACGAAATATTAGCTGAAGTACAGGTTGATTACCCAGATGTTGAAGTAAAACACCTATTGGTTGATGCGGCTGCAACCGCCCTCTGCCTCAATCCTGGGCAATTTGACGTTATGGTAATGGAAAATATGTTTGGTGACATATTGAGCGATCAGGCCGGTGGTATTCTTGGCTCACTGGGCCTTATGCCTTCTGCCTGTGTCGGCCCAGACAAGGCCTATTATGAACCATCACATGGTTCTGCGCCGGATATTGCCGGGCAGAATATTGCTAATCCCTATTCAATGATTGGCTCAGTGGCGATGATGCTGGATATGAGCTTTGACCTAAAAGCTGAATCAGATGCGGTATGGGAAGCCATGAAAAGTGTCTTTGAAGCCGGTTACTCAACTTCTGATCTATCGTCCGCAGACAGTGGCACAACTATTGTCAGCACCACAGAGTTCGGCGACAAGGTAATGAAAAAGCTGGATACACTACTTAAGGCCCTGTAAGCACCAGCAATCAGCGATGCTAACGGATTATTAAGGCTCGATATAGCCAGGCGCTCTATTAATTAGAGCGCTTATTAATTAGAGCGCCTATAAATTTCAAGCCTGTTTTCTTACCCTCAGCCCAGGGCTACAATTATCAGCCCGCTGCAAGAAACGGTGCCACCACCGCCGTTACTGTCGTTGCCATACTAAATATCATAACCAGTACAGCCACCCAGCCCCAGCCGATAAAAGCCCACATTGGCGGTGTTTGCTCAAATAGATCACCTAATATATTCACTATGGAATCAACAATAAAGAACTTGAGGGTTCCTAGTAGGTATTTCTTAATCATGAATTTTGCGCTCCGCGCCGTGCTCTGAAAACATTAAATTTTAATACAGGACCAGCCCAGGCTGGCGCATGTATCTATTTTAGCTTGTTCGGCAGTAAAAATGAAAACCTATCTTTTGCCTACTCATTAAACCTGCCTGTTGGCATCTGAGGCTGCCGCGATAATTGCCTGAATTTTGCTGCCTCATTAGCTAATTGATCAAAAACATCCTGGAAATTAATTTTCTCACCAAAGCGCATTCGCTTGCTAAACATCGTCACTGGGAAGAAAAAATTATCAGTTTTACGCCAACGCAATGCCTTGTTAACCCCTCGCCTGTCCTCATAACGCACCCAGGTCATATTAAATTCCCGCACCAGTACATCACCAAACAACACCCCAATAGACTGCCATGCTTCGATCTGATCGGCTTTCAGTATCCGTTGCTTAACCAGTTGCTGGAACACCGCCAGATCATCTTTATTGCCCCGCACAGAAAGCATACCTAACCTGCGAGCAATCATCGTCTTCGCCTCACGACGCTGAATATTCATCAACCGAATCTGCCCAGCCGATAGATCGGTTACTCGAAAAACATCTTCAACTATTTCAAACGGGTAATCTTCTAACTCTGCGGGTGTTACAGTAATTTTTTCACGACTTGGTGTTGCCTCTGCTTCTGCAATCTGTGCAGGAGGATTAATTACAGCAGTTCCAGCGCCTTGAGCCGGGCCATTATCAAGAGTCTGTGCCTCAACAGCTTGTACATCAACGGCCTGCGGCTCAGCAAAAACCGGAGCCACAGCCAATAACAGAATTAAAAACAAAATCGACATTTTAGACAACCACTGGACAAATATTGACGGTTATAGAAGGCGCTTAGGTAGAGGACGCTATATTGAATTTTTTCTAGCGCTTCGGAGAAGTGCCAATTAGCGCATATCGAGCGCACTTAATACAAGTAAAAGAAGTTGAAAATATCCTAAAGGTTCGCACCCCAAGGCCGCTATTAAGTTTAAGGTAAGCCAACGGACGAGGCTAATAAATACGGATGAATATTTTACCCCCTTCAGGTTATGGACGCTTATCCACATCATCCAGGCCCCAGCTTAAACGCGCGGAATATACGGCTAAACAGAATAAACTACAGCCACAAACTGATCGCCGCAGACACCCAGAAAGACGTCATATACTGATCAGTCATCCCCAGCCAATGGAAATGCGCAGCCAGTCTGATCGACGTAAATCAAACCGCATATGCATAACCACCTGATCCTCTAGCGGGCTGGTAATATCTGGCGACCAACCGCCAGCTGCTCTACTGTCCAAACTTTTTTATCGCAACGTTTGCCTTCATCAGTTTTTGACCTGCATATCTTATACATTGAGATGTCACTCTGCTTACCCCAGGCAGTCGATTCTTTTACCGCAACAATCAGAGTAGACTGCAATAGATGTATCATCGTGGTCACTACTTAGCAGACAGAAATTAGCAGGCAGGATTCCTCAAACAACAGGATGTTAAAATGAATTTTAGTGCAATCGGCTGGTTATGCCTGATGGGCGCCATAGGCGGTTTTGTCCACGCAGCCCGCAGCGAAAAAGGCTTAACCCTGCCGCATTTTGATGGTCACCATCTTAAACCAGGAATATTAGGTGATATAGTAATAGGCATGTCTGGGGGGCTGGTTATATTTCTAATTGTTCCTGCTGACCTTGATCTATTCAACATGGCCACACAGAAAACTGACAAGCTCATTGAAACATTGGCAGTGGCACTCATTGGCGGTTACGGTGGCCCTTTTATCCTCGACCGAGCATTAGGCGCAACAATAGCCGACATGCAACAAACTATGAGCGCCCATGAGCAACAAATGAACGACCAGCTGTCACAGGATGAGGCCGATCAACAAGCCATCCGTCTGGTCGATTTACAACTCAGTGATACTGCACAATCTGTGGTACCAGAAAAAGAATTGATAGAAGCTATAAAATCCGCGTCTAAAATGACCCGTCTGACTATTCGCCGCCATGCTGCAGAAAAACGCAAACAGGTCTGGAATGATAATTTTCGTGGTAGACGCCAACCATCTGTGGGTTTGATGGAACGTACTATCCCCATATTCCAGGCGCTGGTTGATACCGCCACAGGAACGTTCCAGGAAAGGTGCTTGTCACAACTCGCTTATGCACTCAAGGATCAACATATCCCTGACTGGCCGTCAACTTTTAATGCCATTGACCTCGCCCTTAAATCGATCGACAGTCAACGTAAGATTCCGCATCATTATGCTTATACCTGGGCCCTGGCTGCGATCCATGCACCCGAAGTCAGTAATGCAGGTTCTAAACACGGGGCAGACAAGATTGAGCAGCTGCTACGACTGTCTTTACACCATCCACCGCTGGCAGCAGGATTTGAAAAAGAACTAGCCGGTAAAGTTGGCCTGCTGGTGTTGCCCTGGTTAAAACAACAAAATATTGATTTGACCGATATGGGAATAAAGCTACCCCCAGATGCAGATGCAGTTGCGGTCGCGGTAACAGCTGCCGAACCACGACTGACCGAAGAAACTTCAGGATAAAAATAGCAATAAATAACAAAATGTATGGTTTACTTTTATCTGCCCGCTGAGAAAAAACAGAAGCATTACCCAATTGATGGGTTAAACGCTGATTTCAACCAATTAAACGGGATGCTTGCCAATACAAACCCAGCTTGATTTTTGCTAAGCTGACTACTCCACCACACTGACTGGATTTCCCCCTGCATTTCATCCCCAAAATACATGCTAATGCAGATAAATTTGTGCTCGCTATTGCCGGCGGTGGTAGCAGCGCTATTGCTAAACTACTAGATGTACCGGGCGCCTCGAACACCTTACTAGAAAGCATTGTGCCTTATAGTACTGAATCTTTAACCGATTACCTTGGCACTGAGCCGCAACAGGCATGTAGCGCCAGCACGGCACGAAATATGGCCATGATTGCCTTTCAGCGGGCTAATGCATTATCGACAAAAAGCCAGAATTTCGGCCTGGGTTGCACTGCGGCGCTGACCACCAACAGACAAAGAAGGGGTTTGGATAGATGTTTTATTGCCCTGCAATCCTGCGCCAGCAGCATTGAAATTACCCTGATTCTAGACAAACAAAGTGACCGCGCAGCACAGGAAGCCCAATGTTCAAATTTTATCCTGCAGATCATGGCCCTTGGTAGCGGTATAATTCCAGCTATAACAGATAGCCAGATCACTTTAAAAATACAGTCTGCCGAAGCTGGCTGGCAAGCACTATTACAACAGCAAGCTGACTCAACCTGGGAGCAGGAAAAGGCCCCGCAAGTATTATTTCCAGGCGCTTTTAACCCAACTCATGACGGCCACAGAAAAATGTACCAGCTGGCTGGGCAGATCACCGGCAAACCCGTAGTGATGGAAATATCCACAACCAATGTGGATAAACCGATGATTAACTACCTGGATATGGCAGAACGACAGGCTGATCTAAATCCAATGCCACTGCTATTTACCCGCGCACCCACTTTTATAGAAAAATCTCGGTTATTCCCAGGCACTATATTTGTTGTAGGTATAGACACCATCCGGCGTATTGCAGATCCAAAATATTATGCCAATAGCCTACCGCAAAGAGATGCCGCCATTGAAAAATTGGTAGCAAACAACCATCGTTTTCTGGTTTTTGGGCGTCTGGATAAGGACCAGTACCTGACCTTGTCAGATATTCCCTTACCCGCTCAGCTAGCTAATATTTGCGACGCGGTCACTGAAAAAGAATTTCGGAGCGACCTGTCATCATCCGCCATCCGCCAGCAAACCGGCATATAAAGACTAATCCGCCAACAGGTCGAGAATAAAAGCAAACTCAAGCGCGCTCTTTTTATACCGTGCATACCGACCAGAAGCACCACCATGACCGGTTGTCATATCGATATGCATAAGTAACCGATGATCATCAAGCTTGTAACGCCGTAACTTGCTGACCCACTTAACCGGTTCAAAATACTGTACCTGCGAATCATATAAGCCAGTGGTTACAAACATATGTGGATAGTGCTGCGGCTTAATTTGATCATAGGGAGAATAGGACAACATATAACGATAATCTGCAGCTACTTCGGGATTGCCCCATTCTGTATATTCACCCGTTGTTAAAGGTATGGAGGCATCCAGCATGGTTGTCACTAGATCAACAAAAGGGACATGGGCAATAATACCCAGATACTTCTCTGGTGCCTCATTCGCAATCACCCCCATCAACAAACCACCTGCCGAACCACCCATAGCAAATACCTGCTGCTGATCGCCGTAACCTTTTGCCACCAACGCTTCAGTCACGTCTATAAAGTCCCAGAAGGTATTGCGTTTATTCTGTAATTTACCATCTTCATACCAGCGCCGGCCCATTTCATCACCGCCACGTACATGCACCATTGCAAAAACAAACCCCCGGTCCAGCAAGGATAAACGCGTTGAACTAAATCGAGGCTCAATGGCACTGCCATACGATCCATACCCATAAAGGTATAACGGTTGGCGCGCCTTATTTTTAAGGTCTTTACGATAAACCAACGATACCGGCACCTCAGCACCATCTCTAACTGTTACTTTAAGCCGCTCTGATCGATAATTTGCGGCATCAAATTCACCAACAACCTTATCCTGCTTCAAGCGGGTAGAAACCCCAGTGGCCATATTATATTCATAAACCGATCGCGGTGTGGTCAAACTGGAATAAACATAGCGTAACTGATTTGAATTAATTTCAGGGTTAGAGTGTAGTCGCGCGGTATAAGCAGGGTCAGGAAATTGAATCAATTCAACCGCATCGGATTTTTGATCGAATACGCGGATCCTTGGCAAACCATCATATCGCTCCGTCAATACCAGATGATCATTGAATAACTCAACATCCTGGATTAATACCTCGGGTTGATGAGCAACCGTTGTCTGCCAGTGAGTTTTACTACCGATTAAATGCTCATCAACCTGCATCAAACGAAAATTCTTCGCTTGCCAGTTGGTTAATATATAAAACTCGCCAGGTATATGCCGCAGTCGATATTCATGATTATTTTCCCTGGCTAAAAAAATGACAGGTGCCGCTTCAGGCTGGTCTGCATCGATCAAACGAATTTCCGAAGAATCCGTACTCTGCATCGAGATCACAACATATTTTTTGCTGCGGGTGGTATAGGCCGACACATAAAAACGCGCATCCTGTTCTTCATAGATAAGCTGGTCAGATTCAACCGTTGTACCTAATGTATGCTTCATCAGCCGATAGGGCCTCAATGTGGTTGGGTCTTTCAGGACATAAAACACCGTTTTATTGTCATTCGCCCAGGCAATGCTGGTATCTGCGTTATAAATAACATCCGGCAATAATGTTTCGCTTTGCAGGTCTTTAAATCGCAGGGTATAAACTCTGCGGCTTAATATATCTTCTGCATAAGCAAGTTTCTGGCTATCAGGGCTTACCACCCAATTACCTACGTTATAGTAGTCATGGCCTTTTGCCAGCTCATTCAGGTCTAACAGGATTGTGGCAGGTTGATGTTCTTTTCGCCGTAGATACAGCGGATATTCTCCGCCCTTACGAAACTCCCGATGGTAATAATAGTCGCCCTGCTTCACCGGTACAGTACTGTTCGATGAGGTTAAGCGGTTGGTAATTTCTGCAAACAATTCATCCTGCAGAGTTTCGGTATGAGACATAACCTGTTGCGTATAGGCATTCTCCCGCTGCAATAAATCCAGCACCTCAGGGTCCTGCCGAGTATCATCACGAATCCAGAAATAATCATCGACCCGCTCATGCCCATGAATAGAAAAAGTCTGGGGCACAATCCTGGCTACCGGCGGGGTAATCACAGCCAGGTCGGGGGTTTTGTCGCTACAGGCGGTCAATATCAGACCGCAAATTATAAGCAACAGGTTTAAAATAACACTAGATCTGGCAATCATACGAATTGTAATCTGGACTCTGTGGTTACAAAAGTTTGACACTATGCAGATTGAAACCTTAACGGTCAACCTGGCTTTTGATCACCCTCTGCAGCGCCCTTAGCTACCGCCCGCCTTTTACCTGTATTACCTATATTACTATCGCCCTCAGGCTGCCAGGGCCAGTTCTGGCCTAACATATTTCATATGATGAGCCGCACTCACATATTCATTAGTGACGACCCCATGAAACACATTCAGGCCATGCAATAAATGTATATTATCCTGCAGCGCGTTCTTAATACCCTTATCGGCGAGTTCCAGCACATAGGGCAAGGTCGCGTTATTCAAAGCTGCAGCTGAAGTATGTGCGACACCACCGGGCATATTTGCCACGCAATAATGCACCACGTCATTAACACGATAAGTGGGTTGGGCATGGGTTGTAGCAACAGAGGTCGCAAAACATCCGCCCTGATCTATTGCCACATCCACCATCACGGTGCCAGCCCGCATCCTGTCAACCAATGCTGCGGTGATTAATTTTGGTGCCGCAGCGCCAGGAATCAACACCGCACCAATAATCAGGTCAGCTTTTAATGCCAGCTCTTCCACAGCATCCTGGGTAGAATACAAGGTCTGAATTCGAGCGCCGAATAAATTATCCAGACGTCGTAATACCTCAACCGAGCGATCAATGACCGTCACCCGCGCACCCATACCTACCGCAATATGCGCCGCATTCTGGCCCACCACACCACCACCCAGGATCAACACCTGAGCCTGGGTAACACCTGGCACCCCGGCCAGTAAAACCCCGCGGCCGCCATGAGACTTTTCCATACACATGGCACCCGCCTGAATTGACATGCGCCCAGCGACCTCGGACATGGGCGCAAGCAACGGTAAATTACCCATTGCATCAGTGACTGTTTCATAGGCAATACAGGTAGAGCCACTTGCCACCAGATCTGTTGTCTGGGCCAGGTCAGGTGCCAGGTGTAGATAAGTAAACAGGGTTTGTTCTGGCCGCAATAACTTGCGCTCTGCCGCTTGCGGTTCTTTGACCTTAACAATCATCTCAGCAGAGGCATAAACTGCGGCGGCTGAATCAATCATGCTTGCCCCTGCGGCCAGATAACTTGCATCATCAAAGCCAATGCCCGCGCCTGCGTTGCACTGCACGACCACTTCATGACCATGATGCACCAGTTCTCTTACGCCAGCAGGCACCAGACCGACACGATATTCATGGTTTTTAATTTCTGAAGGTATACCAATTCGCATAACCATTCTCCTGCCAAAGGGCATTTAATTTGGGTTATTAACGCGAACAATTATATTGATTACCCTTAAGGCAATCTCACTGTTTTATTCTATACTTTTAGATACTATGGCTTATATTTATTAATATATAAGAGAATCTATTGCCAGATATGCATCAAAACCAGCAGAAACCACTAGATAAAGTCGATCGCCTGATCCTGGCTGAACTACAGAGTAATGCGCGTATTTCCAATACCGAACTGGCCAAACGCATCAACCTGAGTGCCACCCCCTGCGCTGAGCGTGTCAAACATCTGGAGCAGCGTGGATATATTCAGCAATATACCGCCCGACTTGATCCACAATTACTTAATTTGGGGTTATTGGTATTTGTTGAAATTTCACTCCTTAGAACCTCACCGGATGTTTTCGCCGATTTTCGTCAGGCGGTTAGACAATTACCCGAAGTGCTGGAATGCCATCTGGTTTCGGGCAATTTTGATTATCTTATTAAGGCCCGAGTAGCGGATATGAAAGCCTATCGACAACTGCTCGGTGAAACCCTGCTCACTTTGCCCGGCGTCAGTGATTCAAGAACTTATGTGGTTATGGAGGAAGTCAAAGAAAGCCAGCTATTACCGCTTTAGGGAATCATCCATGACTGTTTTTACGCCCTGTATTTGCGCTTTGCCGCCCTCTATAAGTTTAATTAGTCAGCTTTATTAACTGGTGTCGGCCTTAAAAAATCACCCGCTGATCAGAGCTTTTCTATTGTCAGAGCTTTTCTATTGTCAGAGCTTTTCTGGTCATCAGCCCTTTCCTGACTATTGATCAAAATCATTTTACTGTATATATTTACAGTATAAATTAAAGTAATATAACAATCATTCAATCACCAACACACATTGGTAAAATGAACCCACCACTAAAAAAGCAACCACCCAACAAGCCACAGCAGAGCGCTTTAACTGAGCTATTAAAAACCACAGGCATGTGGCGCGCCTCTAATATTGACCATCAATTTCGCCCCGGCATCAGTACAGGTTATCCGTTACTAGATCGCCATTTACCAGGCGCTGGCTGGCCAACAGGTGGTTTAACAGAACTGCTATATAATAACCCGGGCATTGGCGAATTCCGCTTGCTCATCCCCACCCTGGCACAATTGAGCCAGCAACAAAATCGTTGGCTATTGATGGTCGCACCACCTTATATACCCTACGCTCCTGCCCTTGCCAAAGCGGGGATTGATTTATCAAAACTACTGATTATTAATCCACCAACAGCTGCCGATACCCTCTGGGCAATGGAAAAAGCTCTGGCCTCGAAAAGTTGTGCTGCCGTCCTGGCCCTGTCTCTTATACACATCTGACGCTGCCGACGAAGCTAGAAGTGTAGATCTC
>JAHRVQ010000043.1 GCA_019090615.1 Pseudomonadales bacterium | reverse complement strand
GCTGAGGGCTCTTTATTAGAACTGCTGAGGGCTCTTTATTAGAACTGCTGAGGGCTCTTTATTAGAACTGCTGAGGGCTCTTTATTAGAACCGCTGAGGGCTCTTTATTAGAACCGCTGAGGGCTCTTAATAAAAACCGCTGAGGGCTCATCTATTGGGTTTTTCTTTGAGTACGCCTTTTTCTACCAGACTGTCAATTTCTTCGTTCGAGTAACCAAGGCAGGTTTTTAATACACTGGCGTTATCCTGGCCGAGCGACGAGGTAGAAAGTTCTGCGGGCGTCGGGATTTCTGAGTATTTGATTGGGAACCCGGGGATAGTGACCCCTCCTGTAAAAACATCATCAGGTACTTTGCGGACCATTTCACGGGCAATAAAATGTGGATGTTTTACCGTATCTGAAACTGATAGAACTGGCGCGCAGGGTACCCTTTGCTCCGCCAGGGCATCAAGAATTGCCTGGTCCGAACCCTGTGTGGCCATCCAGCTTTCCACCAGGTCAATGAGCTGTCGATGATTTTTGCCGCGGCTGCGGGTATCGGCAAATCTCGGGTCGTCAATAAGTTCAGGCTGTCCCATCGCGCGAGGTAAACCTACCCACTGCCTGTCGCCTGCAAGTATGACAATCCAGCCTTCTGGCCCTTTAAATACCCCATAAGGCGCGAGGTCTTTATTGTGCGCACCACAACGGTTGGGGTGGAATTCAGTTTTGCCGTTAGTACTTAATTCAACATTGGCTTCGTGGAAGTGATACAGGGCATCCACCATAGATATATCGATAAATTGGCCGCGTCCTGTACGTTCACGATGGAATAGTGCGTAACCTAACGAGGCAAATCCGTGTACGCCGGCGTTGACGTCAGCTATTGCCATATTGACAAACTGCGGTGGTCCATCGGGTTCGCCAGTCATATGCATAAGTCCAGAGAACGCCTGGGCGATCAGGTCAAAGCCTACCCGGTCGGACAAGGGGCCGGTGCGGCCAAAGGCGGATACTGAAAGCATAATTATTTTTGGCTGAATTTTAGAAATTGCAGCGTAGTCAAGATTGCGCTTTTTCATGACGTCTGGGCCATAATTTTCAACGACGATATCGGCGGTTTTAATTAGATCATGAATTAGCGGGATGGTTTCTGGTTTGGAATAATCAACGCAAAGGCTTTGTTTACCGCGATTATGTTGAATGTAATAAGCGCTTCGCCGATTTTTGGTGACTGGAATGCCCCGTG
The DNA here is from genome assembly GCA_019090615.1 of Pseudomonadales bacterium. Taxonomy (GTDB): domain Bacteria; phylum Pseudomonadota; class Gammaproteobacteria; order Pseudomonadales; family Azotimanducaceae; genus JAHRVQ01. Next base: position 54,565 of record JAHRVQ010000043.1, on the reverse strand, counting down.
CAGGATCACCCCTGGGTGCCTGTTCAATCTTAATAATATCTGCACCTAATTCGGCCATCATGCGGGTGACTGTCGGCCCAGCAACATACTGGGTAAAATCAAGTACGCGGATTCCTTCCAGCATAGTGCTGTGTTTGTCTGATGGGCTCATTGTTGGTATCCCTTTTTTATACTGTTTATCCAGATTATCCTGCAGCCTGGCGTATCCGAAGTTGTACTATGCTGTACTGCGGTTGTACTGCGGTTGTACTGCGGTTGTACTGTGATAGTGCTGCACTGTTTGCCGATATGCGTGCTGCTAATTGAATGCCGGTGCAGCGTAACACGGCTATCAAATAGATTGTCAGACATTATTCACCCTCAATAATATTAATAGCTAAGTATAAGCGGGCATACTGGCTCAAAAAGTCATGGTACTATTAAAAAAAATCAATCGATGGTAAACATCATGGCTGAAAAAAAGGGCGCTCTTGCAGGATTGCGCATTCTTGACCTTTGTGACGAGCGTGGCATCTATGGCGCCAAGATGCTCGCAGATATGGGGGCTGATGTTGTACGCCCTGAACCGCCCGAGGGAGATCCTCTGCGGCAACGTGGGCCGCACAGTGTTGGTAAAGGCACGGACAAGAGTACAAGTGCCGCAGAAGTATCCCTGTGGCATGCGTTCTTTGCTTCCAATCGGCGGTTTTTTGCTCTGGACCCAAAAACTGCTGATGGCCAGGCACAACTACAGAAATTGATTGATAGAGCGGATATTGTTTTGAGTTGTGATGGTGCCTTTGCCGTGGCAGGAGCTGATCTTGATGCTGCGCTGAAGAGACGACCAGAATTAGTGGTAGTGGATACCACATCCTTTGGCCGCGAAGGACCCTGGGCTGATTATATTGCACCAGACCTGGTTGCTGCTGCATTAGGTGGTGTCTGTGCCTCCACAGGCGATGCAGATACACCGCCTTTAAAAGGCTTCGGTGAACTGAATTTTATGGTATCAGGTGTCTATGTTGCTATTGCTGCCCTTAGCGCAATGAATCATGTTAGACGAAATGGCGAAGGCCAGCGGGTAAATTTGTCGGTACATGAAAGTATTGTTTCCTGCCTCGAGCACGTTCTTATGGCCTATTGGTATCATGAAAAATTACCTACCTCGCCTTCTATGTACCCCCGCCGCGGCAGCTTGCACTGGTCTGACTCGTATGTGGTTATGCAGGCAAAAGGTGGCTCTATTATGGTGACGCCGATTCCTGATATTGAAGCGCAGATATTTTGGCTGGTGGAACAGGATGCGCATCAAGACCTGCTTGAAGAAAAATATTCAGACCCCAGGCAAATTATGGCGACTACCCAGCGAGTAATGGAAGTGTTGCAGGATTGGGTTGCTACCCAGGATGTGGAACCGCTATTTTTAGAAGCGCAGTCACGGCATATGCCTTATGGCTGGGTGTTATCAATTGAGCATGTAGCAAATAATCCGCAGCTAAAGGCGCGCGACTGGTTTGTGCCCTACGTATTAGAAGGTGCCGAAACAACAGGGCCAGGTGCGCCCTATCTATTTAGTGAAACACCCTGGGCCATGGGGCCATATGGTGGGCCGGGGGCAGATACAGAAGCGCTATTAACAGAAATGGGTTGGGGGGATGCATCATGACACGACCGTTAGAAGGAATACGAATTTTAGACTTTTCGCATGTGCTTGCAGGGCCTTTTGCAACCCGAATTCTGGGTGATATGGGTGCTGACGTAGTGAAGATTAATTCCAAAGCACGGGCTGTGGGTGCCAATAAGGCAACGCATCCTTTCTATGTGATGTGGAATCGCAATAAGCGTGCCCTGGCGCTCAATATGAGCAGTGAAGAAGGTCGCGAAACCTGCCGGCAACTCTGTGAAAAAGCCGACGTGGTAATAGATAATTTTTCTGTTGGTGTACTTGACCGTTGGGGAGTTGGTTATGAAACCACTCGTAAGGTAAATCCGGGTGTCATCTATATACAAATGTCGGGTATGGGCGAGGGTGGCCCATGGTCCAAGTTTGTTACCTACGCGCCGACTATTCATGCTATTGCAGGCCTGACAGCGCTAACTGGGGTACCTGGGCGTAACGATATTGGTATTGGTTTTTCATATAATGACCATCAGGCAGGTACCCATGGCGCGGTCGCCATATTAGCTGCGCTGGAAAGTCGGCATAGTACAGGTGCCGGCCAACGTATCGATATGTCGCAATTTGAAGTTGGGGTGAATTTTTCTGGGCCGTCTCTACTGGATTATTTTGTTAATGATAAAACTTCAGAGCCTACGGGAAATAAGTTGCCGTACGATGTTGCAGCTCCGCATGCTTGCTTTCCCTGTGCTGGTGCTACTAGCGATGCGACAGTGGATGAGCGTTGGGTTGCTATTGCCTGTATGACAGACCAACAATGGGTCGCTTTTAAGGGCGTTATGGGTAGTCCTGCCTGGGCTGAAGAGGCGAGTTTTACTACTGCTGCGAGTCGTGTGGATAACGTTAATCAGCTTGATGAGCGGATTACAGAATTTACCAAAACACGCAAAGCAGAAGACGTTATGGCCGCCTGTCAGCAGGTTGGCGTACCTGCAGGGGTGGTGCAGAATGCGCAGGATCTGGTGGAACATGATCCGCAGCTTAAACAAAGTGGTTTCTTGCATACCATAGACGAAGAAATGCCCAAATTTGGCAAGACCTATGCCGATAAACTCCCCTTTCAATTTGAGGCGACACCCTGTGATGACTATCAACGTGTTCATGCTGTCGGTGAAGATAATGTTGCTGTACTTGGAGACTGGCTTGGTATGTCCGAGGCAGATGTTAAACAGGCGGAAGAAGCCGGTACGCTTAAATAGCTGTGCTGGTGTGATTTTGATTCATTAGGCCAATATGATTTATATTGGTGGAATGTTTTCTGACAATATCGAAAAACAGCGCTAAGGATAAGCCATAGCGCTGTTTGTTGTACTACCTGTTGTTGTACTACCTGGCTGGTGCTGTCAGAGTGAGTTGCTTAATAGAAAAAAGAGGGAGCTATGATTGAGCTTGAATTTGGTCTGTCCTTACGGCGTCTTGATTCAGTGGCTGCGTTGGCGCGTCAGGCAGAAGCGCAGGGCTATGATTATGTTTGTGCTGGTGAACATGTTTTTTTTCACGGGCCTACTGGAAATGGTTTGATTACCCTGGCTGCTGCCGCCGGCGCTACTGAACATATTCGACTGATGAGCACCATTACTCTTTTGCCGCTTTATCCGGCTGCGCTGCTAGCAAAACAGGTTGCCGCGCTCGATGTGATATCTGGAGGCCGTTTTAACCTGGGGGTTGGTGCGGGTGGTGAATATCCAAAAGAATTTGAAGCCTGTGGTGTGTCGGTTAAAGAACGTGGCAGCAAAACAGATGAAGCACTTGAGGTTATGTTGCGATTATGGCGTGAAGACAAGGTTGAATTTGCAGGTCGATTTAATCAGTTATCCGGTGTAACACTTACCCCTAAGCCAGTGCAGACGCCCAATCCACCTATTTGGGTGGCTGGTCGTAGCAAAGCCGCGATGCGTCGTTGTGCACAATTTGGCGATGGCTGGTTACCCTATATGTATACCCCAGAAATGTTATCAGAAAGCCTTGTTACCATTAACGCGCAACGGGATAAGTATCAACGTGAAACCAGCTTGAAACCTGGATTATTTATTTTTTGTTGCATTCATGAAGACCGAGAGCGAGCGTTGGAAATGGCTAATCATCGACTTTCGTTACAATATAACCAGGATTTTTCTAGCCTGGTCGATAAATATGCATTGGCTGGCAATCCTGATGACTGTATTGCCCGATTGCGCGAATATGCTGACGCAGGTGCAAGAACGGTGATTCTTGGTGCCGCCTGTCCGCAAAATTATACCGAAGAGAATGAGCGGTTGATGGCAGAATATGTTCTTCCGGCTTTTAAATCAGGGAAATCAGGAGTAGTAATATGAAAGCACTCGTCATCGGTGGCACAGGACCAACCGGCCCCTTCGTGGTTAATGGCCTGTTAGCGCGTGGTTATGAAACGGCTATTTTGCATACCGGTAACCATGAGGTTGATACCATTCCGCCAGAGGTGGAGCATATCCATACTAACCCTTTTGACGAGGCGGCAACGACTGCGGCATTAGGCGATCGAAAGTTTGACCTGATTGTCGCGATGTATGGCCGATTGAGAATGTTGGCGCCATTACTCGCGGGTCGAACTGAACGGTTTATTTCCGTGGGTGGGGTGCCGGTCTATAAAGGCTATGGCCGACCGAATACGATATTCCCACCGGGTCTGCCAGTGCCTACGCGAGAAGATGCGCCTAAAGCGGGGGCTGAGGAAGTGGGTAAAGTACTCCGTATTATCGAAACTGAAGCCTGTGTTTTTAAATATCATCCCGAGGCCACGCATTTACGCTATCCGTTGATCTATGGGCCTGAGCAGTTGTTACCGAGGGAATGGTTAATCGTTAGAAGAATTCTTGATAAACGACCATTCATTATAGTGCCAGATGCGGGTTTGTCTCTGCGCACTGCGGCGTATGGTGAAAATGCAGCGCATGCGTTGTTATTGGCTGTGGATAATCCGACTGCGGCGCAGGGTAAGACTTATAACGTTGGTGATGAGACGGTGCTGACAATCAAGCAGACTATTGAAGTGATTGCTGACGCCTTGGGCCATGATTGGCAGGTGATAGACATGCCACTGGCACAGGCGCGTCATACCTTATCGTTGTTGAGTACCAGTTGGACCTACCATCGCATGACAGATATAAGTGCGATCCGAGAGGATCTTGGCTATCGAGACCTGGTGCCGGCAACTGAAGCATTATCTCGTACAGCGCGGTGGCTGGTAGAAAATCCGCCTGCAATTGGCGGGCGTGAAGAAAAAGGCTTACAAGATCCGTTTGATTATGATTTTGAAGACCGCCTGGTGGCTAGCTGGAGCAAAGCATTGGCTGATGTTGATGAGGTTAGTAAAGATGCGCCATCGGCATTTCGTGATCGATATGCAGACGGTAGGCGTGGTGAACAAAATGCCAAAGCCTAATTCCAAAGCCTAATTCCAAGCCCTAATTTCAAGCCAAAGTCCCTGAGCAGAAGATTGGTACTACGGCGACTAATATTGGCGAAAGTAACCGTCAGGCAACTACACAGATAAAAAGCAGCTGCCTGGTGGTGAGCCGATACTATTTCGGTGGATGGGTGTTTATTGTCCGGCGATTAATCGTCATTTGTAATCATAAGCGCGTCTTTCGGTGGCTGACTATGCCAATAACTTGCGGGCTATAACCCAACGATGCACTTCTGATGGGCCTTCAAATATTCTAAATGCACGTACTCGTTTATACATATACTGCAAAGGAAATTCACAGGCAAGGCCCATTGACCCGTGCGCCTGTAGCGCGTAATCAACCACTTCCTGCAACATTTCGGTGGCAAATACCTTGATCATAGAAGCTTCAATGCGCACATCCTGACCCTGGTCTAATTTCCAGGCGGCCTGTTGTACCATCAAACGTGCAGCATGTATTTTGGTCGCAGCATCAGCCACCCACCATTGGATAGCTTGACGATCGGCCAGTTTCTGGCCGAAGGTCACACGGGTTTTTGCATGTTCAATCAGCATGTCGAGGGCGCGCCTGGCGATACCCACTGACCAGGAACCGATTTCCAGGCGTCTTACTGTGAGGCGTAATTGCATCGGTCCAAAGCCGTTGCCTAATTCACCCAAGACTTGTTCTTCCCCCACTTCACAATCATTAAACAGGACTTCTGCAGTACGCTGTCCGCCCAATATGGGTATATCGCGGGCCACGGTCATGCCTGGGTTATCCTGGTCAACAATAAACGCGGTAATGCCACCTCTTGAGCCCTTATCCTGGTCTGTTACGGCCATCACAATAGTAAAGGTGGATTCATGCATTCGACTAATCCAGATCTTTTGGCCATTAATAACCCATTTATCGCCATGTTTATCTGCGCGGGTTTTCATTCCGGAGGGGTCTGCACCGGCACCAGGTTCAGAAATGGCGATGGCAGAGACCATTTCACCCCGCGCATAAGGTTCAAGATAACGTTTGCGCTGGTCGTCGTTAACGGTTGAAAGTAACATATGTAAATTGGGTGAATCAGGTGGAAAGGTAAACGGTGTAACGGTATAGGCCAGTTCCTCACTGATGCACATTTTGGCGACTGCGCCTATATCTGCACCACCCAGTTCTTCGGGTACATCAAGCCCCCAAAGGCCTAGCTCTTTACATCTCGCGTATAGGGGTGCCAGTTCAGCAGCGGTTAACGTTGCTAGTTGGCCGCTGGCTTCACGTTCTAAAATAGTATTTTCGAATGGCATCAGTTCATTGGCGACAAATTTTGCCACCAGGTCCTGAAGCATTCTATGTTCTTCGGGTAAATTAAAATCCATTACTGTTGCCTCTTTATGATGTCATGACAATTAGAGGGGAATAATAACCCTGTCTGGCCTGTAATGAACAGTTTTCCAATGGTATCAATTATTTCGCTGCTAAAATGCGACAGCTAAATGCTGTTGGTGATTTGGATGCAGCGGGGATTGCATTGAAAAGTGCTTCGTGTATATTTTTGGCTAAATTCTTTATTGTCGATGGCCAGTCCTAATCTCATACTTGCACCGTGCAGATAGATTGGCAGGTAATATACTTTGGTTTAATGGTTCGATTATGCGCTTCGAATTATTGCTGTTGGAGCGTGAAATAGCTTATGGTGAAAACTCTGTGTAATTATTGTTCGTGTGATGCGTATAAAAAACAAATGAAAGGTTGACGAAAATTGAGAGAGAAAAATTGAGCGAGAAAAATTGAGAGTAGGCCTGAATTAGTAAGTCTAAAACTGTGTGGTTTATAAAGTATTCAATTATAAAATTTTTATAAAGGGAGTAAGTGTCGTGAGCAGAACCGAGTATAACAAGACCGTCATCGATGATTTTCGGGCAAATAAAGGCATCGCTACTGGCGCTCTGGCGGATATGCCATTGCTGATCGTGACTAATAAGGGGGCCAGGACAGGTTTGATCCGAGAAAATCCGTTGGCCTATACGATGGATAAAGACCGCTATATTATCATTGCTTCATTTGCCGGCGCAGCACATAGCCCGCCCTGGTACCATAATGTGGTTGCTAACCCTGAAGTTACGGTTGAGGTGGGTGAAGATAAGTTTATAGCCAAAGCAGAGGTTATGACTGAACCGGAAAGGACTCGTTTATATGTTGCAATGGCGGAGAAAATGCCGGTATTTACTGAATATCAAAGTAAAACCAGTCGAATTATACCGGTTCTGGCACTGACACGGGTTGGATGACTTGCGTTTGAGTTAGATCGCCAGGCTCAAAATGTAAGCAGACGATTTTTAAGGGAAATTTGACCAGGGAATGTGTCCAGGCGCATGTGGTTTAGGAGCCTGGTTGTTCAAGGGTATGATGTAAAAGAAAATGTTTGTCAAAATAACATCGTAAGTTGAAAAGTTATTATTAGGGGTATTGTGAATCATGGGGAATGATAAGTCAGGCACTGTGGGTGCGTTAGACGGGGTTCGGGTGTTGGACTTCAGTATGTATATTGCTGGGCCTTATAGCACTCGGTTAATGGCAGATATTGGTGCTGAAGTCGTTAAGATAGAATCCCCCAAGGGCGATTTGCTCCGTGGTGCAGCGCCACAACGAAATAAAAAGAGCAGTTATTTTGGCCAGCTTAATTGCGGCAAAAAAAGTGTCGTGGTTGACCTGAAACAGCCAGGTGGAGTGGCCCTGGTACTTGATTTAATCGCCAGTGCGGATGTCCTGGTAGAAAATTTTCGACCCGGTGTTATGGATAAGTTTGGTTTGGGTTATGAGCAGGTAGTGAAATATAAGCCAGACCTGATCTATTGTTCGGTATCAGGTTATGGTCAGATCGGTAGTGGCCGAGGGCGAGCCGCTTATGCGCCAATTGTTCATGCTGCCAGTGGCTATGACCTGGCCTATATGGCCTACCTGGAGTCACCAGAAAAACCTATGCAGGGCGCAAATGCCACTGCCGATTATCTGGCTGCCACCCATGCGATGGGGGCGATTAGTGCGGCGTTATTTAGGCGTGAAAAAACCGGTCGAGGCGAGCGGCTTGATATTGCTTTGTTGGACGTGATGCATAATATGTTGGCCTACGAGTTACAGGAGGCGCAGTTTCCACAACAGGGGCGGACCATTTATAAACCCTTGCAAACACTTGATGGCTTTGTGGTTCTGGCACCAAATTCGAGTAAAAACTACCGTGATCTACTCAATGCTATTGGGCATCCGGAATGGCGTGAAAGGTTTCCGTTGAATACCGAGGATCGTGCTAAAAATTGGGACCTATTGTTAAAAGAAGTGGAAGGCTGGACTCAAACCAGGAGTTCTCAGGAGTGCGAAGATATTATTAGTGCTGGCGGTTGTCCTTGCTCACGTTATTTAACACCGCTTGAGTCAATTCATCAGGATGTGGTTCGTGAGCGGGACGGGATTGTTGAGGTTGATGACGGTGAAGGCGTTTTTCTGGTGCCGAATAGCCCGCTGCATGCTCAGGAATCCGAAGCAAGAATACGACCTTTTGTGCCGGATCTTGGTCAACACGGCCGAGAAATAGCCGCAGAATGGGCTGGTTTTTCTAACGATGAAATTGATCTGTTGATTAAAAAGGGTGTTTTGGGCGCGGAAATTTAGGCGTATATGACTATAGGCGACGTTATGCCGTGTATTTTCGGAATGCCTACAAAAATTGTATAAGGAGCAAGCAGAGTGGAAAAGTTAGCAACTGGCTATGGGCTGATCGAAGGCCCTATATGGGATGCGGAAAATGGCTTGATATTTAGTGATGTGGTTTTTGGTGGCGTCTACGGTCTGAATGCTGCAGGTGAAACTCGGCTGATTTTTCCGCATCGAAAAGGCATTGGTGGTATCAGTCATCATGTTGCAGGCGGGTTAGTGGTATCAGGTAGGAATATTGCCTATAAAGCCTATGCTGGCGGGGATACGGTAATTTTGTTGGACCGCGATGAAGCAGCAGGTAATGTTGGCTACAACGATATAACGACAGATGCAAAAGGTAGAATCTATGCCGGTTCATTAGGCTCGAGCCCGGTATTTGATGATGGCCGTAAACCACAATCGGGCGATTTATATCTTATTGATCTTGAGGGCACTAGCCGTAAGGTTGCTACAGATATCCGTTTGACCAACGGTTTGGGTTTTTCACCTGACGGCAAGATACTCTATCATTCTGACTCCCCCAGGAAAGTTGTCAATTGTTATGCGGTACATGAAGATGGGTCGTTGGGTAAAAAAGAAGTATTTGTTGAGGTTAAAAAGGGCATACCTGACGGTTTGGTGGTATCTGTCGATGGTAAAGTATGGGTAGCGCTGGCTGATGGCGGACAGGGTGTGGCGGTATTTAATGCAGATTCAAGTGATGCTGATTTCATAGAAATCCCCCAGGCTATGTGTACCAGCGTGTGTTTTGGTGGTGCGGATTTGCAGGACCTTTATATTGTGACTGGTTCAGAAGGCACCGGTACGGAAAAAGGTGCGTCAATTTACAGGGTTAAAACTACGGTCTCTGGTCTTGAGGTGCCTGCCGCAAAAGTACAGTTACAAACCTGAACAGAGCCTGCTATATGAGATCAACTGGGAGTAATTTTCTATGCGTGATCAGCTTTTATTGTCAGTTATTCATTGTCAGCTATTTATTGTCAGCTATTTATTGTAAAGTGCCGCAGCGAGCATGTTGGTGACGCTCACTGCGTAAAGCTGAATATTTTCAGGAAAAACTGCGGATATACTCGCCGATTCTATTGATTGCCTGGGTCGCCTGAGGCAAGTAAGGGGCGAACAGGTGCCAAACATGGGGCATATCATCCCAAACTTCAAGTTCTGATTTTACCCCTGCGGCGAGCGCTTTTTCGTGACAGCGGCGACTATCATCTAATAGTGTTTCAGCATCGCCGACGTGGAATAAAATTGGCGGTAAGTTTGAAAAGTTTCCGTATAAAGGTGACGCCAGCGGTGTATCCTGAGGATTTGCGCCCTGTAAATAAGCTTCTACCAGTGCCTGCATGGCATCGCCCCCAGCAATAGGGTCAATTTCTGCTCGGGTTTTCATGGTCTCACCCGTATGCGCCAAATCTGCCCAGGCAGATATCGGAATGCCTGCTGTCGGCAGCGGGTCGTTAGCGTCACGCAGCGCCATCATGGTTGCCAGTGTCAAGCCGCCGCCAGCGCTGTCGCCAGAAATAAAACTCTTTGTGGCCTTTGATGGACCATTAGGACCATTTTCCAACATCCATTTAAAAGCGCTGGTTGCGTCCTCAACTGGGGCAGGGAACGCATGTTCTGGTGCCAGACGATAGTCGACCATCAGTACGCAACAACCGGTTGCTTTGGATAACCTCGAAGCTAATGCGCCGTGAGAATAAAGCCCACCTGCCATATATCCGCCGCCGTGAACATACATAAGGCGGCGATCTTCATCGCTATCATCGTGATGATGCCAGGCGCAGGGAATGCCCTTAACGGTCAGATTGGTGACTGTACCTGTCAGTTGCATGGTTGCGTCGCTGACCTTCGCATAGTCATCGAAAGATTGACGTAGGCCGCCGATAGGGTCGCCGTCACCGCCAGCGCCACGCATGACGGTTCGAATATGATCGTAAACTGCCTGTGTTTCTGCGGATGGCATTTTTTTCTCCTTGGTTAAATGTCTGGGTTAAATGTCTGGGTTAATTGTTTGGCTTAGGCATCAAACAGTAATATAAATCAGGCAAGAATGAAAATCATGGCCGTACTGCTCCAGGGTCAGGCATCTGGTTTACAAGCTGGGTAAAATTATTTTTGCCTCTTCGACAAAATTTGTGGGTCCTTTAACCGATTACATCGTCAGCGCGCAGGGCTTGAATCTGGCGCTGTTCAAAACCAAATTCAGCCAGGATTTCATCACAATGTTCGCCGATCCCAGGCGGAGGCCGGTCGGCTTTTGGCCCGTCTTCTGAGGTGTCATAGGGGGCATTAAATACGCTAATAGGCGCGTCAAAGCCCTGCGGGCTACTGGTCTCTACAATAAAATCTCGATGCTGTAGTTGTTCCTGTTCTAATGCCTGGGGAAATGAAAGTACAGCACTTGCAGGTACGTTATGTTCTCCCATGCGGCGTTCCCATTCGAGCGCGGTGTCGGCCTTGAAGGCCTCCGTTAATAGCGCCTGCATGGCCTTAAGATTATTGGTTCTATGTTGCTGGGTGCTGAAACGAGGTTGCTTTAGGATGTCGGCTATCCCTAATACGGTGCACAACGCCGTGACCTGGTTGTCGCTAAACGCAGTAATTTGTATATAGCCGTCAGCTGTTGGAAAGGCATCGGCTGTGGGTACCCGGAGTTGAGATTGATTGCCAAGTAATGCCGGTTCAATACCGCTGCGCATGTAGGCCATGTAACTGGGGGAGAGTAGCGACATGGCGCAATCTAGCATGGCAACATCTATAAACTGGCCTTTGCCGGAAACCTTGCGGCGGTAGAGCGCACCGCTGATAGCGATGGCGGCATTTAGCCCAGTGGTCATATCCACCAACGGAAAACCGGTGCGCAGTGGCCCGGAGGTATCGGTGCCGATTAATTGCATCATGCCAGACGCACCCTGCACAGCCGGGTCATAGGCGGCAGCGTTAGCCCTGGGCCCATGTTGTCCGTAGCCAGAAATAGAGCAATATATCAGTCCAGGGTTGATAGCCGACATGGCTTTATAACCGAACCCTAAGCGGTCTATTACGCCAGATTTAAAGTTCTGCACAATGACATCTGCCTGTTCAATCATTGTTGTCAGTAGTTGTTTTGCGGCAGGGTGTTTGAGGTCTATGGTTATGGAACGTTTACCTGCGTTAGCTGATAAATAAATGGCGCCCATGCCCTCGGGTGAAGGATCGGTTGCGGCGCGAATATAACGGCCGCTCTCGCCAGTTTCCGGGGTTTCAACCTTGATAACGTTGGCGCCCAGAAATGCAAGTTGTTGGGTGGCTACCGGGCCTGCCAGTACCTGAGAAAAATCGATCACCGTAATGTCTTCGAATGCCCTTGCCATGCTGCTATATCCGTCTGAATTGTTAGTATTTTTGTGGTTCTACAGAGTTAACATATTTACCTATGGGGAAAATATAAGGCCCCTCAGTAGCGATACAATATACAACTGTAGGTGAGGCAGGCAAGTTAACTTCGGTGGTTTTATTCCTGTAAGGCATGGCTTTGAGGTGGTTATTGATGTTAGGTTTGACGCGCAGGTTTGTCATGGATTAACGGCCTGGCTTGCCACGTTCCTTGTTTATTTTGGATTGCAAAAAAATGGCGTAGCAAAGGAATGGAAAAGGAAGGTGAGATGAGTGGTGACAAATCAGTGTTAATATATTGATCAAAAAATACCAGCACAAAAATACATTTGAAATAGGGAAGCCGGGATGAAACGGGATTATCGAATAATCGATAGCGATCTTCATGTGATAGAACCTCTAGGCCTGTGGCGGGATTATATCGATCCGGAATTTCGTGATCAGGCACCAGCCCCTAGTGACGTGCCAGGTGCGATCTGCGAGGTGGGCAATTATATTATGCCGCCCCATATTGACCGGCCTGAACGCCAACGTGCCTGGGGTCTGCGGATGCGTAATGCCGCTGATCGTATGATAGAAACAAGGCCGGAAGAGAAGCAAGTCATGGGTGTCACTAAGCCGGAGGCAATGCTTGCGGCAATGGACGTCGAGGGTATTGATATTGCGGTGGTGTTCAGATCCTGGGCTTCTCATACCATTGGTATTGATGGTCAGGATCCGCGATTTGCAGCGGCCCTTAGTCGCGCCTATAACCGTTGGTTGGCAGATTTTTGCGCGGCAGACTCGGCCCGCTTAAAAGTGGCGGCACTTATACCTTTGCATGATATTAATTGCGCCTTAGAAGAGGCCAAATTTGCCTCAGAGTCGCTTGGTGCAATTACCTGGGTATTGCCTTCGCAGCCACTTAATCAGCGCCAGCTATATGATCGATATTATGATCCACTGTGGGCAGCAGCTGAGGAATATAATGTGGCGATATCTTTTCATGGTAACCATGCAGCCTATACCGACCACCTGGCCAACCGATATCATGATAATCTGGTATTAGGCCATGCCGCCGGACAGCCAGTAGAAATGATGCTGGCCTTGGGTGCGGTTCTCACCGGTGGTGTGCTAAGTCGTTATCCTCGCCTTAGAATGGCCTTTCTTGAAGGCAATTGTTCCTGGTTATCCTGGTGGTTGTGGGCTTTGGATGAACGCTGGGAAAAATGGGGCGATGCGGAGTTATTTGGTCAGACAGAACTGCCGTCTGAGCTGTTTGCGCGACATTGTTATGTATCAATAGAGCCCGATGAAGAATTAGCCGTGCAGGTGATTGCTAAACAGGGTGATGCAAACCTGGTTCTGTCAACAGACTGGCCCCATGACGATTCTGCCTACCCCCATGCTATCGATAACTTTTTGAAATTGCCGATAGCGGAAGCCAGTCAGCGACGTATCCTCTGGGATAATAGTGCGACGTTATACGGTTTATAATGTATTTTTTGACCTGGCACAAGAAGATGGCAATAAAGGTCGAGAAAGAGAGCGAAGAAGAGATTGCTTAAAAGATGACATAAAAGAAACAGGCAAAAACACGGAGCCAAAACATGAAGCTGGATTTGTTGATACGAAATGGAATTGTTGTAGACGGTTCGGGTGCGCCGAAATATCGAGCTGACATCGCTGTGGCGGGTGGTAGAATTATAGAAGTTGGCCGTATCAATCGGCAGGCTAACGAGATTATTGATGCTGAAGGGCTGGTGGTTGCGCCAGGTTTTATTGACGGTCATACCCACATGGATGCGCAGGTAAGCTGGGATAAGATGGGCAGTTGTTCCTGCTTCCACGGTGTTACCAGCGTAATAATGGGGAATTGTGGTTTTACCCTTGCCCCCTGTAAGCCAGAAGAGCGTCAATGGTTTGCTGAATGTCTTGAATCGGTTGAAGATATACCCGTTAAAGCAATGCTTGCCGGCGTCAACTGGGACTGGGAGACTTTTCCTGAGTATCTTGAGGTGCTTGAAGCGCTGCCGAAAGGCATGAATTACGGCGCTTATATTGGTCATTCGGCACTGCGCATGTATACCATGGGTGAGCGGGCGCTGGAACAGGCACATGCTTCGCCAGATGAACTCAAGCAAATGCAGCAGGCGGTCCGAGAGGCAATGCAGGCGGGAGCGGTGGGTTTCTCAAGTTCACGTACTCATACCCATGTAACACCTGATGGCGCGCCGGTAGCCAGTAGAGTAGCAGACTGGTCTGAAATTGATGCACTGGTGGATGTGCTTGCTGAGGTTAATACTGGCATCTTTGAAATATCAGCCGAAATATCTAACGACCGTCAGGCAAGGCGAACTTATCTTGGCCAATTGCAGGCTTTGGCGATACGCACTGGCAGGCCTGTGACCTTTGGTACCTTAACCAGTAAAAATGCCCTGGGTCGCTGGCATCGACATACTGATTATATAGAACAAACTATTGCAGCCGGTGGTCGAATGTTTGGTCAGGCAGCGACGCGACCGTTAAGCGTGCTTTTTTCCTTCAATTCTAATATGCCTTTTGATCAGCTCGAAAGTTGGCAAGCGTTACGTGCTTTACCGCGTGAAGCACAGCGCCAACAATTGATGGATCCAGAAATGCGGCAAATATTAATCGCTGATGAAGCCAATATGAAGCCCAAAGATGCGGTATTTCAGGGTGGGGCTGCATCCACTAATGATCCGCGAAAACCAGACTATGATGCGCTCTGGGTGTTACGGCAAGGTGACTGGACTGACCCGAGTGTGGCCCAGCTTGCCAGTGAACGAAATCAGCATCCAGTTGAAGTCATGATCGATCTAATTCTGGAAACTGATTTTGAGCAATTCTTTTTACAACCAATCGCCAATGAAATCGAAGAAGATGTGCTGGGTTTATTACGCCACCCGCATACCGTGGCCACTTTTTCAGATTCAGGGGCACATGTAGGGCAGGAGATGGGTTCGTCGCTGCAAAGCTATTTGTTGAGTCATTGGGTCAGGGATAAACAGGCCTTTAGCCTTGAACAGGCGGTTAGAATGATTACTTTTGATGTAGCTTCGGCCTGGGAACTGCCAGACAGGGGATTGTTGAGGCCCGGTTATAAGGCTGACCTGGTGTTGTTTGACCCTGATACGGTTGGCCCGCTATTGCCCACGGTGGAACATGATTTGCCCGGCGGTGCCCGCCGGTTGGTACAAAAAGCCACCGGTATTTCAGCTACCATTGTTAATGGCCAGGTTGTGATGCGAAACGGTAAATCCACAGGCGTCTATTCTGGCGAGGTTATAAAGGGGAATTATGGGCGTCTTGGGGCTTAAGGGAGCGGCGTTGAGTTCAGTCCGTGATCCTGATGAGATCGTCGAACCAACAACGGGTCGTGGTAAATTATCTAAGGACGCTAATTAAACCCGGGTTGGATACGAACCACAGCAATTCGTTGATATCTATATCAAACACTGAGCAATAGAACATCGTGTCGAAAATGGTGGCTGCTTATCGACATAAAAAGCAAAGACATGGCGGGAGAAAAACCGAACCTTAGTCGAGAGTGTGCTAGCCGAAGAGCGTGCTATTTGCACCAGACGTTTCTACTGTCGCCTGTCTAGCCGAGATCGGCAAGACAGGTATGGTGAACGGCTGTGCCGAGAACACTTTTTTGACTAAAACGATTCAAGTTTGCCCTGATAGATAACTCTAGGCCAACACGGACTCCTATCTGGGGATTCGGGTATCATTTTTAACGTGAAAAATTCGCAAGACAGGTTTATACTATAGCTTCTTGTTGGGATTCTGGCGGTGAGGTGAGCGCTTACCAGTGAGAATTAATAAGTCATATTGGTTGTAAGCGTTAGCAGCGTGGAGCCGACGTAAAATTATTAGTTAAATACCTGCTATGTTGCTTAAAAGATGAGAAGAAATTTAGCTGATTATGGCCATGTTGGAATCAAAAAAAGAAAATAGTGAACGACCGTCGTTAATATATATCCTTTCCCCGAGTTTTTCTGGTTCGACTCTTTTAACCATGATGCTGGCTCAGCACCCTCGGATCTCAACCATCGGCGAATTAAAAGCCACAGCGATGGGGTCAGTTGATGAATATTCCTGTTCCTGTGGTGAAAAATTATTAGCGTGCAATTTTTGGCGTCAGTTATCGAAAGATATGGCGCAGCAGGGTGAAGCGTTCTCATTGTCCAACTTCGGTACCCATTTTGGTTCCAGGCATGCGCTCAGTAATCGAATTTTGGGTGCGCAGGTAAGAGGTGGGTTGTTTGAATTCCTGCGCGAAAAATCAATCGCTCTTATACCGTCTCTGGCGAAAGAATATCAGCAGATTACGCAAAAGAACCGGTTTATAATTGAGAAAATATGCGGCTTACAGAAAGGTGATTTATTTCTCGATGGGTCTAAAGACCCGCAGAGGCTGCTCTATTATCAAGCATCAGGTTTGTACAATATTTATGTCATAAGAATGTTTCGTAATGGTCGCGCTCAATGCCATTCCAGAAGACTGAAGCCAAGGAATCCAGTGGACCATACCGGTGCAGTGAAAGAATGGGTAAGTACCATAAAACAGATGGATTATCTGGTTCAAAAATTTGCCGATGACAAGGTGTTTACTTTCCAATACGAGCAATTGTGTGCACAAACCGGCAGTATTCTTGATCAAATTTGTAGCTGGTTGAGCATAGATCCTTTATCGATGGATTGGTCAAATATTAATTTGAAACAGTCAGAGCACCATATCGTTGGTAACAGAATGAGGAACGAGGATTCTATTGTTATTCGTCTTGATGAGAAATGGCGAAATTCTACGACCCCATCCGAAACCCAGGTATTTGATTCGTTGGGTCAAAAAACTAACCGCCAGATTGGTTATTCATAGTGATTTCTGAAGAGAAAAAATGCATTTTTATTCATATTCCGAAAACGGCAGGTACTAGCATTGAGTCCCTGTTGGGAAAGTTTGAGCGACTTGAGCGAGGCTCTCAGGATCACCGGACGATACGAGAAATTCAATCTTTAGACGGTAGTGATTGTTTGGTATTGCTGAAGCGAGGTGGGCCTATTGAATTAGCCAGGGAGTTTAGAGGCTTGATTCGATACACTGATAGGCTGACCCGTCGTGAACTTGAAAGCTATTTTAAGTTTACTTTTGTCCGAAACCCCTGGGCCCGCGTACATTCATGGTATCGCAATGTGATTCGGGATGAAACCCATCAAAAGAATCGAAAAATACCCAGTGACTGCACGCTTTACGATTTTCTTACCAGACATAGTTGGCAAACCGAACTAAGGCCTCAGTTGGACTGGATTACTGATCGGGGCGGTGCCATTGTCATGGATCATGTCGCCAAATTTGAATCATTGAATGAAGAGCTTCAAGTCATTGGTGATAAGCTTAAAATTGATATAGCGGAGCTTCCTCATCTCGTGCCTTCTGCTAGCGAGAATTATCGTTCTGAATATGATAATGCATCAAGAGAATATGTTGCCCAGCGATATAAAGACGAGATAAGTTTGTTCAATTATACATTTGACTGACAGTTGCAATCTCGGCTGAAAAAAGCAAGCTGCCTAAATGCCATACCGGCACACGTTTTAACCACAAACCGTGGTGCGCAGGCCCAGCTTTGGGTTGATGTTGTCAGACGACCATTAATATTGCGTTACTAACAAGGTATGCTGTCATAAGCAAATTAACGCTCATTTCTATCCTCAGTTAATACTGTTATTTCTTATCGGGATTGCTCAATTCCATTGGCCCATGCCAGTTCAATCGGCACCGCGCCACTTCAATTAGCACGAATTACCTTTATCCGTGCTATAATTCATGTTCATTTTTGTAAACTTTTATTCGTATTCTTTATAGTTCGAACTGTTTTTGTTCGTACTGTTTTTGTTCGTACTGTTTTTGTTCGAACTATAAAGAATACTCCCAACTGCAAGATTATGTATCAACAAGTCAAGCTATGGCAATGGCTGGAAGTCGTAACGATATGGTGAAAATTAGTGGGACTTCAATCGTTCGAAGGCAAATAATCTTAGTATTTGATACCTATAAAAGAAAAATAAATTTTCTAGTTTGTTATCCATCGTTATTTGTATTTTGGATGCATAGAATCAGGATGTTAGATTGAGCACAGTTAATCCCACTAAAGCTTCGCAGAATTCTTTTTGTTTAATTGCACACAATGCCTACGATGTCCTGGCAAAGGTAGAAGATAATTCACATATCGGAGGTATCGAAGTGCAGGTGCCTATGATGTCCAAATGGTTTGCTGCCAACGGCTATCCAACAACAATGATATCCTGGGACTCCGATTATGAGGATGGTATCGAGCACGATGGTGTAGTAGTTCGAAAAATGTGCAAAGAAACTGATGGAATACCCTGGGTGCGTTTTTTTTATCCGCGCTGGACTAGTTTTATTTCAGCCTTAAAAAGGGCAGATGCTGATGTGTACTACTATAATACTGGCGATCTGGGGCTAGGACAAACTGTCTACTGGGCACACAAACATGGTAAAAAGGTAATTTATTCCATAGCAAATGATGTTGATTGCACCCGAGCTTTGCCGGCGTTAAAAGTAAAACGAGAAAGAATCCTTTATAAATACGGCCTCATTAATGCTGATAAGGTGGTTTGCCAAACAGAAAAACAAAAAAAATTACTCAAAGATGAATATGATATCAATGCTGATGTTATTCGGATGCCTTGCGCAGGGTTCGAAAAGATAGAAAACCAAAACTTTGATTCGGAATCTAAGAAGCATGTGCTTTGGGTAGGCAGATTTGCTCCTGAGAAGCGACTAGAATATTTTTTTGAACTTGCAAAACTATTCCCGGATATGATTTTTGATGTCGTCGGTGATTTCAACGTTGGAAAAACCGCTAAATACGCCGGTGAATTGAGACAGATAGCTGAAACGATCCCAAACGTCGTATTACATGGCCGAATTGCCCATGAAAATATGGGGGTGTTTTATAATAAGTCCTTTCTATTATGTTCCACTTCCGTATATGAAGGTTTCCCTAACGTTTATCTTGAGGCCTGGGGTGTCGGCTTGCCGCTTATTACAACGTTTGATCCTGATGGGGTGGTCGTTAAATATGGGTTAGGACGAGCGGTAGATGGTGTGGCGGAAATGAAGTTGGCGATAGAGGAAATGTTGGATATAGATAAAAGAAACGGTGTTTCTAAAGCCGCAGAAGCTTATTTTTTCGAACATCATACATTAGAGTCCTCCATGTCAAAATTTGAAGCTCAATTTCTAGGGCTATCAAATAAATAAAGGCGGTTGATAAAAAGACATTCTGAGCGCGACTTACCTAAATTGCGGCGCGCCACGACGGGCTAATGAGTATAAGCTGATCTACACAAGCAGGCACTGATAAAACTTGAAGCACCTTCTAACCATGAAATCATACTAAGGCAAACGATATGCCCAAGAAAATACTCCTCACTGGCGGCGCAGGTTATATTGGCTCTCATACTGCCGTCGAACTCGTTGAAGCAGGGTACGATATTGTTGTTGTTGATAATCTTTCTAACAGTTCACGGAAGGCGGTGCAAAGAGTCGAACAACTTACCCACTCCAGGATCAAATTTTATGCTGAAGATCTTCTAAATTTTGCAGCGATGGAGAAAATTTTCGCCGCTGAAAAATTTTCTGCCGTATTACATTTTGCTGGGTTGAAATCTGTCGAGGAATCAACTAATAAGCCGCTTGATTATTATCATACCAATATCACAGCTACTCTGAATGTTTGTCGGCTTATGCAGCAGTATGCAGTCGATCATCTAGTCTTTAGTTCTTCAGCTACTGTTTATGGTCAACATGAAGTAATGCCGCTGGATGAAAACAGCCCCATTATCGATGCCACTAATCCCTACGGCAGAAGTAAATTGATGATTGAAAAAATACTCGAAGATTTTTGTACAGCTAATGCTAAGGTCGCTATAGCCAGATTACGTTATTTTAATCCTGGTGGGGCCCATATTAGCGGTGATATTGGTGAGAACCCTCTTGGTGTGCCAGGCAACCTTCTCCCTTTTGTTTCTCAGGTAGCTATCGGTCGACGTAAATCGTTAACGATTTTTGGCGATGACTACGACACGCCAGATGGTACCTGTATTCGTGACTATATTCATGTGGTGGATTTGGCGAAAGGACATCTGGCGGCATTAGAAAAGCTAGCCTTGAAGCCAGGCCTTGTAACCTACAACCTTGGTACGGGCAAGGGCAACTCGGTACTTGAGCTCATTGAGGTGTTCGAAAGGGTCAACCAAATCAGCTTGCCGGTCACAAAAGGGCCGAGAAGAGCCGGGGATATACCTGTCTGTTATACCGATCCAGCATTGGCTTTAAAGGAATTGAACTGGGAGGCAAATTTGACCATCGAAGATATTTGTCGTGATGCCTGGCGCTGGCAGCAACAAAACCCTAATGGCTATTCCTAGTCAGGATAGCGTTAAGTTAACTCTACGATCAGCAGCTGCGGCTAAGAAAACCAATATAAAGAGCTTATTGGTTTTAGGTAGAGTCTTAGGTAAGGCTGCTTTAGGTGCGACCTGTCGGGCCATCAACATTTTTCGTCATGCCTTGATTTGCCGTAGCAGCGTAATTTATCCTCAAACGAGTTTATAGTGGGTTAATCTTATACTCGAATTTCATGGCACAATAGCCTTGATAACTTCAACTCTGCTTTATCTGCTCGCCTTAAAAAGGAACTGCTATATGCCCGTTAATGTTGGCGAAAAACGTTATCCACTGATGTTCTCACCCCTGACCTTGCCGCATACTATCCTTAAAAACCGAATTATTATGGGTTCGATGCATACCGGGCTGGAGGATGTGCCTGGCGGTATTGAGCGTATGGCTGCATTTTTTGCTGAACGTGCCAAAGGCGGCGTAGGCATGATTATCACGGGCGGTATATCGCCTAATGTTGAAGGTGGCATGGGCGGCGCTGGGAGTAAACTGGCAACTTTTGATGAGGTGGAAGAGCATCAAAAAATAACTTCGGCGGTACATGAAGCGGACCCGGAGGTAAAAATATGTCTGCAGATCTTACATGCGGGCGCGCAGGCCGGTACGGCTAACCCTGTGGCACCTTCGGCGGTTAAATCCAGAGTGGCTGCATCTACCCCGGCTGAACTTGATGCCGAAGGCATAGAAAAACAATTAGCTGATTTTGCTAACTGTGCCTTGATGGCGCAGAAGGCAGGTTATGATGGGGTTGAGATTATTGGTTCTGCAGGTTATTTGCTGAGCGCTTTTATGGTCGCAAAAACTAATTTAAGAAAGGACCAATGGGGCGGTGAGTGGGCTAATCGGATGCGTTTTCCGGTAGAAGTTGTAAAGCGCATTCGGGCAGTGGTGGGTGAACAATTTATTGTCATTTTCCGGGTACCTGCAATGGATATGCTTGAAGACGGTATGAGTCGCGCAGAAGTATTACAGCTGGCGCAAACAGTAGTGCAGGAAGGCGTTAATATTATCAGTACCCACTTCACCTGGCATGAGGCAAGAGTGCCAACTATTGCGACTATGGTGCCAAGGGCCGCTTTTGCCAGTGTCACCGGCAGATTA
The DNA here is from genome assembly GCA_019090615.1 of Pseudomonadales bacterium. GTDB lineage: Bacteria > Pseudomonadota > Gammaproteobacteria > Pseudomonadales > Azotimanducaceae > JAHRVQ01. Next base: position 32,823 of record JAHRVQ010000043.1, on the reverse strand, counting down.
CGGGATGCATTAGACGTGCCAGTGATTACCAGTAATCGGATCAATATGCCTGATGTTGCCGAGCAGGTGCTGGGTGATGGCAATGCAGATTTAATATCGATGGCGCGGCCTATGTTGGCTGATGCTGAGTTAGTCAATAAAGCTAAGTTTGGCCGAGAAAATGAAATTAATACCTGTATTGCCTGTAACCAGGCTTGCCTGGATCATACTTTTACTGGTCGCATGACCAGTTGCCTGGTTAACCCGCGGGCCTGTAATGAAACTTTACTGGAGTACAACAGAGCTGCTCAGGTGAAAACCATAGCGGTGGTTGGGGCCGGGCCAGCGGGTCTTAGCTTTGCAGTTATAGCTGCCCAAAGAGGGCATAAAGTCACCTTGTTTGAACGAGATAATCAAATTGGCGGACAATTTAATTTGGCCAGAAGGATACCTGGCAAAGAGGAGTTTTCTGAAACATTACGGTATTTTAAGCGTATGGTCGAGGTTTTGGATATTAATCTGGAGCTGGGATATAACGTTGATACAAAGTCGCTTAGTAGCCATAAATTTGATGAGATCGTAATTGCTACGGGTATTTTGCCGCGAGAACCCGTAATACCTGGTATTGACGACCCCAGGGTTGTCAGTTATATCGATGTTATTTCCGGTCGGGTGCAGGTAGGTAAACGTGTCGCGATTCTTGGGGCTGGTGGTATTGGGTTTGATGTTGCGGCCTTATTAGCGCATTCAGGTGTTTCACCTGCGATGGATGTTAATGTTTTTGCGCGGGAATGGGGCATTGATTTTGTTAATCACCCGCGTGGTGGGGTCACGGGTGTTGAACCACAGGTTAACAAGTCGAATCGTGAAATTGTCCTGTTGCAACGAAAAGCTTCGCCTGTGGGTATGGGTTTGGGTAAATCCACAGGCTGGACGCATCGTATTGCGCTCCGACAACGGGGTGTGCAGATGATCAACAATGTCGAATATCAAAAAATTGATGCGCACGGATTACATTTGTTGGTTGCAGATCAGCCGCAAACGCTTGTGGTGGATCATATTGTGGTTTGCGCTGGGCAGGAGTCCTTGCGAACTCTTTATGATGGGATGCGTCATGAAATGCAGGCTAAGTCAGCGCTAAAAAAGAAAAAAATACATCTGATTGGCGGTGCCTATGAAGCCGCAGAAATTGATGCAAAATTGGCGATAGATCAGGCCAGTCGTCTTGCAGCTGAGATATAAGCAACGGTTTAAGTCCGGTTTCTGTCAGTTTTCTATCGGTTTTATAGATGCCGGTATCTTAGCTCGGGCCGATAATGAGTCTGTTTTTCGAGCCAGCTAATAAACAGCATTAATTTATCTCTATTGCAGCTGCAAATTTCCAGGTAGGTTTTATTGTCTTCAGGGAAGGTATGTAACGCGAAGTGGCTTTCAGCTAAAAGTATTAACTGCGTATAACCTACTGGCTGAAAAGCATGATCTACTTTGTCCAGCAGTATAAAACCACTTTGGGCCAGGCCCTGTTCCAATTGGCTGATATCTGATGCGGTCAGGGTACCTGCTAGCCAGTATGACACGTTAAAAACTTCCGCCTTCATAGGGGGCGGACGCTTGAAGTTTTTTCAACGCTGATAAGTATCAAGGTCGGCAGTACTTGTTTCTGGATGTTGTTATTAGGCAATGTTAACTAGGTCTCTAATGGGTCTCTAATAGGTGACTAATTGCAAAAATGTCGAAGTGGCTGGGGTGAAGGTTATAGCAGTCGTGGTGCTGTCTTACTCGCTAGCGACAAGCATGATAACACGGCGTATGAGCAGGTAGTGCGGATGCTGACAAAATTATCAGCACCCAGCAAGCAAATGATTTTGTCGATAGGTTTTTTAACATTCTATCGGCTACTCGTCCTGATAAGGGCGATTTGCAATGCATGGCATTCGTCTCCATGATGTAAATCAGATGTTATAAAAAACCTATGTAGTACTGGTTATAAATAATCCAGTGGTGGTTTTCAGAATGCCCAGTTATCCACGAGCGATGCCTGCCAGATGCTTATATCGAAGCAGATAAAATATCGAAGCGGATAAAATGAACCAGATAAAAGGAGCAACATGATGTCAATCCAACAACATTTAACCCCTGGCGCGCTCGATGGTATTCGAGTGCTAGACTTTACGGGTGTTATTGCAGGGCCATATTGTACTCGGTTAATGGCAGATCTGGGGGCTGAGGTGGTAAAGATTGAACCGCCAAATGGTGATTTGTTACGCAGTGTCGTGCCCAGGCGTAAGGGTAAGAGTCCTTTTTTTGCCCAGTTAAATGCCGGAAAGAATAGCATTGCTATTGATCTTAAAGATCAAAAAAGCATCGAATTAATTTTAAACCTCGCCGAAAAGGCGGATGTTGTAGTACAGAATTTTCGTCCTGGTGTTTTGCGCGGATTTGGCCTGGGTTATGAGGCCATGAAGCGCCGTAATCCTAAAATTATTTATTGTAATATGTCCGGCTATGGACAACATGGGCCGGCCGAGGGTTATTCGGCCTATGCACCTATTATTCATGCGGCAGCCGGTCTTGACCTGACCATCGTTGAACATCAGACCAGCATAGATACCCCCGTTAATGGTTCGGTCCCCTTTGCCGACTACACTACTGGGGTGCACGGTGCTACCGCTATTATGGCGGCGCTGTTTCGCCGTGAGCGAATTGGCGAGGGCGATGAAATTGATGTTGCAATGGCTGATGTTATTTTTAATATGCAGTGTTTTGAACTGCAGGAAGCGCAACACCCTGAGCCAGTGCCGCGCACTGTCTATCGTGCATTAAAAGCTAAAGACGGTTATTTCGTGGTTAACCCCTTGTCCGCGAAAAATTTCAAAGATCTAACCCAGGCTGTCAATCATCCTGAATGGATTGAAAAATATCCCCTGGATAATAAAGATTTTGCTAAAAACTGGGATCAACTAATGCTGGCAATTGAGGACTGGGCGCAGGACCGTAGTGCCGATGAGTGTGAGCAAATTATTCGTGACGGTGGTTGTCCTGTGGCGAAGTTCCGCACTGTGTTAGAAGGTTTGCAGAGTGAGCAGTCACAGTATCGCGGTAGCGGTGTAGTCATGAATGATGGTGTTGGTGATTTTCTGGTGGCCAATACGCCTTTGCGCATGAATGCAGCAGAAGCCAGCATCAAGCCATCGGCGCCGGATTTAGGCGAGGGTAATGAATCTGTACTCCGTAAATGGCTTGGTATGTCTGATGATGAATTGGCGACATTATCTGAATCGGGTATTTTATATAAGCGTAAGCCTAAACCCAAAAAATAGCCGAATTAGCAAAACTTGATTTAGCGCTGTTGATGCTGCCGGCGTTAATGTGAGGCCATTTTTTGGCCATGGATCATGGTAAAAGGTGGATAAATCAGGCACCATCCCAGTCTTCGGTATTTGGCTTTGAAATCAGGCATTGGCCTGATTTTTTGGTTTAGTTACTGGTTTAAATGTCAGTTAAAATTGTTAAATACTGGATGTTCAATACTAGAGATAGATGCTAGTACCCTAAGTGGCAATAACTAGCGGTGAACACGAACCGTAATAGTCATGCATCGTAAATAAAGTAGCAGTAGAGAGGTTGAAATGATTGGTCACGCATACGGCGCATTTGATAACAGCGCTAAAAATTATGAGTTTATACAGGTTGATCCGCTGGCTGCGGCGATGGGTGCCGAAATATCCGAGGTTGATCTGGCTAATGTGTCGGACAAGGCTTTTGCAGAAATTTGTCACGCGTTATATCGGCATAAAATGATTTATTTTCGCGATCAGGATATTACCCATGCTGATCAGGAAAATTTCAGCGCAAAATTTGGCCCCTTTGCGGATGATGCTTATACTCAGGGGGTGCCGGGCAATCGAAATGTCCAGCCTGTGCTCAAAGAAGCCGATGCCGAGGTGGGTATTATATTTGGCTCGGGTTGGCATACAGATTCACCTTTCCTGCAAAATCCACCTGCCATTAGTCAATTACGCGGTATTGATATTCCTCCTTATGGCGGTGATACGATGTGGGCAAATACAGCACTTGCTTATGCACTTTTATCAGAAACCATGCAGGAAATGCTGTCGGGATTGAAAGTGCGTATGTCTATCCAGCATATTATTGCGGCCTCACAAAAGGCTGTTTTGGCGGGTGAACAACCGGCTAAAAGTAACCTTAAAACCTCCAAAGACCCAGAAGATATGCAGCTTAAAGTAAAAGGTGCAGCTCATCCCATCGTGCGTGCCCATCCGATTACCGGTGAAAAGGCGCTGTATTGCGATAAAACTTATACCACCACTATTGACGGTATGCTTGAAGATGAAGCGCAACCTATTCTTGATTATCTAATTAACCATATCACCCAGGCAGCGCTGACCTGTCGGCTTCGCTGGGAGCCAAATACTTATGCAATATGGGATAATCGGCTATGTATCCATCAGGCATTTAATGACCATGATGGCTTCCGCCGCGAAATGTATCGCACTACGATTGCTCGCGAGCATTCAGCCTAATTGTCTTTAGAAGGCGAGGGCGCGAGGATGTTATGTCCATGGCCCTTGTCGATGCGGGCGAGGTTGGGATAGAAATAGCCAATAATGGCGAGGCTGAGCACGAGTAATATTGCGCTAATAAAAAATGCCCAGTTGATGCCAATAACCTCGGCCAGTGCACCAAGGGGTATAATGCCTAGCGGCATCAGGCCAAAACTCATCATCATGATACTCATGATTCGGCCACGAATTTCAGGTTTTACAATAAGCTGCACAATACTCATATTGAGCGAACCGAAGATTGAGCCAAATAAGCCGCTGAAAACCCCAGTTATGATTGCCATAGTCTGTGTGTCTGACAGGGCGAAGGCAGCTAAGGCGGCTGCCCATAAATAGGCGCTGATATACATGGCCAATCCTTTACGCTGAAAATCACCCAGTCGCGCCAGTAATAACGAGCCAACCAGGGCGCCGGCGCCCATGCTGGCCATTAGCAAACCCAGTGAATCCGCGCCACCGTTTAAAATATCCTGATTAAAAGCGGGTAGAAGAAATGAGGTGGTAAAGCCAAATGTGAAGGGAATAAAACCCATTATTAGTAGCCCCAGGACGATTTTTTCCTGCCGCATGTAAATAAAACTTTCCTTGATATCTTCTATGGGTGAGGCAGCGTCATGTTGTATTGGTTCGCCTGTATGATGCAGCATTAGCGTTGCAGCGACCGAGATAAGGTATAATACAGCGACCATTAAAAACACGCTGCCAACTGCAACAGCCGATGAATAATTGTTGGCTATCAGCACTGCAATTAAACCGCCAGCAATGGCTGGCCCTAGTACCCTTGATAAGTTAAAAGTAGAATTTTGTAAGGCCATGGCGTTGACAAAATTCTCTGTATTCACAACCTCAGGTGTCATGGATATTCGTGAAGGCATACTTAATGCCAGTATGGTGCCGTTTACCGCGCCAAAACAAATAAAATGGAAAAATGCTGCTTCACCGTCGATTACGATATATGCCAGCATCAGGGTTGCTAACATATTGAGTAGTTGTGCGGATAGCATCACCGATTTTTTTCGCATTCGGTCAGCCACTACACCGCCCGGAAGTGAAAATAAAAATGTCGGCAGCATAAAGGATAACATCACCCAGGTAAGGGCGAGAGGCGAGCTGGTCATGTCGTAAATAATCCAGCCTCGGGCAACTATTTGCATTTGCATGGCAAAATTGGTACATAGGCTGGATAACCAGAGATAACGAAAATCCCTGATTCGTAGTGAATCGAACATGCCTGTTTTTACCGCCGGCACTCTAAATAAAGCTCACTTAGTAGGTCTTATCCAGAGCCTGACTGACGTCGCTAATAATGTCAGCAATGTTTTCAATGCCAACAGAGATTCTTACCAGATCGGAGCTGACTCCGGCAGCAGCTAATTCGGTTTCATTAAGCTGACGATGGGTGGTGGATGCGGGATGGCAGGCCAGAGACTTGGCATCGCCAATATTTACCAAACGTAAAATCATCTGCAGGGCATCGATAAACTGTTCGCCAGATTTTGCACCACCCTTGATGCCAAAACTCAAAATGCCTGACGCTCTGCCGCCGGTTATCTGTTTGCATAATGCCTGGTGCGGGCTATCAGGCAATGCCGCATAGTTCACCCATTCGATCTTTTCGTGGCCGACCAGAAACTGTGCCAGTTGGGTGGCATTTTCACAGTGACGGTCCATTCTTAAACCCAGGGTTTCAAGGCCCTGTAAAATTTGAAATGAATTATAGGGTGATATAGCTGCACCCATATTCCGCAGTGGTCCAACCCGGCAGCGACCGATATAAGCTGCAGGCCCAAGGGCTTCGGTATAGATAACGCCATGATAAGAAGGGTCTGGTTCATTAAGTATTGGAAACCGATCTTTGTTGGCAACCCAGTCAAATTTACCGGAGTCAATAATAATACCGCCAATCGATGTGCCATGACCGCCAATATATTTTGTCAGTGAATGGATAATTATATCCGCGCCATAGTCAAATGCACGACATAGATACGGGGTTGCGACGGTATTGTCCACCACCAGTGGCACGCCGTGTCGATGGGCGATATCGGCCAGTTGCTTCAGATCAACAATATTGCCTGCGGGGTTGCCGATGGATTCGCAAAAAATTAACCGAGTCTTATGGTCTATTGCATTTTCAATGGCGTCAAAATCATCGGCGGAGAACAGCCGCGCCTCGATCCCCTGTTTGGGTAGGGCGTGAGCAAATAAGTTGTAGGTGCCGCCATAAAGCTGACTGGTACTCACTATATTGTCACCGGTTGCGCAAATGCACTGGATGGCATAGGTAATTGCAGCCATACCGGACGACACTGCCAGGGCGCCAATACCACCTTCCATTGCCGCCAGGCGTTGTTCCAGCACATCGGTGGTGGGGTTCATAATGCGTGTATAGATGTTGCCTGGCACCTTAAGGTCAAATAAATCTGCACCGTGTTGGGTATTATCAAAGGTATAGGATGTGGTTTGATAAATAGGCACAGCGGCGGCGTTAGTGGTTTGTTCCGCCTGGTAACCATGATGAAGAGCAAGAGACTCAAGTTTCATAATTTGATGTGCTCTGGGTAATGAATGGAATGAAAGCGATTTAACATGTGCTTATTTAAGTCGCGCACAATTCGGAATAAGAAAATAGCTCAAAAGACTTAGCAATAGCAAGTATTGCCTTAAAGGGGCAGCCGCATTAGCAAGTAAAGAATCTATTGGGGCTGGGCGTCAGCTTCGGCGGCGAAGTTTGCGTTTTAGGTTCGAGCGCCAGATGGGTTACCGCGATTGTGTTTCTTCTTTTTTCTACGTTGATCACGTTCAGCCTTTTCGGCCTGCTGTTGTTTCACAATTTCCTGTTCAACTTCGATCATTGCCGGCACTTCCAGGCTGATTCGACCCAGTTTACCGCTACGTAGTTCGTTAATCAGAATGACGGAGATTTTTTCCAGTTCAACCTGGCCACCAGCGCGCAGGCAACCACGTCTGGCACCCAGGCACTCCAGTAGTTCAAGTTCAGTATCAGGCAGGGCGTCAATTTGAAAACGTTGTCGCAATTGCTCTGGATAATGCTGCAGTAGATAGTCAGCGAGATAAAATGCAACCTCTTCGAGGCTCATGGCGGTGTCTTTAATAGCGCCGCTGGCTGCCAGTCGATAACCACTATTTTCATTGTGAATTTTAGGCCAGAGGATACCTGGGGTATCGAGCAGGATAATGCCGCTATCAAGCTTGATTCGCTGCAGGCCCTTGGTGATGGCGGGTTCATTGCCGGTTTTGGCAATCTTACGCCCTGCCATGGCGTTGATTAAAGTAGATTTGCCCACATTCGGGATGCCTGTGATCATGGCCAGCATGTTGATATTTGCGCTGAATTTAGCCGGTACCAGTTTGCGACAGAGCTGCGTTACCTTTTGCGCCTTATCTGTTTGCTCAAGGGTTGTGAGCAGGGTTTTGACCGACGCCTGTTGTTCAAAATAGGTTTGCCACTGGTGGGTGATCTGGGGGTCGGCCAGATCGGCTTTACTGAGTATTTTGATGCAGGGTTTATTTTTTGTCAGTTTCTCGATGGCCGGATTCTGGCTGCTAAAAGGCAGCCGGGCATCGAGTAGTTCAATGACCAGGTCAACATCGGGCAATGCTGCTGTCATTGCTTTGTTGGCCTTATGCATATGCCCAGGGTACCAGTGAATCGCCATTTCTAAATTACTACCGTATGCATAAATTTATCAGTTTAAAGTTATCGACTAGCCAAAGGGCCGCGTAATAACTGGCCCGGCAACGCACCTGTATGTACTGTGTCGCGAAACAGGGTCTGGCCGTTAACGATGGTTGCTTTGATGCCGTCAGCCTTTTGCACCAGACGCCTGCCACCGCCGGGCAAGTCGTACACGACCTGTGGCATCTGCGGTAATATGGTGTCTGGGTTTATGACATTAATGTCGGCTTTTAATCCTACCCGAAGCAGGCCGCGATCATGAAAACCCCATAAACTTGAAGGTTCAAGGGTAATCATCTTGATGGCCTGTTCCAGCGATAGCGCCTGTTCTTCTCGTACCCAGTGGGCCAGAAGATGGGACTGCAGGCTGGAATCCATTATTTGAGACACATGCGCGCCAGAATCAGAGAAGGTCACCACAGACCGTGGGTGTTTGATAATTTTGATAATATCTGTGGTGATTTCATTGGCTATTGGCTGGGCAAAAAATAATTCCAGGTCATGTTCCAGGGCCAGGTCAATCATGGTTTCACAACAATCCTTGCCGCGCGCCTGGGCAATTTCTGTAATGGACTGGTAAGGGCCTTTCATATCAAATAACGGGAATACCCAGTCCCAGTTAGGTGGTCTTGCTTCGGTGCCATAAATCCTTGGTCCGGTATAAGGTTTGTTGGCCGCGGCGACCAGCATTGCCTTAACCGCTGGGTCCTGAAGCGCTTGCTGCTGCTGTGCCAGGGGTAGTGCGCGAATTTCTCGCCAATGGTCCCAATTATCGAATGGCGTGGTGGTCTGGAATGACAGCAAGACATTCAGGGCCCGGGAATGGGCCTGGCCGAACATTCTGCCGCCCGCTAACGCCACTTCATCGAGAAAATTCGTAAAGTCTTGCCACATCTCGGGCATATGCCGAGTAGAGAACATGCCAAAAGTGATCGGCCGGCCTGAATCCACGGCCAGTTTTTTTAATCGATCGAAATATTCCCGGCGTCTGGCTGGGTCGCGTCCTGGTTGTTCGTTGGCAATTTCAAAAATACCAGCGTTCAAATCACCCATGGCATTAACAAGAAATTCCACTTCTGACCAGGCAGCAACTCTGCTGGCGACGGGCTGATCATCAGGTGTGAGATGGTTTGGTGTGCGCGAGGTAGAAAACCCAATTGCACCCGCATGCAGGGCTTGTTCCAGTTCCTGGCGCATACCCTGTAGATCTTTATCAGTGGCCTGCTGATCAAAAGCGCGTTCACCCATCACGTAAGTGCGTAAGGCTGAATGGCCGATATATCCAGCGTAATTAATCCCTTTAGGTAACTGTTGTAGATTATCCAGATACTCGCTGAAGGTTTCCCAGTTCCAGTTAATACCTGCCGACATGGCGGCGGCGGATATGTCTTCGGCACGCTCAAGATTACGCATAACATAAGACTTATCCGCTTCGGCACAAGGTGCAAGAGTAAAACCACAATTCCCCATAACCACGGTGGTTACACCATGCCAGCAAGAACAGCTACCCAGCGGGTCCCAGGCAATCTGGGCGTCCATATGGGTGTGACCGTCGACGAAACCCGGTGTTACCACATGCCCTTCGGCATCAATGGTTTCGGTGGCCCTGGCATTAATGCGGCCGATATTAGTAATAATGCCATCTTTGATGCCGACGTCGGCTTTAAATCGGGGCATACCTGAACCGTCAATTACGGTGCCGTTCTTAATCACTAAATCGTAAGCCATGAGATTTCCTGTTTTATTTAGCTGCTGTTCTAAAGCCACTGTTCTAAAGCCACAATCCTAAAGCCAGTGCCCTATAGCTTTTTTTATCGAGTTGCTGCGACGATTGCTGGGCCGCATACTATAACATACCGGTCTAACATAACGCCGAGCGTCAATTTGCGCCAGGGGTTGCAGTTGCCCTAGATCGTATAACCCAATTCGGCTAAGGGCATTTTTCTGACCCGCTCGCCGGTGGCAGCAAATATTGCATTACCAATGGCAGGCGCTAGCGGTGGTAATGCGGGTTCGCCAAGGCCTGTTGGTGGGTACTTACTTTGAATAAAATGCGTGTTGATAATGGGTACGCTGGGCATTCGCAGTACCTTATAGTCATGCAGGTTACTCTGCTCGATGCGGCCTTGTTGCATAGTGATTTTTTGTCCCATCATGGTCGACAGGCCATCGATTACGGCACCTGATACCTGTGATAAGGCGCCACTCATATTGATGATTGGGCCAACGTCGACAGCCACTGTTACCTTATGAACGGTAAGTTTTTTAGCGCTATCTACGCTGACCTCGGCCACTTCCGCCACATGGGCTGCATGGCTAAAATAAAATGCTAAACCAAGGCCGTGGCCCGCGGCTAATTTACCGCCCCAGCCAGCTTTCTCGGCGGCTAAGCGGATCACGGCTGATGCCCTGCCGGTATTAAGTGAACGGATATTGCCTGATTCGAACCAGCGCGGTTCGCCCATCAGCTCAAGTAGAAAATCCAGATGGTCTCGTTTACCTGCCAGCGCCAGTTCATGCAGAAAACTCTGAATAACAAAGGCTGAGGTATTGGAGCCGGGCGCGCGCCAGGGGCCACAGGGGGTACCAATTTCGAGCATGGTTTTAGAGATATGGGCATGGCGAATATTTTGTGCAGGAAATTCCGTGGCGTGGATGCGTGACCCTGAAACGGCTTTGCCATTGTTTAACATGCCGATGAAATGATCTTTAAAAGCAACCAGTTGGCCGTTGGAGTTAATCGCACCTTTAACCGCCTGGAAGCCGCCAACACGATAAAAGTCATGTTGGATATCATCCTCGCGGCGCCAGGTGAGTTTAACTGGGGCATTCATCCGTTTCGAAATGGCGGTGGCCTCACAGACGTATTCATTATAGATTCTGCGGCCAAAACTCCCGCCCAGACGCATCTGGTGTATCAGTACCTGATCATTGTCCAGGTCAAATAACCCCTGGGTGACCTGGTAGGCGCGCTCGGGTGCCTGAGTAGGGATCCATAGCTCCAGGGTGTCTTTACCGCCGGCAGTGCCTGTTTGATAAGAGGCAGTGCAATTCATCGGCTCCAGGCATAAATGGGCCACAAAAGGATATTCATAAAATGCTTCCAGGGTGGTATTTTCAGGGTCGGTAAATTGTTTTTCTGGCTTGCCTTTATCGAGCACCGTAGTTGCGCCGGTTGTTTTTGCCAGGGCTTCGGCCTGTTTGACCATTGCTGGCCAGTTATCCTTTGAGGCATCAGCTTCATCCCATTCAACCACCAGTTGCTGTTGGGCCTTAAACACCGCCCAGGTATTGCTGCCAACAATTGCGACACCGTCGAGTAGTTCGCGTACATTGTCATTGCCTTTGAGGATAAAGGCATCTTTAATGCCGGGCAGTTTTTTAATCTGGTCTATATTGGCGTTGATGACCTTGCCACCGATGGCTGGACACTTATGGTAGATCGCGTACAACATATCCGGTATCTGCGTATCGATACCAAATAATGCTGCACCGGTCGTGATCTCAAGATTGTCGACCCCAGTTACCGAGGTGCCGATGAGGGTATAGTCCTCGGCTTTTTTGTACGCTAGTGTTTTAGCATTGGGCAGTGGTTGTTTTGCGGCTAATGCGGCGAGTTGGCCGAAGCGCATAAAGTTACCAGTGGGGGGATGTACAACCTGGCTAAGCCGGGTGACTAGTTCATTTTTTGGCAGCTCCATTGAAATAGCACCAGCGATTAACAGCATTTCTCGGGCTGAGGCCCCCAGTTGCCGCATCTGATCGAAAGTCCTCGGGATAGTGGTTGATCCGCCCGCACCATGTCGGCCAAAACGCGCCGAATCTACCGGTGATTGCAGCACTTCTACATCCGTCCAGTCTGCGCCTAGCTCTTCCGCAATAATCATGGGTAATGCGGTTTTAATACCCTGGCCCATTTCGGGATTAGACGAATAGATGGTGATCTTGCCATCTGAGGCAATGCTTACAAAGGCATTTAGCTCCACCGCTCCCACAGTACTGGCATTGTCAGCATTAATGTTGGCGGCCTGGTTATCAGAGCTGGGAGCGATCAACAACAGGCTGGTACCTGCAACCCCAGCCAGTTTTAAAAACTGCCTGCGGTCTATGGCCTGGCCCTGGCTGTTTTGGCGCAGGATCTGCTGGATAGATGTCAGTAGCTGATTCATGCCAGGTCTCCTTCAGGCGGAACCAGGATTTGTATGTTTTGGCTGATAAGCGCCGAGGCTTCTTTGATCGCAGATTTTATTCTTGGATAGGTGCCGCAACGGCAATAATTTCCCGCCATGGCCTGATCGATATCGTCATCTGTTGGTTGTGGGTTTTCTGTTAGTAAGGCCGCCGCTGTCATTATCTGGCCAGTCTGACAATAGCCACATTGGGCCACGTCCTGGTTTATCCAGGCCTGCTGCAACGGGTGTAAATTTTGCTCCTGCGCCAGTGCCTCGATGGTGGTGATGGGTAGTTTCTCAGCATCCTTGACGGTTAATAAACAGGACCTTACTGACTTGCCTGCCAGATGCACGGTGCAGGCGCCGCATTGACCGATGCCGCAGCCATATTTGGTGCCAACCAGTGATAATAAGTCCCGTAGCGCCCACAGCAACGGCATATCGGCTTCGGCGTCAATAGTATGGGTTGTCTGGTTTACCTGAAGAATAAATTTCGGCATGGTCACTCCGTTGGTCCGCATAGTGGCAAGCCAGGACATTTCTGCGTAAGGTTCGTTTAAGCCGACGGGTAGCCCAATCGGCATTTAGTCCTTAATCGCTACTTAATCAACGCTGCCCTGGTAGAGGCGTTCTGGGTGACTATATACCATTTGGCGTCCGGGTCGGGCAAAACCTATCAGGGTAATATTGGCTTGCTCGGCAAGTTCGATAGCCAGTTTTGTTGGTGCTGACACAGCTACTAGCATTTCAACCCCCATAGCGGCAGCTTTTTGCACCATTTCGTAACTGGCTCTGCTGGATATCAGAATAAAATAGCCGTTACTCTGCGGCGGTCGATTTGCCGCTATGGCGCCGTATAATTTATCCAGCGCATTGTGTCGGCCAACGTCCTCACGTACCTGCAGGATATTACCCATGGCGTCGCACCAGGCGGCGCCGTGTACTGCGCCGGTGGTACTTTGTAGCGGTTGCCGTGCTTCCAGCGATAGCACTGCGGCTTCAACCGCAGCATGAGAAAATTTATGTTGGCTGGCAACGGGCAATGGCTGGCGAATTGCCTGTTCGAGTGATTCTGCGCCACATAATCCGCAGCCTGTTCTGCCTGTTAGGTTGCGGCGAATGTTTTTTAATCGATGCATACAGGCACTGCTGATTTCAATTGCAGCCTCGATGCCGTTTTCCTGTGTTATTAATTCTATATGGTAGAGGTCAGCAGGGGTTGAGATAATGCCCTCAGACAGACTGAAGCCCAGCACGAATTCTTCTATTTGATGGGGCGTGAGCATCATCACCACATGAGACAAACCGTTATATACCAGTGCTACGGGCTGCTCTTGAATAATTTGATCCTGACAAATAACGATTTGATCATGCTGCCAATGTTCAATTTGAAAAACTGTACTGACTGCCTGCTTAGCTTCGGCAATTTTGCCAGCTTCAGTAACGATGCCGGCTTCAGGGACAGCAGCATTGGTATCAGCCGCCTGTTGCGGGTCGGATTGTGACTCCAGGTTATTGTTCATGAGAATTGCTGGCTATAGTTTTATCTTTTTGATCCAGTAAGCTTTGTTGTTTGTTATTAAACGATTGTTGTCGCTGTTGCCATTTTGAAGGTGATAATACCTTGCTGATTTCAACCGCAGTGACCTTGTATTCAGGACAGTTAGTCGCCCAGTCAGAATTATCAGTGGTCACCACATTGGCCCCTGAGAGGGGGTGATGGAAGGTGGTATAGACTACCCCAGGCTGGACATTATGGGTCAGTTTTACATGCAATACGGTATTACCAGCACGACTGGAAATACCCACCCAGTCGCCATGGTTGATGCCACGTTGCTCCGCATCAGACGGGTGCATTTCTAGCCGGTCTTCTTCATGCCATTGATTGTTTTTGGTGCGACGGGTTTGGCTGCCAACGTTATACTGGCTTAATATCCTGCCGGTGGTTAATAACAAGGGATACTTGCGGTTTGCGCGTTCGGTTGTTGGGGTGAATTCAGTGACTGCAAACAGCCCCTTGCCGCGCACAAAGGTATCAATATGCAGGGTGGCTGTGCCCATGGGTGCGGCTTCGTTACAGGGCCACTGGATGCTGCCTAATTCATCGAGTCTGGCATAGCTGAAGCCGGCAAAGGTGGGTGTTAGGCGGGCGATTTCAGCCATGATTTCGCTCGGATGGTCATAATGCATATCGACACCTAGTGCTTTGGCAAGCCCCAGTGTGGTCTGCCAGTCGGCCAGCCCTGCTTTTGGCGGCATGGCCTGCCTGACTCTGGAAACACGTCGTTCGGCGTTGGTAAAGGTGCCGTCTTTTTCCAGGAATGACGATCCAGGCAAGAATATATGTGCATATTTCGCAGTTTCGTTAAGGAAGATATCCTGCACGATAAGGCATTCAAGGGATAATAGTGCCGCCTCCACATGCTGGGTGTTTGGATCCGACTGGGCAATATCTTCACCCTGGCAATACAAACCTTTAAAGCTGCCGTCGATGGCGGCATCAAACATATTTGGGATACGTAAACCAGGCTCAGGGTCGAGGCTTACGCCCCAGTCCTGTTCGAATATTGCGCGGTTACTGGCATCGGTGACGGAGCGATAGCCAGGTAACTCATGGGGGAAGGAGCCCATGTCACAGGAGCCCTGGACGTTATTTTGCCCTCGTAGTGGATTGACGCCAACCCCTTCGCGGCCAATATTGCCTGTTAACATGGCCAGATTAGCAATACCCATCACTGTGGTTGAACCCTGGCTATGTTCGGTAACACCAAGGCCATAATAGATTGCGCTATTGCCGCTACTGGCAAATAATCTTGCCGCTGCCCGCAACTGCTGCGCCGGTATACCGGTGATGTCTTCCGTGGTTTCTGGCGAATGTTTCGAGTCAATAATAAATTCGTGCCATTGCTGATAAGCGGTAGTGTCACAACGATCCTGGATAAAACTCTCGTTGGCAATGTTTTCGCTGACTATGACATGGGCCATAGCATTAATAAATGCGACATTGGTGCCGGGGCGAAGTTGAAGATGGAATGCGGCCTTAACATGGGGTGCATCCACCAGCGCGATTTTCCTTGGGTCAACCACAATGAGTTTTGCCCCTTCGCGCAGCCGTTTTTTAAGTCTTGAGCCAAATACTGGATGGGCATCGGTAGGGTTGGCGCCCATTAGCATGATCAGATCGGTATGATCCACTGACGCAAAAGCCTGGGTACCAGCGGATTCGCCAAGGGTTGCTTTTAAACCATAACCTGTGGGTGAATGACAAACTCGGGCACAGGTGTCGATATTATTATTGCCAAAACCGGCGCGGATCATTTTTTGTACCAGCCATACTTCTTCGTTAGTGCAGCGTGAAGAGCTGATGCCGCCTATACTATTTTTGCCATGCCGGGCCTGAATGTCGCGTAGTCTCTGGGCGGCAAATGAAAATGCCTGCTCCCAGCTGACTGGCTGCCAGGGTTGATCAATATTATCGCGAATCATCGGTGTGGTGATTCGATCCTGGTGGGTGACATAACCAAAGGCAAACCGGCCCTTGACGCAGGCATGGCCCTGATTGGCCTTGCCGTCTTTCCAGGGGGTCATTTTGACCACAGTATTGCCGCGCATCTCAGCTTTAAAGGCACAGCCGACACCACAGTAGGCGCAGGTGGTGATGACGCTATGTTCGGCCTGACCTGATTTAATAATGGTGTTTTCGGTTAATGTGGCAGTGGGGCAGGCAGCTACACAGGCGCCACAGGAGACACAGTCAGAATCGGCAAAAGACTGGTTTTGGCCCGCGCTAACTTTAGCCTCAAAGCCTCGACTTTCAATGCTTAGCGCAAAGGTGCCCTGGATCTCGTCGCAAGCTCTGACGCAGCGCGAACAGACAATACATTTTGCTGGATCAAAGGTGAAATAGGGGTTGGACTGATCTTTGGCTGCCTGTAGATGGTTAGCGCCATCAAAACCATAGCGGACTTCACGTAAGCCCACTTCGCCGGCCGTATCCTGTAGTTCGCAGTTGCCGTTGGTGGCGCAGGTGAGGCAATCCAGAGGATGATCAGAAATAGTTAATTCCATGATATTACGCCGCAAGCTGGCGATTCTATCTGACTGGGTGGTGACCACCATGTTTGCCTGTACCGGTGTCGTACAGGCTGCTGGGTAGCCCTTCTGGCCTTCAATTTCAACCAGGCATATACGACACGAGCCGAATGCTGCAAGGCTATCGGTGGCGCATAATTTTGGGATCTTGATGCCTGCCTGTGCAGCTGCGCGCATCACGGAAGTACCGACAGCTACGTGGGTCAAAACGCCGTCAATGGTGAGGCCGACGGTTTTATTCTGCGCATCAGCGGCGCTGCTGGTGGGCGTACCTAGATCTTTATCAGGTTGAAAATATTGCAACATGATCGGTTCCAGTGTTTTGGCTGCGTGTTAGCGGGTCTGGTAGCATCGCATATAGAACAGCAGCATAAAACTAAAGCGATAGCTAGTGCCAGTCAATTGGCGGCGAGTAGGTGTTAATATTTGGTCTCGCGCAGGGGAAATAGCCACTTAATCAGCGTTTCTTCAGGTGTTTTATTGCGCTGCGAACCGGCATCGGTGTTAATCCGCCCATGGCGCATAGTGAGCCGTATTGCATGGTGTCGCATAGTTCTTCAAGCAGGATCAGGTTTTGCTTAGGTTGTTCACCCTGCTGGATTTTATCGATAACCTCGATGCCACGGGTTGAGCCAATGCGGCAGGGGGTGCATTTGCCGCAGGATTCCAGTGCGCAAAATTCCATCGCAAAGCGGGCCTGTTGCAGCATATCCACTGAATCATCAAATACCACAATGCCGCCATGGCCGAGCATAGCGTTAGCGTCATTGAATGTTTCGTAGTCGAGTTTAATATCCCACTCTGATGCAGCTAGATAAGCACCTAAAGGCCCGCCCACCTGTACTGCATGGATCGGCTTGCCGGTTGCTGTGCCGCCGCCAAAGTCGACTAGAATATCTCTCAGGTTGGCGCCGAATGCCAGTTCAATTAACCCGCCCTGGGCTATATTACCCGCCAGCTGAATGGCTAGCGTGCCTACTGAGCGGTTGCAGCCGAATGTCTTATACCAATCTGCACCGCGTGCAAAAATGCTGGCCACAGTTGCCAGTGTAAGCACATTGTTGATCATCGTTGGTTTGCCAAACAGACCACTTATGGCTGGCAGGGGTGGTTTGGCTCTGACCTGGCCGCGCTTACCTTCCAGGCTTTCCAGCAGCGCGGTTTCTTCACCGCAGATATACGCGCCTGCTCCGAGGCGAATTTGAAGATCAAATTGATGCTCACTGGCGGCAATATTTTTCCCCAGGTAACTGTTGCTGTATGCCAGGTCGATTGCCTGTTGTAACACGCGATGGGCTTTGGGGTATTCCGCGCGTAGATAGATATACCCCTGGCTTGCGCCTACAGCCAGGGCGGCGATGGTCATGCCTTCAATCAGTTGAAACGGGTCAGCCTCCATTAACAGTCGATCGGCGAAGGTACCAGAATCGCCTTCGTCAGCATTGCAGACGATGTATTTTTGTTCAGCGGGGGTTTCAAGCACGGTGCGCCATTTGATGCCGGTGGGAAAAGCAGCGCCGCCACGTCCACGCAGGCCGGATGCTATTACTTGATCAACCATTGACTCGGCAGTCATGGTTAGCGCCTGCTGTAGGCCAAGGTAGCCGCCATGGGCCAGATAATCTTTCAGCGACAGCGGATCAATGATACCTGCGCGGGCGAAATTAACCCGCTGCTGGTTTTTAAGGGAGGGTATTTGATCGATCAAACCGAGGCATAGCGCTGTGTTGTCTGTAATGTCAGGCTCAAATATATGATTAATTAGTTGGGGTATATGCTCGACAGTCACTGGGCCAAAGCCGATCCGACCCTGCTCGGTTGTGATCTCCACCAGTGGTTCTAGCCAAAACAGCCCTCTTGAACCATTGCGTATTAGATTGATCTCAACCTTGCGAATATTGGCTTCGGTAATGACTGCTGCCGCGACTGCATCAGCGCCGAGGGCGCAGGCGGTGGTATCAGCTGGGACAAAAATATCTAGCACTGGTCAGGTCTCGGCATCGCATTGATTGGCCCGGCAGTTATTAGCCCTGCAGTTAACTGGTCAAAAAGCGTGGTGGTGACGCGGCCATGGAGACGTTGATTGATTTCAACGGAGGGGCCAGCGGTACAATTTCCCAGGCAATAAACAGCTTCAAGGGTAATATTGTTGTTGGGGGTGGTGTGGCCAGATTTAATGTGTAATTTTTCCTCAGCGTGTTGCATTAGCGCCCGTGCGCCGTTTGCCTGGCAAGCTTCCGCAGCACAGATTCGCAGCAGATGCTGGCCGCAGGGATGGGTTCGGAAGTCCGGATAAAAGCTGACCACGCCATGCACTTCGGCGCGGGATAAATTGAGCAGCTGGGCAATATCAGGGATAACTTCACTGGGTATATAGCCCAGTTGGTGCTGGATTTTATGTAGTATCGGTAATAACGCACCAGGCAGGTGTTTCAGAGATGATACTGTCTCTAATAGGGTTTCTAATTGCGCTGTCGAAATTGTTGTTTCTGCTGATGTGACTGGCAGGTTTTTTATTGTTATACGGTCCTCTGTAGCGTTGCTACTATTGGCGTCATGATTGCTTTTATTCGGCATCAGTTAGTGGCTTGGGTTGACAGGATAGGGTGTCAATTGTAATTCGTGGCTCCAGCAGGATTTATCCTGGCTATGTAGATAATAAAATGCTTCTGCGATTTTAACTGGGTTCATAATGATATCGGGTCGTTTTTGTGCCATCGGCAGCGCCCGTGTGCCTGGGGAGTCGATTAAGCCGTCGATAATAATATTCGCTACATGAATACCATGTTGAGAATATTCTTCGGTTAATACCTGGGCCAGCGTTCTCATCATAACCCGTGGATAATATAACGATTGGCCGGTTTTGCGTTTTCTACCCCGCAACGAGGCGGCATTGTTGGAGATAAGAAATGAGCCTTCACCTTTAGCGCGCATGGCGGGTAAGACTTCTTTGGCAATAAGGAAGGGGCCTTTGCTGGCAATATGCTGGGCGGTCTCAAAAATTTCGTTAGGCACATATTCCAGTAGTTCCTGATCTGGCGGTAAATCCCGGCCTTCGAGATAACCAGCATTATAAACCAGTACGTCTGGGTCGCCCACAGATTGACGAATCTCGGTAAAGGCTGCCTTGATGGAGTCTTCTGAAACCAGGTCCATCTCAACGGTCTGACACTGACCATCCTGCGACTCAATTGCCTGACTTAATGCTTCTGCATTGCTAGCGTTGCGGGTGGTTAATATGACAAAAAAACCTTCACGGGCGAATTTTTGTGCAATGGCGCCGCCAATACCCCAGCGGATGCCAATCGGCAGGTCCTGGTCGTCGATGTCGCCGCCATGGGCCAGGTGGGTATTACGGCCATCGGTCTGCCATTTAGAGGTAGCGCCGACAATCACAGCCACGGGCTTTTTATTTGTCATAATATTTGCCTGGGTCTAAGAAGTTTGTTTTTCGAGCACGATAACTGGAATCTGACGTTCGGTTTTTTTCTGATAGTCATTATAAGTGGGGAATACCACTGCCATATGTTGCCAAAGCTTTTCGCGTTCAGCGCCCTCAGCAGTGCGTGCTGTGGCATAAAAATCTTCTGTGCCCACTTTTACCCGTACTTCTGGCTCGGCCACCAGGTTCGGATACCAGTTTGGATGTTTGGCGGCACCACCTAAAGAGCCGACAATGATGCAGTTGCCATCCACCTCGCCATATACCAGTGGGGCAGTGAAGTATTTGCCTGATTTTCGGCCTTTGGTAATGAGTAATAGTGTGGCTACTTCGCCCGCACCGCCGGCGGCGCTCAAGTCCATCATATGACCCTGTTTGCCGTCACTATCAAGATATTGGCGGACATGATCTTGAATCCAGCGCGGTAAATGGGTCGGTACGGTAAATTCTGGCATGATGAATTCCTCTTCCTGAGTAGATGGGTTAGCCCCATTGCTGACAGCAATCTTGATAGATTAGTAGCAGATTACGGGACCCTCAGCGGTTGTGCAATATCTTCGCGGTAGTTATAACTTGCATCCCAACCTGATATAACCATGAGATTGGTGCGAAAATGCCGGTTTGATGAGCAAGTAGTTCTAAAAGTAGTTCCTATAAGTGAGGGGTTCAGTGACGAGGATAAGGGACACGGCGAATTGGTCGCTTAATTATGCTGCTGCGGCGAAGGCGCAAATTCTGTCACGGAATCACCAGCAATACGGGCGTGGAACATTGTTCTGGGTTGTCGCATATCCCAGTCCATGCCGCGATGCATCAGGCAGCGATTGTCCCAGATTACTGCATCGCCGGCGTTCCAGCTATGTCGATAGGTTCGCGGTGCCTGACAGGCATTATATAACAATGAAGATAGTAGTTGTTCAGAAGCCTCGGCCTTCATGCCCGGGATATCGTGTGCATGGCGGCCAATAGTCAGCGCTGGACAGCCTGTTTCAGGGTGGATTTTGACCAACGGCCTCAAAGGCGCTGCCTGATCAGTTAAGCCGTAACCATTATAGGTGCCATCCTGTTTATGCAGCTGGCCCATTTTTTTCTGGCTGTAGGCTAATGAATGGTAGGCAGATAACTTGCTGATACGTTTTTTTGTTTCAGGGTCAAGTGTTTCATAGGCGGCGCGCATATCTGCCCATTCTGTGTCGCCGCCGGTAGTAGGTACAATTTCAGCACAGAAAACAGCGGCCTTTGCCTGTACTGGCATGTAAGTACTGTCTATATGCCATTGCATGTTGCCCTTTAAGATCTTGATTAAATCGTGATCCATGTCGAGTGCTGAGCCATTTTTACGCACGTTGCTCAGTGGCGTTAAGGCAAATTCCAGATCACCAAAACGTTGTGCGAAAACCCGTTGTTGCGCATGG
Source organism: Pseudomonadales bacterium (assembly GCA_019090615.1). Lineage (GTDB taxonomy): Bacteria > Pseudomonadota > Gammaproteobacteria > Pseudomonadales > Azotimanducaceae > JAHRVQ01. The sequence continues at coordinate 11,443 of JAHRVQ010000043.1, read as the reverse complement.
CTTAAATTTTGGCCGGGGAAAATCAACAACGCATATTCAAGCCAAAGTTGATACAGGGCATCGAAGTCATCATTGCTGATTTGAGCGAGTTTAATATCATGTATTTTGGCGCCAAAGGTGGCACGAAGCGGTTCAACCTTGAACATAGTGCATCTCTCCTGTTCGGCCCGGTTATATTTTTATGTGAGGCATAACTTCGATTTGTTTCACAACTGCCGAATTATTGGTGATTAATCGGAGCGTCCCCAGGTATTTGCTACATCATGCGTCACATCGACACACTGAACAGGTGGGTATAAATAACGAGGTTTTGCGCAGACGGTTTCCCATTATGGTACAGATACCCGCCATGTTGCGCAATTTTTGTACAACGGCTGCCTTTAACCACTCAAACTACATTTTTAATTGCGCCGAGTGTCGAACATCTTCAGGGTATCTCTCGGACCTCTTTCGGGCATCTCCTGGGTATGGCTTGGGCAGATAAAAGTCGTCGCTTTGCGGCGCAATCAGGTTAAACTCCCGCAGCTTAATAGCTTGTAATTTGAGGAATTAGATGTTGGACGTGAATGAATATTTTGAAGGCAAGGTTAAGTCTATTGCTTTCCAAACGGCTGATCTGCCAGCGACTGTGGGTGTTATGGCGGTGGGCAATTATACCTTTGATACCAGTCAGCGGGAGACCATGACAGTGGTTTCTGGTTGTCTGCGGGTTCAATTACCGGGTAATGAGAATTGGCAAACATTTAATGCCGGGGATCATTTTGTGGTGGCAGCAGGGGCTGCATTTAACCTTGAAGTTGCGATAGAAACAGCCTATCTCTGCACTTATGGGTAGTTTGGGGTTAGGCTGATCAGCAGCTAAAGTGTTATTAAATCAAACGCCATAAAAAATCATTTAGAACAGGAGAAAACCAGTATGTCAGAAGCATGGATAATCGATGCATGTCGAACCCCACGAGGTATCGGCAAAAAAGGTAAGGGTGCGCTGGCTGATGAGCATCCTCAGCACCTGGGTGCCGCGGTGTTGAAAGCGCTACAGGAAAGGGTTGGCTTTAATACCGCCGACGTAGACGATATTGTATTTGGTACCAGTTCTCAGCGAGGCACGCAAAGTGGCGATCTGGCCAGAATGGCTGCTTTGGATGCGGGTTATGATACTAAAGCGAGCGGTGTAACGCTGGACAGGTTTTGTGGTTCGGGTATTACCGCAGTGAATATTGCTGCGGCCAATATTATGGCCGGTATGGAAGACCTAACCATTGGTGGTGGTGCTGAAATGATGTCAACTCATGGCCAGGGTGGCAGCAAAAGTTCGCCGTTTCTGGATAACGATAACCTGAGATTACGGGCCGTGCATCCGCAGCCTCACCAGGGTGTTTGTGCTGATGCGATTGCGACCCTTGAGGGTATTTCACGAAAGGCGCTGGATGAACATGCTGTGGAATCTCAGCGTCGTGCAGCAAACGCCATAAAAAATGGTTATTTTTCAAAATCACTGATCCCAGTGTACAAAGAAGATGGTAGCCTGGCACTGGATGAAGAAGAATTCCCCAGGCCACAAACCACCATTGAGTCATTGTCACAACTAAACCCTTCTTTCGGTAAATTAGCTGATATTTCGCTGGATGAGCAGGGCACAACGTTTCGCAGCCTGCTACTGCAAAAATACCCGGATCTAAAAATTGAACATGTCCATCATGCGGGTAATTCATCCGGTGTGGTGGATGGCGCTGGTGCGATACTGTTAGCATCACCCGCCTATGCCAAGGCCAATGGCCTGAAACCACGGGCAAGAATTGTTGGCATGTGCAATATGGGTGATTCACCCACGTTGATGTTAAATGCGCCGGTGCCTGCAACACAAAAGGTATTACAACGTACAGGCATGACAATCAACGATATTGATCTATTTGAAATCAATGAAGCCTTTGCAGTGGTGTCAGAGAAGTATATCCGAGACTTAGGCCTGGATCGCGATAAGGTCAATGTTAACGGCGGCGCTATGGCGCTGGGTCATCCTATTGGCGCCACTGGTGCAATGTTGATTGGTACCGTTCTGGATGAGCTGGAGCGCCGCGATCAACAATTTGGATTGATTACCATGTGTGCCGCCGGTGGTATGGCGCCAGCAATCATTATTGAACGTATTTAGGTACGGGTTGATTAAAGGGGCGGTTTTTTCAACGCCCAGGTAATCTAACTTTGTCTGGGTATCAGGCTAAGATTTTTGCTGCCTGTTAATTACTATGTTTTTGTGTCCAATTACTAATGCAGCAGCTTAGGGGTGACTGCATCAACTGTTACGAGGGACCTGACTGTAGTAGTATATAAGATAATTGCTGGGTGACATCTATGTCGCAGCCGGTGCCTTGAGCTTCTGTTTGTACGGTTACTTGTTTTTCACCAAGTTTTGCACTTAGTAGCGTTGAAAGGATGGTATTTGCGTCTTCTTTTTGCCAGCTGGTAACGTAAATCCATTGCGAGCCATAAAGTTCTAACGGATCTTCAATCAGGGTGAAGCGCTGTAGACCAACATCTTTCGCCAGTTGAATTTTTCCGACATATAAATCTTTACAATCTGCAAGCGACGCATTCACGTTGTTGGCGAATAAAAAAGTAAGTGTAATGATTGCTAAGGATTGTAATTTGTATTTCATGCTGCGCCTTTATTGATTGGTTTTTTGATTCAAAAGTTCAAAGTCTGGTTTTGATTCTGAACATCATAGTATACCAATGGTATTGATTTGCAACCGATTCAGGCGCGTCTTGGGCTGGTACTAAGTGCTGCTAACGAGTGTCAGATGTTAATTGGTTCGGCAAAAAACATAACCTTATGGTATGTGTCGCGGCTATACAAAAGGCTTAGTCATGGGGTATGCTTGGCCGCAGATATCTATTGTTGGTCAAAAAGCAGTCAGTCCCAGCAATTAAATAATTTGTGTGCAGGGTATGAAGTATGGTTGTTAGATCTATTAGAGGCCAACATTATCGGTTGGTGTGTTGTCTGGGCCTGTTATTGGTTGGGCAGCTGTTTCCATCTGCCCAGGCTGCGGATTTCACCAGCGATTATCATCAGGCCTATAGTGGCGATTTTAACGCTGATGGCCTGCAGGATATCTACGTTAAATCGAGTCCCCAGATTCTAATTCTGGCCGGGGATATCGTGATCCCCTTAGCCTTGTATCAGGAAATTGATCACACGCTGCTTACTCAAAATGCTGACAATACTTATACGGTTAGCTACCAGCTGAGTGATGCCGATATTGATACCTTAAGCGGCTGGGCCAACCAGAATTATGATCTTCACCTGGGTGACTTTAACGCTGATGGCGATATAGATGTGCTGCTTCAGGCACACAGCGCCGGTGATAATTCGGTTGTGCTGCAGGCCCCGGTATATGGCGCTAATCCGCCTGTTTATCTGGATACCATTACCAGTAATACCTTTGGTTTTGATATTGCCAGTAATAATGGCGTTAGTCTTGTTGTTGCCGATCTCAATGCCGATGGTCGTGCTGATATAACCCTGGCCAGGTCTGGCGTGGCGGATTATCTGGCTTATTTCCAGACTGGCGACACATTTAATATAGCCCCAGTGGGTGTTGATGATGCGGTTGTACTCGATGAAGGCGCAACGCTCAATGGCAATGTATTGTCTAATGATATTGACGCTGGCGTAATAACCGCGACTTTAAACACCGCGCCGATATTACATAGTGGCGTGTTTAACCTGAACGCCGACGGTAGTTTTGCCTATATTCATAATGGTACAGAAGTATTTAATGACGCCTTCACCTATACCGTTACCGATGGTGACGGTGCGACAGCGGTCGCCACGGTCGCTATTAGCGTGACTCCAGTTAATGATAATGCCCCCGTGGGTGTCAATGATGTTGCTTATGTTGACGAAGGGGCGGCGGTTAACGGTAATGTCCTGCTGAACGACAGCGATGCAGATTTGCCCGGTGATAACTTAAGCGTGGTATTAGATACAGGGGTTGACCAGGGTGGCCTTAGCCTAAGCGCCAATGGCGACTTTAGCTATACCCATAATGGCTCAGAAACTGATAGCGACGCTTTCACCTATCGGGTAACTGATGGGGTTAATACCAGCGGCATTATCGTTATGGTGCTGATAGTAAATCCGATCAACAATCAAACGCCCATTGCGCTTAATGACGGTATCTATGGCCTCGATGAAGGGGCAACATTAACTGTCAGTGCGGCGGCGGGTGTACTAGCCAACGATACCGATGCAGATGCAGGCGATAGTTTAACCGCCAGCATTTTAGAAGCGCCTGCCCATGGTAGCCTCAGTCTGAATGCCGATGGCAGTTTTAGCTATGCACATAATGGCACCGACAACTTTATTGATGGTTTTGTATATCAGGTAACAGATACAGCTAATCATACAGCGGTTGCATCGGTGGAATTGTATGTAGCGCCCGTTAACCATCCAGCGATACCGCCGGCGCCACTCATTGATACCATGCCATTGTTTAGTGATGCAGGGTCCGATGCCGTGGGTACTACAAATGGGTCTTTTAGAGTAACTGAGGCCGGTGCTGCAACCTATACTATTCCAATAGTCACAGCGCCGGGCAGTGGTAAGGTAGCGCCGCAATTATCGCTTAATTATTCCAATCAAGGTGGGAACGGCGTCATGGGGCTTGGCTGGTCTATTGGCGGATTATCCGCGATTAGTCGATGTCGTCAAACTTTTGAAACAGACGGTCAAAACCTGGCAGTGGGTCTAACCAGTACTGATAGGTTCTGTTTGGATGGCCAACGGTTAGTGGTTGTAGATGGTTCGGGTAGTTATGGTACCGCGGACACGGAATATAAAACCGAAATCGACAGTCAGGTAAAAGTTTATAGCCGAGGTGGTAGTGATACTGCTGGGCCGGCTTATTTTGAGGTTTATCGTAAAGATGGTACAACGTCGATTTATGGCGATGCCGGTACTTCGGCCAGTGCCCTGATGGTTGCCAATGGTGAGAATACAGGTGCCAATCTATCCTGGTTGATCGCCGAGGTCAAAGATAGTACCGCCAATGGCAATGCGATTACTTTTAACTATAGCCAGCATGGGGTCGGCGAGGTGCTTATCGATACCATAGCCTATTCCCAGGGCAGTCACGAAATTGAGTTTATCTATGCGAGTAGTATAAGGCCTGATGTGACTAGTGGTTATATGGTTGGTTCAAAGTACGAGCAGACGCAATTGTTGGCCAGCGTAGTTTCAAAGGCCGATGATAGTGAAATCCGGTCTTATCAATTTGAGTATCAAAATACTGCGGTGCATGGTCTAACCCAACTCAAATCTGTTAAAGAATGTAACAATAGCCTATGCATGAATCCAACCCTGTTTAGCTGGTCAGATATTGATGGTGAATTTGAGGCGGTGCCAGTAACCACACCCATCCATGATGATTCTTCTGGCGCTAAACCTGGTGATTTTAACGGTGATGGTCTACAGGATTTAATATGGGTCGAATTTAGCAGCCTCGAAGGCCATTTATACTTACATCTCTCGCTTGGGTCGCCGACTGGCTTTGAGGAGGACTACCTGGTGCCGGGTTATGGTGAGGGCCGCTTGATCCGTATTGATAGTGACCATACCGGCGCCTGGCATGTGCTGGATTATAATAACGATGGCTTTGATGATGTTATGTATGCGATAGATCATGAGTGGTATGTGCGGTTGTCAAATGGTCAAACCATTGCTGGTGAGATATTCCCACTAGGCATCGCTGGCGCTGTTAACCATACAACGATCGCGGATTTTAATGGTGATGGGCTGGCTGATCTGGCCTATGTGCAGGGCGATGAGCTTAAAATTCGCTATCTGGAACAAAATGCTGGCAGCTATGGATTTGGTGCTGAAGTCATTAAGTTGATACCGAATGAGCTGATAACTTATATTCATCCAGATTCGGATCCGCGTTTTAGTTCAAGGGTTGTAAAGGCGGATGAGGCCAGGATTTTAGACGTAAATGGTGATGGTAATGTTGACCTGATCGTTGAAATTGTTGAATATTGGGTCGTGGATCCCGACGATATTGGAGAATATTACATTGCTAAATATCGATATTGGCAAGTTCTTCTTAATCCAGGTGTTGGTAGTGATATGCAGGTATATTTTACCGCGCCAGCCTATGAGGTCCCTGTTGGTGATTCGCCTAGTTTAGTGGTCGCTGATTTTAATGCAGACGGCCTAGCCGATTTTTTAAGAGTTGAGCCTTATAAGGGCACCCAATGCTTTCTAAATACGGGGGTGGGTTATACTGACTGTGGCCTCATTCAGGACCTGGTCAATTCAAATACAGCTTTCTTTGGTGATGCTGATACGGATGGTGCGGTTGAATTGTATTATGTTACTACCGATGTCTTTCGGGCCGTATGGGATACCAGTACGGAAACATTCAGTGATGGTGTAGCAACCAACTTGTTTTCGATTATCCCTGGCCATCCTGTGCATAATTGGCAACGTTTTTTTAGTGATGTCGATGGTGATGGTCATATGGATTATGTCACCCAATATGTATATAAGTATCCTGCCATAGCAAAACAGCAGGTTTATTTTAATAAGGACGCCTTTAAGCCGTCGCGGGTGATTAGCCGAATTGAGAATGGCCTTGGCGCGCAAGTTAACATTAATTATCACGTGTTAACTGATTCAAACATACCGGGCCTTTATAACAAGGGATTAGATGCGAGCAGTAAATCATGGGGTAACGGGTCAGCAGTATTTGATATAAATAATCCGATGGTGGTGGTAAGTGAAGTGCAGTCATCATCGCCAACAGCCGCCGATGCGTTAGCAACCCGGGGCATAGCTTATCAATATGAAGATGGTAAAATGCAGGGCGGTGGGCGTGGGTTTTTGGGTTTTCGTAAAGTATCCACAACTGATCTAGAAACAGATATTGTAACAACCACAACTTACCGTCAAGATTTCCCCTATGTGGGAATGCCAGAATATACCGTTGTAGAACAACCCAATGAGCAAAAGCTTGCTGAAACAACCAATCAGTTTTCGTTAAATACCGAAGTTTGTGGTGATGATGACGGCACTGCTTTTAAGCCGCAGGCTGTATTGACCACCGAAAAAGTTTATGATTTGCATGATGCCTCGCTCAAATCCACCGCAGTTACACAAACCACTTTCGACGGTTGTGGTAATGTGCTTGAAGTCGATATATCCACGACGGATGGGTTGGGTAATAGCTACAGCAAAGTCTCAACGAATACCTATTATGACGCAGCGGATTATAATGCCTTATTTTATGGCCGGCTTAAGCTTGCGGTTGTAGCGCATAGCCGTAATGTCGGTGCGACACCGTCAGCAGCGATAACCCGTACCTCCTCATTTGACTATTCAGCCAGCAGCGGTTTATTAACCAAAGAAACCATAGAGCCTGGCGGTGGTGCGCTGGAGTTGACTGTCGAGCATACTTTTAATGATTTCGGTAACCGGGAAACGACTACGCAGGCGGCCACGGGTTATATTGATCGAAGGACAGAAAGTGTTTTTGATAGTGGTGGTCGATATACAGATCAACGCATAGATAATTTTGGCAACATAATTTCAAGCATTACAGCGCGTAATAATCTGGGTCAGGCGACTAAGATCGAGGATATGCATGGGAATGAAATACGCGCTATTTATGGCGCCTTTGGCCGCAAATACTATCAGCAGAATGATACTGGCGGGCATAGCAAGGTTACTTTCTCTGAATGTTCCATAGCCTGTACAGGCGCACCTGATGGTACTGCCTATATGGTGGAAACAATCACCAGTGGCGCGCCGACTACGCGGGTTTATTATGATTTACTGGGTCGTGAACGTCGGGCTGAAGTAGCGGGCTTTTTGGACTCCACCTTCGTCTATGTTGATACCGAATACGATGACCAGGGGCGTGTTAGTAGAAAGTCCGAGCCATATTACCTGAATGATGCGATATACTGGAGCGTAACAAGTTATGATTTGTTAGGTCGGTTGATTAAGATTGTGCACCCTGATGATTCAGTGACCACTACACATTACGATGGTACGCTGGATCATACTACTACGCTGACCAATCACCTGGGGCAGGTTACTACGCGCACAAATAATGTTGTTGGTGAATTGGTTGAAGTAGTAGATGCACTACAGGGCAAGTTAACTTACCAGTACGACCCACAGGGTAATTTAATTCAGGTTACATCACCTGGGGATACCACGCTTGCACAAGGTGGCGATGCTGTGGTTACCACCATCAACTATGATCTGCTTGGCCGTAAAACCAGTATGGTTGACCCTAATAAGGGTGACTGGTCGTATGAATATAGTCCTTTTGGTGAACTCGAAACTCAAACCGACGCGGCCAACCAGGTGAGTCAACTGACCTATGATAAAGCCGGCCGGATGCTGCGTCGTATCGATCGTATTGGCGGTACTGGCGGTCCAGTAGTTGGTGATGCAGTTTGGTCCTATAATACCACTGGTGCATTAAATGAGTTAGGCATGCTGGCGGTAGAAGATATTAAAATTGCCGGCAATTCATCCTCAGATATTGTTCGATTTTTTAATTATGATGCATTTGGTCGCGCCGAAAGTGTAGATACCGTGATCCAGAACCAGGGTACATTTACCCAAAGCACGACGTTTGATCAATACGGTCGTGTTTTCCAACAGTTTTCTGCTGCGGAATTTAACGCTGGCCAACAGTTTGAGTATAACGCGCAAGGTTACCCGTATCGGGTGATTGAAGCGCAGGATTCTGCTGATACGACCCACGTATATAGTGAAGTGCTGGACCTGGATGCGCGTGGTAATGTTATTGAAGAAGAGGTTGGTGGAATAACTGTTACGCGAGACTATGATAGTCAGACTGGCCGTGTTAGCGCTATCCAGGCTTCAAATGGGCTCATTCAGGACCTCAGATTTAGCTTCGATGAATTAGGCAATTTAACTAACAGGACTGAATATACCGCTTCAGACGTTTATAGTGAAGATTCTCAATACGACGCGCTTAATCGTCTGATATCCGCCACCCACGGCCAATCAGCGCCGCTGGAAATGACCTATGGTGCAGGCGGCAATATCCTGACCAAATCCAATATACAAGGAGGTGCAAGTTACGAATATGGCACAGGTACTGCAGGGCCTCATGCGGTCACCAGGGTTGGCAGTATCAATTATCTTTACAACGCTAATGGCGATATGATTTCAGGTGATGGTAGGAGTATGACCTATACGACCTTCGGTAAACCTGACCTGATCACAAAAGGAAACCATTCAACTGGTTTTGCGTATGGACCAAATCGCAATCGGTTCAAACGTATTGACAATGCAAGTGGTGAAATCACCACAACGCTGTATTTGGGTAATGTGGAGTGGATCGAAAAACCTGATGGCGTGATTGAGACCAAACGTTATATTGGCGGTAAAAATATCATCACCACCAGCTCTGTGAATCCGACGCCAGTGGAACTAACCGTATTTACCGATCATATTGGTTCAACTTACGCATTAGTTAATCGCGCCACAGGCGGCATGATTCAAGGCATGAGTTTTGACGCTTTCGGCTTGCGGCGCGACACAGACTGGAGCGATTTTAGCAGCGCCGAACGGATGACTTTTAGTGGGGATAACTCAAGCAAAGGTTTCACGGGCCATGAACAACTCGACGAAGTTGGCCTGATTCATATGAATGGCCGAGTCTATGATCCGTTATTGGGACGGTTTATATCCGCTGACCCAACCATTGATGGGGTTACAAGCACCCAGGGCTTTAATCGCTATAGCTACGTGCATAATAACCCATTGAGTTATACCGACCCGAGCGGATTTAGCCGTTGGGTTGAGTTTAGGGATAAAATATTGAAACCTGTGGTTGCGTTAGTGGTTAGCATCGTGACGGCTGGTGCTGCCTCAGGCTGGGCTGCAGCGTGGGGTGGGGCAGCTTTCGGTACCGGGACTATCGCGAATGCGGTGCTAGCCGGCGCAATAATTGGCGGTGTGACCGGGTTTACCAACGGGTTATTATATGGCGGCTTATCCGGTGCTGTGCAGGGGGCTTTTAGTGGGTTTTTAAAAGGCGCGGTGACGGGTGCAGTGGGGGCACGGTTGACTAAATACCTTAGCGGATTTAAAGATTTGCCGAAAATTGTGCAGCGGATGGCAGTGGGGGGGACGATGTCGCGGTTGAGTGGTGGGAAGTTTGTTAATGGGGCGGCGTTTGCGGCGTTTGCGAGTATTGTTGCTGAGGGAGTGAATGCATCTTCGGACAGTGAGCCTGGTACTGATCATTACTCCAGAAATACCGAGAATGATCAGTTCCTAAAAGAAGAAGGTCTCTATGGTCGGAATGATTTGACGATAGATGAAGTTCAGAATGCTGGAGATTATGGAATGAAGCAGGCATCAGATGCAGAGAGCGCACTGCATCAATATGGAGATGGAAATAAAAACAATATCAAACTCACAAGTAAAGTCGCACATAAAGAGAGTTGGTTCCAAAGAAAATGGAGCAATCGATACGGCCGAAACGAAATTATCCTAAGGCCTAATTCTAATGGTAGTACCTTTACGCATGTTGTTGAAAGCGCGAATATGGCTACTCTTAATTTGGGAAATAATCCTATTTCGCACTTCTTTTATGATGTCATTCCATATTTTCGGTATGGCAACGTACCTGGATACAAGGTAGTACGATGAAGAAGTTTATCAAAACCACACTCTTACTAGGTGCTGTCATGACGCTGCTCTCGGCTTGTAGAGAATATTCTTTGTATCAATATCATGCGGCCACATTAGAGGTGTTAGGAGGAGACCTTGTTGTGGCTCTCGAAGGAACATATGGCAAAAACCTCACGCTGGACGGGCAGGACAGAGCTACGTATGGGTTTCCGTATAGTTTAAAATTCATGCTCTCGATGCCATATGAAAGGGAGTTGAAAGGATTGACTGTAAAAGATTTAGTCACCATTGGAGAGAAAAGTAATAGAAGAATTGAGCTGCCTGATATTGAAAGCTTTAAAGTGAAAGATCCTAGGAAGCGCTCAGATCCAAGCGCTTTAGCAAAAACAGTGATAGCTTCCTTAGGAAATTTAACTTCTAAGGATCTTGACTATGAAAATTACACAGTTAAAGCCACTATTATTGTTCATGGGAACAATAATAACCAGCGTGAAGAAAAGATCAAATTGAAGCTGAATACTAATTTCAAAAAGGAAAAAAGGAGTGATTGGTTAGATGGAAAACTGAGTCCTTGAATCAGAGTAAAAGCACGAATAGGTATCGTTAGAGTGAGTTGTCTGAGAGGTTTCATTCCGATATCGATATTAGCTCCCCCCGATTTCTGGGGTCAGTGTAAAGTGCCATAGTAAATAGACAGTGATCAGGCCATGACTTTACATGATTGGAGGATAAGTTTTGTGACGGCGTGGTGTCGAT
>JAHRVQ010000042.1 GCA_019090615.1 Pseudomonadales bacterium | reverse complement strand
GTTGCCGATGCGTACGCCTTTGTGGTGCTTAACTGGTCCGAGTTTGTCGAGCTTAATTTACAGCCATGGCCATCGGTTAATGACTATGTCAAACGTGTTAGTCAACGTCCATCAGTCATTAAAGCAATGATCACCGAAGGCTTGATCAAGGATCATAAAACATCATGAGCGATTTTAGTGGTGTGAATAAGACATTGAATATTTATTTTGATGGGCTCTATTACTGCGATACAGATAGGCTTGCGATGGCGTTCCATCCAAAAGCAATATATGCGACTGCGGATGAATCACCTTTTCTTTATAGAACGATGGCAGAGTATTTTCCCATTGTTACGGCTCGTGAGTCCGGCGCTGCCCGAGAGGAAGCACGGCGAGATGTTATTGACGGTATCGAATTTGCTGGAAAGAACACTGCATTTGCTCGCGTTCGATGTTCGTTAGGCTCGCGAGATTTTATAGACTTTTTGACACTTGTGCGCCTGGAGAAGCGGTGGCAGATCATGTCGAAAGTCTTTCAAATAACTGAAATAGATCAATAGAGGATGATACATGCCTTACATTAATATCAAAATCACACGCGAGGGCGCGTCTAAAGAACAAAAAGCAAAACTGATCGACGGTGTAACAAAGCTGCTCTCGGATGTGCTTAACAAAAAACCAGCAACAACATTTGTCGTGATTGACGAAGTGGAGATGGAGAACTGGGGAATTGGTGGGCTACCGGTAGAGGATTACCGAAAGGCGTTTAGCAATGAATAACTTATGGTATATAAAATTATTTAGAGGTACGTGCTAATGACTAACTGGCTTTCCAACACCCTGGTTCTGAGCACCATACTGTTCATCGCGGGTATCGGTATTCCTATAATGGCTTCGCTAAATTCAGGGCTAGGTGCGCGACTGGAGAGTCCGATTGCTGCAGCATTTGTGTTGTTTTTGCTCGCACTTGCCGTTACCGCTGCGTTACTGCTCATGAATCCGTTGCCTTCCAGTAACCAGTTGATGGAAATACCTGCGCCTTTTTATCTAGGCGGTTTCTTTGTCGCATTCTATGTTTTATCCATTACCTGGATTGCACCAAAGATCGGCCTCGGAAACGCTATTTTTCTAGTGTTGTTTGGCCAAATAGTCGCTGCTGCAATCATCGATCACCATGGGCTTTTTTATGTACCTAAAACGCCGATTACGGCAGTGCGTATTGTGGGAATTGGGCTGATGGGGTTGGGATTATATATGGCAAAGAAACCACCAATTGTTATGTAACTTTACTATGTTGGTAAATATTCCAGGATCTTCTGATGATTAGCTTGATCCTGTATATCATTTAATACGTTGGAGAAAGAGGTGGATATGTCAGGAAAAATTGACGGCGCATGTCTGTGCGGAGAAATAAGATACGAGATAAACAACAGGTTTGATCAGCTTTATTTTTGCCATTGCAAACAATGTCAGAAAACTTCTGGCTCGGTTTACCTGTCTAATCTTTTTTGTGAAGTAGGAAGCCTTAGCTGGTTATCTGGCGAGAACCTGATTAAAAGGTTCGACTACCCTGGTCGCGAATTTAGCAACGCATTTTGCAAAATGTGTGGATCAGGAGTTCCCTATTTAAACGCAAACGGCACAGCGATTGTCGTACGAGCTGGATCCCTGAACGGAAAGCCGATTGTTGAAACCACTAGCAGAATCTTCTATGCAGAACGTTCGCAATGGGCAGATGAGTGTGAAACGGCTAATACGTATGCCCGCTTCCCCTGGGGAGCATAAGCTTACACAGGGCTTCGGTCTGCACTATTCCGGTGTTGATATCTGTTAAGGAATAGATACAGGGCACTCCAACAAAAAATGAGCAAGGTCATTTAGACAAGAAAAATATTTATGCCCATTATATTCAACGGCTTACGACATTGAATGAAAAACGCCATGTATATAGAAAGCATCAATTCAAGCATCAATTCAAGCATTAAGAGGTCTATTTCTATGCTCGACCCTACGACTGTCAAAATAATCAAAGCTACCGTACCTGCACTACAAATTCACGCCAATGCCATTACAGAACATTTTTACCCTTTACTGTTTGCACAACACCCCGACGTGCTTCCTTATTTCAATCAAACAAACCAGGCCAAAGGCACTCAACCAAAGGCGCTAGCAAATGCAGTACTGGCCTATGGTGCCAATATCGACCAGCTGGGAAATATAACTGACTCTGTCACCAAAATTGTGCAGAAACACGTCTCCCTGGACATTGCTCCCGAACAATACGAGGCAGTGGGCGCCTGCCTGCTACAGGCAATTAAAGCCACCTTAGGCGCGGCGGCAACTGATGAAATAATTAATGCCTGGGCATTAGCTTACGGCCAGTTAGCTGCAATTCTCATTAAAGCCGAAGAATCGGTATACCTTAACAATGAACAGCAGCCCGGTGGCTGGCGTGGCGAGCGGGAATTTATCTTAGCCAGGCGAGTCGACGAAAGTGCGGTGATTACGTCTTTTTATTTAGAACCCGCCGATGGAAAAGCGCTCCCTCCATTTGAAGCCGGCCAATTTCTCACCATCGTGTTGGATGATGCCAACGGTCTTTGCACGCGCCGCAACTACAGCTTGTCTGATGCTCCCGGCAAGCGCTATATGAGAATTAGCGTCAAGCGCGAACCTCAAGGTGCCGTGTCAAACCGCCTACACGACCACTTAAACCCAGGAGACAGCGTCAACGTACTTCCGCCTTGCGGGGATTTCACATTGATTAAGAATGAACGTCCCCTGGTACTACTCACGGGAGGAGTAGGCATCACGCCGGCAATAAGCATGCTCAATGTGGAGGCTGGCTCAGGCCGAGATATTCGGTTTATACATGCCGCCCAAAATACCCAGGCCCATGCCTTTAAAGCACATGTCGACCAGCTCGCTGAAACCCATGAAAATATTTCCGCCTATTACGTCTACAGCGGCCCAACGCAGCAATGCAGGCCAGATGCTACTGGCTACATAAGTAAAACATTAATTGCCAGGCAGATACCGGACAACCGAGATGTAGAATTCTATTTTCTGGGTCCAAAGCCATTTATGGTTGCGGCATTAAAAATTGCCAGGCAACTTGGGATTCCTGAAAAGCAGATTCATTATGAGTTTTTTGGCCCGGCAGAAACCTTGAGCGCCTAGAGACTTGCTGGTGCATCGATCAACTTGGAGTAAATAGGGCGTTTGGGGTCAGGGTAAAAACGGCACGTAATGTATTGTCGAATACTCTTGACAAGAGAGGTTAATAACTGCGTCTAAAAACAGATGCGAAAACAAAAAACAACCAGGAGTACAGACCGAAACGAACTAAAGCTTTTGGATTTTGACATTGCGCTGGGCGTAAGCCAGGGATTGCCTATATTTTTAGCATTGTCTGCCTAAAGTAGATTGTTACTCCGGCCCCAAAATATTGCCAGTCAAGTTGCTTGTTATCGCAGCACCCATACCTTTAGAACGAACACCTACACTATTCCAAAAACCACTATTCCAGAAACCACTATTCAGATCACTATCAAGTAAAGCAACACCTTGACAGTATGTCATATATGACATACTGCATACTTCATGAACCCAAACGACAAGCCCTTGGTATGCTACATAGAGCAATAAAAACCCCACCTTTTTCCAAGTCAGCCAGGTTGGAAGCGGGTTTATTGTTGAGGAGACTCCAGCGAGGAGACAAGATTACGCTACCGCATTCAAAACCAATGCCTGTCATAGGCACTGGGTGCCATGAACTGAGAATCAATGATGCAGATATGACGTGGCGAATTATGTACAGATTGGAAACCGATGCGGTGGTAATTCTGGACATATTTGAAAAGAAGACTGCCAGGACGCCGAAGAAAGTAATTGACCTATGCAAGAATCGATTGAAGAGGTACAACCGTGAAAGTAAGTAAACGTAAAAAGCTTGAGAACGCTGGTTGGAAGGTTGGTTCAGCAGATGAGTTTTTAGAGCTTTCATCCGATGAAGCCGCCTATATTGAGATCAAACTATCATTGAGCGAAACACTGAAACAAGAGCGTGTTAGAAGAAAGTTAAGCCAGGTAGAGTTTGCCAAAATGATAGCTTCTAGCCAATCTCGTGTTGCAAAAATGGAGGCAGCAGATCCTACTGTTTCAATTGATTTGCTACTACGATCCCTCCTCACCTTAGGGGTTTCTCGAAGCAAAGTTGCGAAAACGCTTGCGGCATAATCGGAATTTCTGCGGTCAGCGTAAAGTGCAAGAGTAAATCGCATCAATTATCCACCGAAACAAGCGGCTCTCCGGTTATATCTTCAAACTGTTGTTGAAATTTCTCAGCACCTAAGTCAGGCCCTTCTCAACTTGGAGAATGGATACAGGTGAGTTTCAATTCATTCAACACCCTCTGCCAACCAGTGCGCGTAGGCAGCCACATCAGCCTCAGATGTGAAACAATTTTGACGGTTAATACCACCTTGTATCACATGCACTGGATACCCTACACGCCCTTGCTTCGACAAATGTAGTTTATATTGACAATTCTTCGTTAACGTTGAGAATTGCAACCATAAACTTAACCTGGTCTAAAAACCCTGGCTATCGCTGAGGCGGCTGCTTAACCAGCAAAAAGTCTGGTCTCAAACTCAGTCTGGTAGTTGTAATACCTGGATTTAAATTGCCCAGAGAGTATTCTGGCACAACTTTTAATGACCCGTCGCAAACTAACGATACTCTTTAACAAATAGAAACCGATATCATGACAACTAAAAAAAATCAAAAAGAAGTCAATAAAGCCATTGGCCACCTGATTAAATACGCCGAAGGCGAGGTGTGGGCCGATCGTCATGCGCAATGTTTTGACGAAAGTCTCTCGGCAGCAGCGGCACTTTGCGATATCCACATTGACGAACTGGCGCAAATATTGGATGAGCATAATTATATGGACATGACTTTTGCATACCTGTTCGAGCAATTTGCCACATCAGTTTGGGATAATGAAGAATTTTGTATGTTAGATACATTTATTAAAAACCGGGGTTGGCGAGAGTCCCCTTACGCAAGACGTTACCTAACTGGCTTAGGCGCCAATGAAGTCCAGTTTTGGGAAATTGTATCAGTTAAACAGGGAAGTTATGTCGATGTGGTGCCATACGGTAAAAAAGATAAACCGATACGGGTTTATGAACGGGCTGGTTCAAAAAATATAAATCAATGGGATTGTTTAGCAGCAAGAGTGATTCTGCTTGATGGTAAATATGGTTTTGGCGGCGCTATGCTACTATTCAGTCCAGGCCAGGCCGAAGAAATCCCTCAAGTCGTAGATTTAGTCCTGCAGAAATTGATAAAAGAGCAACAACAATTTCTCGCTGAGAGTCCTGACCTAAATAGGACGGAAGACGATATACAGGCGATGGCCAGATTAGAAGCAGACAGCATTTTGCCCGATCTACTGTTCAACCAATGGATAGCTAATATCTATTTAGCTTTAACAGGCCCCACGCCTACCCTGGTTAATCGAGACGACGAGCTGTTATTGCCGAGTGTGGTCAAATTCGCCATTGAAGAAAAAAATACTCATGCAATAAAACAACAATTGGATTCAGCAACTAACCTGGATTTCGACCCGATAACGGAACAATGGCTTTGGTTCGCGCATGAGGTAGATACAACCTCAGCACCTGATACAACGGTTTTAGGGCATATTATTCTTGACCAAAAACACTTACAACTACGTGTAAACTCTGCCGAACGTGTAAATCGAGGCTGCGATTATTTACAAAAAATGCTGCCTGGATTGGTTGGCCCGCCTTTAACCATGCATGAAAATATGGATGCACTGATGGCACAATCTTCCGCAGCACAATCTTCCGCAGCAGAATCACCTCAACCTTTAAACCAGAGCGAATTCATTGAAGAAATAACCGCCCATCTCGATCAACACTATAAAAATACGTTGGATGAAGCCATCCCGGCGCTTGACAACTGGACCCCAAGAGCTTGTGCACAACAAACTGAGCGACGCGATGCCGTGATTCAGTGGCTTAAAAATTTGGAAAATACCACCGCAAAGAACCCGGCACTAGCACATTATGATTTTAACTGGATGTGGGAAGAACTTGGGATCAAACGACCTGTTTAGCCAGGATGGGTTAAATACGGCTCAAAACTTCTGAACGTTTACGCCTGCCGATCGGCAGCTGTCATGCAGCTGCTATTTCGGGTATTTATTCTTACCTATCAAAGGATATAACCTAACAATGCGCTGACCAAATGACCCTTAATCAGAGCCCCCTAGAACGCCAACAATAACTTTACGCCAACTTGATTGCGGTGGCGAAATTGCCCAAATAATTCGTCGCTACTGCCGCTGAAATAGTCGCCATATACACTAATCACGGTATTGCTTAGCATCTCAAACTCAGACTTTAATCTAATCAACTTATCACCATCGTTAAGGTGAGCGATAATTAAAAATTCGACGCGTAGTCGCTCATTCATGAATTGTCTGCGCGCAAGCAACGTCAGGTTGCTATCTACCCGGTCTCGGTTAAAGTCCTTGTCAGCCAGCAGATGAGATTGAAATATTTGCAGACTAAAAAACAGTTTGCTTATCCCCTGCCAATCGAGACCCACCATATAAGCGACTTCCGGCGTATCATCAACGCCTTTGTTTTGCGCCGTCAACACGCTGCTTTGATATTTATGACTATTGACCACAATTTCACTGCGAAAAATAAATGATCCAAAAGCATTGCTGGCCGACGCCCCAAGACTATGAGTTCGTTCGTATTCGGGCCTGATTCGCAGCCCTGTCGCATTAATAGACTGGCGCAATACCGGAAAATCATCGTAGTGATATAAATAATTGAAGGTGAGATCCCAATTATGCGCGAACATAGAAAAACGCAGGCCGAAATCGCTATCTTTGATAACATTGTCAGGCCGGTCGATGCCCTCAAAGTGAATCTGTATGTCAGTTGAAATATTAACAAACGGCGCGGTAAAGGCGAACAACGCGCCAGATTCGGCCAAATTATGCATAGAGGTATCTGGCACCCACAGCAGCTGAAGGTCGCCGTTAGGCAAAAATAACTCGACATTGATCATCCAGAGTGGAATACGTGATTCGTTGAATTCAGCAAGAATAAACTGGCGGAAGTCCTGTGGATTAACAAGATCAAGTAATTTTAATCCATCGGCCTGGCCCCAAACCACCTGCTGCTTGCCGATGCGCAGGCTTGAACGCTTGAACCCAACATCGATATAAAACTGCCGTAGCTCCAACTCCACGTCTGAACCAGGATAGCGCCGTTTTGAAGCGGGTGATACGGCCTGTTGATCGGGCTCACCTGGCTCCAGTTCGTCTGGACCGAAAATCTGCCCACGTATTTTTGATGTTAGGCGTATATTATCGGCGAGTGCTGTAGACAGATCCATGCGCGCTGTTAATCGGGAACTTTGCGATGAACCCTGATGCCAGCTTTGCGCCATTTCTATAATGACCGTCTTATCCATAGCCAATAACGGCGAACACAGCCAGCTTAATGCGGCAAACAACATCCACCTCATCGTAAACCTCGCCGCAGGCGACGGGGCTCGAACCAGCTATCGTCAATCGGGGTTTGGTAGTCAATCTCTGTGAAGGTGAACCGTGTCTTGTGGCCGGTTTTAAAATTCTCTGCGATGATATCATGGCTGGTCCAGATACCATTGACCTGGCGAATATCCTGATTACTAATTTCTTTCAGCCGGTTGCCCCTGGTATCCCAAAATACGGACTTTCGAATAAACCAGATCTGCGGATCAACATAAGACAGCACCCGGCTATAGCCTAGCTCTTTGGCAATCTTCGCATTGATAGGCTTGCCCTCTACAACCCAGGTTGGCTCACCATCAATCAGTTCAGTTCCGAGCCTTTGATGGGAATAATCAGCTTTATTGGGTTTATTTTCATTCTTGATATCCTCGTAGCTAAAATCAGTACCGAGAAAATAATCGCCACGGTTGGCGGGTGATATTCGGCGAATTTTTCCGGCCGCAGGTAAATAAAGCCATTGGTCATCAGCACTTGCCATATCAGCATAGTCATAGGTTAAGAAGCCGGTATCTTTGATATTGGCGGGTTCGACATAGAATAAAACTGAGCGCTTATTGTCGCCAAAGTATTTTCGAAAGCCTCGGGTAATACGCGTGCGAGTATTACCTCGTCTGTCGGTCAACGACATTTTTAACGTCCGACTTAATTGCGCGCCCTCTTCTCGGGCTTTAACTCGATCCATTATTTCGCCACCAGAAAGCGCTGCGGCTTCCACCTTCGACGGTAGGCAGAAACCTAATACTGAGATCATCAGCAATAGTCCCGCGATGGTGCTGCCCGTACCGACAGCCTGGCTATTTTGCGCAAAAACAAATTTTGGCTTAATAAGCAAAACCAAAGCGGGTAAAAACGTCAGACTAAATAAGAATGCGGTACTTACAGACAATGCTACTATGCCGCCAAACCGCATCAGCGGCACCACTTCAGAACTCATCAACACGCCAAAACCGCAGGCGATAGCCAGCAAATTGAAAACCAACGCCCGCCCAGTTGAGGGATAAAGCGCCAGCATTGCCTCAGCGGATTGCGCGCCTGTCTTATAAAGCACCTTGATCCTGTCAATGGTATGAATAGCAAAATCAACGCCCAGGCCAATAGCCACAGATGCGAACATCGAGGTGCCGATGCCGATATCAATGTTAAATAACACCATTACCGCATAGACAAACAGGATTGATATCACCACTGGCGTCAGCGCTATAAGACCCGCAACGGTCGAACGGAACACCAATGCGGCCATGGCAAATACCAAGGCCACTGAAACGAGAACACTGGTAAAATGGCTATCACCCACCGCACCAACCCATTCATAGCTGATCATGGCTCGCCCGCTTAATGTTGCGGTTAGTCCCGGCTCATTAAATTCGTTGTCAATATAGCGTTCAAAAGACGCAACTAGTGGTTTTAATTCTTGATAACCACCGCTTTTCAAGTTGACTCTGATATTGGCCCGTTGGTAATTAAAGTCAATTTCTTCTTCAAAGTCAGTGGGATCGGCTGAGGTTGAATAGAGCAGGATCAACTGGGCATTCAATACCTTGTCATCAACCAAACGATATTCACTTGCCTGACCTTCGTTAATGGCCCGGTTCATTTGTTTCAGGTAATCAACAATGGATGTCGTGCCACCCACCATTTCATGGCCTTCTAAAAATTGCTGCATGGCCGCCATTTTCTTCAGGTTATGCGGTTTAAAAAGTGCGTCAGGCGCATCTGTTTCAATCACAATATCGAACACACTGGTGCCATCAAAATGTTCATTTATAGTTTGATCAGCGATATAGACAGCCTCATGGCTGGCAAATGTTTCTATGCGACGATCGTCAACTTTGATATTAAGTGCAGCCGTTAACCCAGCCGCAATCAGCAGCATACCCACTGCAACAATTTTCCGTGGATGGTGAATGACCAGATGGCCCAACTTCAACATCGTCCCTGACCATAGGTCAACCCGGGGATGAACCATCGGTTTTAAATCAGGCTTCACTTTAAGCAAACTCATGCACGCGGGTAGTACTGTCATTGAGTAAAGCCAGGCCACTGCGACGCCAAAGGCGGTAAACAGGCCAAGATATTGCATGGGTGGCTGTACCGAAGACAGGTACAGCCCCAGGAATCCGGCAATGGTGGTCAATGTCGTCAACGTGATCGGTCGCGACAATTCCAGCATCGCTGTCATCACTGCCTGATTGCTGGTAATAGCCGGTTGCCGCCTGATTGCTTCGTAGTAAGCCGAAAAAATATGAATAGAGTCAGCGACAGCAATGCCAATCAATACCACTGGCATGGCATTGGTAATTACAAAAAACGATACGCCAAAGGCGGCCATGGTGCCTACTGTGCCGATCACTGTTGCCAGGACAATGATATTAGGCAGCATTGCGCCGGCGAGGGTTCGGAACGCAATAAATAAAATAATCGTAATAATCAAGCCTGCCACAGGATTCAAGCGCCGTGCATCTGCATCAATATAGGTACCGAGATAACCGGTCACCGCCGCCTCCCCTGCCACATGAATCGATAAACCCTGCGGTAATGGCGTTTGATCAATAAGATCCCTGACGCTGCTATAGGTTTGTTCTGCCGCCTGCTCATCCAGCACTTCGGCAACAATCAGTGTGGCCTGGCCATCGCGCGCTACCAGGGACCCCAGATACAACGGGAAATTTTGTATTTTTTGCCACATTGCCGCTGCGGCATCGGCATTGTCAGGATAGTCGTCAAAAAAGTAGTCAACCTGCATACCCTCAGCGGTACCGACAATATTTTTCTCAGTGGCCAGACTCACCACCCGTTCAGGGTCGATATTCGGCAGGTTCTGGATTTTTTCTGTGAGTGCCTCCACCAACATGAGGGCTTCAGGCGTGAAAATACCTGATTCTCCCTGTTGGAATAACGCGACAATAATCGGGTCAGCCAAACCAAACACTTCCTTTATCTGGTTTTGGTAGATTCGAGCAGGGTTATCGGCGGGGATAAAAGCATCCGCGCTGGTATCACGGGTAATTGTCGGCAGAAAACTCGCAGTACTGACAATACCCAATAGCCCAATGACTATGGTCAGATATCTAAAACGGATAATTTGGCCAAAAATATTCTCTATCATTTTATTTCTCGCTGATTAAGGGTGTATATACACGTTTATTGACCAAATAATCCGTCAAAGGCCCACTCGATATCAGCCGCCTGATACAGGCAAACGAATTGGCACGCAGGTTTTCAGTCAATAAGGTGTATATACACTTATATTGGCATAACAATTCAGATATAACACCTGATAAATATAATTTTTCTTCAAACGATGCTAGCGCCTGATCTCAGACGGTATCAGTTTAACTTTTCCCGTAGTTCAGCCAGGCTGGATTCCAGGGCCTGCCAATTGCTATCACCGAACTTTTCCAGAACGCGTGCTTGCGCTTTATGCCACAACTTTAACGCTTCATTAAATTTTGCCTTACCCTGCCTGGTTAGACTAAGCTCCTTGACCCTGGCATCTTTTGGTGAACGATTAATGAAGATCAGGCCCTGTTTTTCAAGCGGTTTTAGGTTACGGCTTAAGGTGGTTCTATCGACAATCATGATAGTCGCGAGTTCTGATAACTGCACCACGCCGAGATAATTGAGATTACCAAGAATCGCGAACTGGGAACGCTTGATACCACAGGGGCGCATTTCTTCGCTATAAATTCGGGACACCGCGCGCGCAGTGCGATGCAATGTATTGGCCACACAATACCTTGGCTGCCGCAGATCGGTCATATTCATATGCTCTGGTAAAGAGGTTCCCTGGATAAACACTATTCTGAATATTAGCTGTATCTACACGCAATTGACACTTCAACCTGCTTCGATGCAAATGCATGCGTACAATGGCGGATTTTTGCAACAACCTCTATGCCGATCGATTCACCAATAAGTTTCGATAAATTATTAGCCTGGTTGATTTTAACTCACCCAGTGAAAGATATAACCGATGCGGTGTTAACAGACCCCAAAACTTTCTATCAGCAAATATCAACACGCAATCGGCTTAATCACAATCACATTCACAGGGCGATTCCCAGAAGTACGTACCCGCAACGGTTGTACATTTGCCAGGTGTAATGCCAAAACAGCCTGAACCTTCGTTAGTGCATATATAGCCATTGCCCCCGATGGCCGCCGGACAAGGTGCCACTTTGAACGAACAACTCAGATAGGAGCTAGTAACAGCCAGGACAGTACCTAGCAAAATAAAACCTAACCCCATCGAGCTTCTGGTGATGAGCCCATCGGTCGGGATCTCGGCCTCGGTGTTCTGAAAATATTTTGAAATAAAAATAGCAGCACCAATGAGGCCTGCCGCTATCGCAAACCAGATTAAACTGTTACATCCCCACATCTGCTTATCCTCTTGATGGAATATTTTAGAAGTATTAAATATCTTCTTCCTACCAACTAAATATCACCATGACATTTATAAGATAATTAATCTAGAAATAGCTGGTGTATAATTAGGTCACTCGGCAATATAAATCACCCGCGCCGTTTACTTTTTCACTTAGTCCTCCATCGTTCCAGCTAATCGATCTGCGGCTTTTATATAATCCTCCATAAACTCATACACAACCTGTTTAGTGCTTTGCACAGAATTCATCAGTCCCACGCCCTGGCCTACAAAAAATGTTGCTAACTGTTTCGCACCACTATGACCACCCTCTGCTAACTTGGTGATTTTCGCGAGCGGTGCTTCAGAGACTAACGTTTGCAAAGGCATCGGCAAGGGTTCAGGCGCTTCATCAGATTCCCACGCATCCGTCCAGGCCGATCTCAGCTGGCGCGAATATTTGCCTGTCCGTGCCTTCGAGCGGACTGTTTGACGAGAACTTGCGGCAATATACTTGTCTTTGATAATCGGTGAAGTTTCAGCTTCAGAAGTGGTTAGCCACATAGAACCTGTCCAGGCGCCCGCTGCCCCCATCGCCATGCAAGCTGCCATTTGCCGCCCGGTTACGATACCACCCGCAGCCAACACAGGCACATCATACTGTTCCACCGCTTCACAGACTTCTGGCACCAGCACCAGGGTCGATACTTCACCACAATGGCCGCCCGCTTCGGTACCGGCAACCACCAGGATATCAACCCCTGCCTCCACCTGTTTGACCGCATGTTCTTTAGCACCCACCAGAGCGGCAACCGCAACATTGTTTAGCTTGCCCATTTCCAGCATATATCGAGGCGGCACCCCAAGGGCGTTGGCGATCAGTTTAATCGGATGAGAAAAAGCCACATCGATGATATTCGTCGCCCGGCTTGAGGTGAGGAAACCACCGGCAATCCGGGATTTTTGCTGATAAACATCCGCAGTGTCAATTTGATGCCTGGCAAGCACACTGGCGGCAAAATTTTTCTGCTCCTCGCCAACCATTTCACGTATTTCTGCTTCACTGATATTATCATCCGTCACCGCCATGCTGGTGGGGGCAATTAGATCGACACCATAAGGCTTGCCTTCAATATGCTCATCGATCCAGTTAAGTTCGATTTCAAGACTTTCTGCATCGTAGCCGGCTGCGCCCAAAACACCCATGCCCCCCGCCTTCGAGACTTCAACGACCACATCTCGACAATGGGTAAATGCAATTAATGGAAATTCGATACCTAATTTATCACAAATTGGCGATTTCATTTTATGTGTACCTTTTCTTTAAATAGTCAATATTAGTTGTGAGCTGGTGACTGGAAAAACTGATATCTACAAGCTTTTATCATGCCAGTGCCAGTGCCAGCCCTGCCCAAAACTAGCAGCTAAGCGAACACAATGCGATATTTAAAACCCTGCAAGCCACTGGTTTTACAGTCACGATATCCGTCAACGAGCCCATCAAGGCGTAAGTTGACCCTATGATGGCAGGCCCATATCCATTCAGCCACTCAAGTAGCATTGACTCGCTGAGAAAAGGTGGTTTATGCTCCGACGACTATTCTGAAGGCAAAAAGTGAGGACAAGGTGGCAAAAGAAAATAATAAAATGACCGGCGCTTTGGCAGACTTAAAAATCCTGGAGTGTACTGAAGATATAGGCGGGCCCTTCTGCGGCAAACTGTTGGCTGATCTTGGCGCCGATGTGATGAAAATCGAATCCCCCGAAGGCGACCCTAGCCGGCGCGCCGGGCCCTATCCAGACGATGTCCCACATGCTGAAAAAAGCGGCCGATTTCTATATCTAAATGCCAATAAACGCAGCATCGCCCTCGACCTTGATCTGCCATCTGATATGCAGGTATTGCATGATCTGATCCGCGACGCTGACGTGATGTTACTAGACTTGGCACCGGCACGGATCGAGGCACTACAGCTCGATTGGCAGCACCTTGAAAAACTTAATCCACGCCTGGTACTTACCTGCATCACGCCCTTTGGCCTCACAGGCCCATATCGCGATTATCAAGGCAGCGACCTAGTCAGCTATCACGCTGGCGGCCTTGGCCGTGAAACCCCGTACAATCAGGTTAACGACCTTGAAAACGAACCACCGCTACTCGGCGGTGGCTCACAATCAGAATACCTCACTGGCTGGACCGCAGCCGCCTGTACCATGGCAGCGCTGGCCTGGCGGGATGTCTCAGGCCGCGGCCAATGTGTGGATGTGTCTTCAATGGAAGCCATCGCCAATATGCTGCGCATCTCTCTGGCCGGTATTTCATATACTGGGCGGATCGTTATTGCGCGGCAAAAAAACGGTTTTTCATGGATCCAGCCCTGTAAAGATGGCCATGTTTCACTCTCGCCATCCAATTTTGAACACTGGTGGCAGCGCTTTAAAAAAATGGCTGGTGACCCAGAATGGGTCTCGCTGGAAATATTTGGCAGCGCCGCAGAACGCATGATGAATTCTGACGCGGTTGAAATGATGATGGAAGAATGGCTTGCTAGCCGTGGCAAGCAGGAAGTATTTAAAATGGCGCTGGAACACGGCGTGCCAGGCTTCCCGGTTAATTCCATGCAAGAGGTGCTGGAGGCCGAGCAGCTACATAAGCGCAACTTCTTTGTTGATGTGGAACACCCTGTAGCAGGCCTGTATAGACAACCCGGACAGCCCTTCTCGATGTCGGCTAGTCCCTGGCAAATAAGACACCCAGCGCCGTTATTAAATCAACATGCCGGCGAAGGATTTAAGCCCACACCTACTGCCAGCCAAACCACATCTGATGCAGACAATCAAAAGGCAGTTAATAATGCAGCACGTTTGCCCCTCGAAGGTATCCGAGTGGTTGATTTTGGCTGGATCCTGGCCGTACCCCACGCCACCGCCTGGCTGGCAGCTTTAGGCGCCGAAGTTATCCGTATCGAATCTGCCGCACGTCTTGACCTGGTACGGGTATTACCCGGCACCGCCTGTGATGATGAAACCGGACTCAATCGTTCCGGCGCTTTTAACGGTATCTCTTATAGTAAAAAAAGTGTCACGCTAGATCTATCCTCTAGCCGTGGCCGCGAACTGGCCCTCGAACTGGTCAAGCAGGCCGATATTGTCACCGAGAACTTCACCCCCGGGGTTATGGACCGCCTTGATCTTAACTATGAATCGCTCAAAGCCGTCAAGCCTGATCTCATCATGCTCTCTGGCTCCCCACTAGGCCAGACCGGCCCACACCGGCAAGCCACCGGCTGGGGCCCCAATACCCAATCCTACGCTGGCCTGCCGTTTCTTACCGGTTATGAAAATGGTGAACCGGTTGGCCTTGGCGGCTTTTATCCCGACTTTATGATTGGCGTATCGATGGCCTTCTCGATGCTAACAGCGCTACATTACCGGACCAGAACCGGCAAGGGACAATATATCGAATTTGCTATGGCTGAAACCGTGGCCTCTATGATCCCTGATGCGCTGATCGATTGCTGGTGGAATAAACGCGAACCAGAATTAAAAGGCAATCGAAACCCAGGGCTTGCCCCTCAGGGGGTCTATGCTTCACAGGGCGACGATAACTGGGTCGCCATCTCAGTACGCAGCGATGCTGAATGGCAGGCGCTATGCCGTGTAATTGGTGCCAACCAATGGGCCGACGACCAGGGCTTAAGCAAACTGGCAGGCAGGCTGCAACGTCACGACGAGATTGACGCAGGTCTTAAACAATGGGCGCAACAGCGCAGCCACTACGACGCTATGCATGAATTGCAGGCCGCTGGCATCGCGGCAACTGCCTGCCTTGATGCCCGAGAGCTGGTAGAAAACCCGCAAATGCTGGAACGTGAATTTATGGTTAGCATGCCGCACCCAGAAGTTGGACCACGCACCGTTGCCGGCATACCGGGTCGTTATAGTGCCATGCCACCTTATCTTTATAACCCTGCGCCTTGTTTTGGCGAGCATAACCAGGAAATACTCACTGGCCTGCTAGGGTTAAATGACGATGAAATTAAGGCGCTAAAAAAACAAAAAATAGTCTTTTGATGTTGGGCCTAATACACAACCATTAAGATCATCAATAATTATTAATATCACCAGGCAATAAAGCTAATAGATTTTGCGCCTGGCACAGGTCTTACGATTTACTAAAACAGGTTGGCTGCAACCATCACAAGCTATACACTAACCTCATCTATCATAATAAATAAAACTGGTTGCAAATGCCCTTGTCGATGAAATTAACGCGCAATTTTCTTATCCTGTCCTGCTCAATATTACTAACAAGCTGTGTATCATATGAGAATATAAACAGCCTGGTCCCTACCCCCTATAATTCTATTAATATCGTAAGTAATGTGCCTCAGGAAGAAATCACCCAACAAATAATATACAGTGATTCTTCCAGCGCTGCCGGCGGGCAGGGTGGCGCAATCGGGGCACTTATTTTAGCCATTGTTGACTCCTCTGTGAACAACAAACGAGCAAAAAAAGCGGAACAGGAAGCTGAACAATTACGCATGTCACTTGCCGGGTTTGACGCAACAGGTGTCTTTAATCAACACTATGATAAGGACCTACAACACCTGAAGATTGGTCCAGTGAGCGACTTTTCCATTGAAACAGGCAATGAAAAATTTGATGCAGCAGAATACTTGTCGAATACCCAGCATCAATCAATTCTATATATCCAAAGCATGTATCGAATGACCCCACACCGCGAAACGCTGGAACTAGTTGCCTATTACAGCATTTATGACAGAACGCAAAAACAGCCTGTTTATTCGAATCAGGTCATTTATCAATCACCGGTCCGTAAAGATCTTTTTGAAGCAATGACTGCCGAGGAAAAAGAACTGCAAAAAATCAAAATTGAAGATGAATATTCGCAGCGCATGGAGGATTTGAATAATTCCAAATATACGCAATCAGATGCTAAGAAAAAAGTTGCCGCTAAAGATCGAGATAAAAAATTAAAACGCCTGCAGCGGGTAGTCTTAAAATCGGACAACCCAAATGACATAGGACTTGTAGAAACTCGCGGCGAGATGAAACGAGTCATGGCCCTGGGTATTTCAGAAATCAGTCGATTGATCGCAGCTGACCTCAATGGTGTCGGCGGATATACAGAACAATCCATCAAAGTCGCCATACCGACCATCGTAAGTGGTCAACCCAACCTATCATCATCCACAAAAGTCTATCCTGTTGAGTCGCTATCGACGCCAGATCAACAAGTGGTAAGGCTGCCACAGGGCACATTAATTTCTAAATCTCCATATAGCCCCTACATGATGCCAGGCGGCAGGAATTGAACGGCAAGGTCTATGTTTATTTGCTCTGCATATTATGTATAGGCTGTACCAATCAAACGTTAACCTTACAACCTGTAATGGCGGCCAAAAAGATACAAAAACAGGCCCTATGCGCATTAACTTTTCAGGTTGAAGATAAACGAACAAATCATCAAACCTCTGGTAAGGTTCTGGCCACCGCAGACCTAAATAATTGGCTACACTCTGCTATTGACCAATGGTATGGACATTCCCTGGCGAACGATACCACCCCAACAGCCAGTAAACTAAGGGTTTTAATCCAAGTCGAAAAGGCCTATATCCACCATATTGCGGATACCAAGTCAGCTATAGTCGCGAGTAAGGTGACCATCCAGGGCGAAACCCTTAGATATAGAGGCAAGTCTACAAAAATGAATTGGTTCGGCTCTAAAACCGAGTACGAAAATGCACTTAGCCTGGCGCTTAGTAACAATTTCCAGGCGATGTCTCAAGATATTGCTCGCTATTGTCAAAACAATAATTTATCCACTCAAGGTATACCGCTAAATAAACCTCGAAGTGAATGATATATTTGCACCTCACTAATCGGCCTAGGGGTTCGCTGATTACACGCTGCATTGTCATCAATTAACCCGCAGCAGCGGTATCCAAATTCATCCAGTTAAAAAACTTACCGCGCAAGCCGATAGTGCTCAGCGGTCTTTTTATGAAAGTACAATGACGGGCTATCACCGCCATTAGTCACTTTTACTGGCGGGTGGAATATCTACAACGGCTGATCTTTAGGGCTATTAAGCTCCCGCAACATTGCCGGCGCCTTATCCAGAAACCGATTAGCCTTCTTCAACCGGCGTTTATCTGCCTCCCGCTTTGCCCGCTGCATAATAGGCACAACCTGCGACACATCTTGGTTGTTTTTAATAGCTATTAATAGTTGCTGCTGAGCCTGCGCGACTTTGTCATGTAGCTGCCTGACTTCAGTTAGATTCACCGCATTAACTGGCTGCGCCGACAAGGTAAGCACCAAAACGAATAAAAATATTTGGCTTAGCAAAATTAATGGTGAGGGGGGGGCTGGCGCTTAATCAGCAATTCCCCAGGCGTCATCGACATTTGGGTTTGCATTTGCATATAACAATCCAGGACCTTAAAAAAGTTGTCACGGTCATGACTGTCAATGACTGGCGTATTTCGCATCAGGGTAATTTGCAGGCATAAACACAACTGCGCTAATCAGGAAATACGGAACAGGTCTACTTCGTTTTGTAGCTGGCTGGCAAGCTGGGCCAGCTGACTGGTTGCCAGCGCTGATTCTGTAGAGCCATTGCGAATTTCATCAGCGCCCTTACTAATCTTGCTCATATTACTATTTACATCCACCACAACCTTAGATTGTGATTCAGCAGAATCTGCGATTGAAGATGCCATGTCGTCAATTTCTGCAATGGCGGTTGATAACTGTATCAAGGTCTCTGCAATACTCTCCACACAGGTGACCGCGTGGACTGAATTCTTCTTGCTTTTGTCCATCGCCTCGGACGCGTTGCTGGCATTATGTTGTAACTTTTCAATGATGGTTTGTATTTCAAGGGTTGATTCCTGCGTTCTTTGCGCCAGTGATCTGACCTCATCGGCAACCACGGCAAACCCTCGGCCTTGCTCACCCGCCCGCGCGGCTTCAATAGCGGCATTCAGGGCTAACAGATTGGTTTGCTCAGCAATGCCCTTGATCGCATCCAACATACTACCAATGCTCTGGCTATCAGCCTGCAAAGAATTAATGGTTTCTTCTGCAGCAGCCGTATCAACTGCCAACAAGTCTATCGCCGATGTTGCTGTCTCTACCTGATTAACGCATACCTTAGCCTGTTGTGCCGCGTCGTTCGCCGCCTTTGCAGCTGTTTTAGTACTACCCGATACCACCTGTGCTTCCTGACTCATATGCGCCATGGATTTCACTGCCATAGAAGCCTCTGATTGTTGATCCCCGAGGGTCACCTCGGATTGCTCTGAGGTGACAGAAAGCGCTTCGGCATAAGTAGACAATTGCACCGAGCCCTCTAATATTTTAGTTATCACGGTTTCAATTTTAGTCACAAACTGATTAAACCTTTTTGCCAGTCGACCCAGCTCATCGCTTCTACTATCATCCAGACGCTGGGTCAAATCCCCCTCTCCAGCGGATATTTCCTGCATCGCATCAACAATACTATTGAGTGGATTGGTAATACTACGGGCAAAAAAGTAACCGATAATAACTGCGCCTAAAAGAATGGCCAAGGCAAGAACCAGACTGGAAACAACCAGTTTATCGATGAGTTGTTTCGACGCATGATAGGCCTCGGCTTCACTAATTTCACTGATGATAGCCCAGTTAAAACCCGGTATATCCAGCGGCGCATAGGCACTAAGCACTGATTTGCCGCGATAGTCGTCAAAAACCCCGATACCTGAAACACCCTGAAGCGCTTGCCCAACACCCGCATGAGTCACCGGCTGTAGCCCGATGGTGGTGTTTTTAGAGCTAATTGCATCAACAGTAGTCGCACCCCATGCGGTATTTTTAATCGCTGCGAGATACTGCGCCTTATCTTCCACCAACAACCTGCCTAAACTACGCATTTTATAGTCCGCGCCAACAAGATAGGTTTCCCCAGTTTCACCCAAACCAACAGTCGACCATTTTTCTTGG
The DNA here is from genome assembly GCA_019090615.1 of Pseudomonadales bacterium. Lineage (GTDB taxonomy): Bacteria > Pseudomonadota > Gammaproteobacteria > Pseudomonadales > Azotimanducaceae > JAHRVQ01. The sequence goes on along the minus strand of JAHRVQ010000042.1, from coordinate 1,814 downwards.
TGGGTCATCAAATTATTTATAGCATCAATGGGCATCTGGAAAATCAATATGCCAACTTTTTTACTACCTTCGTATATAGCCGTAGCCATGAATGCCGCAGGGTCCTCATAAGAAGGTAAATAGGGCGCAAAATCCACCAGAAAGGTCTGCTGATTTGAATTGGCATCTTTAGTGGTCACGGCATTTGCCCTAGCAAATACCTGACCGATACCTGAATTAGCGAACGCGCCATCAAGCAACGAAGTTGAATAATCTATTTCTTTAAATACTGAGTAGATAATATCCCCAGTTTCGTGGTCCACCAAAAAAATATCGTAATAACCAAACTCCTCCAGATATCGCTTAATATGGTGATGATACTTTGCATGTAATGCATCGTACGACGAACCATCAGCCACACTATCAAGGTCACTTTTACTGCCCAACGGGTGTTTATTTGCCACGATATAGCTGTATTGCAAGGCCACTGAGTCAGCATCCAGAGACGTCCTTAGGCTCGACATATCTGGCGCATTCTGAGCGTTTCGGTTTTTATATTCATTCAGAAAATGCTTTTCATAGTATGCCTCTATACCCGCCGTGACATCGGCCCCAGGCTGAAAAGAAATATCATTTCGATAGGCTCGAAAAGCGCCTTTAAATTCACTCATAGCATCAATAATCATGCGGTCATCAGCAAAGGTAAGCAGTTGCTTATTGATGGTTGTAAAATAATCCTCTAACTGCGCTTTTTTAGTTTCTCGAATAACCGTCAATTTACTTTCAACCTGCTCTTGCAAGGCGTTATGACTGGTACTAATGCTTAAACCACACACGAACAGGCCAAGCAGTAAAGCAGGCCCAAGCGCCAGCACAATGGCACCCACCATCAATTTGCTTTTAATCATCATGGGCTAAAAAACTCCTGTTGCGCGGCCCGGCAAACAAGCCATAAAAGAACCAATTGAGTGTGGAATTTGACTTGCGAATGTACCTGGCAAATATGCGTTTCATATCATGATAGATGCCGAATACTCAGCCAACAAGCAACCGGCTGATATGATCGAATGGTAGGCGCAAAATTTGGGTGCTAAACAATACGCTACCAGCGACAAAACATTCGAAAATAACAGCCGGTTCATCCCCACAGGTGTGGGGAACAGGACATCTCTTTTTATAACGCCAGTTTCTGTAGCGGTTCATCCCCACAGGTGTGGGGAACAGCTACTCTGCTCAAGATATGCGCAGAGCCTTAACGGTTCATCCCCACAGGTGTGGGGAACAGTTTTGCGCAATAGCGTAAGTGTCGTGCCAAACCGGTTCATCCCCACAGGTGTGGGGAACAGTTTTTTTGCTTTTTCGATTTTTAACAATGTTTCGGTTCATCCCCACAGGTGTGGGGAACAGAATTCACCTCACCAACGCTCATGAAATCATCTCGGTTCATCCCCACAGGTGTGGGGAACAGGTTTGTTGTGTCCAGCTATTAAGCTTTAAGCGCGGTTCATCCCCACAGGTGTGGGGAACAGTTCATTAATTCTATTCTCTGCTATCAAAGATGCGGTTCATCCCCACAGGTGTGGGGAACAGACATTCAAAGGTAACAGTTGCACCAACTAATTCGGTTCATCCCCACAGGTGTGGGGAACAGTAGCAACTAACAAAAATACGCATCCCATTGACCGGTTCATCCCCACAGGTGTGGGGAACAGAAATAAAGGCCCTTAGCGGTAGTAGATACTAACGGTTCATCCCCACAGGTGTGGGGAACAGTTTAAACTCACTCAGTTGCATATAACTGTCTCCGGTTCATCCCCACAGGTGTGGGGAACAGT
>JAHRVQ010000041.1 GCA_019090615.1 Pseudomonadales bacterium | reverse complement strand
TTGTGATTTTCCTTTTTTAATTCTTTCAACTGGTCATACAGATGTTTTTCATCGACTTGCGTTGGGTTCGGTTGGCTAGTCTTGTGATACTTATTGACCCAGGTATGCAAGGTATTGATATTAATGCCTTGCTCGCTGGCAGTAGTTGCTTTTGGCTGATCAGTTTCTATCTATCGCCAGTTTAACGGCACTGGCACGAAATTCAGGCGTATAGATGAGACTTTTTTTCTTGGGCTTCATAATTGGACACTTCTTTAGATAGGTTAATAATATGTGAATCTTTGTGTCCGGGAAAGTCTACCCATTTCATATCCTTGACCTCTATAAGTCACCCTGAAATCTATGTTATCCCAAACAGAGAGTGTATGGGATCAGGTTGACACACACAGGGGGCGCAGTCAGCAGCGGCTGATAGCTTTTCCTTAAATGATCCTGTAGCCATTCTATGCCCGCTTGCTCTGAGATCTTTTTTAGCGCCCGGCGGGCTGAATCATCACTGACTACTTTGCTCATGCCAAGTAATTTGGAATTGACGCTGTCACTGAGTAACGCCGTCATATGCGAATAGCGACGATGGCCAGATAAGATAGAAAGAAACAGCGATCCGAGCACATTGACTACTTTCGGTGCATTTGGGTTTTGGTAAACTAGTGGGCAATCCTCTACCCATGGCTCAAATCGGCAGCCCAATTTCAGAAACTGGATAAAAAATGGTAGCTGTCCGAGCGGCGTTACCTCTGCATCTGGGTCCCATAACAAAAATCTTGCCGTCATAAGTATCGACTTCTAGCGGGGTTGAAACGAGCATTTGGTAGTAGTTTTAGACTCACCCTCTGGGGGAGTGGCTGGCGAACTGGAAGCCATAGATAAACCCTACAAATGTCGAAGATTCAGCTTATCATAAGTGCTGCAAGTGATTTTTATAGGATCAATATCAATACCTTGCATACCTGGGTCGATAAGTATCACAAGACTAGCTGTATACGCCGCTCAAAACCCGCGCAATGGCATTCGAATAGCGCGGTCGAGCCTCACTAATATCGTTGATCGGGCCTGTCAAAAGCTTGAGCCCATTGTCGATGCCCAACTTTGCAATATTATGCGCAGCCATACGCTGGCAATCGACGAAACATTTATCAAAGCGGGGAACAAGAAAAAAGGGAAATTGCACCAGGGTTATTTTATACCGGTGTACGGTGACCTGGATGAAATTTTATTTAATTACTCTGCGTCCAAAAGTCAGCAGTCAATTAACGCAATATTGGCTGATTTTACTGGCAGTGTGCTATTAACGGATGGCAATAGCGCCTATGCGCAATACTGTAAAAAGATAGACAAAGTTATCCGCGCCCTATGCTGGTCACATACTCGAAGATATTTCGAGCGGGCCTTCGAAGCAGAGCGAGAAGCCGCTAGGACAGCACAGGAACAGATTGCTCAACCTTACCATCAAGATGGTCAAATCAATGCTAAATGGCCGGCTAGTAAACAGTTGGCTTTTCGCGCCCAACATTGCCAGCCGATAGTGAATGGTTTTTTTAGTTGGTGCCACAACCAGCGGCAGCGAGTAGACCTGGTGCCGAGTAATCCGTTAGCCAAAGCCTTGCGCTATGCCGTTGATCGCGAATAGGGGACAAGGCTGTACTTATTGCTGCAGGCTGTAATATTGAGCAAACGCTCGGCCTGGGCGCAGCCTCTGAATTTTTTCAGAGGCAATAGAGTTTTGTCAGAATGCGCGATTTTGTTCTAAAGTCGTCATCAACCGTTCAACACTATCCTCAACCTTGATCTCATGCGTCGGCAAAACCAGGTCAGGCTTTTCCGGCACATCATAAGGTAAACTAACCCCTGGTATGGTATCAATACCATCTGATTCTATCGCCTCATATATTCCATCCTGGTCCCTCGCCTTACATACATCCAGTGGTGCGCTTAGATAAACCTCGATAAAATCATCACCAACAGATTCTCTGGCTTTTTGTCGCACCTCTGCGCTTGGCGCAACAAAGGCGCAAATCGCAATAACACCCGCCTGGTTCATTAATTTGGCAATTTCAATGCTGCGGCGTAAATTCTCTGAACGGGCATCGCTATCAAAGCCTAAATCCTTACTTGGACCAAGGCGCATGTTCTGACCGTCAAGCACAAAAGCTGCCTGGCCAAGGTCAAAAAGTTTTCGTTCTAACGCATAGGCAATGGTACTTTTGCCTGCCCCAGTAAGGCCCGTAAGTAAAATAGTTTTTGCTTTCTGGCCCATTCTTGTCTGGCGTTCTGTAACACTTATCAGGCTGTCAGTTGGTTTGAGTAATTTGCTTTTTGCATCATCATCCCAGCCAGCTCCCAGGCGATCTGAAGCTGTGCCGACTATCATGCCTGCACCAACAGTCACGTTAGTTAATCGATCGATGATAATAAAAGCACCTGTGCCAGGATTGGCTTTATAAGCATCAAAGGCGACGCGTTGGGATAAGGTGATTTCGCAACGGCCAATTTCATTGAGTAATAGTGAATCTGTTGCTTCCTGCTCCAGAGTATTCACATCAACTTTAAAGCGAATATCAGTGATTGCACCACTGGTTTTTTTTGTCGCCTGTTTGAATAAATATTGCTTACCTGTCTGTAGTGGTTCTTCACCCATCCAGACAATTTGTGTGTCTACTCGGTCAGAAAAATATGGCGCATTGTTCTCTGGGACTAACATGTCGCCTCGGCTGACATCAATTTCGTCTTCCAGGGTGAGAGTAACGGCCAGTGGCGGGAAGGCCTCCTGTATTTCGCCATCATAGGTGACGATTGATTTTATCTTGCTGCGCTTGCGAGAAGGCAACACCATAACTTCGTCACCCTGTTTAATAACGCCAGAGGCCACGGTGCCGCAGAAGCCCCGAAAGTCGAGGTTTGGTCGATTTACGTACTGAACTGGAAAACGAAAATCAGCATAGTTTTTGTCAGAAGATATTTGAATGTTCTCAAGTACCGTCATTAATGGTGCGCCTTCATACCAGGGCATATGTTCACTTTTGTCCACCACGTTGTCGCCATTAAGTGCGGATAACGGCAGATAGCGTACTTCGCCCATATCCAGCTGGCTGGAAAATTCAGCGTAGTCATTCTTAATTTGTTGATATTTTTCTTCTGAATAGTCCACCAGGTCCATCTTGTTGATGGCAACAATAAGATGTTTAATGCCCAACAATGTGGTGATAAAGGTGTGCCGCCGGGTTTGGGTTAAGACGCCGTGTCTTGCATCAATTAAAATGATGGCGAGATCGCAGGTAGAAGCACCGGTGGCCATATTACGGGTATATTGTTCATGGCCAGGTGTGTCGGCAATGATGAATTTGCGTTTGGTCGTGGAAAAATATCGATAGGCAACGTCAATGGTGATGCCCTGTTCACGTTCTGCCTGGAGACCATCAACTAATAATGCCAGGTCCAGCCCTTCGGCGACTGTGCCTACTTTGGCGGAGTCTGCCCTTACGGCTTCTAACTGATCTTCATAAATTAATTTGGAATCATGTAACAAGCGACCTATTAACGTGCTTTTGCCGTCATCTACGCTGCCACAGGTGAGCATACGAAGCAGTTCTTTTTGTTCGTGTTGCTTTAGGTATTCGTCAATATTGGTAGCAATTAAATCTGACTGATGACTCATTAGAAGTACCCCTCGCGCTTCTTTTGTTCCATTGAGCCGGCCTGATCTGAGTCGATCAATCGTCCCTGTCGTTCTGATGTGGTTGCCAATAACATTTCCTGGATGATTTCAGGCAGTGTTGTGGCTTTAGATTCTACCGCCCCAGTGAGGGGATAGCAGCCGAGTGTCCTGAAGCGCACGGTTTTCATTTCAGGTGTTTCTCCTTCTTCAAGAGGCATGCGCTCATCGTCCACAAGAATTAAAATGCCGTCCCGTTCAACCACTGGCCGCTCTTCGGCAAAATACAATGGCACGATAGGAATGTTTTCCATATGGATATACTGCCAGACATCAAGTTCGGTCCAGTTGGAAATAGGGAATACTCGAATGGATTCACCCTTGTTATGTTCGCTGTTATAAATATTCCATAACTCTGGGCGTTGATTTTTAGGGTCCCAGCGATGGTTTTTATCTCTAAAGCTATATACCCGTTCTTTGGCTCTGGATTTTTCTTCATCCCGCCGAGCACCACCAAAGGCTGCGTCAAACTGGTATTTATTTAATGCCTGCTTTAGCCCTTCGGTTTTCATAATGTCGGTATGTTTGGCGCTACCATGGGTGAATGGCCCAATGCCAGCATCAACGCCTTCCTGGTTAATATGGATCCTGAGGTCGAGGCCAAGATTTTTTGCAACCTTATCTCGAAACTCAATCATTTCCTTGAATTTCCAGGTGGTATCTACATGTAAAAGTGGAAACGGCGGTTTGCCTGGATAAAAAGCTTTCATGGCAAGGTGCAGCATGACGGATGAATCTTTACCCACAGAATACATCATCACCGGGTTGTCGAACTCAGCGGCCACCTCGCGTATGATGTGTATGCTTTCGGCTTCCAGTTCTTTTAGATGCGTTAATCGATAATCGGACATGTTTAGTTCGGCATGATCAAAGAGGAGGGCGAAGGATAAAAGATTAACTTCCAAGGCTCAATAACCATTGTGTTGTTAGCTAATAACTTATTATTTTTGTCGACAAATGGCCCATAAAAGGCCCATGAGTGCGTCAGGTATCTGTCATAGCGGTTGGTCTTTTGGTAATCGAGGCTGCGGTCAGGCGGATGTAGGTGGTTTAAATGGCGACATACTGGCATATTTGATTTTGTCGTCTAGATACTAGGGGGTGAAATTACTGCGCTCAAAACAAAAATCCAAATATGTCCTATGATTTGTAATAATACGCTTGACTCATTTGGCCTAATCGTTACAATGCGCCTTCCTATTTTGAGGGTGTTTAGCTCAGCTGGGAGAGCGGCGCCCTTACAAGGCGTAGGTCGCAGGTTCGATCCCTGCAACACCCACCAAAAAATGTTTTAGGAGTTTAGCGCGGAGCGGTAGTTCAGCTGGTTAGAATATCGGCCTGTCACGCCGGGGGTCGCGGGTTCGAATCCCGTCCGCTCCGCCATTTATTTCGTTTTCCCTATTTTCGCCTTTGGCGAAAATAGGGAAAACGAAACAAAACTCCGACTCCTCGAAGGCAACAGCAAATTCACGCAGTGAAATTGTGAGTGCCCCATTCGACTACAAAGTAGCCCCAGTATTTGTTCGCCAAGGCGAAAACAGGGAAAACGAAACAAAACTCCGACTCCTTGAAGGCAACAGCAAATTCACGCAGTGAAATTGCGAGTGCCCCATTTGACTACAAAGTAGCTCCAGCATTTGTCCGCCAAGGCGAAAACAGGAAAAACGAAACAAAACTCTGACTCCTCGAAGGCAACAGCAAATTCACGCAGTGAAATTGTGAGTGCCCCATTCGACTACAAAGTAGCTCCAGCATGCCCAACTGCTAAGAGGCCTGAATTAAATATTCCCGCCATTTATCCTGCTTACTCCCTGAAGCTCTGCATTATCCAATTTCTCTGAAGCGCGAACTGCTGAAGAACATACTGGTGGCACCTGCCGATTGAGGAGGTCTCAAATCGCCAATACCGCTACAGCTATTGATCCTTATATCGAATTCGGGGTAGTGTGTAGTCGATTATAAAAATAACGCAAGCAAGCTGAAACAAAAGCCTTTAGCGGAAACAAAAGCCTTGGAGTGTCGATGTACGGAAAGTTCTATCAGCCAAATTATTCCTTCAATCGGTGGTCTCCAGCAGAATCGATAAAAAACTCAGACGATTCTACGGTGCGGTTTATGTCTGTTAATTGTCGGGAATTAATAACCGAATGAATAAATTGCACCTATTGCTGTTGCTATCGTCCTTGTATGCGTTCGGGTCGGTGACGGCTGAGGTGGGCGTGGCCCTTGCTAGTAATGTTGCTCCAGTCTTAAGTGAGGAACAAGTTGTTTCACCCAAAGGCTGGGTCGAACTCTGTCATCGAAATGCGTCATCCTTTGTTTGTTCCGATGCGCTGTTTAAATCCTTAAAATCCGGCTATCGATACCGCTCGGATATTGATGGCCATGGCAAGGTTGAGTATTGGGTATCCCAGACCGATAAGTATTTGCTGGATGGCTGGTTTGTGGGAGATTGCGAAGATTTTGCCCTGACCCTGATTGATCTTGCGCTGTTATATGGGCTAGCTAAACCAGAGCAGATAGCCCTGGTGGAGTGTATTAACCCGGGCAATACGGAATATCATCATATGGTGGCTGCTATTGGTGAAATATGGTTTGATCCTAATCAGGCCGAACTCACCCGCGCAGAAACCAATGCCTGTACGCCGGTTAAACGCATGTCACTGGCAACCCATACCTGGGTGAAGGCAAAGACTTAATGCCTGGTCCGGGTATGATTATTGACGCTGGTCGCTATATTTTCCTTCTAGCTCTAAAGCGATTGTTAGGCCAATAGGTAACCAGAATACCAGCCAGACAAAGTTGATCTTGCCTACCAGCTGGTCACCGTCAAATATAAAGATTGCTGCCCCGTAGCCCAGCATCGACATGATCAGCCATCGATTGATATCGCTTGATTCAACGAGCACTGAGATCGCTGTAAGGTATAACATCAACAGTAAAGCCAGCGCTACGATGCCACCGTAGTAGGTTGTTGCGACAAACAGATTATGTGGATGTTTGAAGGAGCAGTCGGCAAAATTGCTAAGGATGCTGGCGGCTGACCCACAGTCCACCTGGGGGGAGACCTGGGTTAAAATACCCTTGCCAATGGCAGGGTTAGTCATGTATATCGTATCCATCACTGAATGCCAGATCAGTTGTCGATTGGAGTCCAAAACGGTATCAAAGGTAAGCACCAGCGCGGCGATAAGTAGCACACTTACCAGCATCCAGATAATGACTAACGGTGATTCCCTGAGTTGCAAGATTTTGCCGAAGCTTAGAATTGTTAGTGCGCAGATCAGCGCAAACCAGACATAGCCGGTTTCAAGTTTCAGGCAGGCAAAAAATAATAGTCCAGTGCAAATGAGCCAGAACAGGCGCTGGTAGTGCTGTGTCTGACTGATCAAAAAACAGCTAATAACCAACCCCAGGCCGTAGCCAATGGATGCAACGGCGGCGGTATTCCAGCGGCCTATTGGCAGTAATATATTGTCTGTTGTAGCGAGCGTTAAGGACTGGATTAAATAGATCGCGGCTGAAACCGTAGCTGCCAGGACCCATGCTGACAGCAGCGGTCTGGCACCAGTGAAGACTGCACCTTTGACGATTTGCAGGCTGAGTAATAAACACATAACCAATGCTGAATTGCCCAGCAGGGAAACAATATCATGCTGTTCGTAGTCGCTTGACCAAAGACCGCTGCTGGCGAGGTAAAGGACGATTAGCGCCGATAAAAGAAACACCAACGAGTGAAATATCTTTGCTGTATGCTGGCGAATAAATAATATGAAATAGATTGTCACCAGGCTACTGAAGTAGGTTGGGAAGTTATTTGCCTGGGCCGAGGGCAGCAGATAATAACCGGCAAAACCGAGTATGATAAAAATCATTAACAAATTTTGCGCTATTGTGCCAACTAAACCGCCGACTAAATTATTGTCAGTGGAATCTGGTTTAACGGATGGTTTGAAGAAGGTTATGTTCATATAACTTATTGTATTATTATTAGGATTGTAATGAGAACAACTCAATGTTGTTTATTTATAAGAAATAAGAGCCGCTCGAGGCTGTTTATAAGAACCGCTCAGGGCTGTTTATAAGAACCGCTCAGGGCTGTTTATAAGAACCGCTCAGGGCTGTTTATAAGAACCGCTCAGGGCT
>JAHRVQ010000040.1 GCA_019090615.1 Pseudomonadales bacterium | reverse complement strand
GAGCAAGGTCAAGGGATTAGAGCGGCTGAGGGCTCTTTATCAGGGCAAGAGCAAGGTCAAGGGATTAGAGCGGCTGAGGGCTCTTTATCAGAGCGAGAGCAAGGTCAAGGGCAAAGAGACGCCGAAGGCTCTAATAATATCCAGGAGGCGTATAGGCAGGCTAAGATAAGGATGTTGAATTCATTAGATGATTCACAGCAGAATTATGGGTCTGGTATGTCGGCCAGAAAAAATCCGTTGCTGGATATGGAGCCAAAAGTGTCCTTGTCGAGGCAAGCGATGCAGACCCAGGTTGATGACACGGACATTGATATAAATAGGGGTACTGGTGCCCGTAAACATGTTTCTAATGTCGATTTATCCAGTTTTGATTCGATCCTGGATGGGGCGAAAAAGACTCAGAAAGTCGAAAAAACTGTCGCCTCTATTCTAGATGGCTTGAACCTGGAAGTGTCTTTAGCCGCCAGGGTTAGAAGCTGTCGCCGCATTGATGAGCTGGTGGACCAGTTAGCATTGATGATTAAAACCGACGTGCCGCCAGCTTCGGGTATTAAAGCCTTTGTTGGTCCGGCAGGGAGTGGCAAATCTACCTGCCTGATTAAGTTGATCACCCGCCATGTGATGCAGTTTGGCGCATCGAGTTGCGCCATTATTAATTGTGACCGATACCGTGCTGGGGCCAAAGAGAATTTGACCAGGCTGGGTGAATTGCTGGATGTGGAAGTGCTGCATGTGCAGGGTGAGTTTAGCCTTGATCAGGCGATAACGCAGGTTGCCCATAGGCAGTTAGTGGTCATTGATTTACCTGGTTTGAGTCGCCTGGACGAGCAATTAAAACAGGAAATGTCGCGCCTGGCGGCATCCCGCTACGATATAAGGCGATACCTGGTTTTGCCGGCCAATTTACAGATAGCAGCTATGCACATGGCGACGCAGATTTATGCTGATACCGATAGAAGTAGTTGTATTCTAACCCGTCTGGATGAATGCGATTCCCTGGGTCCGGCGCTAAGTTTTATTATTCAACGGCAATTGCCGCTGGCGTTTACCAGTAATGGTACGCACATTCCAGAGGATATTACAGCAGCTCGGAGCCTGGATTTTGTTCATACTGCGCTGGAACTACTTGATAAACCACAAGATTATTTTCAATTTGCGGAATTGTATATGTCAGACTTTAATTATAGTAATCCTCAATCAACTGAAAGCAACAATATGGTCATGGATGTATGAGTAGTCATCCCGTACAGGTAATAGCGGTCACCGGAGGTAAAGGAGGGGTTGGTAAATCTAATGTGTCATTAAATATGGCGCTGGCTATGGCTGATCTTGGGCGTCGAGTCACACTTTTTGATGCCGATCTTGGTTTGGCAAATATCGATGTTTTATTAGGTTTAAAATCCACTTGCACTTTGGAGCAGGTTATCAATGGCGAACGAAGTATCCGCGATATCCTCGTGCCTGGCCCCCGAGGGATTAACGTTGTGCCGGCTGCTTCTGGAACCCAGAGCATGGCTGAACTTGGTGCGCGAGAGCATGCAGGTTTAATTCAGGCATTTGCTGAAATAAGCGATCAGATGGATGTTTTGATCGTAGATACAGCGGCAGGGATTTCGCATAACGTCACCAGTTTTGTTAAGGCAGCGCAGGAGGTGGTATTGGTTGTTTGCGATGAGCCGACATCAATAACTGATGCCTATGCACTGCTCAAATTGTTGAATAGAGATCATCAGCTCGACAGATTTAAGCTGGTTTCCAATATGACTAAAAATAAACAACAGGGTGATCTGCTATATCGAAAATTGGTTGGTGTAACTGATCGCTTTCTTGATGTGACTATCGAACACGTTGGCAATATCCCCTTTGATGAAAATATACGTAAGGCAGTGCAACGACAGAAGGCGGTTTTTGATGCCTATCCTTCATGCAAAGCTTCCATTGCTTATCGAGAATTGGCACGTAACGCGAATAACTGGCCGTTGGCAGGTGGCCCTCGAGGCCATTTGGAATTTTTTGTCGAGCAACTTGTTGCTCAGGGAATGCGATAAGTTCGGGGGTGGTGCAGGTAGTGACAGTGGCCAATGGCATTAGCGTGTATACATCAGTACAGGAACAAACACCTGATGCGCTGGTGGCGGAATACGCCTCTTTGGTAAAGCGGATTGCACATCACCTTAAATCACGCTTGCCTGCCAGTGTCCAGCCAGACGATTTAATTCAGTCCGGTATGATCGGTTTACTGGAGGCAGCCAGTAAGTACGACCCTGGTAAAGGTGCCAGTTTCGAGACCTATGCAGGTATTCGGATTCGTGGTTCGATGCTAGATGAAATAAGAAAAGGTGACTGGGTGCCCCGGTCAGTACACAGGAATGTGCGAGGTGTAACAGCGGCTATGAAAAGCCTTGAGGGTCGACTTGGTAGGGATGCAACAGACAGAGAGGTCGCCGATGAAATGGGGATTAGTCTAAAGAATTACTTTAATATCATTAAAGACTCGATGGGAAGCAGACTGTTTAGTTTTGAAGAAATGCCGGTGACTGAAGATCAGGGAATAAAATCGAGTACACCTGATCCTCTTGAGCAAATTCAGAAACGAAATTTTCAGCTTGGCCTGAGCAAAGCAATTGGTACCTTGCCGGAACGTGAACAGCTGGTGCTGTCGCTCTATTATGATGATGAGCTCAATTTAAAGGAAATCGGCGAAGTACTTGGCGTCAGTGAATCTCGAGTAAGTCAGATTCATACCCAGGCCGCATTGCGCTTAAGGTCCAAGTTGGGTGACTGGATTAAGTAGTTGATTTAAACCTGGTTGGTATTGATGGCTGGCATTGATGGCTGGCATTGATAGGTGAAATGACTAACCGTAAGCTAGACCAGCTACTTGGCTGGATACTAGATATATAGCGCCAACTAGTCGTTACGTTCGCAATTTTTGAGAAATTCAATGTCTGAAATAATTAATAAACCGCAGCGACTAAAAATAACTGGCTAGGTGTTAATCAGCTACTAGACTTGATATTGAGGCCCTCCATAGCATTGCAGCATTATGGAGGTAGTATTGGCAGTTGAAGGACGGAGGTTTCCTTGGACAAACAGATGAAAATCTTGATTGTGGATGATTTTTCCACGATGAGACGAATAATTAAAAATCTATTGAGAGACTTGGGTTATACCAATACCTCTGAAGCAGATGATGGTAAAACGGCATTGCCTATGCTGCAAGCCGGAAGTTTTGATTTTCTTGTTACTGACTGGAACATGCCAGGTATGACGGGCATTGATCTGTTGAAGGCAGTACGTGCAGATCAAAAGCTGATTGAGCTTCCTGTACTAATGGTTACGGCAGAGGCTAAGCGGGATCAAATTGTTGAAGCGGCTCAGGCAGGCGTTAACGGCTACGTTGTGAAGCCATTCACCGCTGCAGCGCTAAAAGAGAAGATTGAGAAAATTTTCGAGCGCATCGATGCTGGTTGAATGCGGGTCAGTGAAATTTTCGCAACCCCAACTGAATGAATGCCCAACTGAATGAATGCCCAATTGAAATGATGAGAGTGTAATGGAAGAACCAAGCCCGTTTGATGCCGTAATGAAAGAGAAAGCCCAATTGCTGCTGCTGAATCTTGAGCAGGGCAATGTTAATCACGCGATGCAAGAGCTGTTGAGTATCAATACAGCGCGCAATGACAGTTTATATCAACAGATCGGCAAAATTACTCGTGGTTTACACGATGCTATAACTAATCTGGATTTTTCTAATGCCGACGACGCTGAAGAGACGGGTGGGCGTGATGTAAGTACCCGAGTTGACTATGTTTTGAACTTAACGCGCGATGCAGCGAACAAAACCATGGATCTTGCGGATGAAGCGACGCCTATTGCTGCGGAGCTGGGTTCGGAATCAACCAGGTTGCGTGAAGACTGGGCCAAATTGGCTAGCCGTCAGATTAGCGCTGAGGAATTTAGAAAGCTTTACCAACGTATAGACGATTTTCTGGCTTATGCAGAAGACAAGAGCGGTAAGTTATATGGAACGCTAACGGATATAGTGGTGACTCAGGGGTATCAGGATCTTAGCGGCCAGGTACTGCAAAAAATTGTCCACACTCTGGAAGCAACTGAGCTAAAACTTGTAAGCTTGTTGGATATATCCGGTCAGATGCAGGATGTGAGTGGCATAATTGACCCTGAAGAGAGCTCGAAAGAACAACAGTCTGCAAAAGACATTGGTGCCGAAGGTCCGCTACCGATGGATGAATCTACCCTAAAGGACCAGGATGAAGTAGACGAGCTTTTATCCAGCCTTGGCTTTTAAAAATTCTAATCTAATGGACGTAGTATGAACGATGATGACCAGGAAATTCTACAGGACTTTTTGGTAGAAGCGGGTGAAATTCTAGAGCAATTGTCGGAGCAGCTTGTTGACCTTGAACGTGCGCCTGATGATGTGGAATTACTGAATGCAATCTTTCGAGGTTTCCATACGGTTAAAGGTGGTGCTGGTTTTTTGCAGTTTGATGCTATGGTTGATTGTTGTCATGTTGCCGAAAACGCTTTTGATGCACTTCGAAAGGGCGATATTAGCCTGACTACGGACTTGATGGACAATGTATTAACTGCACTTGATAGCGTTAATACAATGTTTGACGAAGTGCGAGCGGGTCAGGCGCTGACCCATGCCGATCCGGAATTAATCCGCAAATTAGCACGCCTGGCTAGTGGTGAACAGCCGGCACCGGCTGCAGAAGCTGTGGTGGAAGCTGTTGCAGAGCCGGTTGTACAAGAGGCTGTGAGTGAAGCTGTTGCAGAGCCGGTTGCACAAGAGCCTGTGAGTGAAACTGTCGCTATTGAACCTACTAGTGGCGATTCTAATGCCACTGGAGACGTTATTAGTGATGCTGAATTTGAAAGTTTGCTTGATGCTTTGCAGTCTGAAAAGAAAGATGCACCGCCGTCGGCCTCGCCAATTCCGGTAGATGCTACACCTGAGGTCGTGGCTGCTGTTGATGCAGCGGTAGCACCTGAACCCGAGTCAGTGCCCGTTGCTGCAACAGACGACCTTTTTGATATTGATGTGTCTACTGGTAGTGGTGCAGATGCTGATGAAATCACAGAGGATGAGTTTGAGGCCTTGTTGAATCAGCTTTCAACTGAGCCAAAAGCGCCGGCTGAAGCTGCAGCTAGTCCGCCCGCTGAAGCTAGTCCGATTGCTGAAGCTAGTCCGACCGCTGAAGCTCCTCCGCCTGTAGCGCCGCCTGCCGCTGCAGAGAACGTTGCAGCTGCGCCTGTCGTTGTAGCTACGCCTGCACCAGCGGCCCCTGTTGTCGCCGCAACACCAGCAGTGCCTGCGCCAGAGGTTAAAGTTAAGCCAGCTGGACCTGCCTCGGCAGCCGATAAGCCGCGTACAGCGCTTAAAGAATCTGCTGGTGAAGCTACTGTTAGAGTCGATACCAAAAGACTTGATGATATTATGAATATGGTGGGGGAACTGGTGCTGGTGCGTAACCGGCTGGTGCGTTTGGGCATACATTCCCAGGATGAAGACATGAACAAAGCGGTCTCCAATCTGGATGTTGTCACCGCTGATTTACAGACCTCAGTGATGAAAACTCGGATGCAGCCGATTAAAAAAGTTTTTGGCCGGTTCCCAAGGGTGGTTAGAGACCTGGCAAGAAACCTGGACAAGGAAATTAACCTGGAGCTGATGGGAGAAGAAACCGATCTGGATAAAAACCTGGTTGAAGCGCTTGCTGATCCGCTAGTCCACCTGGTCAGAAATTCAGTAGACCATGGCATCGAAAAGCCTTCGGAAAGGGAGGCCGCTGGCAAGCCAAGAAATGGCACAATAATATTGTCGGCGGAGCAGGAAGGAGACCATATTTTGCTTACCATTCAAGATGATGGTAAAGGTATGGATCCTGAGGGGATCAAGGATACGGCGGTTAGAAAAGGCGCTATTGATCGTGATTCAGCTGATAGGTTGAGTGATTCAGAGGCATTTAATCTTATTTTTGCGCCAGGTTTTTCTACTAAGGAAACTGTTTCAGATGTATCTGGTCGTGGCGTTGGTATGGATGTCGTCAAAACCAAGATTGGTCAGCTCAATGGTACTGTGGATATAGAATCTAAGATGGGCGAGGGTAGCCGGATTATTATCAAAGTGCCGCTCACCCTGGCCATTATGCCAACCTTGATGGTTATGTTGGGTAATCAGACGTTTGCATTGCCGTTAGTCAGTGTTAACGAAATTTTCCACCTTAATTTGAATGATACCAATGTGGTTGATGGGCAGGAAGTTATTATTGTTAGAGATAAGGCATTGCCGCTTTATTACCTGAGCCGCTGGCTGGTTTCCAGAGAGAAAAAAGCTGCTAACGATAATCCTGAATCGCATGTGGTTATTGTCTCTGTTGGTAGTCAAAAAATTGGCTTTGTGGTTGATCAACTAATTGGCCAGGAAGAAGTCGTCATTAAACCCTTAGGTAAAATGCTGCAGGGTACAGATGGTATGGCGGGTGCTACGATCACGGGTGATGGGACCATCGCGCTGATTCTTGATGTACCGAGTATGTTGAAAAGATATGGCTAAGTTAGATTTGATTGCTGATTACCTGTTTTAGGTGTGTAGATAGGGATGTAAGATGAATCTGGGCCTATAAAAACTGAAATTAGTTCGAATGGAATCAAGCTGTAAGTGTATTTTTGGCAATCATCAGGCTATTAGGTGGTTTGCGAATTTATGCCCAATGAGTTAATAAAGCTTCGGCGTAAATGCACCTTAATCAGAGATTCCCTGATTAGTAATTCGTAATTGTTAGGCTGGTAAGTGTGAAGATCTGGACAGTAGCCAATCAAAAAGGCGGTGTAGGGAAAACCACAACCACTGTTAGTGTGGCTGATGCCTTAGCGGGTTTAGGGTATCGGGTGTTGCTGATGGATCTTGACCCTCAGGCTTCATTAACCTGTTATATGCAGCTTGACCCAGACCAGGTTGAAAATACTAGTTACGATTTATTCAATAAGCCAGAACGCATCCGGCCTGTTGATACTGGTTTTGAAGGTCTACATATAGTAGGTGCCTCTATGGCGCTGGCGAATGTTGAAAAACGTTCATCGAGCATAGACGGTAAGGGCTTAGTTCTGAAGCGCTGGCTACAGCAACATGCGCAAGCATATGACTATGTTCTGATAGATACCCCGCCGGCACTCGGTATGATGATGATAAATGCCCTTGCTGCCTGTGACCACCTGTTGGTCCCGGTGCAAACTGACTTTTTGGCGCTAAAAGGGTTAGAACGCATGATGAAGGTGCTTGGTATGTTAGCTGTATCAGGTGCCGAAATACCGCATACTGTGATTGCTACGATGTTTGATAAACGAACTAATGCCAGTCGACGTACTTATCAATTTTTGAAGAACCAATACAAAACCAGGATTTGGCCCGGGGTTATCCCGGTTGATACCAAGTTTCGAGAAGCCAGCCGATTAGGTGTGCCGCCGTCTTTTTTATTCGCCCAGAGTCACGGTATTGTTGCCTACCAGAAACTAACTCGAGATCTGCTACCTGATGATCTTCTGCGTGCCTCTGAAAGTCCTGTTGCTAGCCCTCATTTAGCCAGACCGGTTGATAAAAGTTCAGAAGCGCTAGAGCGTCCTGATCAGGCCGAGAATGCCTGAGATATGCGGGTTATTCCTCAGCCTGAAACAGGACTAATTTCTGACCCTGAAGAGCCTACATTACAGCAATTGCTGGGTGACTATCTGGACACAATGTTGCAGGAGGCAACTAAAGTGGATCAGGCAGCGGTGGACTTGCCCGGTTCACATTTAACGGCGCGGCCTCTAACGACGGAATCGTCAGTGGCAGAACCGCCAATAATTGCCCAGACTGATGAAACATTGCCTTCAAATGTTGCTGCGGTAATACAGTCACCGGTAACTGAAAACAGTCGGAAACGCTCATCGCCAGTAAAAAAAGCCGTATCACATAGGCAACAAACTTCAGCCAGAGCGCGTTTTCCTGAGCGTGATATGCCTGAATTTGATTGTTTGCGATTTATTAGTGGTGGATTTTTACTGTTGACTCCAATTGCTCGTATTGGTCGCGTTGCTCTGGCCTGTTCCATGGACGTATTTTATGCTCAGTCTATACCTGAGTGTCTCGGTAAATCCACCTACACTCTGCATTTAGCGGAGACGTCAAAAACTATTCCGGTAGAGCAGGTAATCGACCTTTATACAGTGAAAAACGACGCCGTAAACTGGCGTAGCGAAGAAGCGCGTATGCCCTGGTTTCGGGGTATCCATCGATCATTATTATGTCAGATCTTCGACCCCTATTTGCTAATAGCCGATGTAAATGGGCAGCATACAGACTGCCCCCAGAGCCTTGAAACAGCCTGACCTCAATGTAGGTAAGCTGATTAATTGCCAGTCTGGCGTCAATTGCCAGTCTGGCGTTAATTGCCAGTCTGGCGCAAATTGGCTTAAAGCATAATTTTTTCAAGTGCAGGTTTTATGGCCGAGATAATAACAGTTAGCTAGTTTGCGAAGCATGGCAGTTGCTGCGGCACTGGTTATGTTTCAAGTCTGGACTATAGTTATAAGATACTATCCTTGGGAAGAAGTCCTACCGATGACTATGCATAGCCAAAAAAATGTAGAAGATCCAATTCTTCAGTGGGTAACTTTTCGACTTGATGGTGAAACTTATGGCGTCAATGTTATGCAGGTACAGGAAGTCCTGCGTTATACGGAAATTGCACCCGTCCCTGGGGCGCCTGCTTATGTGCTTGGGATCATTAATCTGCGGGGTAACGTGGTTACAGTAATGGATACCCGGCAACGCTTCGGGGTGCTACAGGGAGAGGTGACGGACTCTACACGGATAGTGATTGTTGAAACCGGCGAGCATGTAGTCGGTATTTTAGTCGATAGTGTGGCTGAAGTGGTTTATCTGAAACAAAGTGAAATTGAGAATCCGCCCAATACTGGTCACGACGATAGTACCCGCTTTATCCAGGGTGTATGCAATAAGAATGAGGAATTACTTATTTTGGTTGAGCTGGATAAGCTGATGACGGACGAGGAGTGGACGGATCTTGATAGTGTATAGGCCTATTACTTTTGCTGGGAATATTTAAAATTGTTTATTTTTGAGATTAGCAATCTGATTGTTATTATTTCGGCGTTGCTCGCTCTCGTAAGTTGCTGTTACGTGGTTTGGACCAAACGTGACATGCAGAAAAAAATGTTTACTATTCAGCAGGAGCAAAAAGCAGTTAATTCTGCGACCTATGGATTAGCAAAACATTTACGTCAGGTTCAGGCTGAGCTGGATAAGGATACGGGATATTCTGATCACAACCCACAGCAGAATCAGGCAGCTGGGATTAAACCGGCCTTTGAAGAAATGGAGGCTGGACTCGATCAGCTGAACGCTGCCCCTTATCCTATTGAGCCTAATTATAATGAACCAGGCCGACAGGGTAGAGGCCGTCGCCAGGCTGACCACCAGCCCCAACACAACACAGACTCAAACCGGCGCCCCTCAGCGTCTCTTAACAGAGAGCCCTCGGCGGGTTTACATAAACAGCCCTCAGCGGGTTTATATAAAGAGCCCTCAGCGGGTAAAGAGCCCTCAGCGTCTCTTAATAGAGAGCCCTCAGCAGCACCTGATAAAGCAGCAGCTACTGAAAAAATGTCTGAAGTACGGGCGTTGCTAGATCAAGGTTTGGATAGTATGGCACTTGCCGATGAACTGGGTGTATCTCAATCCGAAGCGGAAATTATTGCGCACTTACGCCCGATTCGCTCAACCGTCGCTAAATCTGCCTGAAGCTTTTATCAAAGGTGCTGGCGCGATACTACCTATGCAGCTATGCATCGGTTTTACTGGTAGCTGAATCTTCTGGGGACTTGCCCGCAATCATATAAGCAAATGAAATGATTTCGGCTACCGCAATGTACAGCGCTTCGGGTATCTCGTCGTTAAGTTCCAGTTGATAGAGTAGTTCTGCCAGATCAGTTTGTTGAAACATGGGTACTGAAAAGGCTTCAGCTATTTGCATAATTTCAAGCGCCAGGTCTTGTTCCCCTCTGGCGGTAACCTGCGGCGCATGCTGGCCATCGTATTTTAGTGCGACTGCTTTTTTTTCTGATTTCATTAGGCAATTTCATTAACGAGATAGGAGGCTACTACAGGCTGCTGGGTTGGCACCTGTCCCTCAAATACTTCGATTTTTAGTGAGTTGATCCCCTGTTCCTGAAGCCTTTTCTGGAGTTTTTGTTGTAATCGTTTACGCCAGGAATTTATGAGGGTAAATGTTTGTGGACGCTCGCTCCAGAAATTCATTTCGATTGATTGCTCTGGTGCCAGAATGATGAAAGTGGTGATTTTTCCAAGTTCAGGAAAATCAAAACTAAGCCGAACGGTCCACTGTTTTTCTTTGCCGGTGGCGCTTGTGGATGCGGACTCGTCCTGTTGATCTGTTTCACTATCCCGCCGAGGGGCAACGATTTCAATCTGGAAGCTGTCGAGTTGCTGGTCA
The DNA here is from genome assembly GCA_019090615.1 of Pseudomonadales bacterium. Lineage (GTDB taxonomy): Bacteria > Pseudomonadota > Gammaproteobacteria > Pseudomonadales > Azotimanducaceae > JAHRVQ01. The sequence continues at coordinate 481 of JAHRVQ010000040.1, read as the reverse complement.
GCCCGCGCCACGAGTTCAGTGCGGCGGATATCCATTTCTTCCCCCTGGGCTAGATTAATTGGTTTGATCTGATTCAACATAACGCGGGCCAGAGTTTCTGTAATCGGCCTCAAAATGCCGGCACCCGCATTGGGAAGCAGGTTGGCGATATTTCCGCCGGGGTTGTTTGTTTGACCAGCTATGAATGAGGATTGTTGCAGCAGTGATTTGATTAAAGGTAGTAATAGTTGCCCGAGGGGTTGTGAAGAAGTTTGGGTATTGCCTTTTAATTCAGAGTGAGTGCTTGAATCAGACAGCGGTATCAAGCCAGCATTCTGGATAAATAATTTGAGTAATTCCGGTTTAACAATATCTGCACGACCTGGTAGTTGATCCAGAACACGACTGATTAACTGCTCGAATTTTTTGTCTGCCGAGAGCGAATTAGGGGCCGAGAGCGAATTAGGGGCCGAGAGCGAATTAGGGGCCGAGAGCGAATTAG
>JAHRVQ010000039.1 GCA_019090615.1 Pseudomonadales bacterium | reverse complement strand
CCATGCACACACCACCCAACCATGCAGCCGTGCGCGATTTAATGCCCGCCTTCTTCGAACTACTGCAAAATGAAGAAAGCCCCGAAGTGCGCGTTGTACTCGGTCACTTTATCTTTGTTTATATTCACCCATTTATTGATGGCAATGGCCGAACAGGGCGATTCCTCATGAACCTGATGTTGGCCGCTGGTGGATACCCGTGGCTGGTGATTCCTGTGGAAAAGCGCGATGTCTATATGGATGCTCTTGAGGCGGCTAGCGTGGAGAAAAATATCGTGCCTTTCGCTCGGTTTCTTGCAAACCTGATGAGTAACCCCAACAGCGCTAAAACCTGAGACCAATACCAATTCCTGGAGCGCTCATAACAGACCTGATTAACTATCAGGCCTGGATCTTTTATCGGTATTATTAACCCCAAAATCCAAGATGACTTAAACTTGGATTTTGGTATTTGCACGAAAACGCGAAGCGCTGTAGTGCTCGCTTTCAAAACCGACATGGATCGCATGAGACATACTCGCGAAGAATGGGCGAATTGTGGTCGGGGTAGGCCGCCGGATTTGAAAGCGTGGGCGAAAGCCCTAGCCTTACAGGCTGAGACCTAGCTTTGGTTGCCTAGCGGCTCCAGCAAATATGAACTTCTTGGTGTCCAGATTCGATGGTGTAAATATCCCCTTACATCTCGCATGTAGATGAGCTTCTGGCTCCTCAATCAACACAAGATGTAAGGGCTCTTTGGGAATATCTTCTTCGGCCCTACGCTTCTCTGCCTTTCCCTTTCTCATCCAGTTATCCCTAAACCCTATAAGTTTAAAGATCATATAAATAAGGTTTTTATAGCCTAAACCATTGTAACTTTCAGGTAGCGCTAGCAGCCTTTTTTCATTTGGCCCCGGTTTCTGAACATCAAAAATAACTGATGCATTATGCGCAAGGTTTTCAACGGGATCTAAATTGCTGGAAAGTAAAATGTCAGGGTCATTAAACCCGGGGTAACCCAATCCTTTAAGCTCATTTAGAGCATCAACAAATGATTTATTCAGTCGCTCATCAAAAGTGTTTTTAGCCTCATCTATTGCAGCTAACGCTTCTACATCTTCCTTTTCAGGGTGCTCAGATGGATTTAAATGGCGTGCGTAGTACTGGTTAAGTTGTGAAGATAAACCTCCTTCACCCTTCAAAGTTTTCTTAGAATACGGGTCAGAGAACCCTCGTTGGGCTTCAATTACATCGACATTGAATAAATCTTTAAATGGAGAGGTCTTTAGTGCCAAATACTCTTCTGGCAACCTTTGTGGCTCAGACTTTTCTTCTACATTTTCAGGGTCTAGAAGATACGCTTTGACCTCAAAATATGATCCTAGTTTCTTATCCAAAAACTCTCGTAAATCTCTTGGCCAAAGCTCCAACTTATTCGTTTGTTCTTGCCCCTCATCAGGGTCAAGCAGCGTGCTTACGGCTTCTTTCGCAGAGTTATACTCCGCTAGAAAATCAGCCATCAAATTTTCCATAGACTTAGGCTGATAAATCAGCCTTACACCTAATAAACCACTGCGCCACTTTAAAGTCGGAACCAAATGACTCACTCGATGTATTTCACTAACATCTACCTTTAACCATATATCCAAGGATGGGCAAAAAGGTTGCCACTCGTATACAGTGTTACCATTTATATTGCCCGACTCTAGCCAAGTCTCTGAAAATTGATTAAGCGAAGTCAAGTTTGATAAGGTGAAATCTGTTGTACAAAAACGTCTATGGCTTCCCGCCTCCCCGTCCTCACTTCCCTTTGCCTTTTGGTCCAAAAAAATAATAAGAGCATCGATAGCAGAGGTTTTACCGCTATTGTTAGCACCAACAAATAAGGTTTCATCATCATCGAGATAAATACGGCTCGATTTTAACTTGCGGTAATTTTGAACATCGACAAATTTGATCTTCATCCGTACATCCTTTCTCTTGTTTTACAGGTACCCTGTACTCACTACTGACCATTATTGGAGGACATAACTTGCGGAATTAAGCAGCCACTCTGCTCAATAAATGCCCCCCTTGGGTCATCAGAAGACCCTCTTTACTCGCAACAGTACGACAGCAAAAACAATCCAACAATCAAAACCTATTTATTCCCAGCACTTTTTCTTACACCAGCGTTTTCATTAACATGACGCACTAAGGCTATCACTTTTTTACTCATTGCCTCGTCAAACACCCCTGCTACCCCTTGATCATTGAAATTGGTAAATGGTGCATCAAACATTAATTTAGGCTCCATCATTCCATTTTTCACAAGGTACTCAACGATTTCATCTAAGAAAGAAATTTGATCAGGATGTAATGCGGCCTCTGCTAAGAAACCTGCAAATGCTTTCTTGGCTGCATTTCGGCTTAAGCCCACAACAGAACGAACCAGTACACCCAGTGGTTTTTCACCAAAGATATTGGTGTACTCTTCTCTTGGTATCACGCCGTCTTCGGCAAATAATATATTTTCTAATGCTGCAACATCGGTTGGCGAGATGGGTTCGTTGTTCCGTAGACGCCGGATGGTGACGTGATCTTGGTGTTCATTGATGAAGCGCTGAACTTTGCTGCGGTAGTCTTTTAGATTTGGATCACTTTTAACAATTTTATACTCAGCCGCGTCTTCGCCAATCTTATCTTCAAAATTCGTGAAAACGTCAATCAAGCCTGCGTTATCATCTATAAACCGTGTCAGACTGCGTAAACGAATGCGCACATCTTCAAGCATTGGCAGTGATGTATCGCTCCACCATTCATCCGTCTGCAATGCGAGGATCAACTCCATCTGCTCTGCAACGCTTGGGATGGCAGACTTGTCTTCAAGCCCTTTTGCCATGTCTCTTACTTTTAACTGATAACGCTCCTGTGTTCTGCTGTTTTGTAAAATTGCAGATTGCAGGTTAAGAATCAGCAAATCAAAGCGCCGACAATATTCATCGTCGTCATCTACTGAGGGCAAGCCGCTCAGTTTACTTTCCAATATCGCTACATCGTCATCATTCAATGACTGCCATTGCTCACGTTTTGCGTATGTTTCAACATCACGGCGCTGCTTTCGTACAATGAAATTATCCAGGTTCATCACCGCCACGCCGCTATGCATTTGGTCTTTTAGGCTATTTCCAAATCCGGCAAGGGCTTCATCCTCTAGGCTGGCATTCTGTAATGCAACAGCCAACTCCAAACGACGTTTGAATATTCTTTGCTTTACGGATTCCTGAACACCTGAATCATAGCCCTCTGGATTAGCATCAAAAAATTCTAAATTCTGACAGTAATCAAAAATAATAAATTCTTTTTTATCTTGGCCCGGCCCAAACAAGTCTTCACATAGGCGGGTGCCGCGCCCGATCATTTGCCAGAATTTTGTTTTGGAGCGCACTAATTTGAAGAACACCAAATTCACAGCTTCTGGCACGTCTATTCCTGTATCCAGCATATCAACCGAGGCAACAATATAAGGGTCTTTATTTTTCACACTAAAATCATCAATCAAGCTTTGAACATATTTCACTGAATAATCAACCCTACGGCAAAACTTCCCAGCCATAGCGGGATAATTGAGATCAAATTGCTCAACGATAAACTCGGCATGCCTTTTATTTTTCGCGAAAATAATGGTCTTACCTAACTTATTACCACCCTCTACCTTGATGCCGTTTTCCATCAAGTGCATAAGCACCTTATTCACGGTGTCTTTGTTAAACAGCCATTGATTAAGCGCCGCCGAACCAATTTCTACTTTTAGATCACCCGTGTCCTTATCATAGAATTCTTCCTGTAATTCATATTCTTCCTGCTCCTCACTAGAAAGCTCTTTGTATTTAATGCCTTCACGCTGAAACTTCAGCGGCACAGAAATGGCTCGTGGCGGCACTAAAAACCCATCACTGACAGCCTTGTCTAACTCGTAAGAATAAGTTGGCAAGTAGTCGTCCAGCTCAAAGAGTTTATAAGTGTTGCGATCCACCTCGCCTCTAGGCGTTGCGGTTAGCCCCAACAGCAGTGAATCAAAATAATCGAAAATAGCGCCGTATTTTTGATACACCGAGCGATGCGCTTCATCAATAATAATCAGATCAAAATGTCCAACGCTGAACACTTCCTGCTGACTCCTTCCGTTCTTACCAAGCCGAGTTCCATCTATACAATTTAACATCGTCGGATAAGTAGAAAATAATACCCGCGCATCTTCCTGAGACTTATCCAACAAACTCGCAACGGATACATGCGGCAGATGCTTGTTAAACTCCCGCTTGGCCTGATTAACCAAAGCGACGCGATCCGCAAGAAATAATATTTTTCGTGCCCAACCCGCACGTAACAACATATCCACCAATGCGATAGACAAACGCGTTTTACCCGTACCTGTGGCCATCACCACAAGACTTTTACGCTTACGGCCAGTGCCAAAGCTCTCCATGACGCGAGCTGCCGCTTCCATTTGATAATAACGGCCAGTAATTTCTTGCTTTGGCTGCATTAAACTTAAATTTTCACGTCCCTCTTTATCATTTGACCGCTGATTAATTTTCCATTGAAGTTCATCACGGGTTGAAAAACCCTGTACTTCTCTAGGTGGATAAAACTGATCATCCCACACCCACGTTTTATAACCATTCGAGTAATAAATAATGGGGCGCTGCCCGTGATGTTTCTCCAGGCAATCCGCATAGAGTTCGGCTTGTCGCTTCCCTACTTTTGCATCACTGCGGGTACGCTTGGCTTCAACCAAGGCAAGCGGCTTGTTGTTATCGCCCCATAACACGTAATCCACATAACCTGTGCCTGTGCATTCCCCTGCGGCCGTGGGCATACAATCGAGAACCTCATATTCCTCGACATTCTTTTCCTTTGGGTTCCAGCCTGCCTCACGCAACATCACATCAATGATCAGTTCGCGGGTTTGAGATTCTGTGTATTCACCGCTCCCAATCGTTTTTGTGTTGGCTTCTTTCACCTCTTGCAGTAAGGCCAATTGTTCTTTAAGCGCGGCAAGCTCGGTTTCCGTTTGAGAGAGTTTCGCCTGAGCCGTGGCCGCTGCCTCATCCTTCGCGCTCAAGTCGGCTTGAATTTTTTCAATCTGTTGTTTAGAGAGTTGAACTGTCTCTGGTTCTGACCTCGATTCTGACCCCGGCCCTGATTCTTTTGAGGCAGCGGGCAGCCAAGTGATTTGGAATTGCGCTGGCTTTCCTCCGCCGCGTGTATAAACCCGTGCTAACCAGCCTAAAAATTGATGCAGGGCAAGCGTGGCCTTTAAGCCCTCTTTCGTTGAAATATTCTCATCACCGTGTACAGCAATATTACCGAGGCGATGAATAAATTTAATATCGTAGAACAAACCCTTTTTAATATTGTTCGCAAAAGTTGGCTCATGAATCATGGCGGCCAGGTTTTTTTTCATAGGGGGCTTTTAAAGCCGTGTCGTTTTCAAACAGCCATTTGAGTGCGATTTCTAAGGTACGGCGGGCGTAAATTGCCGCCGCACGGGGGTCACGCAGTGCGTAGCTTTCTACCTGCTGGGCATCTTGCAAAAGGAACGGCCAGTGTTCGTTTAAAAATGTAAAGTTTGATTGCGTCAAAACCTATCCCTTTTTATCTTTTGGCTTTTCTATTGCATTACTCATGTTAACCAGTTGTTCCAAATCATTCTCGTCAGCAGTTTTTGCCTCATTCAATAAACGCTGCTGGTTAAATTTATCATATTCCTGAGCGGCTAATTTTTTAGCTACGGCCATTTTTACCTTTCCAGCATCACCGAGTATATCGCGCTCATTAAACTGCAAAAAGGCATCCAGTTTTTCGCGCCAGTCTTGCATAAATAAGGTTTTACGCCGCTGGGCCTGGGACTCTGCATAATCAAGATACATCACCACCAGCCGATTGAGTTGTTCCAGTTCCGACTGATCCAGATAGTTTTTTGCAATACTGACATCAACTTTTCGCACTCTGTCTCCCTGCCAGTTGGTTAAGCCCATATTGTCTTTTTTGCTATCTGCCCGTTGGGCAATTAACTCTGCGGCGGTTAAACCGCTTATCGACCAGTGCAATTTATTTTGAACCACTTTAAAGAACTCCCGAGTTTCTTCTGCCTTAGGGTCGTAATCGGTAGCGAGTGCATAAATATCACGGATTTTTTGATAAAAACGCTTCTCACTGTTGCGTATATCACGGATGCGTTGCAGTAGCTCATCAAAATAATCTACCCCTAAATTTTTATCAGGGTTTTTTAATCGCTCATCATCCATGGTGAAGCCTTTCACCAGATACTCATCCAGCAGACTGCTGGCCCATTGACGAAAGCGCGTGCCCTGAGTGGAGCGAACCCTATACCCCAGCGCTATGACCATCAGTAAGTTATAGTGCTTTAACTGGCGATTAACCTCCCGCTTACCTTCCTGCCGAACTTGTAAGTAATCCTTACAAGTTGCCGATTCATCCAGCTCTCCCTCCTCATAAATAGACTTAATATGCAGGGTGATATTCTGTGGTGTCGTTTGAAACAGCTCGGCAATTTGCGCCTGCGTTAACCACAGGGTGTTGCCTGATAAGCGCACTTGAATATGGGTGTTCTGGCTGGCATCTTGATAGATAATGAATTGAGAGTGATTATCGGGTGATGTCATTCTGGTAAATCCCTTTCTATACCACTTTGGTTTGTTTGCTTAGTTCGCCTTTGAAGGCTTGTTGGGTCAAACTTTTGCCCGTCGTTCCCACCGTCCTCGGTGGGAACGTATACTGCACTGTAATATTTCGAGCCTCAATACATTCAACCTAAAACCCTACAGCTTTAAAAATGAAGTGACTTTCAATTAGTGATTATGCATTGGCTTTTATTCATTGCTCTAACTCTTCGTATGCATTCCCACGCAGGAGCGTGGGAACGAGAAATACCGACCTCACCATCGCGTACAAACCTCAATCAAACCCGCTTGCCCCAGATAATTCCGCGCACTGGAATAACGCCAATGTTCAGCCAAATCAACATAGCCATGTTTGACTGGGTTCTGATGAATATACTCAATCTTTTGCTTCATCATTTCGTCATTTTGAATCCATTCTGGGTGTATACCTTCTTGCCAAAATTGATAAGCTCGGTCATCTTTATGCACTTTTTTATAAAAGGCCAATTGTTGTAAAATTTGAGAAACATTATTCCTGTCTAAATAGCGAATCAACTGCTTCGCTGTAAAGGATTTAAAACGAGCCATATCAACATCCAGTTGTTCACTTTGCACCACAAGATGCATGTGATTTTCCAAAATCACATAATCATACACAGTGACACCTTCCGACATTAAATAGCGCAATGAATCCAGTACGATATCAACAGTAGCCGGTCGGGTAAAAACGGGAATCCAGTGTAAGACTGTGCAAGTAACAAAATGGGGTAACGTTGGATCAATAATTTTGTAACGGCTTCTACCCATTATTTAATGCCTCTGTATGCATTCCCACGCCCTTCATGCCCTCGGGCCCCACCGACCCCTCGTTCCCACCGTCCTCGGTGGGAATGCATACGATTGATAGAAAGGTCATATTTATTATCTGCAATAGCCTGCTTATCCACGGTAAAGGCTTTGGCTTTTTTATCAGTAAAATCTCCCTTACCCTGTTTGAACTGGTGGTACTGCTCAATAATGCTGGGGATGTCATTAGCTTCAACTTCATCACGCTTATCATCAAGGCTTAGACCATCGGCCTGCATATCGTAGAACCACACTTTATCGGTGCCGCCTGAGTCGGTGCGGGTAAAGATTAGAATAGCGGTGAAGACTCCGGCATAGGGTTTAAACACACCCGATGGCATGGAGATAGCGGCTTCTAATTTTTGTTCTTCTACTAATGTTTGACGTAGCTGTTGGTGGGCTTTGGAGGAGCCAAACAACACGCCATGCGGCACGATACAGGCGCAACGCCCACCGGCTTTTAGTTGTTTTAAGAACAGACTGATAAACAACAGTTCTGTCTTTTTGGTTTTGCTGACTTGCAGTAAATCTTTGGCGACGCCATCAGCATCTAATGACCCTTTGAAGGGTGGGTTTGCCAATATCAAGGTATAGGCTTCGCGTTGATCGGCATGGTCTTCGCTTAATGAATCCCGATCAGCAATGAGTGGGTTGTCGATGCCGTGCAAGGTCATATTCATTGCGCCGATACGCAACATGGATGAATCAAAATCTGAACCATGGAACATATGGTGATAAAAATGTTCCTTCATGTCTTTATCACGCAATATATTGGGGTCATGGTCTTCTAGATATTCCGCTGCGGCGACTAAAAACCCACAGGTACCACAGGCGGGGTCACTAATAATATCTTTGGGCGTGGGCGCTGTTAGCGCTACCATCATTTTAATGATGTGGCGCGGGGTGCGAAATTGCCCGTTTGCGCCTGGGCCTCTTTTGCGGTAGTAATGTCATCTAAGCGTTTGGCAAACAGTAGATAGGTGATTTGCTCAATAACGGATAGCGGGTTTGATACCCCACCCAACCAGAATGTATTCTATATTTGATCTCACCTGTAATCATAAAACGCTCTTTGTCCTAATTTGTTGATTAAATGTTTAGCTGCCGGCACGTCTTCATCTTATTGAGCCAGAAATCTACGCGCCAACAAATCCTAACAGCCTGGAAAATTCGTGCTGGTCAGCGACTCTGAGTGCCGCGATATCTTAATCACGACGCTCATTCATTGCATCTAGTTTGTAGCCGCCTACCCGATCAATCACGAGTGGATCAATACAAGCTTATGGTGAAAACGCGCTGCATGCTGGATAGGCCTCATGTTCTATACCATAGCGCGCATCAGCCAATAATTGTCGTAACGAAATGGCGACCTGGGTCCGATCAATACCAACCAATGGACATTGGTTCAGCTAGTCATAGAAAAACTCTTTAGCAAATACTATGGCGTCTTCACGACCTGATTCAGCTGGGTAGTAACCCTTACGCAGGCCAATTTCATTGAAGCCAAGGCTTTCATAAAGGTTATAGGCGGCGATATTCGAAGCCCTCACCTCCAGAAAAATTGAACATACGCGATGATGCCGCGCGCGTTCTAACATAAAATCCACTAGCCGCCGCCCATACCCCTGGCCTTGCAGGCGGGGATGAACACAGACGTTTAACAAGTGGGACTCTTGCGCACCAATGGAGACAACCCCGTGGCCAAGCACCTCACCATCGACTAATAGTATCCAACATTCGTTACCGCTCTTGATACAATCGGCAAAAATACCGCGCGCCCACGGATGTGAATAGGCCCTATTTTCAGTCAACATCACCGCATCCAGGTCTTTATCTTGCATACTGCAAATTGAATAACCTGATTCAGAACCGGTCATGGCAAAAAGATACTTTTTTGTTGACTGAGTAAGGCCCATAAACTTTGTTTGGCGCCTGACTGGGTGAAATAGGTCTGCACCTCTTCGACAATGATCAACTGCTTTTTATCTTCGCGTGTAGCAGGCAGATCACCGCAATATGAGGCTGTCTGGTGACCGAACACCAGCACCAGTTCGGCGCAACGTTTTAATTTCTGTAGCACCACGTCAGTCGCATCGGCCTGCGTTTGTGATATCTGAGCTGACTGAACCATCGGCCAACGCAGCTCACGCACAGCTGGGATAGCGCGCTCACCACGCAATGCAAAATAGATATCATCAGCAAAATGACGGTAATTAACCGGCAAGGTATCCGCCGTCAAGGGCAATGAAAATAACAGGCTCAAGCCCTCATAATCTAAAAAGCATAAATAAAATTGCGGTACAGGGGCGTCAGCGTCAGTTCTTGCCTGCGGCTGAACGTTAATCTCTGACGGCCTGTTAGTATCCGAGGTTGCTGTTGCGAGCGCCGCATCGCCAGTGCGCACTATTTTTTCAGTGCGCAGGACAGTATCAGTACGCGCTACATCTTCGCTGGCAACTGCGCGCAGCGTCGTTGCCTCTTTAGTAGCCTCTTTATTATCATCTTGCGGTGCTGGCCTAGGTCGCCGTAACGACCATTGCTCGACCCCCATCGCCTGTAGATAATGCTTTCGCCTGTCATTCATCGCTCAAAAATACCGCTTTCACCATTTTAATTCGCGTACCCGTTAATCTCAGCCTTTATAAAGATAAGATGTTATTGAATTATTCACCCTGACTTATTTCCCATTTACCCAATCGCCGCACCTGACCACAAACCAGGAGACTTTTTTGCCTCACCAACCTTACCTGCCCATCACGCCTATGTCGCCATTGCTTGTGGTGGTTTTGGTATTTTTGGTGGTGTTGCTGCGAGGAAAAAAAACGACCCAAGGAATGCACCAAAAGCCAGATAACTAAAGCCTAATTCATAGTTACCATAAATATCAGCCATGTACCCCGCAAATATCGGGCCTGTTGACATGCCAATCATCACGATTAATGACGAAAAACCCATAATCGTACCGAAAGAGCGCGGGCCAAAATAATCCGCCCGCAAGGCTACCATCAACGGCCCACGGATACCCCAGGCCAATCCATGCAGGGCAGCAAAAAAACCCACCATAATAATAGAATCAGCGTAAGCCAGTAGCAATAGCCCAATAGCATGGGCCGACATGCAGCCAATACAAAGATATCGCTTATTCACCTTATCACCTAAATAACCGCCCACTATCTGGCCTAACATCTGGAACGCGGTCATCAAAGATATAACAATCCCTGCCTGCGCCAGAGTAAAACCCATGCCTTCAGTTAAATGCGGCACCAGGTGTACCATCACTGCCGATACGGTCAATAGCGCACAGGCATGACCAAGGGAAATGAACCAGAATGAATGGGTCCGCATCGCTTCTCTGGCAGTGAAATCCCGTTCAGAAAAAAACTGCTGTAGCTTTGATTTATCTTTCTCCAGCGACGCCAGACCATCAGCAGTTTCACCTATTTCATCAGGCCGATGCTTAACTACCTGCACCAACGGTAAACCGATCACCAATATGGCGATGCCCGACAGCAACGCCGTTGTCCGCCAACCAAAGGCCTCCATACACAAGATAACCAACGGCACCGATAGACCGCCGAACGAATAACCTATTTGAGATATCGAAATCGCTTTGGCACGATGTACATTGAACCAATTGACCAGGGATACCATGACAGTGGCAAAACCGCCCAGGCTCGCACCCACCGCAATCAGGGCAAAAGTTAAATAAAAGGTTAACAACGAGTTAATCTGACTAAAGAGGATAAAACCGGCACCAAATAGTACGATACCCACACTGAGGATAGGCCTTGGCCCATAGCGGTCAACGAGCCAGCCCTGCAAGGGACCTAACACACCGCTCTCAATTCTGGTCAGTGCAAAGGCGCCCGCTACCAGCGCTTTGCTCCAGCCAAATTCATCTTGCAGAAGCACCACATAGGCACCATAGGACTGCATCCACAACATGCCCGACAGCATTTGAATGCCACCCGCTGCACTAACAATATACCAGCCATAGAATATATGCCCCTGCGGCCTAACGACCCGAGCGAGTCGAGGACTCCAGTTAAACTTCAACACACTGATTTTAATTTCTAGCTAAATGGGCCGCCAGTGTAGTGCATAGGCGGCCGCAACCCAAACCGCGGGTAATATCTCCTCTACCAACGGCCAACAGTTACAGATCAACAGCAGGTGCTGATTGATAACCCGTCCGCTGGTCTGGCACTGGCCTTACCGTATCACCATACATCTTATGTATTTGATTGGCCGGCAACGGTTTGGAGTAATAATAACCCTGCAAATAGTCCACGCCCATCATCGCCAGACATGCTGCCTGCGCTTCGGTTTCAACACCTTCGGCAATTATTTTCATGCCCAGATCTGAAGCCAGTAATCGAACCGCTTTTATCAATGCCTTGCTTTTGGAAGAATGAATAACATCATCAACAAAACATTTATCCACTTTAATAATATCAAAGGGATAGTTTTGCAGATAGGCCAACGAAGAATAACCAGTACCAAAATCATCCAGCGATAAACGAAAGCCCAGCGCTTTAAGATCCTTTAATTTCCGCAGTACATAATCACCTTCATGCACAAACAGCGATTCGGTTATTTCAAACTTTATCAATGAAGGTGCCAAATCATAAATTTTGACAATCCGCTCAATATCACGCACCAGACTATCATCATGAAACTGTAGTGGTGATAGATTGATCGCCAGGTCTCGTTCGACGTTATATATTTTATTCCACTCGGCAATATTAGAAATAGCGGTGGCGATCATTTCTTTGCCAAGCTCCACAATCAACCCGCTGCGCTCGGCAATGGGTATGAATTGATCTGGAAAGAATACGGTTTTACCCGACCCGTCGATCCAGCGCATCAAGGCTTCATAACCCACATAGGCTTCTTTGGCCGGATCATAGATAGGTTGATAATGGGGCACAAACTGTCGTTGAGTAATGCCCTCCTGCATCAGCGAATGAACTCGGAAAAACTGCGTGTTATCGGTATTCATCGAATTTTCATAAATTACCGCACGATTACCGCCGCGCATTTTCGCCCGCTGCATAGCAATGCATACCGCTTTAACGGCCTCATCGATGCCTCCATGGGCATCAAGCGAGGTAATGCCAGTACTCCGCGTAATACGAATCTGACTACCATTGACATCCACAGGCTGCTGAAAAACCAGATCACATATGCGTACTAGTTCTTCAACCTCCGTTAAGGATTTGGACCTGCCAAACATTAAAAACTCATCGCCAGTCCATTTATATATTTTTGAATCCAGCAAATGAATACTTGCCAGACGTTCACCGACATCTTTTAACACCCTGTCGCCGGCTTCTAACCCCAGCGACTCATTCACGGGTTTAAAACAATCAATACCACATAATGCGATCCAGCCATCCGGCCGCTCAGCAGCCAACTTCAAATCCAGCATGAACTGTTCCCGATTCGGCAGCCCCGTGACTCGATCGAGATAGGCAATCCGCGCTAGCTCATCTTTAAGCTGATTAGAAATCGCAAGCTCACGCAACAATTGATGATTGATATCATTCAATTGTCGAGTTTTATAAAAACTGGTCATTTCTGTGCCGATACGGCTTATACAGATATCGATAATTGCGTTGGCAGAATCTATCCAGCGAATATTATTTTCAAATAAAAGCACCACCAGGCCTATGACATTATCTTCATCATCATAGGCTGGACGTCCCATCATGCCTCGATATTGGCGCAGCCCTTCATCATTTTTATAGAAGCCAGCCAAACCGTCTTCTATAAGAATACTCTCACCTTCTGCGATCTGCTCTGCGGGCGTACCGGGCATATGAAATTCGAATTCGTCATTATAAACGCCACCGCTTATATCCGCGATAACGGTGCCAAATTTCAGTTCCATATCAAATGAAGCAACATAAACACGCTGGGCGCCAAATAACATCGCGAGGCCCTGAACCAATTGATCAAAATACTCCTGACCACTGGTTGCCAGCAGGTTTTTAACATCCTCTAGCCAGTGTTTCTCAAGATAAACCTGATAACTTTTTTCATTATCGAACTGCTGTTCATTCATCAACTGCTAAAACACCTTCCGATGAAGTCCGTACATTTATTAAACTAATTCACGATTAAATAAACTCATGGATTGAATTAACTATAGTCGTAATTGCCTATCTTGCTCGGCAGCCAAATACTGACAAAAAGACTAGCGGCGCTAAATGAAACGCAGAAAATTACCTGATCAATCGAATAAACTCTGATTTTTCAACGACTTATAGTGATCCCGCCACAATGCAAAGTTCAGGCTTTCAACAATTTTCAAACCCATCAATTGACCCGCTTCCAAAGGTCGGACCCAACAGGTTTCAGCAGCTAATTCGAACTTTCTGTCATCATCCATTTTTAATAACAAAGTCAATATACTCGCCTCAGGCAAAACCTTGTCCAGCTCGACACAGACGCCATGCAACGCTATATCCAGGGTATTGCCATTGGCTGTCATGGCCATCATTTCTACATCCTGGGCAAATTTTTGGGTACTTAGAACCACTTCGTATTTATTGACCACACGAGGTTCAATTCGTGGATCAATGCCTAATGGTTGTTTGCGGGTAGATTTGGCATACAGAACCCGGGCATTTTGTTCGATAAATTGTGCCGCATCAGCCACACTTTTAAGCGCCTGTACCTCATCCAGGTCATGGTAGTTAAGAAATAAATATTTGAAAAACTCCACAGCTTCAGTATTAGCTGCCGCGTGCAGCTTTCGCGCAGGCCATGCCATATGTAATTTAAGCAATTTTGTATTTATATCGAGCGAAGACATGACGCACTATTTACCATTGACTAGTTTTTACCAATGACCAAATCACGGCTCAAAAATCACCCTGAAACGCGTCCAGCTATTCAGGCAACGTGCTTACTCTTTTGACTGCAGCCAGCCAGCCCTGATACCGCGAATCAACCGCTGCACTGTTCAGACTAGGCGAAAATTGACGATCCAGCTGCCATTTTTCTTGTATCGCCTCAGGCGACTTAAATACGCCAAGCTGCAAACCGGCGAGATAACATGCACCCAGCGCTGTCGCTTCCTGATTAACCGGCCTGTCTACCGGAATTTGCAGCACATCAGCCAATTGCTGACAGAGCCAATTATTCACCACCATGCCACCATCAACCCTGAGTACCATGGCTGGTTGGCCATCGCCAGCCATGGCCTCGATTAGATCCCGAGTCTGATAACAAACCGACTGTAATGCCGCTGTAACGAGCTCAGCTGCCCCACTGTCTCGGGTCAGACCAATAATCGCACCTCTGGCATCTGCGTCCCAATAAGGCGCCCCCAGCCCCGTAAACGCAGGCACAAGATAAACGCCACCAGCGTCTTTTGTAGCCTCGGCAAAGGCCTCAGTATCTGCTGCATTCTTGATTAGCCCCAGGCCATCTCGCAACCACTGAACAGCGGCCCCAGCAACAAAAATACTGCCTTCCAGCGCATAGGTCACCTTGCCAGCCAACCGATAAGCAATGGTGGATAACAATCGATGCTCGGATCTAATGATTTCCGATCCCGTATTAAGTACCGCAAAGCAACCAGTGCCATAAGTACTTTTAAGCATGCCCGGTTTTAAACAAGCCTGACCAATTAGCGCACAATGTTGATCGCCTGCCATGCCGGTAACGGGAATCGATGCGCCAAACAGCGCCGCACTGGTTGCACCGAAATCATCACTTGAATCTAGCACCTCAGGCAACAACGATTTGGGGATATCAAACAAGGACAATAATTCTTCATCCCATTGTTGATCCATAATATTAAACAATAAGGTCCTGGCGGCATTGGTTGCATCAGTTTTGTGGGATTTACCACCACTTAAACGCCACAAGATAAAACTATCTATGGTGCCAAATGCTAGTTCGCCCTGCTCAGCCTGCAAACGCGCGTCTGCAACATTATCCAATAGCCATTTTATTTTTGTCGCTGAAAAATATGGGTCAAGCAACAGCCCAGTTTTTTCTCGCACCTTGGCTTCGAGGTTCTGTGACCTTAATTGTTGGCAATAATCCGCTGTGCGACGATCCTGCCAAACAATAGCGTTATGCAGCACAGCACCAGTCTTGCGGTGCCAAAGCAGGGTGGTTTCTCTTTGATTGGTAATCCCAATGGCGGCCACTTCTAACGCGTTTATCTGGGTTTTATGCAGCACCGCTTGAATAGTAGTAACCACACTCTGCCAAATTTCTTCAGGATCATGCTCAACCCACCCGTCAGCCGGGAATAGTTGGCTAAATTCCTGCTGCGCAATATCAACAATATTGCCATCAAAATCAAAAATAATTGCCCTTGAACTAGTGGTGCCCTGATCAATCGCCAATATGAATTTTTTTTGCATGCTGCAATCCTCCTGTTACCGATATCGACCCTGGTTTAATCGAAATGGCATTTAGTGCCACTTGCTGATACTGTTATTTCTAATACAGCACTAACTATTTCTAACACGGCACTAACAATGCGATCAGAAAACAATCCCACTAGCTTGACAAAAGCACTTTAAAACAGCGCCAATGAATAGTTTAACTGCTCAAACCAACTAGATACTGACGCCACCATACACCGAGACCAATATGCGCTATCTGCTTTACTTTGTAGTCTTTATCATCTGCTTACCTGTAACATACCTCGGGATTCAGACACTCGCCTCCGAACGTATTGAGGTGATTGAACTATACACAAAGGATAAAACCAGCCACGAACAAATTACCCGCCTTTGGGTAGTTGATTATGAAAACGCAATGTACATCCGTGCTGGCCGCGTTGAAAGCGGCTGGTACCAACGATTATTAACCGCGCCCAGAATCAAACTTCTGCGTAATAATAAAATCGCCAGCTACGATGCTATCCCTACTAGCGACCATAAAGATATTATTAACAGGCTGTTTTTAGATAAATACACCTGGGGTGAATCATTCTTTATTTCCATATTCGGCAGAGAACAGGCCATCCCCATCAAATTAATTCCCGTCCCCGTTCTACAACCCTAATTATAAACGTAGCAATAAATGCAGCAAACTTTCGACTAACAGATACTGAGTGTTTTCTCGGTTAGGTCGCTGGTGGTGTTTCTTAAACTTTCGCTTAATAGAGCCGCGATCCCCAAAATAACGCGGTTAGCAGTTTTGGGATGTTGTTCCATTAAATTGAAAAAATCCTGCCGTTTAAGCACTATCAGCACCAGGGTGGATAAAGCCTTAACCGTTGCCGAGCGAGGTCGGCCATCCAGCATTGACATTTCTCCCACTGATCGACCAGGCGTCAATTGGGCGATAGTCAGCTTTTTGGTATCCTGTATTTTACTAACTTCGGCTATGCCCTCGACGATAAAAAACATATAAGCACCATGCGCACCCTCTTTAAATACATAGGCCCCCTCTTCATACTGATAGGTAAACATATATTCTTCAACAACAGGGAAATCTTCTGTTTCCAAAAAACCAAAAACATCCATTTTAAGCAATAATTCAGAAATTGATCGCGCCATTTTTCCCTCACTTTTTCTTCTAGCAATGCCTTCTAGAAATGCCTTCTAGAAAAACCTGGAAGCCAAGTATCGTCAGTAGGTTATTGACCCGCCCACGCACCATGTTTTACCAAGACCTGGCAAGCCTCCTCTGGGCTGGCACCTGTTCATAATCAAAATAGTGCCAGGCCAACACCGCTGGTATCTATCCAATGCTAACCGATGCTGACCTATCGAACCAGCACCCAGCCAGAGCCGGGCAAAATAAAGCCCTGTTAGCCGACCTCTGGCGATGCCAATAACTTTGGTTTCCTTATTCGAATTATCTACTACAGTTAACAGACATCTAAATTTGTTGGTAAAAGGAATTATGCAACAAATATTCTTAGCAAATCCAAAGGGTGGCTGCGGAAAAACAACGCTTTCGATACAACTCGCCGGCTATTTCGCCAAATTAGGCAAAACAGTTGCACTGTGTGATCACGATCCGCAAAAGTCATGCATTGATTGGCTGCGATCCAGACCTACTTCCCTGCCAAATATCCAGGGTATCGAGTTTTTCAAGCATAAAATTCTCACCAACCGATTTGATATTGCTATTCATGATATGGCCGCAGGTTGCGGTGCTGAAGAGCTGGCCGACAGTATTCATAATCACCAGCTCATTATCCCAGTCTTGCCTTCTCCCACTGATGTGAGTGCCTGCGCCCGATTTCTGATGAAACTTAACCAGGTCAACCTGCCAATAAACAACCCCAATAAAATCGCCTTATTAGCCAATCGAGTAGACATCCGGACAAATTTTTCAAAAACCCTGATGGCCTTTCTTAGCGAAGTGAACCTGCCACTCATTGGTTACCTTCGAAACACCCAAAACTATGTACATACAGTTAACATGGGTTTAACAATATTCGATTTACCCCGCCGGATGGCTGCAACAGACATTAAGCAATGGGACAGCACACTTAACTGGATCCAGCAAACTAAGGGGTCATTGCTATCATCACAAGCTCAAATTTCAAGCAACAAATCACCAGATGATCCAATGAAGAAGAAAAAAACACAAGCTAAAAGCCGAAGGTTGGCAAATAAGTCTGACGCCTCTGCTTAGGGTAAATCAAGGTCGGCCACCACTAACCATTTAACGACCTATTAACTAACTTTTAACAACTTAGGGCATCTGGCCCCATCGCCTCGTTAATACTAAAACTCACTCCCTGCGCCAGGGGCAGACAATTTGAATAGTTCAGCGTAGAAGTTGATCGCCGCATATAGCCTTTCCAGGCATCAGAACCAGATTCTCGCCCACCCCCAGTTTCCTTTTCGCCACCAAATGCACCACCTATCTCTGCACCGCTAGTGCCAATGTTTATATTGGCAATACCACAATCACTGCCAACTGCGCTGGTGAATAACTCAGCCTGCCGAAGATCGGTAGTAAAAATAGCCGACGATAAACCTTGTGGTACAGCATTATTTTGCGCAATAGCGGTATTCAGGTCATCAAACTGAAAAACATACAACAGCGGCGCGAAAGTCTCGGTGATAATATTTTTGACAGCCTCTGGCATTTCAGCCAAAGCCGGCCGAACATAGAAAGCCGCTGCACAGCCCTGGTCCAATCTTTGTCCACCTGTTACTACCGCGCCGGATTTTCTGGCGTCGATTAGCGCTTGTTGCATTACTTCATAGGCCGCTGAATCAATCAGCGGGCCAACCAGTGTCTGTTCGGCCAGTGGGTCTCCGACCGTCACGGCAGCAAAGGCCTGCCTGATACGACTAACAAAAGCAGGATAAACATCCGTATGCACAAACAACCTGCGAGTGCTAGTGCAACGCTGCCCAGCGGTACCAACAACCCCAAAAACCACCGCATCAAGTGCCATCTCCAGATTTGCTGACGCACAGACAATTAATGCATTATTACCGCCTAATTCCAATATTGCGCGACCAAACCTGGCAGCAACCACAGGCGCCACCTTACGCCCCATGTCACAACTACCCGTGGCACTGATCACTTTCATTCGCGCATCCTTCACCAGTTGTTCACCAAGCGTTGCGCGGCCAATCAACACCTGACTCAACTGCCGTGGTACTGAATTGCATTCTTGGATCGCCATCGATAATACGGATTGACAGGCGAGCGCCGTCAAAGGGGTTTTTTCAGAGGGTTTCCAAATAACACTATTGCCGCAAACTAACGCCAGCACAGCATTCCAGGCCCAGACAGCAGCAGGAAAATTAAAGGCCGAGATCACACCCACCGGTCCTATAGGATGCCAACTTTCCACCATTTTATGGCCAGGCCGCTCGGAGGCGATTACAAGCCCATACAACTGCCTGGACAAACCCACAGCAAAATCACAAATATCAATCATTTCCTGAACTTCACCTAAACCTTCCTGGATAAGCTTTCCGCTTTCAATGGTTATCAGGCGACCGAGTGCCATTTTATGCTGGCGTAATTTATCTCCAAATAATCGGATCAAGTGACCCCGTTCAGGTGCCGGCACCTGACGCCATTGCAAAAACGCAACGGTTGCCGCATCCATAGCCACATCCGTCTGCTGGGCGGAAGCCAGTGCAACCTGGGCGATATTGGAGCCATCTATAGGGCTATTAACAAGCATGCCATTTTCGGTCGCAAAACCTTTGACGCCCAATTTGGCCATTATATTTACTGTATCCTGTTGCATAATACTCAATCCTGTTACCAATTCTGCCCAGCTATATACTCCGCCAGCGCGTTAGAGACCGAAGGCATTTACCTATTTAAGTTAGGCGGCAACTTGTACGGTTTTAGATTGCATCCCGTTATCGGTTCGATAATATTGGCCGAAACGATTATCGAGGAAGGTTTTTAGCGGTATATCTTCTTGCCTGACAAACCCTTTTTGCGGCAACAGGTTATTCTTCAGTAGATCCAGAACTGCACAGATACTCGCCGCCGTGGTAATCTGAATAGCACTATGAAATACGCCGTTAATTTCCTGGCTGTAGATTTTGCTGGCATAGGTTTGTTGAAACAAATGGCTATTTTTCTCACCGCTTACGGTGACAAATATCAACACCACATCCTGCAAGGTCGCCGGCAACGCGTTTTCAAAAACTTCCTTAAGCAGTTGTCTATGATCACTTAGTTGAAGATCCTGCAGCAACGTTTTCATGATATCCCGATGACCTGGATAACGAATAGTTTGATAACTTAAATTCTTAACCCGTCCAGCCAGGGTCTCGCCCAGGGTTCCCAGCCCACCGGAAGTATTGAACGATTCATAGCTTATGCCATCAAGCGAAAAATGTTCCAGATGCTCCAGCGCCGGCACCAGTATCAATGCGCCATTTTTTACTGCCACACAAGGCTCGCAATATTCATTAATGACCCCGTCAGTGCTCCATGTAAGGTTGTAATTAAGTGAATTTGATGGATATTGCGGCAGTGCACCAACGCACATTCTAATGGTATCAAGGGTTTGAAACGAATCCGCCAGATCATTCGCCACAATAGAAATAAAACCGGGTGCCAGTCCACATTGCGGTATCATGGCTGCGCTAGATTTGGCTGCCAACGATTTAACAAAAGCTGTACTGGCAACATCTTCAGTTAGGTCGAGGTAATGGACCCCGGCCAACATTGCGGCGCGACAGATTTGGCGAGTCATATAAAAAGGCATGGCACTGACAACAGCAAAACACCCCGGCAGCGCCAATGAGAGTTTATTTTCGTCAGTTGCATCCAGGCAGATTTTCTCAAGCTGATCGCTATCCGGCATCAGTTCAAGCTGTGTCTGGTCACCATCAAAAACCCGCACGCTATAATCCTTTTCAGCGAGCAATAATTTGACGATCATTGCGCCTATCTTACCGGCCCCCATCACGGCAACTCTGGTATGCTTCATATCTGTCACTCACAACCTCTACGTGTAAATTTAAGGTTGGACCCGACAGCCGTTAATTTAAAGGCGAATATTTAGTAGAATTTAACTATTATTATACAAATTGATGAACAGAATGATCAGTTTGATGAAACCATCCGATACAAAACTGTTATCGCTGCTAAGAGAAAATGGCCGTAGATCAACCTCGGAACTTGCCCGAGAACTATCCGTCTCCAGATCGACAATACAAAGCCGAATTAGAAAACTGGAGCAAACCGGTATCATCAAACGCTATACAGTGGAATATGGTAGCGCCTACGAAGATCGCCTGATTTCCGCCCAGGTACTCATTGTTACCCATCAAAAAATGACCACCAGAACAAACCAGGCCTTACGCGCCATTCCGCAGATCAACGCACTCTATGCTATTAGTGGGGATTTTGATTTACTCGCCTTGATCAAAACAGAATCCACCGAAGAGCTCAGCCATGTCCTCGATGATATTGGTAACCTCGCAGGCGTTGAACGTACTCATTCATCATTAATTCTTGAAACAAAGTTTATTCGATAAAACTATTGGGTTATGCGACTTTATAACACTATTAACCAACGCAAGAATGCATCAACGCAAAATGTATCAAAGAGTCTATCAAAGAATCATTCAAAAAAGGTACCTCGCCATTTACCACCCATTATCCCAGGTTTGACTACAGTGACCGCTAACCTCAGCACAAGTCTGCTTATGAGTATTTACCATAAGGTGACAACTGACGAACTTTCAACCTGCCTTGATAGCCTGTTAGCTCAAACACGTCTGCCGGATGAATTCATCATTGTAAAAGATGGCCCATTGGGTGACTCTCTTGAACAACAATTAAATGATTTTTATCAGCATTTTCCTCAGCGAGTCAGGTTCATTGTTCTACCCACAAACAAGGGGCTTATAGCTGCACTGAATATTGGTCTGGCACATTGTAATGGTGACTGGATTCTACGCATGGACGCCGACGATGCTGCCATCAGCGATCGAGTTGAAACACAATTAAACTATATAGCCGCGCATCCCGAAGTAGATATTCTAGGCTCCGCTATGCTCGAATTTGATACTGACCCGAACAAACCACTACGAAAAAAGCCTGTCGCTGTCACGCACGCGGCTATTAAAGCGCAAATGCCTTATCGAAATCCCATCAACCACCCTACTACCTGTTGCCGAAAATCAAGCCTGCTGGCCATCGGCGGTTATCCTGACCTTAAATTCCTGGAAGATTATTTCCTCTGGGCCAGGCTGCTCCATCAAGGTGCGATATTCCACAATCTTGAACAACCACTGCACCTTTACCGGTTTGACTCTGGCACTCTGACTCGCCGTGCAGGCCTGGCAAATTTTCGCAATGAATGCTGGCTGCGATGGTGGATGTTTCGACAGGGCATGCTGAATCCTGCGACACTTATTCTGGTTGTTGGATTACAGCTACTATTGCGCTTGACCCCATCAGCGATTAGAACAATACTCTGGCGAACAAGTCGCACAAAAATAAAATAAAGCTGGTGAGGCGCTGCTAATAATGCACTAAAGCAGAAACCCTCAATACACCATTACCATCCCATTAGCGCGACTTGACTAGTACGTTTTCAGCACAATAAATTGCAAATTAACATATTAAAAAAAGGCGGGTCTATGACTATAGACAGCAACAACAGCAACAGCAACAGCAACAGCAACAACAGCAACAGCAACAGCAACAGCAACAACACTATAAAAACACGACTGCCTGCCTTCAGCTTAAAAAACATTGACCATCAAGCGGTCAGCTTTCCTAATAACCAGCCCACACTCATTTGCTTTATTAAAAAAGATTGTCCTACCTGCGAGCTCATCATGCCGCTGTTGGCAGCGCAGCTGGCGGCGAATGACAAACTATTGCTAATAGGCCAGACCTCAGCAGGCAACCTGGCACTGCATCACCAATATTCCTTGCCAAATTCACTGCTGGACGATAGCAACCTAAAAGTATCTTTTGCCTTTGATATAGAAATAGTCCCGACGCTAATTTGGGCCAATGAAAGTGGTGAACTAGTAAGACAAGAAGAAGGTTTTGTTCGAGATGACTGGCAGGCACTTATTCAGGCATTTGGTACCCAGGCGAACATCAAATGGGATCAATACCCGCAATGGCGAGTTGGCTGCGGCTCCCTGTCGGTTGACCCAGATAATGCTGATCGACTTCAGGCAGAAGCAGAAAATAGCCCTTTACGGGCAAGAAAAATTGAAATCGCCAGCGCCGATGATGAATTTGAATTTATGTTTGACCAGGGCTTTACTGACGGTCTGCCAGTAGTTCCACCGACTCCAGAGCGGGTTATCCGAATGTTATCTGGAACTCAACGAGACCCTCAGGAGATAGTCGCTATTGTGCCGCCCAATATGGCACCGGCAAGCGTTGAAAAATTAGCCATCAATGCGGTGTTAGCAGGCTGTAAAGCAGAGTATTTACCGGTAGTTATTGCCGCCCTTGAAGCGGCTTGCACCGATGAATTCAACATTCACGGGGTCATGGCTACCACTATGGGCGCCTCTCCGGTAATGGTTGTTAATGGGCCAATCCGCGAGCGGATAGGCATGAACATGAAATTATCTGCATTGGGCCAGGGCAACCGTGCTAATGCAACCATCGGCCGCGCGCTACGCTTAGCAATACGCAATATTGGCGGTGCCGTCCCTGGTGGTACCGAACGACCCACTTTAAGTAACCCGATGAAATTCACCATGTGCTTTGCTGAATGGCAGGAACGTACTCCCTGGCAGCCATTGCACGTTGAACGTGGTTTTGATGCACAAGACTCTGTGGTGACGCTATTCTGCATGACCAGCGGACCAACGCTAATTGTTGATCAAAAATCCCTGACCGCCCCCCAATTAGCCCGCAGTATGGCGATGTCACTGGAGCATGTGCACCATCCAAAGGCGTATATGAGTTCAGATTGTCTACTGGTGGTATGCCCTGAACATTTAGATACATTAATGCGCGACGGTCACTATACCAAACAACAATTGCGCCAACAGATTTTTGAGGCCAGCAGCAAACCGGTGCATCAACTGGTCGAAGACGATCAGTCCGGTATGGGTATACCCGCAGCAAAATTCGCTCAGATGTCGGAACAAACAAAAAACGGTCAATTAACTAAATTTGCGTCTGCAGATGATATCCATATAGTAGTGGCTGGCTCGGATGCAGGAAAATTTTCCGGCGCATTCCACGGTTGGGTCAATGGCCCCACCGGCTCAATGGTCGTTTCTAAAAAAATACAGGAGGCATAAATGACTACCATCCTAGACCCTACCAACGAAAAAAAACCGGTGCAGAGGCAACTCGCCGAACGCAATTCGGTTATAGCAGGCCGCCTGGCCTTGCTTGATATTGCCAAACCACGGGGCAATATTCTGCTGGATACCTTCGAAAATCTGTTAGCAGAACGACTGCCTGATGTAGTGATCAATCGTTATTCCAAACCCACCTTTACCAAACCTGCACCCGATGCGTTGCGATCAGAAATCAGGGCCAATAACGACTTTGTTATCGAAGCACTAGCCGATTGAGGCTCCTGTACCACGTGCAGTTTGCATGATACGGTATGGTTCGAAATCCAGGGATTGCCTTCGGTCACGGTTGCCTCAGAAGAATTTGAACAGGCCGCAGATACCCAGGCCAAAGCTTTGGGCTTAACAGATGCCCGCTGCGTTTATGTGGCGCATCCGATACAGGATGCGACAGATAAACAGATGCAGCAAAAAGCTAATGTGGTTATTGATCAGGTAATTGCGGCATTGACTAACGGGAATTAAAAGTCAAAAAAAACCCGGCAATCTAAGCCGGGTTTTTTTAATCTATCGCTTTATAACCAATACTTAACTTATTGGTGCTTTAGAATGTTTTACCTATTGTGAATATCAGGTTTTCATCGTCATCGCCAGCGTTTGAAAACATTCCAGCTTGCAAATCATCTTCTGTGAAAATTAGCGCTGCGCCAATATCCAGCCCAGCGATTGTAGTTCCGTAACCAAGCTCTAAATAATCACCATCCGCATCATCACCAAAACTACCGAAGGTACCATAAAAACCAGACTCAAGCGCTACCGTCAAACCGATAAAGTCGTAATCTAAATCATCGCCACCAAAATTATCGTACTCGCCTGCAGAATATTCAAGGTTAAAGATGCTGTAGCCAAAGTTTAAATTAATTTCTTCGTAAGTGTCGTCAAACTCCCCTGTATAGTAGTATCCAGTGAATCCAATGCTTGCAGAGAAACCAGATTCGGTTTCAATACCGTAACCAAAATAGGCATCCACTTCTAAGCCATCGCCGACATCCGCAGCCCAGGTGCCAGCATAAAAACCGTTTTGTTCGAAATCAGCGCCCGCGTAGGCTGAAGACTCTTCCTGCGCTACACCCCGATAATGATATTCAGAAGCCCAACCAATGTTATAGGATAATTCGGCCGATGCATTCACGCTGATCATGGCACTGGATGCTAAAGCAACACCTGCAACCAACTTAGTCATTTTATTCATGTTCTCTCCTTTTTTAGCTTGATATTGCCATTTACTAAACCTTGGCCACTTCATGAGCAATCTTTGGGCCAAAGTTTGTAAAACCGCACCGGTGTTGGGACAAGCGCTATATAGCGTTATTTTCCTACCGATATACCGCACAATTATAGCCCCTTTTAATGGGGGTGCTATTTTTACGCCCTATATTGGAGCGTTATTGGAGCGTGCCCAACCAAAGAAACCACATAATACTGTTGTAGACTAAGAAATTTTCCATGGCACAGAACAATTTGGCGAATCTGTTGACTAAGGTGGCACCATAGCAAGCTTCAAAATTGGTTATTTTTTTCTAGCACAGGACTTTTTTCGCCCCTTTTTCGAGCTTATTGGCTGGGTACTTTTCAAACCCCTAAATTGACCTGGCGTACGCACCCTGCTCTGGCCAATGAGGCGATATAATGTTTGTTTAAGCGGTTCCATAAAACACGCATAACTCGACTGGCGCTGACTAATTGCTACAAGTACCGACTCCCACTCAGCAGTCATATCTGGCAATGTAGCACTTTCAGGCAAACTTTCGACCAATGCTTTACCCGAGGCCGTAACATGGATCTGACGCCCTTTACGGATGACAAAATCCCGTTTAAATAATAACTCGATAATACCTGCACGGGTTGCCTCAGTGCCTAACCCATCAGTATCTCTGAGGATTTTTCGAACTTCCTTATCTTTTACAAAACGGGCTATACCCGTCATTGCCGACAGCAGGCTAGCATCAGTAAAATGTGGCGGTGCCGAAGTTAGTTTCTCTACCAGCTCGCCTATTTTACAATGTAAAGTGTCGCCTTTTTTAAGCCCCTGCCAATGGGCAGTATTACCATTACTACCACTGTCCAGGCCTGAACGGCCTGCTTTTTCTCGGGACAAATCTGATGGCGGCGAAGCACGATCTGGGAATAGCACTTTCCAGCCAGCGTTATTTATTACTGTCTTTTTGCTGACAAAAACCCCACCAGCTATTTCTAGCTCAAGGCTGCTCTCAACATACTCATGCTTTGGATAAAACTGACTTAAATATTGGCGTCCAATTAATGTATATATATTATTTTCAGATTTTGACAGCTGCCCTGGTTGCGCACTATTAGCCGTTGGGATAATGGCGTGATGGGCGTTGACGCGGGTATCGTTCCAGGCTTTCGACTTTAAACTTAGGTCAGCATTTACGGCATAATCGGCCAGCACCTCACTACCCCTGGACATTGCACTAACTACCGCAGAGGCCTCCTGGAAATGGGCTTCTGGCAGATACCGACTATCGGAACGGGGGTAGGTTATTAGCTTATGCCGTTCATAAAGGTTCTGACACACATCCAGCACCTGCTGCGCGGTCATCGAATGCCTTATCGCAGCATCTATCTGTAGCGCGGAAAGGCTATACGGCAAAGGCGGTGCCTGGCTTCTGTTTTTATGCGTAATCTGCTTAACCTTAGCCGGCTGGTCGGTAATTCGGTCAACCACATTCAAAGCCAGTTTTTTTGACAACAAACGTCGTTCGGAATCCATATACGGCTCACAGACTTCACTCGGCCGCCACTTGGCGATTATGCTGATCGGCGTCCGCAAATCGATAGCTTTTACATGCGCCAGGACTTCATAAAACTGCCTGGCAACAAAACCTTCAATTTCCTGATCACGCCGTGCTACCAAACCTAATACAGGCGTTTGTACCCGCCCTACAGACAACAGGCCATCAAAACCTGCCTTTCGACCAAGTAATGTATAAGCCCTGGTCATGTTAATACCATATAGCCAGTCAGCACGGGAACGGGCCAGCGCAGAGGTTGACAAAGGAACGAACTCATTATTACTTCGCAATTGATCAAGTGAACGTCGTACCGCTTGTGGATTTAAATCACTAATCAACAACCGCTGTATGCCGGCCTTTTTTTGGCCGCTGACGCCCAAATAATTTATCACCTGGTCTACCAATAGCTGCCCCTCTCGATCAGGGTCGCCAGCATGTATGATGACGTCAGATTTTTTAACGAGTTTCTTTAGCACCGCCAGCTGTTTTTTGGTTTGCGTTTTCGGCACCAACTGCCATTCGGCGGGAATGATTGGAAGGTGCTCTTCGCGCCACTGTTTAAAGCAAATATCATACTGATGAGGCTCTGCCTGTGCCAACAAATGTCCCACACACCAGCTTACATAGTCACCATTACCGACCTGGATAGCCCCTTCCTGGCGGCGATGGGGTTTCGGCAAAACCGCTGCAATCGCACGCCCCAATGAGGGTTTCTCCGCTATATACAATTTCACTGAATGCCCTTTATCACAGTTGGTTTGCCGTCAATATTCTTCTCTACCTGAGTTGATTCAACTAAGATAATTCAACTTAGTATGCCGTCTTATTTACGCTGCATTTAATAAAGACACTACAGATAACAGCATCAAACAATTAGACATTGCACCTTATAATTACTGGGTATATATACAGTCTACGTGAGTAGACGACGCAACGCAAAGCCAATCATTACCTGGTTTTTCCTGTCGGCATATTAAATTTCAATCACCAATCGCTGGTCTATACTTATCTCTAATGACCACTCCTATCATTATCTGCGACGATTCAAATCTGGCAAGAAAGCAAATGGCTCGGAGCCTTCCCGCTGACTGGCAGATAGAGATTACCTATGCCGAAAACGGCGCGGAGGCCATTGACGCGTTAAAACGCGGCTGTGGCGACGTATTGTTTTTGGACCTTACAATGCCAGTTATGGACGGTTTTGAGACCCTGGCAGAAATTCGAAAGCAAGATTTACCGACTATGGTGATTGTTGTTTCGGGCGATATTCAACAAGAGGCGCATAACAGGGTCCTCGCACTTGGCGCCATGGATTTCATTAAGAAACCGGCTGACACAGAAACCATTGGGGGTATATTAAACCGTTTTGGTATCCATCAAACAAATGCCCTTTCGCCACCGCAGGAACGGGCCATCAACTTTGACATCAACGACTCAGTTGAAACGCAGTTTGATGCTTACCGAGAAATCACAAATGTTGCGATGGGCCGAGCCGGCGACCTGTTGGCACAACTTACCGGTCAATTTGTTACTTTACCTATCCCTAATGTGAGTTTATTCGAACCATCTGAATTGCAAATGGCATTACGCTTTTCGACTAATGAGTCAGTATCAGCCATCTGTCAGGGATTCATCGGCGCCGGTGTCGCGGGAGAAGCACTAGCAATCTTCTCCGAGGAAGACTTACCGAAATTCGCGAGCCTGATGCAACATGAGGATTCTACTAACATTGAGATTCTTACAGATATTGCGGGGATACTATTAGGCTCAGTATTGACTGCATTAGGCGAGCAATTAAACCTTGAGTTTTCCCAAAACTACCCCGTCGTACTGGGCTTGCACACACATACCGAGCAGCTCATTCGTGCCAAACAGGGGAGCACACAAAAAACCCTCGCTATAGAAATCGCCTATGCCATCAAAAGCCACGATATCAGCTGCGAACTATTGCTCTTCTTTACAGAATCTTCCCTACCCGCTCTTAATCAACGAATCGTCTAATCGTCAAATCGAGGCTCATAACATGTCTTTGAAAAATATCCACTGGATGATGAGCATCTTACAAAATATTGACGTCGGGATTGTAGTGGTCGACCGAGATTATAAAGTCTGCCTGTGGAATGGGTTTATGCAAAACCATAGCGGTAAATCTTACGATATGGTCATGGATCAATGCCTGTTCAATGTATTCCCCGATGTGCCACGGCAATGGTTCCAGCATAAAATTGATTCTGTTTTCCTACTGGAGAGTAAAGCGTTCACCATTTGGGAAGAGCGCCCTTATGTCTTTAAATTTGACGATTATAGACCCGTCACTGGCACTGCAGAATTTATGTATCAGTACAGTACCTTGATACCGCTGCGCGCCACTGACAATCAAATATCTCATGTGGGCATCTTACTTTCGGACGTAACCGATATCGCGATGAACCAAATTTCGCTTAAAAAGGCCAACCTGGCTCTGGTTCAATTAAGCACGAAAGACAAGATGACAGGACTACTGAATCGGGGTCATTGGGAAGACAAGTTGGCACTTGAGTTCCAACGCTTTAATCGCTGTCAGACGCCCGTGACTCTAGTGATGTTTGATATAGACAAATTTAAATTGATCAACGACGAGTATGGTCACCAACCGGCAGACCAGGTAATTATCGCGCTAGCTAAACTCCTCCTGTCAAGCAAACGTGAGATAGATCTCGCTGGGCGATATGGGGGAGATGAATTTGGTATTATTCTCTTAAACTGTAACAAGGAGAACGCGCTTATATTCACTGAGCGACTTCGCACTAATGTCGAAAAATCCGAAATAAAAACCCTCAAACACCGAATAAAATACACCATTAGCCTTGGTATAGCAGAATTAAACCTGCAAACCAAAGATCATCTGGACTGGATCAGACAGGCAGACGCGGGCTTATACAAATCCAAAGAACGTGGTAGAAATAAGAGTAGCGTATACCAGGCTGCGAAATAGCGAAATTTACTTATCGTATGCTGTTCAGTCAACTTACTATCACTTTAATTCGCCCAATTTCCCACCAGCGGTCCCTCAGGCTGTGCTGTGTGTTTTCTGCACTAAATCGCAGGTATAAAAAAACCCAGTCTTAATCAAGACTGGGTTTTGATATTAAATGCCT
>JAHRVQ010000038.1 GCA_019090615.1 Pseudomonadales bacterium | reverse complement strand
GCCCTCCCAGCCCGCCTGAACAAGAAGCTTTCAGTAATTCTCCGTCTAAGATCCATTTCTACCAACGCCGCGTTATATCAGACTCTGACCGGACGCTCGGAATCTAGATGTTATCACCCTAAAAATTTATCCAGATGCACTCAGATATAGCCAAAAATTTTGCGCACTTTTTTTGCACTTGTCTGAGGTTTACATGAGAATGCTGGTGACCTGTTACGACACTCGTATCAGGGTTAAACCAAACACAATATATACAAGGGATTTAAATGGCCCAACTAGCTAATAAAAACGTTATCGTCATCGGAGGTACCTCTGGTATTGGTCTGGCAGCGGCACAACAGGCGCAAGCAGCAGGCGCCCAGGTTTTTGCTGTCAGCAGAACCGCAGAAAAAGTTACCGCAGCAAGAGAAAACAACCCTGGAATCACCTTTGATACCCTGGACACGCATGATGTCGATGGACTTCAGGCATTATTCCAACGCGTCGGCAAGGTGGACCACATCATCGCAGCTGCAACAGGCTCCACCAGAACACTGAAACCCTTCATGGAGCAAACAGAAGATCAATTTATGGCTGCGTTTAATAAATTCT
The DNA here is from genome assembly GCA_019090615.1 of Pseudomonadales bacterium. Lineage (GTDB taxonomy): Bacteria > Pseudomonadota > Gammaproteobacteria > Pseudomonadales > Azotimanducaceae > JAHRVQ01. Next base: position 82,741 of record JAHRVQ010000038.1, on the reverse strand, counting down.
GGGGGTATTGTCGCGTTGCTCGGCAGGGCGTACCAAATCTCACTAAAAATGGCTCAATCACGCTGATCAGTGGCGTACCAGCAAGAAAATGCGGTCCCGGCATGGCAGCTGTATCTTGTGTTGGCAGTGCAGTTGAAGGCCTTGTTCGGGCGCTTGCAGCGGAACTCGCACCCATTCGTGTCAATGCTGTCGCACCGGGCATCATTGATACGGCTATGTTTGACCGTTTCGGTGAAAATAAAACTGCCATGCTAGACAATATGGGTAAAAACATACCACTGGGTAGAGTCGGCCGGGCGGATGAAGTAGCCAGTGCGATTTTATTAACCCTGACCAATGACTATATGACAGGCACCACTCTGGATGTAGATGGCGGCCAACTGGTGTCATAAATAAGACCAGTTACAGAATCACTATGTTCATTTCAGCCCCGCCCTAAACCAGCGCACGGCTATACACACTGTTCTAAAACGAAACAGTGATTTGCAACTGAAGAATTGCTCTAAAGCTGAAGGATTGCAAAATTCGTCAGCTTTTTTTCAATATCGATAAGCATATTGTTAACAAATACCGAAAACTGCCTGTAACTCATCACCATGCACCCATTCAACAGGCCCAATAATCATGGCAACAAAACCCAGTTTCCTATCACCTGACTATCTAGAAACCCTGCTGACCCAGATACAAATCTGGTTTGGCGTATTCGCCCTGGACACGATGCGGTATTTCATCGCTGCTGGTCTGGTATCGCTGGTCTTATACCAGCTACTTGGTGCCTGGTCAGCACAACGGCGTATCCAGTCTAGAATTGCGCGGCCACAGGATATTCGCCGAGAGATATTCTATTCCCTGCTGACTACCGCCGTCTACGCGACCGTCGCGTTATTTACCATCGAAGCATTAGATCGGGGCATATTGCATAAATACGACGACGTCGCGGACTACGGCTGGACCTATACCGTTCTCAGCTTGGGGTTATTGTTAATCCTGCATGATTGCTATTTCTACTGGGCGCACAGACTTATGCATCTGCCCCAATTATTTGCCTTTACGCATCGTATCCATCACCTGTCCCGCACCCCAACACCCTGGGCAGCCTATAGCTTTGCACCGCCCGAAGCGTTGTTAATGGCGCTTTTTATGCCGATGGCAATTTTCCTGTTACCGTTACACGGCATGGTTATCTTTATTTTTCTTGGCATTATGATTATACGTAATGCAATGGGACATTCAGGCATCGAGTTCCATCCTCAAAGCTGGGTGGATGGTCCGCTGGACTCTATGACCAGCGTCACCCACCATGATTTACACCATCAAAAGTTTAACGGCAACTATGGTTTATATTTCACCTGGTGGGATCGCTGGATGAAAACTGAATTGAAAGATTATAAACCTGCTTTTAGAGCTGCGGCAGGCGCGAATAAAAACCAGAATCCCCAGCAACATCAGCTGTCCTGACCTATGGTGCGGTTTTAATTACGGGCAGCCAGTATTCGCCGCCGCCCTTTTTTGCGCCGCATTCAACATCGAGATGCCTCTGCTACACTCAGTAAAGCAGTGGAGACTTGTATGTTATTTGGCGATAAAATTCGCAACGCAAAAATACTAATTGTCGATGACAATCTTACCGATATTATGATTGCTTCGGAACTCCTGTCCAAAGGCGGCTATTGTGACATCCATTCGACCGCTGACCCCACCAAAGCAAAAGCGCTGTACCAACGCTTAGATCCAGATATCCTTTTATTGGATATACATATGCCCAAGCTCAGTGGGTTTAATATTATGACCCAGCTCATTCAGGATTACCCAAACCAGTACCTGCCGATTTTAATTCTAACCGCCGACCATCGAGATGACATCGGTACAATTGCTCTCGGCAGTGGCGCCCAGGATTTTGTCACCAAACCATTCAACAGCACGGAACTATTACTTCGAGTCGGTAATATTGCCGAAATACATATGTTACATCGAGAACTACAAAACCAGAACCTGCTACTAGAGGCCAAGGTGCAGCATAGGACCGAAGAAATACATCAATCCAGGGTCAAGTTAATTGCCTGCCTGGCCCGCGCGGCAGAATATAAAGACAACGAAACCGGCATGCATGTCACCCGCATCAGTGAAAGCAGTCGAATCATTGCAAAGCGAATGGGTTTATCTAAAAAATGGATCGACATCATCGCCCTAGCAAGCCCCATGCACGATGTAGGCAAAATTGGTATCCCAGATAAGGTACTCCTGAAACCCGGTAAGCTAGTCGGTGAAGAATGGGAGATTATGAAAAGTCACGCTGAGCTTGGGGCCAAAATCCTCGACTTTAGCGATTCTGAACTTCTTAATGCTGCTGCCAGTATCGCCAAAACCCATCATGAACGATGGGATGGCCAGGGTTACCCCGACGGACTCGCAGGTAATGAAATCCCGCTACTAACGCGTATCGTTTCAGTCTGCGATGTATTTGATGCTTTAACGTCACAACGCCCGTATAAGGAAGCCTGGTCGGCCAAACGATCCCTGGCATATTTAAGAGACAATGCCGGCAAGCAGTTTGACCCACTCGTGGTTGACGAATTTGTACAGGCGTTGCCGCAGGTGCTAGAACTACGCACGCTCAACCCTGACCCACCGGATTCCTCAGCGCCGCACTAATTTTCATCAAAACTACATCCCAACAGCCGCCGCAATCTGTGGTCGGCCAAGCTCAAGGTAGCCATCCCTACAACCTGCCTTATTTTTGCCCTTTATAACTCAAGCCAGATAACAGAATATTTGTATCGTTATAATTAAATGGTTTATTCTGTCTGCTTTATATCATCCTGGAAATCATATAATTCGGGCATACGTTCTACTTCGCCCCAATTAAAACCGGCACAATGCGCCTTGAGCATCATTAACGTGGTGGCATTAAGTGGTGGCATTAAAAGGAATCATCAATGCAAACCTTCAACTTTGATCCAGTGGAGCTGCCACCAGCAGCAGCAACATTACGTCAGGAAGTCCGTGAATTTCTTATCGAACACAATGCTCAGCGATCTCCGCTTGCCCGTGCCCAAAGCTGGAGCGGATCAGACCCGGACTTTAGCAGGAAGATGGGTGAACGCGGCTGGATTGGCATGGTGTGGCCAAAAAAATATGGCGGCCAGGAAAGAACGTCTTTCGAGCGGTATGTATTACTGGAAGAAATGCTAGTTGCCGGAGCACCTGTGGGCGCGCACTGGGTTGCCGATCGACAAAGCGGGCCACTACTTATCAATTTTGGTACTGAAGCGCAACGGCAAAAATATTTACCACCGGTCACCCGTGGGGAAATGTTTTACTGCATTGGCATGAGTGAACCAGATAGTGGCTCGGACCTGGCATCGGTGCGTACCAAAGCAACTAAAGTAGACGGCGGTTACCTTATCAATGGCCGAAAAATATGGACCAGTGGCGCCCACACTGCGCATACCATGATTGCCTTATTTCGCACCAGAACCAATGAAAATAATCGCCATGATGGATTAAGCCAGTTCATTCTTGACCTGCGAGAGCCCGACGGCACAGATTTAAAAGAAAAAAATGGTATTTTTGTCAGACCAATCACCAGTATGCTGGGCGAGCATCATTTTAATGAAGTCACCTTCGAAGACGCCTTCGTGCCAGACACTCAACTGGTGGGTAGCGAGCATAATGGCTGGTCCCAGGTTATGGCAGAACTGGCCTTTGAGCGAAGCGGTCCAGAGCGTTACCTGTCAAGCATTCAGCTGTTACTGGAAATGATCAAAAGCCTAAGCGACAACCCAACAGCACAGGGCCATACAGCCATTGGCAGATTGGTGGCGCACCTTATCACCCTGCGACAGATGTCGGTGTCAGTGGCCGGCAAACTCAACGCCGGCGAAGACCCCGCTCTGGAAGGATCAATCGTTAAAGACCTGGGCGCAGTTTTTGAACAGGAAATACCTACCATCGCGCAACAAACTTTTGGCGTCGAACCAACGCTGGGTGACGGCAGTGACCTGGAACAGGTAATGGGGTTTTTGGTCCAGAATTCCGTTTCTTATTCTTTACGCGGCGGCACCAGAGAAATTCTACGGGGTATTATTGCCCGCGGTCTTGGCTTGCGATAAAGCCCCAACAGCCAGGCTACGCCGGACAAATGCTGTAGTCCGCGTTGCCATTTATATTGAGAAATAGTTGTGCATAAATTGCAGATAAAAAAAGCATCGGAGTAGAAATTAAATGAGCGAAATACGAACTATGTTGGCAGAAACTGTCAACCGGCTACTCGCAGATATCGTAACTGCCGAAATGTTAACCAAGGCAGAACAGGGCGACTGGCCTGAAGCACTTTGGCGCGCTGTGGAAGATAACGGTCTAACCATGCCGTTAGTATCGGAAAAAAATGGCGGTGTTGGGTGTGATTGGCTGGATGCAATGGTAGTGCTCCACGGCGCTGGACGCTATTCCGCACCTATCCCGCTGGCCGAGACGATTTTGGCAAGCTGGTTACTGGACAGGGCAGACCTTCAACCACCAATGGGGCCTATGAGTTTTGCCAGCGGCGCAGAGAATGCTGAGCTGCAATTTAAGGCCGTCGGCACAAACTGGCAGATCAGCGGCACAGCTGAACGTGTACCCTGGGGTAGCACTGTCGAGCATCTAGTGGTGCTTGCGCCAATGGCCGGAGAACTACGAGTTGGACTGGTAAAAAAAGGCTGTTTCGAAGTGACAAGCAGTCAAAATATGGCCAAAGAACCAAGAGACACACTGGTTTTCAATAACGCGCCGGTCGAACTTGTTGGGGTCGCCACTGGCCTGCCTGATGATTCCGGCCGGCTGTTTGGGGCCCTGCTTCGAGCGATTCAGATTGGCGGCGCATTAGAACGTTCATTACACGAATCTGTGCTGTATGTTAACGACCGGACTCAATTTGGCAAGCCGATTGGTAAATTCCAGGCAGTACAACAAAACCTGGCCCAACTCGCAGACGAAGTAGCCGCAGTTGGAGCCGCTGGCACCGCTGCCTGTGCGGTCATTGATATGGCTTTAAAAGGCCAGGCAGAGGTTGACATGGTATTTCGAATTGCGGCAGCTAAGGCGCGAGCCAGTGAAGCCGCAGGCAAGGCAGCCAGTATTGCCCACCAGGCCCATGGCGCCTTTGGCTTTACCTATGAACATATTTTACATTTTTCTACTCGGCGGCTGTGGTCCTGGCGCGCGGAATATGGCACCGGTGACTTTTGGGCCGAAAAACTTGGTCAGCAGGTAGTCGACATTGGCGCAGATAACCTTTGGCTGCATATGACTGCAACCGATTAGACTTTTTTATGCTCTGCATCAAGGGCCAAGCTTTCTCATTAATGCGCATTAACAACACGGAAACAGCCCCAGGGCGACAATAACAAGGAAAGAATCATGCTTGAACATCATATCGATATTGAGACTCGCGACGGCAAAATGAATACTTTCATTACCCATCCAGAAGAAGGTGGCCCCCACCCAGTCATATTATTCCTGATGGATGCACCGGGTAAACGCGAGGAATTACATGACATGGCGCGCCGTATCGCAACTGTTGGTTACTACGTAATACTGCCCAACCTCTATTATAGGACCACCCGAGAATTTCAACTATCTCGCGATGAAGCAGGCATGAAAGAAATGTTCAAGTTAATGTACACCTTGTCCAATCCAATGGTCATGCAGGACATCAGCAGCATGCTTGCCTATGCTGAAGGCCAGTCTGCAGCTCGGGCTGGTAAAATCGGTGTAGTTGGCTACTGCATGAGTGGCCCATTTGCTTTTGCCGCAGCTGCCCAACATGCAGACAGAGTAGCCGTATCTGCATCTATCTACGGTGCTGGATTAATTACCGACAAACCAGATTCACCCCATCTGGAGGCAGCTAAAATAAGCGGCGAAATGTATTTTGCCTGTGCCGAAATTGACCAATACGCACCTGCCAGTCAAATAACAGAATTAGAGCAGTTATTAACCGAAGCAAAAACCAATTATCGTATTGAATGGTATCCCGGTGCGGAACATGGCTTTGCCTTCCCGCAACGAGAAGGTATCTATCACAAGGCCTCGGCAGAACGTCATTGGGAAAGGCTATTTCGTCTATTTGCGCACAATCTTTGACAACTATTATTCGCTCCACTATAGATTCAACTATAAGCTCAACGCCTGGCTCAGCATTACCTACAAAGCCAGGCTTATACAAAGCTACCGCTATTCGCCGCTCTGAATGTATATGCGCTATATCACCCTACCCAATATATTAAGTATTAGCCGGCTATTCATCACACCTTTAGCCGTGTATATGATTCTAAGTAAAGCCTGGGTCCCAGCATTACTGCTTCTGATATTGGCCATCGTCACAGATGTCGCCGACGGATATTTTGCCCGCCGCTGGCATCAAACTTCAGCGCTCGGTGGGTTGCTGGACCATAGTAGTGACGCATTGCTCGTCGGCAGCATGTTAGCTGCTGAGGCGTACCTCGGTTTCATACCCTGGGGATTACCACTGCTGGTAATCCTAGCATTTTTACAATATACCCTTGATTCTAAGGCACTTGCCGGTCAGCCATTAAGGGCAAGTATAATAGGCCGTAGTAACGGCATCCTGTATTTCGTCATTGCCGGCCTGCCTATTCTGCAACAGGCAGGCAATTTGTCATTCCTATCCAACGATATTATCCAGTTACTGGCTTACCTGTTGATAATTAGTAGTTTAATTTCTATTACTGAAAGGCTCTATACTTTTATCAAAATTCACTCGTCTGACAAGGTGGATTAGTTTCTAGCACCCACTTAAGCAACAAATATCTCATTACAAAATAGTTAGTCAGCAAATAATTCCCTGTTGGCCCTGGGCAAAAATATCATCCCAATAACCGCATTGAACAACACAAAAAAGGTATGCATTACCATTGAGAAGACGCCCACTTCAGGATAACCGGGAAACAAAACAGTCCAAAGAACCAGGGCACCAGCATGAAATGGCAGGGGTAAGGCTGCAGCCAGAAATATAACGGGCAAAAATGCCATCATCTGACCAAAACCAACATCGACCTTAAAGAGTGACAAGGCGAAGGTATATACAAAAACTGCGCCTAACAGATTTGGCGCCTTAAACAGCAGCAGTAAGAAGTAATGCTTAATATCTGCCCTGCGGAAAGCGTGAAATAGTTGTTTATCTCTTAATGACGAACCCTTCAACAGATACCCTTTGAAATACAAAATATGTAAGGGCAGGTATATAAAAGCCACGCTATAGACCGTTAACATTATTGTCGGCAACGGATAATTGGTTGAAGCCTGCACCACAAGGTCATAATAAATTAACACCCCAACCGCAGAGAACAATAGCAACTGATAAATTTCAACCATACCCAACATAATCATAGAAGACACTGCCTGCCAAACCGGCACGTCATAGCGACGCAGCAAATACAGCGATATCGCCCCTTTACCCACCTGTTCATTCAACAACGAAAGGATATAGGCGCTGGCCCTTATGGGCAGAATATTGGTGAATTTCAACGTTGATGTATTAAACCATCTCACCAGCCGCCAGGTTGCATGGGCATCAATCAGAAAGAAATAAATTGAATAGGGAATCATCAATAGCAGCCATGAGAACCAATCAGCTGCAAGAAAAAATGCCTGTAAATACCCTACTGCTGACAGTCCATCTCTTGCCGCTGCTAACTCCACACGGCTATAAATAAGATAAAAACAGCCTACCGTTATTAACCAGGTAGTCAATTTGGCAATCGTTGTCTGCCATTTCTTTCCCGCCGTCTCGTTATCAGAGGCCGGCGAGGTTTTAGTCTTAACCGAATCATTCATTTCAACTAACGTTTCCCATAGGGTTATAGATGCTCAGTTATAATTCGTTGGCAGCAACTAAAGCACAGCGATTTCCATTCTGGCATAGTTAATTCATACACCAACGATCACCACAGCATATTAATACACTTTCAGAAGGTAGCAAATATAAGGTTACAACGAATAAAGGGTTACAACGAATAAAGGGTCACGACGAATAAAGGGTCACGACGAACAAAGGGTCACGACGAATAAAGGGTCACGACGAATAGACGTCTCAAGCCCACTGTGCATATCAATGCCGCGCTGTAATCTATACACTTATATCCTATGCAGCTACGGTTTTTATCAGGCAAACAGGAAAGGACACTATGAAATATTTAAAATGGCTACTGGGCCTGGTTTCGGTACTGACCTTAAGCCTTGCACTGGGCATCTTTTCGATGCGCTACCATGATGGCCCGATAGAAATATTTTCAGGTGGTCCGTTCAGCAGTGGCGAGCGGGTAACAGGCACTGAGCCAGACTGGGAAGTTATCAAAGACCGTTCAACCATTGAATTTCAAATGCTCGAACCTGGCCGATCACGTACCACATGGTTGGCAGTCCATGAGGGCAAACTCTATGTGCCGAGCGGCTATATGAATTCCACGCTGGGGAAAATATGGAAAAAATGGCCTTACGCGGCAGAAATTGATGGCCGTGCTCTACTGCGGATTGACAACAAAATCTATCAGCGGCAACTCGTACGAATTGCCGCTGATAATCCGATCATTCCTATTCTTGTGACAGAAATAAATAGAAAATATCAAGCAGGGGCAACTGTTGAGAATGTCCAGTCCAATGGCACCTGGGTATTTGAACTCGCACCAAGAGGCTAATACTGTGTAACAATAAACAATTACATTAACCAGGGTGTCTCTAACGCCTCAGTGAAACAATAATTGCGCCCTGGTTACTTCCATCCTGCTCAAAACCCAGAATATCTTGCCGAAACAGGTAACCGCCAAGTATTGCATTGGCCTCATCGCGGATCTGCCCTGAACCAACAATAATACGCAGTTTGGCAGTGACGTCCGCTTTACCCTGTTCAATTAGTTGATCAAGCTTATGCATTGCTTCATGGACCCGCTCACCATGATGAGCAATATCTTTAGTGATTATACTACCATCGGACTGGAGCGATAATTCTGCATCACATTTAGGACAAAATTTTGTCCCAGTAGAAACTTCCATACCGCAATCCAAACAGGGTTTACTATGCTCTGGGCTGTTGGAAGTTCTCATATCTACCACTTACGTCCTATTGCGCACAATTTGCAACCCTAACCTGTGCATAATAACAATTTTGTTTTGACTAGATGTTTAAGCGCTACCAGGCACGCCATTTTATAACACAACTATTCAAGCTATCAAAACTGCAGCTAGATCGATTTTAACGGCCATAACGCCGCTCCCGTTGTTGATAAACGCGAATAGCACGCCAAAAATCAATCATCCTGAAAGCTGGCCAGAAGACCTCGGTAAAATAAAGCTCTGAATAGGCACTTTGCCAGGAGAGAAACCCGGACAGGCGCTCTTCACCTGAAGTACGAATAATCAGATCAGGGTCTGGTATACCCTCGGTATAAAGATACCGAGCAAAGGTCTGTTCATTTAACTCAGACAGGTCAAAAGTACCCTGCTTCACTTCTTCCGCTAACTGTTTAACAGCATCAACAATTTCCGCCCTGCCACCGTAATTAATGGCGATATTAATCTGAAATCTTTCATAACTTTTAGTCAATGCCTCAATCTTGTGGATTTCGTCAATCATTTCCGCAGAAAGGCTATCTCGCCGACCAATCACCTTAATTTTAACTTTTTCGGATTTAATGACTGGGTCTGATTGATAGTCCTTTAACTTCTTCATAATCAATTTCATCAGATATTCAACTTCTTCGTCGCTACGACTGTTGTTTTCGGTAGAAAAAGCATAGAGAGTAATAATTTTGACTTTTAACTTGCGGCACCAATAAAGAAAATCTTCCAGCTTATCAGAACCAGCCGAATGCCCTTCATTGGTATTATCAAAACCACGCAGCTTCGCGAAGCGTCGATTACCATCTACGATAAGTCCAATATGATGAGGACAAGGACCACGATTAATCTGGCGCCACAACAGCTGTTCATAGAGTTTATAAACCGGGGAGAATGGATTCATTAAATTATTAACTTAGACAGGTAAAAGTGAATTATTTCAGACCAGTCTACAAATCGCTACGACAACCCACCCAGTTTAAGAAATTTCAAACAAGGCTTGCGACTGGTTTAGCGATAACATTATACACAGAGGGTAATAAATAGGGACCAAACCGAAGTTTTAAAATAATTCGAGTGTGAACGGGTAAAAGCCGCGTTAGTGAACTAATTGCATTGGAAATGTATAGGAAAAACAGCTGCCTTTACCCACTTCGCTTTCAACCGCTAGATGACCACTCATCAGTTCAGCCAGGCTAACGCAGATAGCCAGGCCTAATCCAGTACTCTGCGTCTCGTTTTTACCCAGCTCGGTTTGATTAAATGCTAGAAAAATATCTTCCCGCTCGGCGTCAGCAATGCCTGGGCCAGTATCCCGAACCTGACAACAGATCCAGTCCTGACCGTCTTTTTGTTCCAGACTCAAATCAAGCTGTACCTCGCCATCAACAGTAAATTTAACCGCATTGCCCATAAAGTTCATCAGGATTTGATTCAACTTGGTTTGATCAACACAAATTTCCTCAGGTACATCATTGGCCACGCTATAAGAAATCTGTAACGGACTGTCTTCGCATTTATAACTAAACATACCGGCAATAGTTTTCGGTACTTCATGAATAAGACAAGGTATTTCATCCAGCCTCAAACTACCTGACTCCATTTGCATATAATCCAGTATATCGTTAACCAGGCAAAGTTGATGCTCCGCAGCATTTTTCACCATACCGACTAGTTCTTTCTGACGCTCGTCGAAACCGGCTTTTTTTTCTAGCATTTTTGCAACGCCAAGCTCTACATTGATTGAATTTCTAAATTCATGACTAATCCGACCAATATACTCATTAAGAAAGCGATTCTTTTTTTCAAGCTCCTGTTTTTGTTCATGTACCTCATGTTTTAATTGGCTATTGAGCACAAGGTAGCGAGTCCGTGCCACCAACTCTTCAAAAAATATAGGCTTCGATATAAATTCATTGACGCCAAGCCTGAACAACTCAACTCGGCGTGCATCGTCATCATAACTGGACATAACAATAATGGGAGTATCACCTTTCTCTGTCTCCAGCCGCCTGATACGCTGAATCAGCGCCATACCAGTATCATCCCCCGCCAATACCAGGTCCGTAATTACCAAATCAAAAATATGCTTTTTATACAACGACCATGCAGCGGGCACGTCAACTGCTGTTTCAACAGTTAACCCAACATCCTCGAGAATAGCGCGGGCCAGCCGTTGCTGCGAAATAGAATCTTCAACTAATAGTACATGACCTGATATTTTCTGCCGGAACTCACCAAAACGACGAAGAAAAGCGGTCAATTGCACTTTTTGATCAACGGCAAAAGTTTCGGTAACCCCAGCCGCCATTGCTCGCCCCACAAGGTCTGGCTGTAGCTCAGGATATAACATCAACATAGGGCTATGATGGTAAGTAGGAGCAGCCCTGATACTACGACATAAATCATAGATTGCAGGACTCTCATCATGTTGATAAATACAGAACAGGTCTCGGTCCTCGGACGGCCCATCCATCAACGCCTGCTCTAGTTCTTCAGGTGTTCGATAGGCCTCAACCTCAAATTCCAGTGTCCCACACAAGACAGTAAATTCCTTTTGATTTACTGAATCTGATTCAACGACAACAACCCGCATTTTGGCTCCAGTGACTGGGAGGTACTCAGGTCCCTTTAGCTTAGTAGATTGAATGAACCCTGCAATTAAAAGTTACTTAGCCTCAGAAGAAGGCCCATTTAATCAATCTGAGTCCTTGGTGCCAGGCACTATTAATCGCTATCAATCGCTATTAATCAGCCTCAGCTGCAGGGTTTAGCCTACTTCTTTAAGCACTGGCCGCATAAGCTGACCATAAAGAAAGTCGAAAGTGCCCAAAAAAATATACTTGCAAACAATCGGTCTATCAATATAATAACCACTAAATTTTGGTCAGACCAAGACGGATATACCAAAACGGTCAGACCAAAATGGATCTACTAAAAAGGTTCTACCAAAGCGGCTCTACCATAATAGCCTAACCAGATTTAGCCAAAGGCCATGAACTACTATAGTTATAGTTAACCTGCTAATGGGAAATAATCTTTATAAAAGAGCCTTGCCAAAAGAGCCTTGCCAAAAGAGCTCTGCCAAAAGAGCTCTGCCAAAAGAGTCTTGCCAAAACAATCATGAAATAAAAACACGTAGAAAAAACATGCGCAAACTCAACTGCCGAACTGAGGCATGTTATTTTTCTGCATTTTTAAACTTAAATCCCTGGATAGTAGCCAGCCCCAATGAAAAACGACTCTAAAACATCCACTGGTCAGGCCACAAACAATCTCTTACGACCAAATAACCTGTCAAGAGTAGAACTCATCACAGCAACCTTGCGTGATGAAATTCTTCGCGGCCAATATCGCACGGGTGAAAGATTGCCATCAGAAAGGGATCTCGCAGCCAAATTTGAAACCAATCGCGGTGCTATCCGTGAAGCACTAAAAAAACTCGAACAACTGGGCATCGCCTCCATTAATCCCGGCGGTGTCCGAGTAGTGCCAATCGAAGAAGCCAGCCTGTCAATCCTTGGGCCATTAATAGACCTGGATGATAAACCAGATGCCATTCTCATCGGCCATATGCTCGACGTGGTGGGCACACTGATTTCGATGCTCGCACGGACTGCCATTGACCGAGCAAGCGATCAAGAAATTGAAGAAATGTTGACCATCGTTCAAAGAATGATTGGCATAGAAACAACCACGCTAACAAACCAGCAAAATTGGCAAGCACTAGGCAGTTACTTCGCCCAAATCAACAATAATCTGGTTTTACGTCTGATATTAAATGGCCTAAAAGCACAATTTCTTCAGCGCCATGCCAAAACCGATGCACCTGATATAAAACTGGATCAACAGAAAAACCTGGCGATTCTAAAAAAGCTCGAATCAAGTCTCCAGCAAAGAGATTCTGTGGCCGCAGCAACCGTTATTATCGATCATTTTTTGATGGTAAAAAAAGCTGTGCAGAGTGCCTTAGAGGTAGAAAATGTTAACCATAATTGAAAAAGACCTCTCAGGTGGCCAGCCTCAACCAGGCAAATCCAGCCTGAGAACTGCGACAGAAAACCGAGGAGCTTAATACATGGGTAACCTGATTAAAGGTGCGATGACAATAGCGGTATTACTATTTGCCGTCGTTGTCGCATATGGATTAGTAGCAACAGCACCACAGCCCGAAAAGGTTGAACTTCAGGACGTTGCAACTTCCATCCGCACGCTGACAATAGCCAAACAACAGATCAGATTAAATATTCGCTCGCAAGGCTCTGTCACACCAAGAACTGAAACCACATTGGTTGCAGAAGTTGCTGGTCGGGTAGAATGGATCTCTGCCAATCTGGTTTCTGGCGGCTATTTCAATCAGGGTGAATTGCTACTGCGGCTTGATGGACAGGACCTGCAGGCAAATGTTGAGCGGAGCATTGCCAGTCTCGCAAGAGCATTGGCCGAGGCAGAACATAGCGCATTCGAATTCAACAGACTAGCAGAACTGGTTAAAAACAAACTCACCAGTCAATCATCCGTTGAAGCCGCGCTGCGGGTCAAACGGGTTTCAGATGCAGTGGTTAGAGAATCGAAAGTTGCGCTCAAACAGGCCGAACGGGACTATCAACGCACCGAAATCAGGGCCCCCTACGACGGATTGGTCCGATCAAAACATGTTGATGTTGGACAATATATAGCCCGTAGCAAAACCATTGCACAAATTTATTCCAGTGACTCAATCGAAGTACGTATTCCACTGGCAGATAGCCAGTTATCCTTCCTCAACCTACCACTTGGACAAAGGGGCGAATTACCCGCTGAATTACAGGCTGACGTGACCCTGTCCACACATTATGGCGGTCAATACTATGAATGGCAGGGCAAATTAGTCCGTACCGAAGCCGAAATAGACACTCGCACCAGGATGCTTAATGCTGTAGTTAGAGTCGAAGACAATCTAAATGATGAGCAACCGCCTTTACCTGTTGGGCTGTTTGTCCATGCCAGTATCGCCGGCAAACTGGTAGATGATATTGCCGTACTACCACGTGCAGTTATTCGCAACCAGACACAGGTTCTGGTAGTGGACCATGAAAACCGCCTACGCTACCGGGACATAGAAATCCTCAGATTTGATCGAGATGAGGTCTATATAAATGCCGGGCTAAAAAACGGTGAGCTGGTCAATCTATCACCGATTCAAACAGTAATAGACGGCATGCATATCAAACCCGTTCACCAGGCTAATCGTTAGCTCACAGCGACTGGCTCAACTATAGAATTGGTATAGCGAGCCTAGGTGAAGCCATTATGGTTAAGCCATCGTGTGCAGCGCAAGGGTAAATATTTAAGCCACGCGCTCATACCAACAATTAAGGCAAATAGCGCAGCCGAATTAAAATACCGCTAAAAAGATAATCTATGTGCCTCAAACAGAGTGATAACTAAACGTGGAAAAAACAATAACCTGGTTTGTCGACAACCCTATTGCTGCCAATTTAATGATGTGGATATTTCTGGTGGGCGGCGCGGTGAGTTTATTCACCATGCACAAGGAAGAATTCCCCAGTATCGAGCCTGGCATCATTCAGGTCCAGGTACCCTATTTAGGTGCCGCTCCTGAGGAGGTAGAACAAGCTGTTTGCATCCGAATAGAAGAAGCTGTCGAGGGCATAACAGGGTTGGATAGAATCCGTTCCATTGCCGCTGAAGGCCTGTGCACAGTAATGCTGGAAATCACCACCGATGCTGATGACAGCAAGGTACTCAACGAAGTAAAAAGTAAGATAGATGGCATCTCAACCTTCCCCATCGAAACAGAGCGGCCATCCATATCAACCCTTGCATTCGTTGGTCAAACCATCGTTGTGGCATTATCTGGCAAAGCAGACGAAGCCACACTAAAACGCATCGCCGATGACATCAGAAACGACATATCTGCCTTAGAGGGCATTTCCAGGGTCGCTGTAAACTATACTCGACCCTATGAAATATCAGTTGAAATTAGCGAAAATACGTTGCGCCAATACAACCTGACGCTTGCCTCTATTGCCCAGAGCATACGTCATTCAAGCCTGGATATGCCCGGCGGTTCGATCAGAACCGCCGGTGGAGAAATTCTCGTACGGACTAAGGGCCAGGCCTATCGTGGCCGAGAATTTGAAGACATTGTAGTCGTCACCCGCTCCGACGGCACTCATATCACGCTGGGTGAAATCGCTATTGTTCGTGATGATTTCGAAGAGGGTTATCTCAGTGCCAAATTTGACGGCGACCCTGCCGCAATGATTACCGTGTATCGAATTGGCGACGAAGATACCATCAATTCCGCTGCGGCTGTTAAGCGGTATGTTAATCAAATCCGGCCAACTATCCCAGAAGGCCTGAAGTTAACCATCTGGACTGACCAGTCAGTTTCACTCGGCCGACGAATTGATGCGTTAACCAAAAGTGCCTACGCAGGCCTTAGCCTGGTATTACTGATACTGGCATTATTCTTACGCTTCAAAGTAGCCATATGGGTAGCTGCAGGCATACCGATAGCCGTCGCCGGTGCACTATGGGTTTTTCCTCAGGCTGGCATCAACATTTCAACAATGACTATATTGGCATTTATTCTGGTGCTCGGCATTGTAGTAGATGATGCCATAGTCATCGGAGAACGGGTTTTTAGTCATGAATCAACCGCATCCAATCATCGCCAGGCCGCGATCATGGGCACTCTTGAAGTCTCAACACCAGTGATTTTTGGCGTTCTTACCACCATTGCCGCATTTTTGCCCATCCTGCTGATGGAAAGTAAAATGGGCGCTTTCTTCTCAATTATTGGCTGGGTAGTCGTGGTCTGTCTAGCATTCAGCATTATCGAGTCACAACTCATATTGCCTGCCCATCTAGCCCACCGTAAAACACAAAACTACTTTATGAGCGAGTCCACATTCGTCCAGCGCTGGATTATGTTTCAGAGCATTTTTTCAGGCGCATTGACCAATTTGGCGCAAAATTTTTATCAACCCTTTCTGGTCAAAACCCTGCAATGGCGTTGGGTGACCTGGGCTATTGGTACCGCTGTACTGGTCACTGCTGTGGCCCTGATCGCCAGTGGCAGGGTTATATTCCAGTTTTTCCCTTCTGTCGATGGCGACCGAATTTATGCCACCCTCAATATGCCACAGGGTATCAATGTCGAAGTAACTGAAGCAGGCGTAAAACAAATTGAAAATGCTGCATTTGCACTAGGCGAGCAGCTAGATGCCGAATTTGGCCTAAGCGGTGGAGAACATGTCATCACCCATATTTTTTCTTCGATTGGCTCAGATGCTGCCCGCAGCAATGGTCCACCGCAGCTCAAATCGGGTGGCAGCCACCTGGCCGAAGTTGTTATTGAACTGATTCCAATCGCAGAACGCCGCGGCATCACTGCAACAAAAATTAGCGAGCGCTGGAGAGAAATGACCCAGACTATCCCCGATGCCATTGAACTTAAATTTGATGCCAGTTCTTTTAGCGCAGGAGAGCCACTGTTGATCGAAATTCAGGGCCGCGACGTGGAACAATTACGTATCGCCGCCGCAAGCCTGAGAGAAGACCTTTCCCGATATCCTGGCATCCTGGATCTAACAGATTCATTCCGCGCTGGCAAACAGGAAGTTAAATTGAACATTCTTGAACACGCAAAACCGTTAGGCATAACTCTTAACGATCTCGCCAGACAGGTCCGGCAGGCTTTTTATGGTGAAGAAGCACAGCGCCTGCAGCGTGGCTCAGATGACGTTAAAGTAATGGTCCGCTACCCTGAAAACGAACGTCGCTCTCTCGGCAACCTTGAAGATATGCGGATCAGAACAAAAGATGGCTTAGAAGTGCCATTTACCGCCGTCGCCGAAGTCCAATATGGCCATGGTTATTCATCAATCCAACGCCAAAACCAGAAACGCACGGTGAGTGTAACTGGCGACATTAACCGTAACCTGGTCACCCCTGAAGAAATCATGTCTTCAATCCAACTTGTTTTATGCGAAAACAAATCCACTTTTTCGAACCGCAAAAACCGCTGTCATAATAGTGAATTCCCGGGTGTTTCATACTCCCTTGGTGGCGAACAGGAGGTCAGAACTGAAGCCATCGGCAGTATGGTTAATACCATTCCCATCGCCCTTTTGGTTATTTACGCGCTACTGGCTATTCCCCTTAAATCCTATACTCAACCACTGGTCATTATGAGCGTTATCCCCTTTGGCGCAGTGGGGGCAATTGTTGGTCACTACATTATGGACAAGGACCTTATTTTCTTCTCTCTACTGGGCATCATTGCGCTATCAGGTGTAGTGGTCAATGCATCACTGGTGATGGTGGATCATATTAACCGCCAGCGAGCACTGGGTATTTCAGTTTTTGACGCCGTCACAATGGCCGGGGTCGCCAGGTTCAGGCCTATCATTCTTACTTCGGTTACAACCTTTGTTGGTTTGATTCCATTAATGACCAGCACCGACCGGGAACTGTCTATGTTTATCCCTATGGCTATTTCTTTAGCCTTTGGGGTTTTATTTGCGACAGTTATAACCTTGTTCCTGGTACCCAGCCTGTATCTAATGTTACAGGACTGGCTGGTATTACTTGGTGTTGATAAAAGCGTTGATGCCGCCCTTATCGAACAAAATCAGGATCCGTCGACACAGCTCGATAACTAATGGCGGTTATTCATGGCTACTAAGATTCAGGTCTACAACTGCTATTCAGGTCTACAACTTCTATTCAGATCTACAACTTCGCTATTTAAAAAGCAGGCATTCTAAATAGCCAGGGATGGATAAACAATAAAAGTCCATAAGCAAAGGCACCCATCAAAGCTACTTTGATATCCGCTATAAAAGGTAATATTTCAGTTTGTTTTTCTGCGCCCCGCATATTTGCCGAGATAATATGTATCAAGGCATATATTGCGAACGACGACATTAAAACAATACTGGCCTGGTCGCCATTGGTAGCCAGATGCGATATGGCCCAGATAAATACCGCCCACATCATTGGGTGCGGTGTAAAACGTTTGATATTTCCTGGGACATTGGCTGCGACAATAAGAATCATTGCTGGCAACATCATCAACCAGGTTAACTGTCGACTCCATTCTGGCGGCACCCATAAGCTGACAAAATCCGCCTCTGCCTTACCCCAAACTATTAAACCAAAACCTGTTAGTGCAATGATCGAATACAGGCCCTTATAACCTTTTTCACCCAGCGCATTGAAAAACAGGGTACGCAGCGGCGCCACCACAGGCAGTAAATGAATACCTATAAAAATACCAACCCCAACAATTAGAAGATTCATTTCCTGCTCCATAAATTAAACTTGCTTCAAGCAACCTGTGAACGGCAGTGAATCAAAAACTACCATCAGGCGAAAAAAAACCCGGCGAAAGCCAGGTTTTTTTATAAAAGTTGTTAAGCGCTCTTTGTCGCGCGCACGGTGGTGCTAACGCTCAAAAACACCCTATTCAACTGTCCAGGTATGACCAGACCTCAACAAAGCATTCAGATCTGCTGGTGCCTGCTTTTCTCTAACTTCTATTCGCTGAGAATATACATCAGCCACATAGGCAACAGCAGGTGCATTATAGATAACACCAATGGCTGTCGGAAAATCAGGGGCTTGTAGCTCCACCAACATTTGTGCCATTACTTTATTAGTTTCATCATGTACCAGAATATCAGCTTCAGTAATACCCGCCTCTCCAATGGTGACGACTTCTAAAGCCAAGCGCTGCACATTAAGCGTGATGCCTTTGTTCTTCTCTTTACCAAAAATCATCGGCGCGCCATTTTCAAGTACCAGTCGAGTATCTGGCGCTGTCTTTTTGTTTTTTAGATGTTCGAATATCTCATCATTGTACACAGGACAGTTCTGGTAAATTTCTACAAAAGAAGCCCCTCTGTGCTGATGACCCTCGGTCAGCACCGCAGTCAAATGTTTCATATCCGTATCAATTGAACGAGCAACAAATTTTGCGCCAGCGCCGAGTGCAAATGTGCATGGGTTTAAGGGCGAATCGACCGAACCATCTGGCGTTGATGGGGACTTAGTGCCAACTTTGGAGGTTGGTGAATATTGACCTTTAGTGAGGCCGTAGATTTCATTATTAAATAACAAAATATTCAAATCAATATTACGCCGAAGTACATGCAGCATATGATTACCACCAATGCTTAAACCATCACCATCACCGGTGATCATCCACACATCAAGTTCAGGATTGGCTAATTTCACCCCAGTCGCAACTGATGGCGCTCGGCCATGAATGGTGTGAAAGCCAAAGGTATTCATATAATAAGGAAAGCGTGATGAACAGCCTATACCTGATACAAATACAGAGTTTTCTTTAGCCACCCCTAACTCTGGCATCAATTTTTGAATGGTCTTCAAAATCGCATAATCACCACACCCAGGGCACCATCTCACTTCCTGGTCGGTGGCGTAATCTTTCAAAGTTAACTTTACAGGTGCGTTCATTTTACGACCTCCGCTAAGGCTTTAATCTCGTTCTCAATTTCTCGAATTTTAAAAGGCTGCCCATTGACCTTGCTGTAGCCCTTGGCATCAATCATATATTCAGCACGTAATATCTTAACCAGCTGGCCGGTATTCATCTCGGGTACCAATACCTTTTCATAACCCGATAGTAATTCACCTAAATTAGCTGGCAGCGGCCACATGTGGCGGATATGAATATGCGACACTTCCATTCCGTCCTGCCTGCAGCGCTTCACACCCTGGTGGATAGAACCGTAGGTAGAACCCCAGCCAACAACGGCAACAGCGCCTTTTTCAGAACCCATGGCAATATCCTGCAGAGGTATATCCCGTGCAATACCGTCGATCTTGGCTTTTCTTATATCGGTCATCTTCTGGTGATTTTCTGAATCGTAGGATATATCACCTGTAACCGCGTCTTTTTCAATACCGCCTATTCTGTGTTCCATACCGGGCGTACCTGGTTTCGCCCATACTCTTGCCAGGGTCTCTGGGTCACGATTAACTGGCGAGAACCCTTCGGGCTCGGCCTCAAACTCTACAGGAAAAGGGGTATAGTCATTGATATCAGGAACAAACCATGGCTCTGAAGCATTTGCAATATAGCCATCACTTAACAAGATCACTGGAGTACGATATTTAGTCGCAATACGAATGGCTTCGATTGCCACATCAAAACAATCCACCGAGTCTTTTGCTGCAATAACCGGCAAACTAGTATCGCCGTGACGACCAAATACAGATTGATATAGGTCAGACTGCTCGGTCTTGGTCGGCAGACCGGTAGATGGACCACCCCGTTGGGTATTTACTATCAATAAGGGCAACTCGGTGGCACAGGCTAAAGATATAGCCTCAGCCTTTAAAGAAATACCAGGCCCAGAGCTGGAAGTCACACCTAGCGAGCCCGCAAAAGAGGCCCCAATGGCGGCACAAACTGCAGCAATTTCATCTTCAGCCTGAAACGTCATTACATCAAATTGTTTCTGCCCGGAAAGTGTATGCAGCAAACCTGAAGCTGGCGTTATAGGATACGAAGCAAATAAAATGGGTACATTTGCCAATTGGCCGCCAGCAATAATCCCATAAGACAATGACTCTGTACCGGTGGTATTTCGATATAAGCCAGGTTTAACAGAAGCTGCAGGCACTTTATAAACTTCTACACCGGTCGGTAATTCGGCCGTCTCGCCATACGCATGACCTGCATTTATCGCAGCAACATTGGCCTCTGCTATATCAGGTTTGCTAGCGAACTTGGTGCGCAAGCCATCGATTGCAGCATCACGACTGCGATCAAACAGCCACATGGTTAATCCCAAAGTCCACATATTCTTACAACGAACTGCAAACTTATGACTAAGTCCAAAAGGTTTTACCGTATCAACTACACGTTTTGTTATACCGATAGAAATAAGTCGAAAGGCGTCGAGAGAGCCATCTTCAAGTGGATTATCCTTATAACCCGCGCGCGCCAGGTTTTTGGCCGTGAAAGCATCAGCATCAGCGATTATTAGCCCGCCAGGCACAAGTTCTTTTAGATTAGTAATCAATGCCGCAGGGTTCATTGCGATCAACACATCAACATCGTCGCCCGCAGTAGTAACATCTTCTGAACCGAAATAGATCTGAAAAGCTGAAACACCAAAAGTAGCACCCGCTGGGGCTCGAATCTCAGCAGGAAAATCCGGAAAAGTTGCCAGGTCATTACCGTAAATAGCGGTAGCTTCGGTAAAATTGTTCCCAGTTAATTGCATACCATCGCCGGAATCACCGGCAAACCTCACAACCACACCTGATCCAGCATTGGCCACATCGGGTTGGTTAATTTCTTCAACTACAGACATAATACTTTCCTAAATTACTCAAATCTTAAATTGAGACGGCGTTTTTATCTCACTACGCTACAGCCCATTCTCATCACACTACCTACCAACCAGTAACCAGGATCCAGCAAAAATCGAACGCACAAGATTCAGGGTGAGATATATCACCGGCGTTCACATTCGTTATTTTAGATATTGTGAAAATGACAAAAAATGTTCAACAATCAGATGTTCAACAATCGGCTCGTGACCTTCTCAATTATAACTGACCCCATCGGCTCATTTTTTAACAGACACCCGCCTCTTTTGGACGCAGGTCTCCAAAGCAGCGAAGATATTAACAGATAAACCAGCTATATAAAGGCTATCTGGAGCTCTTTTCCTTTGACGCATTATCAGTTAACACATTTCAAGTTCATCACCACCGACCCCATTACGATCTGATCCCCATTAATAATAGATACAGCCCCTTTTTCCTCTATCGCCTGGCCATTTACGCTAGTACCATTGGTTGAACCCAGGTCCTCGATAAAAAGTCGATCTTTTATCATCTTCAATCGCACATGCTTTCGTGAAACATCAGCGTGGTTTATGATAAAAGGGCTATTCTTCGGGTTTCTGCCAATCACAACACCGTCATATTCACCCATTTGTTTTCTCGGTATGCGCAGCTGATATCGAGCCCCATCATCATCTTTACCGTCCAGAACATATTCTGCTATATCTTCAATACTACGTTCGAGCCGAGTTAAAACCGAAGGTTTGTCCGGTTCAAGGGCAAACCGACCCTTTGGCAGACCAACAAATGGTTTTCGCTGGAAAACAATAATCAGCAAACCAGAAACTACAGCAAATACAATAAAACCAAAAATCAGAAGTTTTTCGCGGGTCGCAGTGGTTTGTATCTGTTCCGCGAGTAATTGATCAAAACGCTGCTCCGCGAGTGCACTCTCTCTTTCAAATTGCCGAACTAATTCCTGTGTTTCAGCCTGAAGACTGACGGCTTTTCTTTCCATTTCTAATTGAATTTCCTGGCTTCTGACACCCACTCGCTCGGCCGCTGCTATTGCCTGCTCAGCTCTAGACCTTGCACTCTCAATCTGCTGAGTCAAATATAAATTTTTATTTGCCGTTGTGGTTAATTTTTTTTCAAGCGAAATAACCACTAGCTGTGCGGCATTAGCAATTTGCTTCGCTTTCATTGCCTCTTCTGCAGCATACTCAGCACGGTTAGTCGCCAATTGAATTTCGGAGATACAGACCGAAGTTGATTGTTCAGGCCGAACATTTTGCTGTTTAAGCAGCCGCATTAATGTGCCTCCATCAACCGCTTTAACCATGTTATCGTCCTTACTTAGCGCGGTATTAAGACCCACCACCTCACCACACTCATTAAGCAAAACAGAGCCAAAAGCCCGTCCGTTACCTATCGCATCATGAATTAATAGCCGGCTATTTTCATTCGCCAGGGCATTGCTGCTCCGCAATGTTCCTTTCGACAAGCCCAGCAGGTTGTGGTTTGAATTCCAGCGATTTGCAGTCCATACAATATCGCCGGTAACCGGCTGACGGGCAGCAAACGGAATACTCGGCAACCTCATACCGCTTACCTTAAGCAGCGCAAAGTCAATATCAGTACGACTTGATAGAACTTGTGCGATCAGTTCTGTTTCGCTATCTGGCAGTTTAATTGTTAATGTATGCTGGTCTTTAAGCGCGTTAGCGTTGACGACGACATAACCATTGAATTCGTCGCTATGAACCACAAAACCGGTGCCTTCAAGTACTGATCGACCCCCCAAATAAGCATGCACTGATACAATACTTTTTCTTAGCTTCGACTCTTCAATACCTGACCCTGCAGCGCCATAGGCAAACAACAATGTGACCAAACCACAGACTAAAGCCAACCATTGATGTAGATAATTTTTCACGATGCCCAGTGTACCCCATAAACAATGAAACTCAATTAATGATATTACGCATTTCAACAATCTTTGCACGTGCCTAAACACATCGCTAAACACATCGCAAAAATAGAATGGTATAGCACGGCCCAACGAAAACCAGTAATTCAGAAAAAGATGCTTGAAATATCTCCTCCCTTCAATCTATAAATCACTGTTAACAATCTATAAATCTCTAACATCAAAACTTCTAACATCTAAATGAAAATTTGATAGCCTATTGGAAACCCTTCTCTGCTTACTGCCCGGGTTATGCCCAATACGGCATTCAATACCTGCCCCTAAGATCGGCCCAGAGTTAACTAATATCGTCATTTAGCCACTGCTTTGCTAGATTGAAATGCTAGGGTATCGTGCCGAACGGGTTCCATGAATCGGAGAATTCTTCATTTCGTGATAGGTAAAGACAAGCGAGGTTTTGGTTTCATTGGTTAGATTACGTCCAGCCGCATGAAATAGTTTACTATGGAAAAACAAAACATCACCCTTATTAAGCGCTACTCGAACAAATTTGCCAATGAGCGCCTTGTTTTCGGCCAAATCGGTACGAAGAAACAAATTCGCATCAAACCTGCCCGATTCAAAATTCATTTTGTGCGAACCTGGTATCACTCTCAAGCAACCATTTTTGATCTGCTCATCACCTAACGCCAGCCATACGCTTATCAAATTTTGCTGATCAAAATCCCAATACCTATTATCCTGATGCCACAACGTCGCACTGCTATAACCCGGTCTTTTCGTCATAATACAATTGTGATGACTCTGAGAAAGTTGCACCGCGTCATCCGCGAACAATTGCACCAATAAATTTCTTAATACCTTGGATGTAGCCCAATCCCTGAACACCGGATGCCGACTAAAGGCATGCAGCAACCGCCGAACTGTTTCGCCACCCAGTGAATCCAGGGTGTTCGGTGCACCTGGGTAACATACATCGACCTCGTACTCTGCAGGCGCCAAACACTCAGCAAGATGCGTGTCTGCGACCTGTTTCATTTTCGAGCAATCAGCTTCAGTTACCAGGCCACGCCAAATAAAATAACCATCGCGCTCAAACGCGCACAAATCAGCGTCGGTAAATGTCGGCGATGCAGGCATCACTTAAGCTGCTCTGAATACACATAGCCATTACCAAATTTCACATCAGATTGCCGATTTGATTCGAGTCGCCCAGCCGCATATACCTTCAACGCTAAACCAACATCAGCCTCACTTAGGCTGTTGGTCTGCTGCAAACATTTTTCAATCGCTGCAGCATAGTGAACATCTGTTGCTACCAGATCCGGCAATAGCAATTGACCAAGTTGCGCTGGCTTTGAGGCTGCAAACGTCGCGCACATTGTTTCGATCACTCGCTGGGGTTTTATCAAATTATCGTCTTTCGCCATCCACTGAATAAAAAACAGCCATACGGTTTCATTAGCATAATGTGACAATGCCAACAGCGCTCTACGACGAACAAATGCCAACAAATTTTCATCGGCTACAATATCCATTAAAATTTCATAGGTATTGGGCGGCATAGTTTCAAATTGATAGTCGGATAAATGCCATTCATAACCTTGCAGCAACTCAAGCACCCGCTGCCTGGCTACATGACTTGCAGAAGCTGCTACAGAATCTATAGCGGCAGCGGCAACATTAACTGACAGCGCAACACTACAACTAATGGTTAATATAAAGATCACCAAACGGCTCGTACGCATATTCAATATTCCATTCGCAGGCTGTTACCTTCAAATTTTAATTCTACTGTACCCAGGCACCCTATACCAAATTAGACGATTCTGACCAGGTGCCTGCATGATCGTTTAAACCGGTATTTACTCACTGCTGAGACACCTGATAAACCTCACGCAATCAGTTGCACATTCAGAGGCACAATCAGGTGGATCAATTAAGGCTAAAACTAAACTTGACCAAAACACCACAGGGTAGTCATTGGCATACCTTGTGTACTTTACTATACTGATACGGGGCACAGCATAAAAAATTCAGGAGTTCACCATGTCGAAGTCCGTTGAAGTACGAGATTATATGCGAAAACCTGTTACCGTTGAACAATCCATGACGGTGTCTGAAGCTGCTCAAATCATATTAAAGCATAAGCTTTCAGGTTTAGTCGTGGTTGATAGCGATAACAATCTTGTAGGTATGTTGTCTGAACTAGACTGCCTCAAGGCTATTGTCAGCGCAGTCTACAATGGCGACGAACCAGGTGCAGAAATAGTGCAGCATATTATGACTAAAAATGTCGAAGTTAACCAACCTGATGAAGACATCATCACCGTTGCAGCCAGTATGCTGGATCATAAACATCGACGCAGGCCAATCGTTGACAATGGCAAGCTGGTCGGCCAGGTCACCTGTCGCCAGTTACTCCGCGCCATTAAAGGCTTTGGCAGTCGATAAAATTTCCCCAGGGAAATTCTGATTATGCGGATATGTTCATCATTAGACCTTAATCAGATTTCCCCCTAACTGAGCATTGAATCTGATTCCAGGCCTTGTAAATGCGCCGTATCGTTGTACCCTCTTAACCTGTAGGTGTCTTCAGCGGCTACAATCCTGCTGATTGATCCATTGTCGCAACCGTTAAAAGCAAAGGCCTCTGACCGGGTCACCTGCGATAAAATGTGCCCTATTATTCCACCATGAACAAAAGCGACAATTCGTTGACCTTGGTGCTGCGCGACCATACTGCTCAGCGCCGCAGCTACGCGCAATTGAATTTCGTCGTGAGACTCTGCGCCAGGGATAACATCCCAACGCTGCTCTAGTTGCATTTGCTGATAGAGCGCATCATTTTCATGGACTTTTATCCGAAGAACCCCGCCCTCCCACTCACCAAGATGTACCTCCCTTAAGCCTGCCTCCTCAATTGGCATTAACCCCAACTTAGCGGCTAACGGCGCTGCACTCTCATGAGTTCGGCAAAGGCTCGTCACATAAATAGCATTAATAGCATTGATGGGTTCACTGGCCAGCTGGGCAGCAACCTTTAACGCCTGCATACGCCCAAGCGCAGACAGTTCCGGGTCACCCTGGCCTTTTTTTTGAGGAAACGGCTGCAACGGAAAAGGCTGTCCAGGTATGGCAGCCCTACTTTGCCCATGCCTAACAAGTACAATTTCGGTCGCACCAACAGGCGGCGTATAACGATGCTGTGGATATTGTTTCATTGTCCAATCCTTTTACAGGCGTATTATGGGCCTAGATTTGATGACCTAATTGTGCTGAATCCGAGGTTATAAGCTCGACCAGCCAGCAGAATATCATCATTATTACGCCACTGGCGCAAAAGGTTTTTTGTAAACACAGATGCTACTGGTTTAGGATCTAACTGGATTCAAAAAAAGCATCGTAATAGATATAAGGATCAATCAATGAGTTGGCAAAATGAAATAGACGAAATACAGGCCAGGGGTTTACTCGCTGAAAAAATGGGCGGGCCGGATAAGGTCGCACGGCAACACGAATTTAACAAATACACTATTCGCGAACGCATCAATAAAATTGCCGACCCCGATACTTTCTATGAAATCGGCAAGCTAGCTGGCGCTGCCCAGTACGACGAACAAGGCAATCTAACAGCGTTCACACCAGCTAACTTTTTATTCGGCACCGCAGAAGTCGATGGCCGACCAATCATTTTGTCGGGCGACGACTTCACCGTTCGCGGTGGTTCTGCGGATGCGTCCATTCCTGCCAAACGATTTCAGGCTGAGGGTCTGGCCAATGAACTAAGGCTACCACATGTACGCCTGGTAGACGGTATGGGCGGCGGTGGATCGGTCAAAACTATCGAAACTTCCGGTCGCACTTACATTCCAGGTATGGCCGGTTGGGAAATTGTTGTTAACCAACTAAGCATTGCGCCGTCTGTTTCGCTTGCTTTAGGCTCCGTAGCCGGCATCGGCGCGGCCCGAGTTTCAACCTCACACTACTCGGTGATAGTGAAAAATAGTGCGCAGATGATGATCGCAGGGCCGGCCCTGGTAGATTGGGCGAGTTTGGGTAACGTCGCCAAAGAAGAACTCGGCGCAAGTAAAATCCATACGCGCAATGGCGCAATTGACGATGAAGCTAGCACTGAGGAACAAGCTTTTGAGCTGGCAAGAAATTTTCTTTCGTATCTGCCTAGCAATATTGATGAACTACCACCCATCATCAAAAATAACGATCCTGTCAATCGATGCGACCCGCATTTACATACAATCGTGCCCAAAGATACCCGCAAGGTCTATAAAATGCGGCCCATTATTAATTCCGTTTTTGACACCGGTTCATTCTTTGAAATTGGCAAAAAATGGGGCAAATCGATAATCTGTGGCCTTGCACGCCTGGACGGCATACCAGTTGCCGTATTTGCAGAAGACCCTATGATCTATGGCGGCGCATGGACTGCGGACGCATGCCGTAAATTAGTCCGCCATTGTGATCTAGCCTCGACATTCCACCTGCCCCTGGTCCACCTTGTGGATTGCCCTGGATTTCTTATTGGCAAACAATCCGAAGAAAATGCCACCATACGCGCGGGTTCACAGGCACTCGCTGCCCTGGGGCAATCCACGGTACCTTTTTGCAGTGTTATTATTCGCAAGGCATTTGGCGTCGCAGGCGCCTCAAATACCAAACCAGGCAAACAACATTTTCGATTTGCATGGCCATCAGGTGACTGGGGTTCGTTACCTATTGAAGGCGGTATAGAAGTCGCTTACAAGGCCGAATTAACCGCAGCAGATGACCATGATGCGCATCTATTGAAAATCAAACAACGCCTGAACAAACTTCGATCGCCAATTCGCTCTGCGGAGTATTTTGAGATTGAAGACATCATCGATCCCCGTGATACCAGGCCAAACTTATGCCGTTGGGCCAAATTAGCTGTAAAATCTCTCAAACCCGGCGCCACAGCCTTCAGTTATCGACCCTGACGCCAGTTCGGTTCATACCCATGAAGTACTACCACGCGACGTTGCTACGTTAGAAAATAGTGCCGCAAATAGTGTTGCAAAATAGTGCTCAGGCATCATAGAAACTCAGCACTGTTACGCAACATATAGGCGGGCCCATGAAGACCATTGATAGCAGCATTTTCACCATAGATACGCTCTTTCATTTGTCCAAATACCTGCCTTTTTTCACCTAACCGAGACAAGCTTTCGGCATGTTTAATAGTGGCCCCATTAAGCGCATCTAATTCCGCGACCTGCTCAACTATGCCTGCGTTCAAAGCATCAGGGCCAGTCCAGCGACGAGCAAATTGTACTGTTTCGAAAAAAACATTTAGCGGCAACTTATGCCGAAAAAGCGCCAGTTCAGGGTCTGGGATAACCATACCCAATTCAATTTCATTAGCGCAGAGGTATCCCCTGTCAGAACGCATAAAGCGGATATCATGACACAGCGCCAGCATTAGACCCGCACCAAAGGCATGGCCATTAATTGCACATAAAGTTGGCATTGGAAAAGTAATCATTCTCGCCATCAGCGACATAAACTCATGACCAAATACCTTCCGGTCACCACCTGGGTGTTCACCACGGGAAGCATTCCAGTCTAAATCCAGCCCGTTGGAAAAAAACTTCTCGCTTGCGGAAATAGTAACCAGCGAAGCCGCACCGCTGGAGGCTTCCACCTCGTCCAACGCAGCAGCGAAACTTCGAACAAAAGTAGTATTCCAACGATTTTCACCTGCATTCATGGTGAGGACAAATACATTACCTTCGCGACTAAGATTAATCATGAACTGAACCTGAAAAATATATTAACTAATAGTCTACCGTCTCAGGTTAAATTCTCAAATGGCTACCTGGAGTTATGTAAACTTGGCTCCATGCAAAGCTGACTCTATGCAAATCAGCGCGGACGAATTAGCGCTGATATAGCTGATAGAATAGTGCCGGCTATACTCTCCCCAGCCCCAATTCCAATTTACCTTTAACTAAATTAAGGCGGAGCAAATCACTCGCACCTTCAACCAGGCGCAAAGACCTTACCTGACGATAAAGTTGCTCCAGTGGATGCCCAGTCACTAACGCCTGCCCGCCCAACAATTGCAACGCACAATCCACTACCCTACCTGCAGTTTCGGTACAAAAAACTTTGGTGGCTATGGTTTCATTAACAATATTTTCCGCTGTCTCTGCTAATCGTGCGGTTCGATATAACGCGCTACGAGCGACATAGGTCTCGATTCGCATATCAGCAAACCGCAACCGAATACCCTCTCGGTCTCCCAGTGGCGTACCGCTACGGTGCGGTGCCTGCAAATAATCCTCAATATACTGAAGTACCCATTGGCAAATCCCGGTCGCCTGAGCCGCCACCATCAAACGAACATTACCAATACTACCCAGGGCCCGTGGCATACCCTCGCCGATCTTGCCGATAACATGCTCCATCGGCACTCGAACCTGATTGAATTGCATCGAGACATGCCCGCCGCCTTCCATGGTTGAAAAAACCCTGTCTATGGTTACGCCTTCGGACTCACGATCAATCACCACCATCGCAGTCCCAAGCTTTACTCCATCAGCCTGCTCGGCGTTGACCAGCACCGAAACAAAATCTGCTGTAGCGCCCCCAGTAACATAAGATTTTTGCCCCGTAACTAACAAATCATCCCCCTTGCTAACAGCATAGGTAGGCCTTTGCGCGGAATCAGGTTCAGTGAAACCAAACGCACCGCGTTTTTCTCCGCGCATTACAGGTTCAAGATAGTTGCGCCTCAACACCCCTTCTGTAGCATGTAATAAACCCGGCCCTGGGCCAAATACTGCACTGGTATAGGGTGAGTTGGCGGCAGCTAACAATTCTCGCAACATAGTCAACTCAAATATTCCGGCTGGGTTACCGCCGAATTCTTTGGGTTGAGTTTTATAAAAAAAACCAGCCTGTTTCGACGCCTGGCGAATTTTTTCTCGTTGCGCGGTCACTGAATCTATATCATCTACAACAGGCTTAAAATTACGTGCAATAAACTCAACCATTGCCGCCTGCGATGCCAGCATCGCTTCCGATAAATTGTCAGGCATTCCGTTCTCTCCTGGATTATTCAAATTAAAATCAAATATCAGGCATTATACATCAGGCAACCGAAACAAAATCGTCGTCATCTTCGAAGCCGCCTTATAATGCAATATTTGATGTAATGTTTATTTAGCTGCACAATCTACAAACTACGGCCTGGTCATTATGCGCTATTTCGATCAACACTCCGTTACAGGCGTATACCCAGCGTAAAAGACCAAAAATGTTGCAATTATTCTTACCTGGCCAGCTGCCTTTTCGTCACCATTCACACCCGCTAAATTAGTATTATGTCTAGAAAGTATACAGCCAAAACCTTTACCGCAACGTGCAATTGGCTATCCTCTGCTATTGCTATAGACTGTGGTCTGGCAAGGAAAACCATCCTTTAAGAGTTATCTGGGTATGAGGTTAGTCTTAAGCATTTCATAGGTTGCCAACGGACTGTCAAGCAATCGAATACAGCAAAGCAAGTTCGAATTGTCCAGCTAAACTGTCAATAGGATCAAATGAAAACAAAAATTACCACCTGAACCACTGGGTAATTACAATAAAATGGAGAGTATTATGGCAGTATCAGATCACGTAGATTTAGAGCAATTTATGGCCGGGGTTGAAAAACGTAACCCCCATCAGGATGAATTTATCCAGGCTGTCAGAGAAGTGGCCGAAGATATATTTGAATATATCGAAGACAAAGAGAAATATCATAAGTATCAAATTCTGAGACGTATCGCAGAACCAGATAGAGTAGTCAGCTTCAGAGTTTGCTGGGAAGATGACAATGGCAATATAAGAGTACAGAGAGGCTGGCGGGTCCAAAATAACAATTCTATTGGGCCTTATAAAGGTGGACTCAGGTTTCATCCTAGCGTCACCGAAAGCATTCTGAAATTCCTCGCCTTCGAACAAACATTTAAAAACAGCCTCACAGGACTCCCCATGGGTGGCGGTAAAGGCGGCTCCAACTTTAACCCCAAGGGCAAGTCAGATAATGAAATCATGCGTTTCTGCCAATCCTTTATGACTGAGCTGTATCGCCATGTTGGCGAAGATACTGATGTACCAGCTGGGGACATTGGCGTCGGCGCACGCGAAATTGGTTATATGTTTGGCCAATATAAAAGAATCACTAATAAATTCACCGGCATTCTTACCGGCAAAGGGCTGGAGTTTGGCGGCAGTCTGGTACGAACAGAAGCCACTGGCTATGGTGCGGTCTACTTCCTGCAAAACATGCTTGATTACAAAGGCGATAGCATTGACGGCAAAACAACGGTAATTTCTGGTTCTGGTAATGTCGCCACACACGCAGCAGAAAAAATACTCCAGCTCGGTGGCAAGGTCCTCACCTTGTCAGATTCAAAAGGATATATTCATGATCCTGCCGGCATCACTCAGGAAAAACTGGACTGGATCAAGAATTTAAAAACTGTTCAGCGTGGTCCCATTTCTGAATATGCAGACAAATATGATGGCGCTACCTTTCATGCTGGAGAACGACCATGGTCAGTGAAATGCGACCTTGCCTTACCCTGTGCAACTCAAAACGAACTCACTGGAGCTGAAGCTGCCGTGCTTGTTAAGAACGGCTGTATTGGCGTGTCTGAAGGCGCAAATATGCCAACTGACCTCGCTGGCATCAAGGTATTCAAAGACGCGGGTATTTCTTACGCACCCGGCAAGGCGTCAAATGCGGGTGGTGTTGCAGTATCCGGCCTGGAAATGAGCCAAAACTCCGGACGCATTAGCTGGTCCGAAGACCAACTGCAGGAACAGCTCCGAGATATCATGAAAGGTATACATGACAGCTGTCTGGAATATGGCAAAAAACCCGATGGTGGTGTGGACTACGTCAAGGGCGCCAATATCGCCGGTTTTGTTAAAGTAGCCGATGCAATGATTGCTTTTGGCGTCGTTTAATACTGTCGTTTAAATAGCAAACATATAGTAGCAAAAAAATGCCCGTTTTATACGGGCATTTTTTTATGCGCTGCAAAACCAGAACAGCTCTGACTAAAAGGCATTATTGCCAATGCGGCTTTTATCCAAGTGCCAATGCGGCTCTTATACGAGTGCCAATGCGGCTTTAATAGGAGCGCGGCATTTTCAACACATGCTCACCAACAAAGCTGAGGATTAAGTTTGTAGAAATCGGCGCTATTTGATACAACCTTGTTTCACGGAACTTTCGTTCAATATGATATTCCTTGGCGAAGGCAAAACCACCGTGGGTTTGCATACAAACATCCCCTGCTTGCCAGGAGGCTTCAGAAGCCAGTAATTTTGCTATATTTGCCTCCGCGCCACATGGCTCACCGGCATCAAATAAATCTACCGCCTTGTCCACCATCAAGGCTGCCGCCTCAACCTGGGTGTAGCTACGCGCAATCGGAAACTGAACCCCCTGGTTTTGTCCAATTGGACGCTTAAATACGATTCGATTAGTTGCGTAAGCACTAGCTTTATCAACAAAGTAGCGACCATCACCAATACATTCGGCTGCAATTAAGATACGTTCTGCATTCATACCATCCAGAATAACTCGAAACCCCTTACCTTCTTCACCTAATAAATTATCTGCGGGTATACGCAGATCATCAAAAAACAACTCACACGAATGATGATTAATCATTGATTCAATCGGTTGAATAGTCAGACCATTGCCATTGGCCGCCTGAACATCAATCAAAAATGCCGATAATCCATCGGTTTTTTTGCTCACTTCGGACTGTGGCGTAGTACGGGCGAGCAGCACCATTAAATCAGAATGCTCTATCCTGCTAATCCAGACCTTCTGCCCGTTGATCACATATTCATCGCCCTCCTTCTTAGCTACAGTCTTTAAGCTGGTTGTATCTGTACCCGTGGTGGGTTCAGTCACACCAAAACTCTGTAAGCGTAATTCCCCTGCCGCTATTTTTGGCAGGTAGGTCTTTTTCTGATAGTCACTGCCGTGACGTAATACCGACCCCATCACATACATCTGCGCATGACATGCCCCAGCATGTGCGCCGGACCGACAAACCTCTTCCATCACTACGCAAGCTTCTCTCAGGCCAAGTCCAGCACCGCCGTACTCTTCGGGGATAAGAACGGTCAAAAACCCTGAGGTTGTTAATTCTTTAACAAAATCGGTTGGATACCCACCCGTTCTATCTAGGCCGAGCCAATAATCTTCACTGTAATTGCTACATAGCTGCCGTACTGCTTGTCGAATTTCTTCAATATCCTGATTTTCCACTCATTTACCTCATTAATTTTCTTGCTGACTGTTAAGGACTGTTTATAAGCACTAAAGGCTTTTTATTCCGCTAAGGGCTTTTATAACCGCTAAAGGCCTTTTTATTCCGCTAAGGGCCCTTTTATTCCGCTAAGGGCTTCATCCATAGTTTCCTTTCGCGGTAGTTCAGAGGAATTATAACAAGGCAGCATTACTTGCACTAATCACAGATCATAGATAACACTTAAACCACACAAACTGCCGCCAAATCCACCGCCCAATCAACATCATAAAGCTGGTTGCAAGCCCAAAGCACAGCTGTGGTTTCAGAACAGAAATAGCGAGGAATTATTTTTTG
Organism: Pseudomonadales bacterium; assembly: GCA_019090615.1. Classification (GTDB taxonomy): domain Bacteria; phylum Pseudomonadota; class Gammaproteobacteria; order Pseudomonadales; family Azotimanducaceae; genus JAHRVQ01. Next base: position 48,697 of record JAHRVQ010000038.1, on the reverse strand, counting down.
AAATAGTGATCGCCGCTGAGACTTTCGCTATGCAGACAACAGCGACTATTCCTAAAGGCCATTCAATGCCCATAAGCAAAGACTACTTTGGCGCAATGGCAACCTCAAGTTCAGCCATACCCTGGTTTGCGATGGACAAAACCTTACCAAAACGATCCATAACAAAACGATCAAACAGCGGCAATAATAATTTACGCTCCACCATTGAAAGATTAAGTTGTTCAGTCGAATACCAAAAACAAAGATAAAAATTAAGTGGCATCAAGGGATGAAATTCCAGTTCGTCCTTTGAGGCCAGAGTACAAAATCTCTGACCAATTTCGCCTAAAAGAATTTTATACTGATTAGTATTTCTGGCGCTATAAAGCCTCAAGCTGGACATAACCTCTTCATCAGGGTCAGGTACCGGTGCCTTCACCTTTGCATCGATCAGGTTAGCCCAGGACAAATTCATCAATGCAAAATATTGATCTCTGTAAGGCGCATCAAGCGTTTTCATTGCACGACAAATGTTAAATTGATGCCTCAGGCCCATCTCTTCATCGAGCCCCAGCGTTTCTTCAAACAATGCGTCAACCACATTGAACAATAAGCCATCCAGAAGATAGCCAACTTTCTTATCAATCGCGACTTTGATTTTACGCACAACTTCGATCGTTCGCGGCCGATTCGCCATCGATAAATGAACAATATTATTGGTACCACGGGCCTGAGTTGCCATATGCTGAATCGTCAAAGTGTTTGAGCTCGCTGAACACAGATTAGAGCACCCATTTCGCCGCAAATAAATATAGCTTCGTCTATTAGGTTTTAAACTGTGCGCCTCATCACAATATAAATCACTATCAGTTCTTATTTCTTCCAACTGTTCTTAACTGGCGGTAATACGCGTACCTGCGGTGAAAGAATTGATAAAGCAACCGCTATTGCTCCTTAACGGCAACAACAGACCAGATGCATATTGACCCGCCCTTTTACGCCATTTATCATCCCGAATTAATCCATGACTTATTGCTTAAAGCAACGTTTAGGCGGTTAAATCTGCCTTTTTCCATGGTTCACTCGACTCAACCAGGTCGCTTTAATAACCGCCTTACCGTTGACCAATAATGACCCAGTCCATCACCCATAAAATACAGGCAAACCTTTCAGCAACAATTACTGCCGGAGAAATAAAACCGACTCAACTGCCAATTTGTCCAGAAATTTCTCTGTTTTTATTGGCAGAAGAATATCCACGCGGCAGATTGGAACAAGAAGAAATAGTCGCCATTATGGCAAACCCAGCTTACTGGGCTTTTTGCTGGGCAAGCGGACAAGTTTTAGGTCGTTACATCCTTGATCACGCGGAAATTTTTAAAAATAAAAACATCCTGGATTTTGGTGCCGGTTCAGGTGTGATTTCAATTGCAGCTAAATTGGCAGGCGCCAATAAAGTTATTGCTTGCGACATCGACCCTGATGCACTCGATGCATGTGCTGCCAATGCTTACCTGAATAATGTAAAGATAGAACTACTAGATGATATTCACAAGTTAACCGAGCGCATCGATATAATAGTTGCTGCTGACGTATTATACGACCGGGACAACTTTTCCTGGATAGATCAATTGCCATCACTGGCAGCGCATATTTTTATTGCCGATTCTCGACTAAAATCCAGCAAATTACCCGGTTACGAAATTATCAACAGACTCACAGTTACCACCGTGCCGGACCTCGACGAGCTTAGAGAGTATAATGACGTCAGGGTTTATCAAACGAAGTCCCAATCTCTTCATTCAAAACCCGAATAAACGCCCGCCTCAATTTATCTTCGCGTAACCCACAATGACCGTTCGCCTGGTCAGCTGCCTTAAAAATACTATCAGTTGACGTAGCGTTCAGTTTAGAAAAATACAAATCAATAATCTGATGAAACTCAAGATACTGTTCGTGCATTATTTTTACTTACTTAAATTTAACTAACGAATAAACCAGTACGCCACATTTTAAAAATAATTAGGCCCACAACAATTCCACGGGCCAAAACAGGTACTGTCTCAATGAGTGATACGACGGGGTAAATCCTCTCACGAATTGAATAGCTTGCGTCAGTTTTTTACCAAACTTGTATAACTATATTGATAGGTTTTTAGTCGAAAACGTACTATATATTCAGCTAAAATGCACACCTTCTAAGGCTTTATATAACCATATAACCGTACCTGAACAACCAGCAAGTAATCCAGAAATTATCCGACTATGTTGCCAGGGCATTTTTCTAACAATTTTTTACTTCAAAATATTCATCCCTAAAATAGATTTTGACTACAACTTAACCCGTAACACATTTACGGTTCTGCCCCTCTATCTGCCTATGGCAAAAAAATAGTTATCAAGCAGGAGAACAACCGAACAGACTACGAAAAAAAATAACAATCCAGACAAGTAACCATTAGACTATAACGATACCGATGACTTTGCTGCCCTCATCCCTTATTTGCAGGGTGCCATTCAAACTTTAAAGGAAATATAACGATGATGAATGACGAGACTCAGGACAACAAAGGGCCTCATTCCAACTTTATGGATGAGAAATTATTCAAGTCGCGGGCCATATCAATTTTTGGCCAGATCAATGAAAAAATAGCCCGCACTACGATTGAGCATTTACTCGCATTGGCCGCTGAAAGTGACGAAGCAATTGACATTTATATCAGCTCACCCGGCGGCCATGTTGAATCTGGCGACGCCATCTACGACATGATTAAATTCATTAAACCGCAAGTTCGAGTAATCGGTACTGGCTGGGTTGCAAGCGCAGCGACAACTATTTATCTCGCAGCAAAAAAAGAAAATAGATATTCTCTCCCCAACACTCGATATCTGGTACACCAACCCTCAGGCGGGTCCCGCGGAGATGCAACAGATATCAGCATCCAGGCAGAACAGATCCTGAAAACCAAAGCCAGAATTAACCAACTAATAGCCGACGAAACAGGGCGCGCCCTAGCGCAAGTTGAAAAAGATACCGACCGCGACTATTGGATGTCGGTAGATGAAGCAATCGATTATGGCATTGTCTTCAAGGTCATAAAATCTGCCACCGAACTCTGAATATTCCGAACTCTAAATATTCAATGTACGCCTCTGACTCAGAACTCATCGACGCAATGCTCCAGCAGAACGAAGAGGCGTATCGGTTCGCCATTAAAAAATATCAGACCAGCATGTTATTTCTAGCGCGCAGCATCGTTGGACGGAAATTTGATGATGAAGTCGTACAGGAGGCCTGGGTTTCCGTGTTGAAAGCACTACCAAAATTCGAACAAAGAAGTGCTTTCAAAACATGGATATTATCAATCGTAGCGAATGAAGCAAAAAGCCGCCTGCGCAAAGAAAAAAGAAATATTTCTCTTGAACACCTAACCGCCGAAGACCCTGAAATGATCGACCGTTTCGATACTCAGGGCCACTGGTCCACAGCGCCCACAGAATGGCACGCCAGCTCGCCAGAATCACTTTTATCCAGCGAGCAGCTGGCAACCTGTCTCGACCATAGCATTGCCGAATTACCATCCATGCAAGGCGCAACACTAAGCCTTAGAGAACGTCAGGGATATTCTTTACACGAAATCTGTAACATTCTGGAAGTAAGCGAGTCCAACGTGCGGGTGTTATTACATCGAGCCAGAAACAGGTTATTTGTAGTTATTGAGCATTTTCAGCTAACAGGCGAATGTTGTACCAATTGACAGTCAAATAACCGCAGAAAAAACGATTTTTAGTAAATGATGGTTTACCAAACGATTATTAATGGCAAAAATTGAATTTATGTTTAACCCGCGCAAAGGCCCCATAGATGCGTAACCTATTTACTCTGACATGCAAGCAGGTATCTGAATCTGCTTCCGATTATATCGAGCAGCCAAATATCAAGCATCTGGGTAGTTTTTCCGCTTCAGCCCTCTACCGCAAACTTGTATTTCGGTGCCATCTATTTATGTGCATCAACTGTCGCCGTTACATCAAGCAGCTGAAATTAACTATTGCGGCAATCCAGATTCAAACCTTTGAAATAATCCAGCCTGCAACGCCAGATGAGGACCGAAAAATAGACGCTCTGGTCAAAAAGCTTATTACCAGGGACCTCTAATTACGCCGCCAGGCATGATATTTCCCAGCCAGGCCCAATGCCCAATCAGGTTTATGTGCCTTACGCCATTCACCGGCAGCAAATTTATTCATTTCAGCCATTGTAGGATAAATGTGAATAGTCGCCATAATTTTTCCCAACCCTAAGCCGTGCTTCATAGCCAGAACATATTCACTGATCAAATCACCCGCATGATCGGCTACAATAGTAACCCCAAGGATTTTGTCGCTCCCAGATTGAGTGATAACCTTCACCACACCCATAGCTTCTTCATCCGCCAAAGCGCGATCCAGCTCTGCCACATCAAACTTTGTCACTTCAAAATCTAGGCCCTGCTGGGTTGCTTCGGTTTCATTCAGGCCAACTCGCGCCACTTCTGGAGAACAGAATGTGGCCCAGGGCACCACCGAATAATCCACTTTAAACTTCTTAAAAGAACCAAAGAGGGCATTCACTGTGGCATACCAGGACATATGCGATGCTGTATGGGTAAACTGGTAAGGCCCAGCTACATCACCTATCGCATAAATATTGGGATAATTAGTGCGCAAGTATTCATCAACCACAATAGTACCCTGCGGCGCGATTTCGACGCCAAGCTCTTCCAGTCCAAATCCTTTAACGTTTGCCTTACGCCCCACCGCAACCAATATTTCATCAAACTCTATCCGTTGCTGCGAGCCGTCAGAATCGACCACCAGGTATTTATCTTGCTGTTCCAGTTCTATCGCAATAGCGGTGCTATTAACTAAAACAGCCACGCCTTCAGAACGCAATTGTTCTGCCATCATTGCAGAAATCTCTGGATCTTCGCGATTGAGAATATTCGGCAGCGCTTCAACCTGTGTAACGTGACTTCCCAGCCGACTAAAAGCCTGGGTAAGTTCAGTGCCAATAGGTCCACCCCCCAGAACAATGAGTCGCCGAGGCAAGTTCTGTAGTGCCCATAAATTATCTGAAGTTAATACCTTAACTTTTTCGATACCAGCAATATCAGGAACGAAGGGTGCCGCGCCCGTTGCAACGATAATATTTCGCGTAGAAAGCACCTTGCCACCTACTTCAACCAGGTAGGGAGATAGAATACGCGCTTCTGCCATTGCACAATCAACCCCAAGGCTTTCAAACCGTTCAACTGAATCATGAGGTTCGATACTACTTATAATCCTCTGTACCCGCGCCATAACATCCTTAAAATCAAAATCTGGCTCGGTCGCAGCAAACCCCAGCTGGTCCCCTCGCCGGAGGTCAAAAGCAAACTTTGCTGACCGCAATAGCGATTTACTGGGCACGCAACCAGTATTTAAACAATCACCACCCATTTTATGCTTTTCCACCAGAGTAACCTTAGCTTTTACAGTGGCCGCTATAAGTGCTGCCACCAGACCCCCAGACCCAGCACCGATAACAATCACGTCCCTGTCAAAGGATTTTGGTTTCGAATAATTACGTAACATTTTTGTTGCCGCTATAAAGTCAATCATTCGCTTCGCCACCAGTGGGAAGATTCCCAACAGCATAAATGACGCAATCAAAGTAGGCGACAGGATATCCGATATAGTCTCAATTTGAGCCAATTGAGTACCCGCATTGACAAAAACTACCGTGCCCGCAAGCATGCCGACCTGGCTGACAATAAAAAACTTTGGCACAGATATTTTCGTCAGTCCCATCAGCAGGTTAATGGCAAAAAATGGAAATGCAGGCACTAGCCGCAGGCTAAATAAATAAAACGCCCCTTCTTTCTCAATACCTGTGTCAATTTTTTTCAACTGGCTGCCAAATCGCTTTACCACCTGCTGACGCAAGATAAAACGAGATGCCAACATGGCCAGAGTTGCACCCAGAGTAGAAGCAAAAGAGACAATCACCACCCCTTGCCATAAACCGAATATCGCGCCCCCCAGTAGCGTCAAAATAGCCGCTCCAGGCAATGACAATGCTGCAATCGAAACATAAATTAAAAAATAGAACAGACCCGCTCTAACGGGCGATTCTGCTACAAGTTGCGCCAACTGGACCTGTTGTGACTTAATATATTCAAGGGTTAAATAGTGACCAACATCGAAATAAACAAAACCAACAGCTAACGCCAAAATTGCTGCTATCAGGGCAATTTTTACTTTCATTATAATCCTTATACTGAAAATCCCTATCTTGACTCAGTAATGCGCAAGTAGCCATTGGGTTATAATTAATATTTGTCAGTCAGCGTAGGCATTGCAAATACAGGCAGAAAACTCGGTACAGGGCCTTAAGGTTCCGATTTCTGATTCCCTTATAAACCATGAAAAATCAATTTGATACCGTTTAGTTCCTTAGATAAAAGGAACCTCAAGTTCAACGGACAAAACTAACAGTAATTAGCTCAACGGGCAGGGCAAAGAATTACAAACTCAATCAGCATCGTGTCAGAAACATCAAAATGCTTTAAAAACGCGTTTAAAAAATAATCTCTATTTTGTAGTAATCGTTAAATCCGTATTTTTTAGACTGGCCACGCTTTTTTCCAGTATTTCCATCAACTCATCCACCTCTAGCATATTTTTATTGAGCATAAAATAAACCTGCACGGTTTCCAATGTCACAAAGGCTAAACTGACTGGACCCTCTCGTTCAAGAACCGCATCCATCGCATTACTATATTGAAGCAGATAATCGATATGCCCTCTTTCAAGCATCTTCAGGGCTGAACGGTGCGAAGTGATATTACTAATAAATTTAAGATTATCTGCCGTAGATAGTGCCTTTCTCCTACCGCCGTAACCAAATCCACGTATTAACCCCAAATTTTTACCATGAAGCCCGACCAGGTTTTGTGGAATTGACTGCCCAGACTTAGCATAAATACGAACCTGTGAAGAAGTGATGGGCTTTTTACTATAGACAACTGCATCGTGGTATTCTTTACCGCCCTTTATGCCGGTAAACATATCTATTTCACCTGATGTAAGGTGCATATAAAGCCGTTTGGGTGGAAAGGCAAATAACTCATACTCGACACCTGCATTTAGCATGGTTTTTTCGACTATTTCAGTCAATATTCCACCAGGCGGCGCACCCTTCTCAAGAATATAATACGGCGGAAAATGGAACATGCCTATACGTAGACGCTCACCTGAACATACAAAAGAAATCCCTAAGAAAAATAGTCCGAGTACTAAAGAACACTTCACAGCAATAATTTCAATCCGCTATTGTCATTTCATTATAGGACCACTTAAGCAGTTGAACAGTTAACTTAATTAGAGAAACATAACTAGCTACTGATTAATTCAACCAAAGACCTGTATGTAATTTTGTCAAAGCGAAATTAGCCCAAATATACTAACCCGCGATTTCCTGTATTGTATATAGCTGTCGATCAGAAAACTGTGGTGTTTGAGCAGATAAGTTTAGGGGCTAAGAATTGGCGCTTGCGGTGCGCGCGGCGAACCTTCTAGCACAGCCATTATAGCCCTTGCATCTGGGGTGTTTTTATTCAAAATAAAATACACGTCAATTTTATCAAGCGTCTCGTAAGCCAGATTATTAACAGGATATTTAATCAATTCTTCCTCCAGCGACGCTTTATAATCAAGTAAAAAGTCAACATGGCCACTTTCTAGCATTTGCAGACCACTTTTATGGCCTCTAATAACAGTGATATACTTTTTATTTTCTGCCGTCGTTAACTCCTGCCTACGTGTACCATAACCCGCACCTAGCAGCAGACCGAGAGACTTCCCCAACAGTTCTTGCATGTTGGTAGGAATGGTTTTATCGTTCATTCCATACACGCGCAGTTCGATCGTGGTCACAGGTTGCTTACTATAAAGCACATTTTTTTCGTATTTAACGTACCCCTTAATACCGGCGAACAAATTAATATCGCCAGTATCTAACTGGAAATACAAACGCCCGATAGGAAATGGAATAAATTCAAATTCAATACCTGACGGCCTGAGTTTTTCCTCTATGATATCAATCATCAAACCTGTTGGAGGTCGATCGTTTTGAATAATATACAAGGGTGGAAAATGAAGAATCCCCACGCGCAGAGGTTCAGCAGCGCCAGTAGGACTGTTAACTATTAAACTCAGACCTACAAAAAACACCCTAATCGAACCTACAATTAATCTCAGCGTCATCTTTCTCTCAAATTATTATTTTTATTATAGATGCTTTTACTAACTCAGGGCGGCAAATAGTCGCTCTACTGAGCATGGATAATTAGACCAGTTTATTCGCCTACCAGCATATACCCCTAATACTTATACAATGTTAGTGAAATTGTGCTAATGAAGCCAGACAATAACATTCAGTACGTTCATTCCAATGCTTTCAAACTATGCTCAAGCAGCTGCATAAGTTCCGCAGAATTTTTGGTATCCTTATTCAATATAAAATGCACTGGATATTTATCAAGGATATTACGGCGTAAATTCACTACGGGCCTTAAACCGAGTTCATGCTCCATTGAGCGCTTAAAATCTAACCAATAATCGATATGGCCATTAGTAAGCATGCGCAGAGCTATCTTTCGGGAGCTAATATTTGTGATATGGGCCCGGTTCGATTCCTGTGTCAGCGCAGCCCTCCGGCCAGCGTAGGTAGCACCCTGCAATAATCCCAGGTGTTTGGCCTGCAGTTCAGCAAAGGTTTCAGGCAATACGCGATTTGGCATGGCATAAACACATAATTCAATTTCCGCAAAGGGTTGAATGCTATAAATGACCTGATCATGATATAACGTTGGCCCCTTGATGCCTGCCATCATATCCACCTCAGCGCTTCTGATTGCCCGATACAGGCGAGCCAAAGGATAGGCCGCAAATTCGTATTCGATACCAGCTCGCTCAAGGGCCCTGACCATTATCTCAGTAATGGACCCCTTGGCAATTTTACCCGGCTCATAAACATATAACGGCGGCGAATGAACAATACCCACCTTTAATGGTTGTGATAATGGTGGCGCCAATGGCTGTAATGGTTGCGCATTCACGTTCACGTTCACCGATACAAAAAACATGCCCAGCACAAAAGCCAGGACATCATTTATACGTCCGTTACCGCGGCTCATTATTTCTTTTCCATCTATGTTTATCGTCCAGGCTTAACGCTGCTACGCAATTTATCACTTCAATCAAAACTTCCTGGATTCGAAAATATTTGATTCAAAAACCTTTTGATTCAAGAACCTTAATTCCAATAAAGCAAATTTTTTAGTCACAACCCTTATTATCGAATGCTGACTCTATATCCTGCAAACCAGTACAAGGCAAATTTATTATAGGTGAATACTCAGCTCGCAGAATATAGTTTGCCCTGTGTGTCAACCTGATCCCTTTAACCACGGTGCCGTTTATCGCTGCCGATCAATATAAGGAGCTTGTCTTGCTAGACAAATAGAACGATTTTGAATAAAACGATCCGCTGTGTATAGTGCATAATTTTGGAGGGAACATGGCTGAGTTTTTTAGTAGCTTAACCGAAAAACATATCCAGTTTATCGACCAGCAACAACTTTTTTTTGTTGCCACAGCAGCAGCAGATGGACAGGTGAATCTGTCTCCAAAAGGTATGCAGAGTCTTAAAGTTGTCGATGCTAACAATATAGTCTGGCTCAATTTAACCGGCAGTGGCAATGAGACAGCAGCTCACCTACGACAAAAAAACCGTATGACGATAATGTTCTGCTCTTACGCAAAACAGCCACTTATTCTGCGCATTTATGGCAGTGCACAAGCAGTACATCCGCGCGATCCTCAATGGCAGTCCTATTCCAGACTAATTCCCGGCCACTCGGGTGCGAGACAATTTTTTGAATTTCAAATAGACAGCGTACAAACTTCCTGCGGCTATGCAGTCCCATATTATGATTTCGTGGGTGAACGTGAGACATTAACAAATTGGGCTGACAAAAAAGGGCCTGAAGGTGTGAAATCCTATTGGCAAGAAAATAACCAACAGAGTATTGATGGTTTTGACAGCGGTATTTTATAACCTTGGCAGTTGTCTGGACATATTATAATTCGCAAAATAATACTCGGTACGAAATACGTTCGGCTGGTTCTTCACTACGGCTATATACCAATGGCACCTTCCATACGCAACATAGCCCGCGACACCTTTTTACCGGCGGCGTTTGGGACCTACTCGCTATAGCGCCGCTTATGCAACCACAAAACCTCGCAGCAGATCAAAAACCGGCCATTCTCATGCTTGGGGTAGGCGGAGGCTCCGCAATACATCAAATGAATCGTTTATTAAACCCCAGGACAATCACTGGCATTGAAATCGACCCGGTGCACCTCTACGTCGCTAAAAAATATTTCGGCCTGGTCGCAGACAATATCAACCTGGTCCAGGCCGATGCAAACACCTGGCTGTGTAAATTTCGCAGAAATTTCGACATTATCGTTGACGATCTATTCATCGATGCCGTAGGCGATCCAATACGTCCATTTGAGCCCAATATTAACTGGCTATCTACAATTGAAAAACGACTGAATAAAAGTGGCATATTTATTCAAAACCACCTGTCAATAAAAACCGCCCTCGAAGCTGCAGAGGCACTACACAGCCAATTCCATTCCGCTTTGGGTTTGACCATGCCTCATTACGCCAATGTCGTCCTGGTAATGTTTAGAAACCCCCTTCAGGCAAGAGGCGGTAGATCAATGCTTATGCAACAAGTAAGTGCAATTAATAAAAAAGCTGCAAAAAAACTCAAATTTTCAATCCGCCAAATTTATTGAACCCACAGCTGCGTTTATAAACAGCCCTGAGCTGCTCTCATAAACAGCCCTGAGCCGCTTTTATAAAAGCCCTGAGCCGCTCTCATAAACAGCCCTGAGCCGCTCTTATAAAAGCCCTGAGCTGCTTTTATAAACAGCCACCAGCATCTGTAGGCACAAACCTCATCCAATGTCTTGAACAATGACAGCCCATTTTCACAGGCGTCAATTTCCTGGCACTTTTGCAACGCAACATTAATGCAAATAATACTTGCTTTAAGCTATTTCAATCACAATAATGCGCGTTTTTTCATCTCCAAAAATTGGCCATTCAAATGCGTTTAGAATCAATTCCACCCGGCAACAATGCACCTGAAGATATCAATGTCATCATAGAAGTACCTGTTGGCGGCGAACCCATCAAATACGAAATGGACAAGGCATCTGGCGCACTTTTCGTCGACCGTTATTTATATACTTCGATGCGATACCCAGGCAACTATGGCTTCGTGCCTAATACACTGTCAGATGACGGCGACCCCGTAGACGTCATCATTGCTAGCACCCGCGCTATTACACCTGGTGCCGTAATGAATTGCCGTCCAATAGGCGTGCTAAAAATGTCAGATGAAGCCGGCGGTGATGAGAAAATTGTGGCCGTACCCACCAATAAATTAACTCGTCGCTATGAGAACGTGCTAAACCACACAGATTTACCAGAGATCACGCTGCATCAAATCGAACATTTCTTTCAACATTATAAAGATCTCGAACCAGACAAATGGGTAAAAATTGAAGGTTGGGGTGATGCTGCAGAAGCCAGAAAGCTTATTCAACAGGCCATTGATAGAGTATGAAATTAAGGGCTTTAAAATCGGTTCTTTTTAAGAGCCGATTTTAAAGATGCATGTTAAGAATTGGTTCTTCGCGCAGCGAGCCTACATACGAGATAACATTTTCTGCGAAGCCCTGTCTTCGATCAAAAAAGCCTGTGCCTGTTCCCGGGTCCTAAAGACACCAAAGTTATCGTTAAACGAACAGGCATGCATCACTCTCATCATGCCAAAAACCAGAGAAACAGGACTGAAAAAAGCTGCGCGTCTAACAAAATTAAACAACCCCGGGGCCATTTGCTGACAAACCTCATTTGAAATATCAAAATGAGATATAGCAGAACCATCAATAATTAGTCTTAAATGAAAGTTATACCGCAGTAGCTCTTCCACTTCGCTAAAACAACGTAATAGCTGCTCGTAGCCCACTGTACCGCTGATACTAAGGAGTAGCAAACCTTCCTCGTCATTTGTTAACGCCTGATATTTCATTTATCAATCTCTCAATAACTGCCCCTATTTTAACGGCTAATCAGAAAGCCATTTGCTTATATTCGCAATTAGCTCTATCTTTTATGGCTTTGTGGATCAATATTTTTCATTTTCTTCTAAACAGTTCACATTTTCTTCAGCGCACCTCATTTATAATTTCAAATACAAAATAGTAGTAAATTATGTTCATGGCGCAATACTCAGACGTTAGTGGCTATTACGTTTGTTAAGCGTAAATTGAGAATAAAATGTTAGAACCCTGTAGTAGACTCGTATCATATAACCCCGAGCAACATCTTGACTTTCATCTTAACGGACGAGTTAAAGTTCTTGGTTATGCCTCTCCGCTCGGAGAAAAGTCCTGCCGACAAACGAAACAAGGATTTATTCAGATAAAAAATAACAGGACCATGACGCTACACGAAGGCAACCTTATAAATAACTGGCTTATTCTTTCTATTCGAGCTAACACTTCGTCACCAGTTCTAGTCAATGGCAATCATTTAGAAAAACCCCAAACAGTATGCATATCCGTCGGCGGTACCAAATCAAACTACATCATGACACCGGGTGCCATTGTTTATACTGTCGGCATCCACAAACAACTTATTGACGAGGATTTGCGTACCAACCTGCTTCAACTAAACATCCCTCAGGCGCAACGCATCCTGGAAATTTCCCACAATCTTAGACTTAAACTCATTAAACGCATCGAAATGTTAATGCGCACCGAAATGAGTCAACGCGAATTTCATATGGAATTAGTCGATTTATTGACGACTCTGTTATCGGCCACATCGCTACAACCTGAATATACTTTTAACACCAGTCGCAGCCGTGTGGTGCAGCGCGCAACATCTGTTATAGCCAACGAAGACCCTAGATTACTCACCCCTGCTCTCGTCGCAAAAAAATCTTTTGCCAGCATTAGAACCTTAGAATATGCGTTTAAGCAGGTATTACTAATGACACCGAAACAATATATTGATTTTTACCGCATCAACTTGCTACGTGAAAAAATATTAGACAACCCTAACATGGAGATTATGTATTTAGGCAATGAGGTTGGCCTTTCCCATTTGGGCAATTTAAGTAAGAATTATAAAGCACTATATGGAGAGACACCCTCCACAACCAGACGCTCAAGCAGCGCCTTATAATAACATAAGGTTTACACTCAATGGCATACCCATTAAGTCGCAGCATGAAAAACAAAAAACTGCTAACGCCAGCGCAGGGCCAGTCATTTGACTTCGGCGAACTAAACTGCCATCAGATACAACAACTACCATCTAACGCGAGCAGCATCGCTGAGTTAGACAGCTTTTCCACAACTAAAAGTTTTCTTGGCCGACTAAAACTCAATAGCACCGCAATTTTACAGTACACCCCCCCTCTTGGTAGAATTTATTTAGCTATCAAACCCCATGATAAACTGGGCGCTGGAGTCTTACATAACCCACAACATCGCAACACTATTCACATACTAAAACCACAAAGCCCAATGTGGACAACCGGTATCGAGGGCAGTGAATATTACCTACTTACGGTCCAGCCATCTCTATTAGCCAAACATGCACTCAACATAGTCGACACTACCATTCTTAGCCCCTCATCAACTTTTGAGCTCCCCAATGAAATATCTAATCGCCTCATCGGCAGATTAGATTACATTACCCAGCATGCCACTATACCCAGCGCCCTGGATTTACAAATAACTCATCTGGTACTCGCGATCTGTGAAATCCTCAATGGCCAGGAAACAAATAATACTATCAGGCTAAATGAAGATCCAGTTGAGGCAGCGGTAGAGGCGATACTACAACGGACACCTCTGGACACCAGCAACCAAAAACTGAACCGCGCATTTAAGGCCGCAATAGGTATTAGCTGCCAGCAGTTTGAGGCGGCTTATACACTCAACCTGGTCCGGCGTGACCTAATTTTGGCCAATCGGACTTTTCCGCAATGCGTTACTCATTACGGCTTTAAGGATGCTGACAAGCTATATAAAGACTATGTAAAACTGTTTACCGAAGACCCCCCGATTGCATTAAAAAACCTTCATAACCACGCTTAGCAACTTCATCACATTTTTTTGCATAAGCGGGCAAACCACCAACATACGGCATAAAAACCCTGACTTTGCCTGGAATATTGGCACCCAGATACCAGGAGTTACAGGTCGGATAAAGCGTGCGATCAGCAATCTCATTGGTATGCTTAACCCAGGCTTGCTCTGCTGCCAATTCTGCTTCGATATAAGTAAAGGAATTTAGCCGCATATGGGCAATACAATCCGAAATCCAGTCGACATGCTGTTGAATAGACACCACCATGTTACTCAACACCGAAGGGCTACCTGGACCGGATATAGTGAAAAGATTAGGAAAGCCGTTAACCTGCAAACCCAGCAGCGTATGTGGCCCAGCATGCCACTTATCTGCCAGCGTAGCGCCATCTTTACCGCTTATATCCATTTTTAATAGCGAACCCGTCATGGCATCAAATCCGGTCGCAAAAACAATTATATCAAATTCATATTCTTGCTCAGTAGTCATCAGGCCATTTTCAGTTAAACCCTGTATCGGATTATCCTTCACACTGACCAGGCTCACATTGGGACGGTTGTAGGTCTGGTAATAGTCAATATCGACACATAATCGCTTACAGCCAATAATTTGCTCAGGGCACAACAACGTAGCGGTCGCTTCGTCATCCACCATAGCGCGAATTTTTTTACGCACAAAATCTGCGGCAAACTGGTTAGTCTCAGTGCTACTACTTAAATCGGCAAACGCATTAAGAAACTGGAACCCACCAAGCGCCCAATTTTCTTCAAACTGTTGCTCTCGCTCATCGTCTCCAACTGACAAAATAGACTCTTTACTGCGGACAAATCGACTGCCAAAGCCACCATGCATGTTGCGGTTTTCTTTCCTGAACTCGGCATATTCACTTTTTATTTGCCGCACAAAATCATCTGCCAGCGGCCCATTATGGGCAGGAATAGAAAAATTAGCGGTACGCTGAAAAACCGTTAAGTGCGCTGCCTGGGCAGCAATATGTGGAATTGACTGTATAGCGGAGGAACCAGTACCCACCACGGCTACCCGCTTACCCGTAAAGTCCACACCTTCCTTCGGCCATTGCCCAGTATGGTACCAATTGCCTTTAAAATCATTTAGACCCGCAAAATCTGGCAAATTAGTCGATGACAGGCAGCCAGTGCCCATAATGCAAAAAGTTGCCTTATATCGATCGCCCTGATCAGTGGTAACTAACCATTTATGACAGGATTCATCAAAACTGGCAGAAACTACCCGCCGTTCAAACTGGATATTATCTCGCAAGTCAAATCGATCAGCCACATGACTAGCATATTTAAGGATCTCTGGTTGTGCCGCATAGCGTTCACTCCAGTTCCATTGCTGCTGTAATTCTTCAGAAAACTGATAAGAATATTCCATACTTTCAACATCACAACGAGCACCTGGATAGCGATTCCAGTACCAGGTTCCACCGACATCATCGCCTGCCTCAATCACCTGCACATTAAGCTGCTGTTCGCGTAGCTTATGTAACATATACATCCCAGCGAAACCTGCTCCAACAACTACCACATCAACTTCAATGACTTCAGACATACCACAATCTCATTTTTCGAAGGCCGCGATTAGAACAGAATATCGGCACTAGATAAATGATCATTTTTGTCAGTTATAACCCTCTAAGCTTCGCTCAAACAATCTGTACCCTGGCTCCATCAGCCAACCACGCACTTGAAAAAGAATCCAGCGGGGCTAAACTAGGCAACTAATTCACGGTAATGAATTTAGCCTGCGAAACGCCGATAAAATGGCAAACTTTAACAGGCTCAGGCTGATCAATTTACAGACCAGTGATTAGACATCCCAGTGGCGTATACGGACCTTAATCAGGCAATCGCTGGCCAATCGATACATTACCCCTTATCAATTTGAGTTATTTTGAAACCCTATCCTCGCTCAAACTTTTTTTTATCCGCCAAAGATTGGCAGACGCTAAGGCTACTTACGCCATTTTTTGCAGAATATCGCTATCGAATTTTACTCGCCCTGGGCATATTAGTCACAGTTACCGCAGCAACGCTGGTCCTGCCATTCCTGTTAAAGGATATTGTTGATCAGCTCAGCCATGAAAATGCCCAACTGCTGGCTGTCCCGCTCGCTTTGGTCGCAGCCTATGTTTTTGTCCGGTTTGTTGGTGTCGCGCTTCGAGAACTGACCCTGGCAGTGTATGGAACTGTGACCGTACGTGCCATGCGACGCGTTTCCCTGACCCTTTTATCGCACCTGCATCAGTTAGATCTCGAATACCATTTATCCCGTCGAACCGGAGCAATTAGCCGTGACATGGATCGCGGCGTGAGCGCAATCGCGGCGCTATTGCGCATCCTGACGTTTCAAATTCTAAATATGTTTCTCGGCGTAGGTGGTGTCAGCCTGGTGCTATTTACCAGTTATCATTGGCTTTATGCTGCCATCATACTTATCGCAACCATTTTCTACGCCACTTATACGGTTAAGGTCACGGACTGGCGTACGCCTTTTATTAGAGAATCCAACGAAGCCAATTCGCGCGCTAATACCCGCGCCATAGATAGCCTGATCAACTTTGAAACGGTCAAGTACTTTGGCAATGAACAACTGGAGAACCAACTTTATGATGAAGATTTGATCATTTGGGAAAGTGCTCGCCGAAGAAACCGCTACTCGCTTGCAGGCCTCAATGCTGGCCAATCTTTCTTCGTTCATGCCGGCATGTTTGGCATGATGCTTTTTGCCACTCGGCAGGTACTGGAGGGCCAACTCACCATCGGTGACTTCGTCGCCATTAATGCCTTTGCCATTCAGGTATTTATGCCGCTCAACCAATTGGGTGGTATTTATCGTGAAATGAAACGCTGCTTTACCGATGTCGAACAGATGTTCACTATTTTAAATACTCAGCCAACTATTCAAAATAATCCTGGCAGCAAACCGTTAAACAACATTAGCGGCAGCATCAATTTTAATGCGGTGAATTTTAGCTACGACGGTAAAAGGGAGATCCTGAATAACGTATCTTTTAGTATTTTGCCACGACAAAAAGTGGCCTTGATCGGGCCTAGCGGTTCAGGCAAATCAACCATCGCAAAACTACTGTTCCGATTTTATGATATAGACGCCGGCAATATAGAAATTGACGGCATCGCGATCAATGATATCGATTTAGACAGCCTGCGAAAAGCCTTTGGTAATGTCCCACAGGATACTACCCTGTTTAACGCTTCTTTGTTTGACAACATTCGTTATGGTGATATTAATGCCGGCGTAGATCAGGTCAGGCAAGCTGCATCACTGGCCAAACTTGATAACTTAATCAGCAGATTACCCGACGGCATGGAAACTGTTGTGGGTGAACGCGGCCTCAAATTATCCGGCGGCGAAAAGCAACGCGTCGCCATTGCCCGTGCAATCTTAAAAAGACCGGCATTTCTGGTTTTTGACGAAGCTACGTCTTCCCTTGATTCTGTCTCTGAAAGCGCCATCATGCAGGCAATTGATGATGTCTCTGAAGGCCATACCACTATCATTATCGCGCATCGCTTATCCACCATCGCCAATGCCGATAAAATCATCGTATTAGTTGACGGCCAGGTCGTCGAAACCGGCACCCATCGTTACTTAATCGAACTCAACGGTGTATACCGCGAACTCTGGGATACCCAGCAGGAACAAACCACCTAATTATATTTCAACTTATTAAAAGCTAGAATTTAATTTTAGCTGCCCGAATGCGCTTCAATCCAGTTCAGACATTGGCTATTAACAAGCTCCGGTGCCTCATAGGGCAACCAGTGACCACGATCAGGCACCAGTTCAAATCGAACGTCCGGCCGCACCTGCCTTGCCCTGGCTTCCCTGTCATCAAGATTAGGGTACGCAGAGGCATCTCGATCACCATAAAGTATAAACAGCGGCATCTTCGTTTCTGCCAGGCCATCCAGTACATAGGTACCATCAATAAATCGAGGAGAACGATAACGCGCCCGTCGAGTATTCAAGGTTTGCAGGAATACCGCAAAATCATCAATTTTATTTTTATCATAAATCATCAACCGACTGAGGTTTTCTTTATTAACTGCATCAATCTCGGCCAGTGTCATATCAGCATTACGAGGAATTAAATCTTTCCTTGCCAATGGCTTAGGCATCATACCCATTGATGCTGGGCCGATCAGCATGATTGATTTCACCTGAACGGGTTGCTGGGCTGCAATCAGCGCCGCAATCACACTGCCCCAGGAAAATGCCACGAAGTGATACTGTTGGTTACCGATGACTTGCTGAATCCCGCTGGCCACCCAATCTGCAGTGTCCTGTGGTTGATAACCCTCGGCCAACGCTGCGGCGTCACCAAAACCGGGCAAATCGGGAATAATTAACTGGTGCCTGACCGCCAGCGCGTCTATATTTTTCACCCAATGATTCCACGAACCAGACCCTCCATGGAGCAATACCAGGTTCTGACTGATGCCTGCATCCCTGACTTTAGGCGACCACACTCTAAATGGCATTTTACCTTCACCACAGGCTGTTTCTATAACCTGACACTGATTGTCAAAATGATCTAATTGAGCATCAAAGTTCATATAGACTCACCCCTCTGCCTTTATTAGTCTGCATCAAAAATCGCCTTGTTCTTAAAAATAAAAAATTAGCCAGACTAGCGAATCGCCATAAAGATACCAATCAATTAAATATCACCGGGACATCATGGAAATAAATCAGTCACAGCGCCAAATAGTTACTGATACCGGTGATTCGATCCTCAGCATGATGATTAACATAAATCACTGTAGTCTGGCTATCAGCACAAATTTTTTCAATCAGGGTTAATACCAGTTGCCGATTAATGTCGTCCAGACCCAGACAGGGCTCATCAAGAATCAATAGATGGGGATGTTTAACCATCGCCCTGGCAATCAGTAACAGGCGTTGATCGCCGTAGGATAGTTGATTAAACGGTTGATCGGCACGGTCTTTCAAACCAACCAGGTCCAACCACTGCAAAGCGATCTGCTTTTGTCGGTCAGTGGCCTGCTGATACAGACCAATACTGTCATAAAAGCCGGAGATGATCACATTAAGCAAACCAATGCTGACTCTATATTCCCACTGTAATGCGGTAGAGACATAGCCGATATACTGTTTGATTTGCCAGATACTCTCCCCATTACCACGTTGAAAGCCAAAGACGAATATATCATTCACATAACATTGTGGATGATCACCGGTGATCAAATTCAACAAACAGGTTTTGCCACTGCCATTGGCACCGGTCACCTGCCAATGTGAGTGTGGCTCAACGGTCCAGTCGAGATTTTCAAATACCACCTGGTCGCCATAGGCAACCCGCAAATTTTGCATTCTAACCAGTGGTTGTTGGGCGTTAATTGCTGGCCGAGGCGTCGTTTCATCCATCATCGGCACCGTTAAATTTGTAGATTTGATATGCAGCAGTTGCTTAATATCCACAACCTTTTCAACATCATCTGTAGCAACCTTATGGATGATCGTTGCAGCCTGAGCATAAGCCAGATGAGTAACAAACGCAGGTATTTGATCGAATCGATTAAGCACAAAAACCATCGTTGTACTCGCCGCCAACGATTTCAGCGTAGTCTCCACCACCACCCGCATGGCAGCGTCCAAACCTTCATAAGGCTCATCCAGAACAAGCAGCTCGGGTTGACTGGCAATCGCCCGCAACAACAATATCTTTCGTGTTTCACCGGTAGACAGCGACCGAAAAGGCCTTTCTAACAATGTCTCAACAGCAAATAAATCGGTCAATTGTCGCACCAATTCAGGGTCGGGGTTATTTTGTTGAACAATTCGCCGAGCACTGCTCCCTGCCGGATCTTGACCAGCGTCTGCATCTTCAGCCAGGACACGCTGCTGCTCTATCAACACGCGTTGCGCCTCAAAAGAAACCACCTGCACATTAGCCGGCAAACCTGTTAGCTTACCACGCTCAACGCTACCCTCACCCGCAAGCATAGCCGCCAATGCCGATTTGCCCGAGCCATTAGGCCCGATAATCACCCAATGCTGATCAGCTAATATCTGCCAACAAATCCCCTCTAGCGAATAGCTATCGGTAAATTTAATATCACAATTATCAACAAAAATATCGAGCATGGAATGAACCAGGAGGGTTGGGCAACTCAGGCTTGTGAACAGAAACACTCACAAGCCCACTAAAATCAGGCAAGGCAACGGGTATTTGAAACAGCCTGATCGTTAATCCAGGAAACGTCTGAAACAAAATAACAAACCCAGCAACCAACCGACTGGTTGTAACGGCTAGCGGGCTAAATCAGGTTATTTAGCCCAGTTAATCCCAGCGCGGTTATTCAATGTAGGTACTTTGCAATCGCAGCGGCTGAGCTTTTAAAAAATGAAGCTGCGGCTTAGATTGACATGACAAATCAGACGATTTTTTTCATTGCGCCCATATAACCTCGTAGGGTCGCACCAATCTGTTCCACCGAATGATTCCGTATCTGGCTATTAACCTCAATCAACCGCTGATTATCAACCCCACTATCATTTAACCCAAGGCCTCTACCTATTACGTCAGTATCTACATTTTTCATAAAATCACCCAGTAACGGGACGCAGGCATGATTGTAAAGATAACACCCATATTCAGCTGTATCTGAGATGGTGTTATTCATATCCCATAATTTTTTACGGGCAATGGTATTAGCAATTAAGGGCGTTTCATGGAGTGATTCATAATAAGCGGATTCTTCTTTAATGCCCGCAGCCACCATCGTATCATAAGCCAGCTCTACCCCAGCTTTTACCATCGCCACCATCAGGATGCCGTGGTCAAAAAATTCCTGCTCGGTAATTTCCTGGTCTGCATTGGTGGTGGTCTCAAACTCGGTTTCACCGGTTTCTTTTCTCCAACCGAGTAGTTTCGCGTCATCATTAGCCCAGTCTTGCATCATACCGGACGAGAAAGCACCACTCATAATATCGTCCATATGTTTTTGATACAGCGGCAACATTATTTCCTTTAAGGACTCAGCCAGATCAAACGCTTTAATTTTTGCTGGATTAGACAAACGGTCCATCATATTGGTCACACCACCATGCTTCAGGGCCTCAGTGACTGTTTCCCAACCGTATTGAATCAACTTTGATGCGTAACCCGCATTCAGCCCCTTGTCAATCATCTTGTCAAAACAAAGTAACGAGCCAGTTTGTAACATGCCACAAAGAATGGTTTGTTCACCCATCAAATCAGATTTGACCTCAGCGATGAACGACGACATCAATACACCGGCTTTATGCCCACCAGTACCTGCTGCATAGGCCTTGGCAATCGCCAGACCTTCACCTCTGGGATCATTATCTTCATGTATCGCGATTAAAGTTGGCACGCCAAAGCCGCGCTTATATTCTTCTCGTACCTCTGTACCAGGGCACTTCGGCGCCACCATCACAACAGTGATGTCTTCACGAATTTGCATACCCTCTTCGACAATATTAAAACCATGTGAATACGACAGGCAGGAGTTTTTCTTCATCAGTGGCACCACTTCATTAACCACTGAAGTATGCTGCTTATCCGGTGTCAAATTGAGCACCAGGTCAGCGGTAGGAATCAAATCCTGATAAGTACCTACGTTAAAACCATTTTCTGTGGCATTTTTCCAGCTCTGTCGCTGCTCGGTGATTGCCGCCTGACGCAAAGCATAGGAGACATCCAGGCCACTATCACGTAGGTTCAAACCCTGATTCAAGCCCTGAGAACCACAGCCAATGACCACCAGTTTTTTACCCTTAAGTACA
Organism: Pseudomonadales bacterium; assembly: GCA_019090615.1. Lineage (GTDB taxonomy): Bacteria > Pseudomonadota > Gammaproteobacteria > Pseudomonadales > Azotimanducaceae > JAHRVQ01. Next base: position 26,622 of record JAHRVQ010000038.1, on the reverse strand, counting down.
TTAACGCCGTCTTCGAACTCTGCCTGATGCATAAAGCTACACTGGCCCAGTTGAGCAAGTTGGTCCCGTAGTGAGAGCGTATTAAAATAATTGGCCATAAGGTTTCCGAAATAAAAGAATGTATACAGGGATGTTGAACCCACTACTTTAATCGAATCCCGGCCGTGGGTAAATGGTTCGGCACGGGCTATGCTGTTTCGACACCCAAAGCGACAATCACAATAGCTCTCTGAAACGCGCATTAAATGCTGCTTTTAACTCTGCGGCCAGGCTAGTAGATCGGTCAAAAGCGCAAATAGTCGATAAATTTTTGTTTAACTGAACAGCCATTAAATACCGCATTGGCGTAATCAGTCCTCTATCAATGGTTTCTAAAGGCTTTTGGCCCGAAGAATAACTATCGTGACCCGCAACACGTTCCGCATCAGTGCTGCAGTTTGCTACAATATTTTTTCAGGAAAATTTAAAGCCGAATTCTTTTTTAAATCAATTCGGTATTCGCGTCGAATAAATTAATGGCGCAGTTTTTCATCTTTGCATTCTTCTTGCCCCTTTAGACAGGCACAGGCGGGTTTTAACTTGTTAGAACTATTACAATCGAACGACATGTCGGCGCTAGTCAATACATTTTGTCAGCGTCAGGAAAACCAGCACAGAAACCCTCTACAGCCCACCACCGTAGTAGTCCAAAGTTTCGGCATCGGTCAATGGCTTAAACTCAGGCTAGCCGAGCAAGCAGGAATTGCTGCCAATATAGACTGTATATTACCCGCAGAACTTATATGGCGACTGTATCGAATATTTTTGCCTGATGTCCAACTGCCCCATGAATCGCCCTTTAGTCGCCAGCTATTAACCTGGCGAATTATGCAGTTATTACCGGAATGCGGAATCGAAGCAAACAACAACCCCGTTGAAAGCAAAATATTTTCCCCTGTACAGCAGTATTTACACGGTAAAGATGATGATCAGTTACGCCTTTATCAGCTCAGCGATGCAATTGCAGGCCTGTTTGATCAGTACCTGGTGTATCGCCCGGACTGGATACTTAACTGGCAGGAAGGCCAGCTTGAAGCCTCTTCTCCGGCAGAAAAATGGCAAAGTATTTTATGGCAAAAAATTCTTCAGTCGCCGGGCCTTGAGCCAACCCAGCATCGTGCCAGCCTGCATCAGAAATTTATGACCAGGGTGCAAAACTTGACCGCGGCACCCACAGAATTAAGTTCCACTTTAAGTATATTCGGCCTCTCATCCTTACCCCAGATGCACCTCCAGGCGCTGCAGGCAGTCGGCACATTAATCAATATCGATATCTATTTCCTGAATCCATGCGAGCATTACTGGGGCGATATCGTGGCACCAAAAGATCTCGCCAAACATTCTATTCGTCAGCTTATTAAGGCCGACGGACCTTTACTGGAAGAAGACTATCTGGAAGTTGGCAACCCATTACTTGCCTCCTTTGGTAAACAGGGCCGTGAATTTCTGGAGTTACTACTGGATAACGACACACTGGCAGTACAGGAATACTTTACCCGCAACGAAGATTCGCCAGCAAACACCCTCACCACTATTAAGAATGACATCCTGGCGCTTGAATCCGGCAGCCCTCTCGAAAATAGCACCCCCCTTAAGCGTGCCTCTGAAAACAGCTCAACAGATGATCAAAGCCTGCAAATTCATTGCTGTCACAGCCGCCGTAGGGAACTTGAAGTATTATTCAACCAACTAATGTCGATGCTGGCGCAAAACTCAGGCCTTAGACCCACCGATATTATGATAATGGCACCGGATATTAGCGAGTATGCAGCACTAATTCCCGCTGTCTTTCAAAATCATATTTACTATTCAATCACCGATAGACCCCTGGCGCAGGAATCAACCATCCTGGCTAGCTTTGAACTAATACTGAATCTACCCCGATCTCGTCTAACCAGCACTGAAGTGGTTGATCTACTTGAAGTGCCTGCCATCCAGGATAAATTTAGTTTTGCCGATACTGATCTGGAGAAGATTATTTTCTGGATAAAAGAATCCGGCATTCGTTGGGAAATGGACGGTGCTAGCAAACAGTCCAACTGGGGCCTGCCGGCATCAGAGCATAATACCTGGGGCTTCGGCTTACGCCGCTTAATAATGGGCATGGCTATGCAGCAGCCGACAGACGAGAGCCCTATGTATGCCTCGATACTACCGTTTGAAGTTGAACCTGCTGATAGCCAGCTAATTGGCAGATTATGTACCTTTATAGACTTGGTTGACAGTTTTCGAACCCGTCTTGCCAAACCTCAAACTGCCAGCGAATGGCAACGGACTATTACAGCTCTGCTGGATGAATTTTTTCTCCCCAGTAACGATGATGAATACGCATTAAGTTATATCCACAAGGCACTGGATAAACTCCAGCAACAGACCCGCAGCTGCGACTACCAAACAACACTATCTCACCCATTAGTGCACCACTGGTTAAATGAACAACTGGCAGCTGAGAGCCAGTCCAGGGGCTTTATCTCTGGCGGCATCACCTTCGCAACATTGCTACCAATGCGTAGCGTTCCCTTTAAAGTTATCTGCCTGCTGGGAATGAATGATAATGAATTTCCTCGTCAGGACAAACCTTTCGGCTTTGATTTAATGGCCGCAGATTATCGAAAAGGCGACCGATCGAAGCGCAATGATGACCGCTATCTGTTTCTCGAAGCACTCATTTCTGCCAGCGAATATTTTTATCTAAGCTATATTGGCCGCAGCCTCAAAGACAACAAACCTAAACCTGCTTCGGTACTGGTTTTAGAACTACAGGATTACCTGCAAACGATTTACGGAAAATCCTTTGAAATTGAACATCCACTGCAGCCATTCGATAAAAAATACTATGATCCAGAACAGCCAGCGTACTCAAGCTACGATAGCAACTGGTACCGGGCACTGATCGCCGAACCAGGCGAATCGCAGTTTCAGGATATTGAGCTTAGCCCTGCAGCTGAAGTCCCACTCTCCCATAGCCAACAGTTAACGGATTTTTTCAGACACCCTGCCAAATATTATTTCCACCAACTAGGGGTGTTTCTAGAAACTGAAGATTTCGACCTTATGGATACCGAATCATTTCAGCTAGACGCACTCGAACGTTATCAACTGGCAGACACCGCACTAGGTATTTTGGTCGCGCAACAGTCAATAGCGGCATGGAAAACTCGAATATTGGCTGATGGCGTCTTAATAGACGGCATGCTCGGTGAACAAAATTTACAGACCGAAATCGTCAAGGCACACACGGTATATGAAAAACTAACCCAACTGATAACAACCGAAGCTCAAAACATCAGCTGCAGCCTGACTATCAACGGCCATGCAATAGATGCGGAAATTCGTTGCTTTAACGGCCAACCCATCAACTATCAAACTGGCACACTGCGCGAACGTCAACTACTGACAATCTGGATCAAACACCTTTTTATGAACGCCGCAGGACATCGCACTGAATCACAGATGCTGTCTACCCAGCCCACAAAAAAAACCGCTACTGGGCAAAAAACTATAAAGGCAGTCCAGACGACCTTATTACCCATGGAAGCAGAATTGGCGAATGATACCCTGGAACAACTTGCCTTGCTCTATGATCAGGGGCTCAAAAAACCCCTGTTATTCTTACCCGCAACCAGCAAGGTGTTTTTCGACCAGTTAGCAGTCACGCAAAATATACAACTAGCGCAGGAGAAAACTCTGCAGGCATTCATACAGGGGCAAAACCTGGCCGGCACCGAAGCGACTGACAGTTACTACAACCGCGTATTTAGCTTCCCGGAAGACTTCTCTGAACGCTTTTCAGAAATCGCCACCATAGTTTACGCGCCGCTGATGGCACACTTGCAGGTAGCTGAAAAATGAAAAACCTTGAAAGCGAAACCTTCCCACTAGCTGGACATCAGTTGATCGAAGCCAGTGCCGGCACTGGCAAAACTTATACCATCACCAACTTATATCTACGGCTACTGCTAGGTCAAAGAACGGCGGGTCAAAGAACGGCGGGTCAAAGAGAAGCGAGTCAAACAGAGCCAGGCCAAAATGAAACGCCGCAGACAATAAACAAACCCCTCGCCTGTAGTGAAATACTGGTATTAACTTTCACCATTGCCGCCACCGCAGAATTACGCCAACGCATCAGGGATCGAATAGCCGCAGCCAAAGCAGCCTTTACAGCTAACAATGAGGCCGACCTTGTTGCAGGTATCGAAAGCAGACTTATCCAGAACGAACCTGATACTGCAACCGGTATGGCAGCCGGTATAGCAACAATAAACGATCCATTTCTGGCTCACCTGGTGGCTAACAGCAATGATATAACGCGCGACCGTAAGCTGCTCGGCGCAGCATTGCAGACTATGGATGAAGCATCAATTTATACCATCCACGGTTTTTGCGCCCGCGTACTCAACGAACAATCCTTTGAAACAGGTAGCCTGTTCAGCCAATCTATGGAGGCCGACCGAGATCAACTACTAAAACAGGCCACTGAAGATTGCTTTCGCACCCATATCCTTGGCTTAAAGGGTTATGAAAAACACCTTGCTCTGGAATTATGGCCAACGCCCACGGCGCTGGAACAAAAGACTAAAGCCTTTCTGTTTCGCCACAAGCTCATCATGCAACCGCCGCATAAAGATGTCGGCGATGAAATAAAAGTCCTTTTCAACGACATTCAACGCTGCAAAAAAATCTGGCTGGCTGAAGATATAGTTAAAGTGGTCAGGGACTGCGGTTTTCATGGTGGTCGAAAAACCATTAAGCGACTTGACGCGATGCAAGATTATTGTCTTAACAGCTTATCCAGAACAACCACAAACGCAGACCTGAAAACTGATCATTCCTATACAGATGCACTTGATATGAATGCACTGGATGTCGAACGCTGGCAACCGTGGTCAGAACAGGGCCTTAAAAATGCCACCAGCAAAAAAACAGTCCAGCCGCAACACTCAATATTCAAGCTTATTGAATCCATTTACCAGCGCCGAGGCTTAATCGGACAGGTAAAATATAACCTTTGGCAGCAGATGATCGCTAACCTGCGGCAGAATTTGGCAAGCTACAAACACCAGTTGGGTCAATTCACATTAGATGACCTGCTAATCGACCTGCATACCGCACTGAGCACAACTGACATCTTGTTAGCTGATCATCTACGTAAAAAATGGCCGGTGGCCATGATTGACGAATTTCAGGACACTGACGATATTCAATTTGAAATTTTCAGCAAAATATATCCAGACAAATCCCAGCATGCCTTATTTTATATCGGCGACCCCAAACAGGCTATCTACCAATTTCGCGGCGCTGACATCTATACTTATATTAACGCCAAACGCCAAATCGACGACAAAATATATTCATTAGCCACGAATTGGCGCTCAACGCTGGGACTCGTCGATGCTGTTAACCAGCTCTTTCATCAACCGAATATTTTTGGCGATGATAAGGACATCCCTTTCACGCCAGCAAACTCGTTTGAAGCACTCGACGCTGCCAACACCAAAGAAAAACCTGGTAAACAATTAGTGCTTAACGGGCAGGCAGTAAAACCTGTTGCCCTGGCTTATATTGACGGCGAAGACCTGCTTAAACATCAAACCCGCAACCTTAGCATCGAGCACGCTGCCGAACGCTGTGCCGAGTTACTGATACAGGCTGAGAGCAATAATGCCTGCATTGGCGGTCAACCGATAAAAGCGGGACAAATCGCATTCCTGGTTAGATCTCGGCTAGATGCCAAGGCTGCCCGCCAGGCGCTGGCGAAACGCAATATCAACAGTGTTTACGTCACCCTCGATAGTGTCATGACCTCTGACACAGCCGTTGATTTACTATTGATTTTGCAGGCTGTTCTGGCACCCAATAATGAAGCGGGCGTAAAGGCCGCAGTTGCTAGCCAATTGATGCTTGGCACTGTTTCAGAGATTGACGCCATTAGTCGCGACAGCGACAGACATCAGGCAGTAACAGAAGAATTCCAGCACTATCAAAGCATCTGGCAAAGCCTGAATATTGCCGCCATGATCGAGCAGCTGATCATTAACAGAAAACTTGCCCATCAATGGCTCAACCAACAGGATGGTGAAAGGCAAATCACCAATCTGCGCCATTTAGCAGAGATTCTGCAAACCCGCACCAGTACGTCCTTTGGTATGTATCGGTTGATTAAATGGTTTAGCCGAGAAATACAGGCAGCCCAGGTTCTTTCCCAGGACGACCGACAGCTACGCCTTGAAAGCGACCAGGATCTGGTGCAGATTGTCACCATACATGCCTCCAAGGGCCTTGAATACGATATCGTTATGATTCCCATGGCCGGTTTTTCAGCTCGCCCAGTTAATAAAAATGAGCCCCTCCTGGTACATGAAGAGCTGGTACGCCAGGAACCAGCTCTGGAAAATGGAGCGCAATCCGCAGCAGCAACCCAGGCATCAGATTCCGAGCAAAATAACAGTTCATTATTTCAAACCGTCCTCAACTTCACCGAAGACTCGGCGCTTGCCGACAAGGTCTTTGAAGAACGTCTGGCGGAGGATATGCGCTTATTATATGTTGCTATAACCCGCGCTAAATACCATTGTCATCTGGGTATTACCCTGTCAAAAAACTTGCCCAAAACTGCCCTCGGGCAGCTACTACAAATGCCGCAAAGTAAAAACCCAGCTGACCTGATTGAAGCGCTTATGCAGCTGCCTAAGGAGTTATTCAACGCATATTCGCTACAAAATACCCCGCATAGTATCTATCAACAGCAACAGCAAACATCTCAACTAGTGGCACCCGCCGCAAAGCCTCGCATCAAGGATCACTGGCGCATACATAGCTACTCCAGCCTCACCCATCTGATTAGTAGGCAGGTGAATAAGGTTAACCCGCAGCTAACAGCGAATGAACAAATAACTAACAATCAAACAACAGACAATCGTATTCAAGCTAATACAGCACCAAACCAGTCGATGCAGCTAAACGCCAGCCCAGGTTTTTTTGATGACGATCTAACCCCTGCAGCAACATCCCAGGCTATTACAAAACAGACATTAACAACAAATGCGCCCCCCTCCAGGTTTACTTTTCCCCGTGGGCCGCAGGTGGGCACCCTGCTCCACGAGATGTTAGAAAAACTGGATTTCAAGGCAGACAACAACAGCCTTGACGATGCGGTTGACAAGCTGCTTAAAATTATTCCTGCCAGTGTAGCTATCCACACAATAGATGCGCAAAAAATAGATGACTCCAAAACGGCTAGTCACAAAACAGATAGCCACGAGACTGAAAAAGAAACAACCCAATGGCCTGCTATTCTTCAGCAATGGCTAAGCGAAATATTAACCACACCGATGTTTTCCAACCAGGAAACTTCCGCCGATCAAGCAGCTAATCAAACAACAATTCAAACAGCGCCTAACAACTTCATACTACAGGATATCCCAGCCACAAGTCGCCTGAATGAAATGGAATTCCATTTCCCTGCCAAAGTAGAGCAAAGTTTTCTGCACTGTATGCAGACCGCTGGATACCTTGACGACCACAGCCAGCTAGCCATTGATCGGGTCAACGGTATGATGACTGGCTTCATTGATCTGGTCGTAGAACATGAGCAAAAATACTATATAATCGATTATAAATCTAACCACCTTGGCCCCAGCCAGGGGCACTACAATCCAGTCGCACTCGCAAACGACATCAAACAGCATCAATACGATTTACAGTATCTAATCTATACTGTGGCCCTGCATCGGCATCTAAAAAGGTGCCAGCCAGCCTATACCTACGCGACTCATTTTGGTGGCGTCTGTTATCTCTATCTGCGCGGTATGTGTGCTCAAGCAGGCGCAGGGATACATTTTGATTTACCTGATGAGTCGCTGATTAACCAGTTAGATCAACTATTGGAGCCTGTTTCATGAGTAGCCTTATACCGCTTAGACAACGCTTCCTACAGGGCGAACTGCTAGATATTGATTATCATTTTGCCACCTTGTTGGCCAAACTAACCAATACCAACGATGCTCAACTGCTTGATGTTTTTGCTGAACTTAGCCAGGCACAACATAACCAGCATAGCTGCATTGACATTACTCATCGACCTGAACTACAAGGCAAACTGTTAGCCCTTGATTGCGTCACCGAGACCTCATCCATTACCCAGGCGCATACGCCATTGGTACTCACAAGACACAAGGATGGCAATTGCCTGCTTTATTTGCAGCGTTATCACCAATATGAAGTTAATTTGCTTGAGCAGTTGCTTAAGCGCAATAGAGTCATCGATTCTAACTTCACCAACTACACCCTTTTAGACACGCTTTTCAAACCGAGTAAAACCGTCGACTGGCAAAAAGTGGCCGCCTTTCAGGCCCTGCATCAACAGCTAACCATCATCACCGGCGGGCCAGGAACAGGAAAAACCAGTACCGTGGTTAAAATCCTTGCTGCACTTATACATCATTACCCGCAGCTACGGGTAAAACTTGCCGCACCCACCGGCAAAGCCGCTGCACGCCTGAATGAATCCATCAAATCAGCTCTCACGACTATCCCGGAAGATTTACGTCCGTTAATTCCCACCGACGTAACTACCTTGCATCGGTTACTGGGTATGCGCGCAGACGGGCGCTCATTTCGATTTAACCGCAACAATCACATTGCCGCAGACCTGGTAATAATTGATGAAGTCTCAATGATCGATTTAGCCATGTTTAATCGATTAGTTGATGTGCTTCCCGATCAAACCAGACTCATACTGCTGGGCGACCCAGGTCAACTACCTTCTGTAGAAAACGGCGCAGTATTAACTCACCTAAGTCAACTTGGGGTCAGCTATGATGCGCATTTTAAGCAACGCATAAAAACCCAGCTTGGTATTAAATTAGAATCTGCCGCCACTCAGGAGCATGGTTTAACCAATGCATTTTGTCACCTGCAGAAAAGTTATCGGTTTGCAGATGATACCGGCATAGGTGCACTCGCGCAGAACATTCGCGCCCGAGTAACCATTGATGACTGGACGACAATGAATAATATTCGCCTTGTAGAGCACTATGACCAGACTTCAGTGATCAAGGATCTGCGCCATCAATACCAGCCCTACCTGGACCTTTGTCGCGCCCAACAACCCGCCGCTACCCTATTCAAGGCCTTTGATGCCTGTCGTGCGCTTTCTCCCCTGCGCGCTGGCGACTTTGGTGTTAACGCGCTCAATGCTGGTCTGGAAACAGCCCTACAACCAGCCAGCGGAACAAACCCGCTATATCATGGCAAACCAATTATCATTAATCAAAATGATTACAATCTACAGCTATTTAATGGTGATGTAGGTCTGATGGTAATTATCGACGGCGTACTCAAGGTCGCCTTTCGGGCGGCAGATGCAACCATCAAATATCACCCCGTTGCCCGATTACCAGGCTTTGAAACCTGCTTTATTATGACGGTGCATAAATCCCAGGGGTCTGAGTTTGATCATATTAGCCTGGTATTACCTGGCCTCTCTGAGGGCCTTGAAGACCTGATAACTAACGAACTTATTTATACTGCCATTACTCGCGCAAAAAAAACTCTGACCATCTACGCAAATCTGAATAACCTGAGCCTTGCTTTACGCAGAAAAACCAACCGTCTGGGTGGTCTTGAACAGCTGTGCCGAGCCCAAACATATAATTCACCAGCCAGCTTTTAAGCAGATCGCCTGTTTCTTCTTTGCGGTACGCCGCATATACTGCCAGCAACAGCTTGTCTATCAATGTGCTGGCTGTATAAAATTCAGATAGGAAAACTGCTATGTGTGATGAAGACACAGTCCAGGAAAGCCAACAATATCTACAACATTCCAGTAATTTATCGCGCCGACAATTCAACCGGCTAACGATGGCCGCAGCAATAACTTTATTATTACCGCAAGCGGCTAATGCCCTTGACGTAAAGGAAAATGATGTCCGCATAACAACCCCTGATGGCACTGCAGATTGTTTTTTTGTTCATCCCGCCAAAGGTAAATATCCCGGCGTCATTATCTGGCCTGATGTTTTAGGTCTACGGCCTGCTTTCCGCCTGATGGCCAGGCGATTGGCCGAATCCGGTTATGCAGTGCTCGCGGTCAATCCCTATTATCGCAATGCCAGCTCACCCGTAATCCCGCTTAATGCCAGCTTTCAGGATCAGGCAACACGGGATATCGTCCTGCCTATGGCACGCAGTCTATCAAGTGCTACCACCGTCAAAGACGCAAAGGCCTTTGTCAATTTTCTGGATAGTCACGCGGCAGTTAATAAACAACGTAAAATAGGTACCACGGGTTACTGTATGGGCGGGCCCTTTACTATGTATACAGCCGCCGCTCTGCCCGAACGTATTGGCGCTGGCGCATCGTTTCATGGCGGTAGACTAGTAACGGACAAAGCTGATAGCCCGCATTTGTTAGTGCCAAAAATGCAAGCGGATTTTTTATTTGCGATTGCCGAAAATGACGACCAACGCCAGCCAGAGGCTAAAAACATCCTCAGTTCAGCCTACACTAACGCTGGATTAAAAGCAGAAGTTGAGGTCTATCAGGGCGCCATGCACGGCTGGTGCCCGCCCGATTCAAGAGTTTATCACCAACAACAGGCGCAACACGCATGGACAAGGCTGTTAGCACTATTTGATTCGACACTTGTTTGATTAGACACGCCGCTAAGCCGCGTCTACCTCCCCCCAAGCAAAAAAAGCAAAAAAAGCAAAAAAGGAAAAAAGGAAAAATCATGCGCCATTTTGACTGTATAGATAACGCCATAAGAGGATTAAACCAATGGATTTAGTGGATAAGATTGCCGTCATTACCGGCGCTGGCTCTGGCATTGGTCGAGCGCTGGCGATTCGTTTTGCAGAAAAAGGGGCACGGGCGGTGATATGCACCGATCTCAAAGGTGAAAGCGCTGCAGAAACCGCTGAAATGATCGGTGCAGTCGCAACTGCCGCAACCCTCGATGTTGACGATGAACAGGCTATCAAACATCTAGTAAAACAGATCGAAGAAAACATAGGCGGTATCGATATCTTCGTCTCAAATGCCGGTTATGGTCAATCGGGCGGGCTTAGCCTTGATACAGAGGACTGGCAACAGATGATGAATATCCATTGTTGGTCTCATTTGGCAGCGGCCAGAGCCGTTATACCCGGCATGATCGCACGAGGCGGCGGGTATTTACTCAGTACTGCCTCCGCCGCCGGTTTATTAACCCAAATTAATTCTGGGCCTTACGCCGTCTCCAAACACGCCGCTGTAGCGTTGGCCGAATGGCTTAATATCAATTATGCAGATCGTGGCATTGGTGTCTCTGTACTTTGCCCTCAGGCAGTACGTACCGGTATTATGGGGCCACCGAAAAAGAATAAATCCCGCAAAGCCAATAGCTCTCAAGCCAGCGGTGACGGCGTGCTCGAACCTGAGTTCGTAGCTGATGCCTGCATCGACGCCATGGCAAATAATCGTTTTCTGGTGTTACCACATCCTGAAGTCGCGACCTATTTCCAACGAAAAGCCATGGATTACGATCGCTGGTTAGACGGTATGCGCCGCTTTCGAAATAAATTAGCCAGCAAGTAACCCTGTCCATAAAGCGCGAAAGCGCGGTTTCCATCGCCAGCTGGAAACCGGAACCAATTAATCGACAAAATCTATGCTCAAGAATTTTCATATTATCAACCTTAAAATGGGTTAAACTACCCTTATGAATACTAAGCAAGACCCTTCAACTCATGCTCGCCGCCTGGCCATCATTCCAGATGGTGCGGAGCGTAAACACCAACGGTCAGAGCTACAGTCTCTGGCTGGTGAAAGCGGCGTGGTAAAAAATTATATTTCTGAGGTCACAATTTATCTTGATAAATATATTGAATACCGTGATGAACTGGTAGAAACGGCGCTGGATAAAAAACTAGGGGTAAAATCCGATCAGGATAGACTTATCTTACATCTCCACTACGGCAAGCTAGGGCTCAACGAAGTCGAAATATCGAAATATCATGATATTCCAGCTGAAGCGATCGCAGATACACTACAAAAATACGGCAAGACCCTCGACAGGTATATTTTCAACCATCTTGCACCTTAAATAGCCCCACCAAGTAACGAAACCTGCTCGCCAAGTTCTTCGGCCTCAGCGGCATAACTAGATACAATTCTTAGCTTTTCTAATTCTGATACTTCATTACGGGTAACAAATGCCTGCAAAGAATCAAGCACACCTGAGAACCCTGCCAGCAACCTTGCCGCATCATAGGCACGCAGTTCAGATGAATCTTCTGGCACACCGGCGGGCTCATCTTCTATATGGTACAAAACCCTGATGGTAAGCTTAGTCATCGCAGCATGCGCACGAAATGTAGCATTAAACTCAAGATCACATAGCAGGTTATTCAGCGCGCGAAAAAATACGCTCTTTACTTCCGGCGACGACGCCAGCAATGACCGTGTATATATATCCACCCAATTATGTTCAAAAACAATACCTGCCAGCTCGGCAGTAACAAGGTCATCACTATTAAGATAAATCCATCGAGCAACCCCCTTCAACGCCCGCGGGTTTTCCTTGACCTGCGCAAACAGTTGCTTGACCTGCTCTTTTACAGACTCTTCTGACCAATCATCGTCTGGATACATCAAGCCAAGCAGCGTACCAAGAATTTTCTCGCGCATACCTCTAATCCCAAGCTTCTCCTTCATGGATGGCGCAGTAACATCCACAGAATACTGAAAGAATTTCTCCAAATACTGTTTTGCCTGTGACCTGGCCCTGTCAGCAGGATTATCTGCATCCGCATAATATTTAACAAAAGGTTCTCCCATCGCCCGCATTACCTGTAACTCATCCAGGGCCATAAAAAAGTAAATACCCGGTTCATGCATGAACAATTTAATCGATTCAATCAAACGTCGAACCTGAGTTGGATCACAGCGATCCAGGTCATCTATAAAAATAACCAATGGCCATCTATTTAGGTCCTTCTTCGCCGCGCGATCGGCTGTTTTACCTGCGGAATCTTGTCGGTAGGCTTTCGCACCTGCCAGATCCACGAGTGCCCTGAGGTCAGACTTAAACTGTTGCACCTCGGATAAAGACCGCTCCCATTGATCATCCAGCTGGGAGTATTGTTTATAAAATTCCTCACCGATTTCATAAGGATTAACACCCACGGTTTTTTCTATCGCGGTACCGGCCGCCCGTAACGAGCCTCGGACAACGTTACCAATCAGCTTCTTGCCAGTATTCATGGCAGCCCTTTTGGCCTTATCATTATTAATTTTGCCCTGCATGGCACTTTGAATTTCTATTAACATCGGCACTAACAGCTGGTTTTCTGTTTCATAGCGCCACGGCTCAAACCATACGGTAATTGAGTTTTCTTCAAAGTGCTTTTGCATATAGCGCAGAAACGATGTTTTCCCAGAGCCCCATGAACCATATATGGCACAGGTCAACGGCCCCTTAAATTCATGCTTGCGTGATTCACAGTTTATCGAGGCGGCTTCCGCCTGAGCATAGGGCATGGTGTCAAACTTGGTAAACAAAGACTTCGTCAGGTCAAACAAATATTTGTTGTCATCAGCATCAGGCGAGAGCGGCTCATCAAGGTAGAAGTCAACCATGTTCATCCAGGAGGGCTTTATTAAGGGGCAATTTTTATCGAAATAAATCAATGCGAATGGACAAGGTCAAAATGCCGAATTGAAGTTAATAGTCCCTAACCAGAGACGCTCCCAGCACCTATAGTCGAGGCAGATAATGTCGATCATACTAACAGCATCAAATAGCATTTGTAACCCAGCCAGCGCCAACAATTATTTGCTGGGATATTTACAGCCAATAAATACCCGACAAAAAAGATAACAAATATAGTCCCACCCAAAGCAACCAGACACGGCTACTTTGCTTGAAAATTCATGAAGTTTACCGGTAGATGTTGGCTGAATTTGAAGCCATAATAAACTTTAGGGCTGTTTTTTTAAAAGAAAAGAGCCGCTCAGGGCTGTTTTAAAAAGAAAAGAGCCGCTCAGGGCTGTTTTTTTAAAAAGAATAAGAGCCGCTCAGGGCTGTTTGCTGCTACAAGAACTTTCGTATATTCAAGGTTTAACCAGATTATAATTTATGAAACTAATCAGTTGGAATGTGAACGGTCTGCGCGCTTGCACAAAAAAAGGCTTCTTGCAGTTTCTGGCTAGTTGCGAAGCCGATGTCATTTGCTTGCAGGAAGTCAGAGCCTTTGCAGAACAACTCGACCCCATAGTGCAAAACCCACCTGGCTGGCATGTGTATTTTTCTCCGGCCAAACGACCGGGTTATAGCGGAGTTGCAATCTATAGCCGCAAACCAGCTGACAAGATTGAAACCAGCCTGGGCAACGAGCGTTACGATATTGAAGGGCGGTTTATCATGGCACGATTTGGTCGTACCGCAATCGCCTGTGTGTATGTACCCAATGGCAGTGGCAAAAACCGCGATAATAGTCGCGTGGGTTATAAACTAGGGTTTCAGAGTGCGGTAAAATCCAGAATTGATCGCGCAAAAAAATACGGCCCAGTTTATATCGCCGGAGACTTTAATACCGCCCATGAAGCAATCGATCTCGCTCGACCAAAAACCAACAAAAAAACCAGTGGTTTTCTTAGCGAAGAACGCGCTGTTATCTCTCACTGGCTAGCAGCAGGCTGGATCGATGTCTTCAGAAAACAACATCCAAAGGAATCCGGCCACTACAGCTGGTGGCGCCAGGGCGGCAACTGCCGAGCGGATAATGTTGGCTGGAGAATCGACTATATTCTTGCCTCAGCAAGCGCAGCCAAAAAGGTTTCAGACGCATTTATCCTGGATTCTGTTACAGGATCGGACCACTGCCCTGTCGGCATCGACATATTGTTTCCAGACAGCAAAGGTACTGATATGCTAACGCATTAAATAACGTAAACTCTGATCAAAAGGTCAATTTTCATTAAGGTCAATTGCCATTAAGGGCTATGCTAATCAGTGCATTATCCCAAATAGACTTTTATCAGAGTTTTCTTAGTAATACGCTTCTGTCGGGAATTCAAAATGTGGCAAATGACTATCAAACAGCGACGTCAGCATAGCGAGCTGGTCGCAAAACTCGATCGACTTCATCGAAGTCCTTATGCCAAACCGCCTCCGGGTTATGTATTCGGCGAAAATACCGATGATGATGAAAAATATAATGCCTCGCTTGAGGAACTAAAAAAGCTACTGCAGGCCCTGCACGAATTAGAAATCGCAGTCAAAGACCGATAAAACCCGTTCAGCGGCATTCAATTACAAATTGCTTGCCGCCTCTGCCGCTAATTCGAAGGACCTTAAACGTTTTTTATGGTCATAAATGGCACCGACTAAAATCAATTCATCGGCGCCTGTCTGGCTAATAAAATCCTCCATCGCCTTACCTACCGTGGCAACAGAACCCACCCCCGAACACTGCCTCATTTGCGCAATCATGGCTTGTTCAGCAGCAGTGGGCGCAAAATTTTCAACAGGCGGTGGTAATTGACCCGGTGTTCCACTGCGAAGCTTCAACAATGATTGTAAAGACGAGGTCCTCAAGTATTGCGCTTCAGCATCAGATTCGGCGGCACAAACATTAAACCCTAGCATCACATAAGGTGCAGCTAACTGCTCCGACGGTTTAAATCGCTGTCGATAAACTTCTAGTGCCCGCAGCATATCCGCTGGAGCAAAATGTGACGCAAAAGCAAACGGTAAACCTAGCATTCCAGCTAGCTGTGCACCAAATAAACTTGAGCCCAAAATCCACAACGGCACCCTGGTTCCAGCGCCAGGCACCGCGCGCACTACCTGACCTGGCTGCGCATCATTCAAAAAATACTGTAATTCAACCACATCACTGGGGAAATCCTCAGCGCTGCCGGAAAGGGTTCTACGCAACGCATGCGCAGTGTTCTGATCTGTACCTGGCGCTCTACCCACCCCAAGATCTATTCTATCTGGGTATAACGATGCCAACGTACCAAATTGTTCCGCGATTACTAGCGGCGAATGGTTCGGCAGCATTATACCACCCGACCCGAGCCTGATACTTGAGGTACCGGCAGCCAGATAGCCGATGACCACTGAGGTTGCCGCACTGGCAATGCCAGTCATATTATGGTGCTCAGCAACCCAGTAACGATAATAGCCCCAACGTTCTGCATGTTGCGCAAGGTCAAGACTATGAGGCAAGGCCTCAGCAGGAGTACTGCCCTGATTCACTGGGGCTAAATCTAGTATTGAAAAACGCGTCATATCAGGCATCCAATAGAAAACAATATTCTATCATCCTGGCAACGCCAATTGGCTGCGAAAAAAACCCGTACAGAATAGAATAAAAACTTGATTGTTACGCAAATATCTACATATTTGTCTGCATCTGCCATACTTACAAAGTAATAATGCGGCTACAACTCACCGTCAACAAATCCTGGCAACCCCCCAACCCCTAACAGTAAGGTTCCAATGGCGGACGAAAGCTCAAACGGAATCAACCCAATAGTTGCTGCAGACCTGTTCCAGACACTGGTGGAAAATAGTCTCGATGTTATTACGCTGCTCAATGAGACTGGCCAAATTACCTATGTCAGCCCTGCCATCACTCCTGTATTTGGTTATCAAAGCGAAGAATTACTTAATCAGCGCGGCAGATCGTTTGTTCATCCAGATGACCAGGACACAGTGGTTTCACTACTGCTTGCGTTGTACAAAAAGAAACACGGCCTATCGTCAATGGAGGTCCGCTTCCGCCACAAAGATAACACCTGGCACCATATAGAACTCCAGGCAAAATATATCGAGTTAAAAAATGCCGGCCAGGTGTTAGTCAATATCCGTGACATCTCCAAAAACCACGCCATTCGGGTCGAACTACAGCAATCCAACGAACTCCTACAAACTGCATTTCATGCCAACTCAAATATCTGCTCGATTAGTAATCTTAAAACTGGCGAATATATCGACATTAACACCGCCTGGACCAGCGCAACTAAATGGAGTAGAAGCGAGGCCATCAATAATACCTCGCGTAATATGAACATTTGGGGGGACGCAAACAGCCGCAAAAACTTTCTTGCAAGCCTCATGGCTAAAAATGAATTAACCCAATATGAAACCATCATGACCACCCGGACAGGGGAGAAAAAAGTTTTATTGGTAGACGCAAAAATAATAATGATTGCCGATACACAATGTATCTACTTCTGCGGATCGGATGTCACTAGTACTCGCCGACTGGAAAACCAGCTGCGTCAATCCCTTAAAATGGAAGCCGTAGGACAACTAACGGGCGGCGTCGCGCATGACTTTAATAATTTACTCAGCGTTATCCTTGGCAATGCAGAACTCATCAAAGTCTCACTCGATGACGAAGACGAAATAGCCGAAGAAATTGAACAAATCATCAAAGCCACCCGCCGCGGTTCAGATTTAACCCAACAACTACTGGCTTTTTCTCGCACCCAAACGCTAATACCCACCACAGTATCTCTCAACCATGAAATTGAAAAAACGGTGGAATTACTAAAACGTAGCCTGGGTGAAAACATTAAAATACAAACCAATGCTGAAACCAATCTCTGGCCCTGCCTTATTGACCCAGGCCAGTTACAGAACGCCCTGCTAAACCTTGCTTTAAATGCCAGAGATGCCATGCCCAATGGCGGTACCCTCAATATATCCTATACCAACAAGGTCATCTCGGCAGTCGAAGATACAGAATTAGACCTCATGCCAGGCGACTATATATGCATTACCGTTAGCGACAATGGCGTTGGAATATTACCAGCAGAAGTCGCTCAGGTGTTCGAACCTTTCTTCACCACCAAGGAAGTCGGCGAAGGCACCGGCCTCGGTTTGAGCATGGTGTTTGGTTTCGTCAAACAATCAGGCGGGCATGTTTCTATCGAATCAGTAAAATGGCAAGGTACAAAAGTCATTATCTTACTGCCAAAAAGCAACACCCAGACGCCAGGCTAGTAACAGGCACAGCCTTCTTCATATCCAGTTTGTCATAAACACTATCGTCGAGCGCCTGCAGGGCTATATACCAACAAGACACTTGATATCGACGGATAACCACTGGATGATTAGCACCTGAAGCATATCCCATCGACTGACATTATTTTTTGAATCCAAACATCATGAGCATCACTTTCG
Organism: Pseudomonadales bacterium; assembly: GCA_019090615.1. Taxonomy (GTDB): domain Bacteria; phylum Pseudomonadota; class Gammaproteobacteria; order Pseudomonadales; family Azotimanducaceae; genus JAHRVQ01. The sequence goes on along the minus strand of JAHRVQ010000038.1, from coordinate 8,401 downwards.
AAAACACCTACACAGATCTACCGGCGCATTTTTATTCCAGGTTAAAGCCAACTCCTGTATCCAGTCCAGGCCTCATACGCTGTAACGACGCGCTATGCAAAACATTATTGATCGACCCTGGCTGGATCAGTTCCGATGCGGGCGTGAAATTTGTCGCCGGCAATTTTATACCCGCTGGTGCCGACCCCATCGCGACAGTTTATGCTGGCCATCAATTTGGCAACTGGAACCCGCAATTAGGCGATGGCCGCGCCATACTAATGGGAGAAGTCAAAGACCAGCACGGCCAACGATATGATATTCAGTTGAAAGGCTCAGGTCCTACGCCCTATTCCAGAGGCGGCGATGGTCGCGCGCCACTCGGGCCAATACTGCGTGAATATATCGTTAGTGAAGCCATGCATGCATTGGCTGTGCCTACCTGCAGAAGCCTTGCCGCAGTCACAACTGGCGACTCTGTACATCGCGAACAAACCTTACCCGGCGCAGTGATTGCCCGTGTCGCCAAGAGCCATATTCGAATCGGCACGTTTCAGTTTTTCGCTGCCCAAGAAGACCATGTTGCACTGAAAGCCCTGTATGATCATGTAATAAAACGTCATTATGCCGCTGCTATGGAGCAAGAAAATCCCACCCAGGCGATGTTCATGATGGTGATGCAACGTGCCGCAACACTGGTTGCACATTGGCAAAGTCTGGGTTTTATCCATGGCGTCATGAATACCGACAATATTTTGCTATCCGGGGAAACCATTGATTACGGGCCCTGTGCATTTATCGATGCATTTGACCCCAACAAGGTATTTAGCTCTATCGATCGCAACGGCCGTTACGCTTATAGCAACCAACCGGGCATCATGCATTGGAACCTCTCCAACCTGGCCCAGTGTTTACTGCCCTTATTGCATGAAAATCAGGATACAGCACTGACCCTTGCCCAGGATATGATCAATCAATTTCCTGATCTTATGCGCCAGGCCTATCTTGAGAAACTAACAGCCAAATTAGGCATTCAGCATATCCAGCCAGATGACATTAAGTTAATTGAAGAGCTGTTAAACCTGATGACAGAACAGGCCAGCGATTTCACCCTCACTTTCAGGTATCTGGCAGACCTGGTAGATGCAAAATCTGCCGCAAAAAGCGTTTCAGGTGTAGCCGAAGAATTCCAGCTTGATGATGCCTTTAAACCCTGGATAGCACGTTGGCAGCAACGACTAGCAGCTGAAAACGTGCCCCCCGAAGCACTTAAAATACGCCTGCTAACAGCCAACCCGATCTTTATTCCGCGTAACCACTTAATCCAGGCTGCCATTGAAGCTGCAACCAACCAGCAAAATTTCCAACCCTTTAACGAGCTGGTTGATCTACTCTCAAAGCCGTTTGATTTTAAGGCCGATTTTGCCCACTATGCACGACCGCCCAACGCGGATCAGATCGTTCAAAACACCTTCTGCGGCACCTGATATTCTGCCCAGGCGAAAAACGGTTAATTAAAGCTACGCAGCAAACTGATTCAGCAGCCAGCCCAATACCAGCACCTGTGGCACACACACCAGCGGCAAAAACAGTGCAATCTTCCAGGATTTGGTCAGATCCCGTAGCACCACAATCTCTGTATAGTCGGTTGCTATCCCGGCCATTAAAAAGGTGAAGCCATTACCCGGCGCATCGGCCCGAACCACCAAATCTGCGGCGATGGGGGTCGAACCTTCGGAACATACTTCTATAATGGTTGCGGCCACCAGGGTCATTAATAACCCCGCCATGGTTGGACCAAACAATGTGGCATAGGTATCTAAGGGTAAAAAAGCCCTTATAGCGGTCGCAACAACCAGACCAAAAAAAACCCAGCGAAATACCATCCGCGCATCTTTGAAACCGCTAATCATTACCGAAGCAAAATTTGCAGGGGTAAATTTTGCTTCGCCATATAATTTTTTAAGGGCGGGCAAAACAGCCACCGCCGGGCCTTGCGTTAAGCGCGCAGGATTATCTGGCAAACTACCACGTACCACCAGCGCATCAAATATCAACCCACTGATCAAACCTATTACAAGCGACAAAACGATATAAACAATCGTCCAGGGCAAGCCAATCAGAGCCACTAAAATAATGGTTAGCGACAAAGAATTCCAGGGACTGGCGATCAAAAAGGCAATAACCTGGCCGAGACTCGCGCCCCGTTCATAGAGCTTACAGCCGACCATCAAAATGCCATGATTACATAGATCAAGCAACAGGCCCGCCAGGGTTGCGCGAAATATACCCCGCACGGACTGGCCCTGACCCAGCGCCGAGGTGACAATTTCTCTTGGCACTCGATCCAGTAAACCGACGAATACAACCGCCACCACCAAACCTAGCCACATTTTATTCATCAACTCATAAATCCCATCACTCATCACAAACAACCATTGTGGCATCAGCGTACTGGCATCAGAAAACAGGCCAATGAGATAACACAACAAGACAATGGTGCCAGAAACAATGAGCAAATAATCCGGCTTGCTGTTCGGCAAATTGCAACAGTCTGGCGCTGCTGGCTGTGCGTTAGCACAGGGCTTTTCGTCTATCTGTGTAACAACTGGTTTAATTGGAGCCATAACTTTACCCGCTACTCAAATCCATTTGCTGATTATTTATCAAGCACTTTACTATTCGCTTCGCTTTCATAGACTGCACTAGAATTGCCTGTGCGAGCATTGTCCGCCGTATTGTCCGCCGTATTGTCCGCCACTTTATTCAAACCACCTGAAAATACGTCCATGATGGCGCAATGAGGCTGCTGATCATTGGCACATGCCGCAACCAGATCACTTAATAAACCACGCATTTGCTGCATTTCTTTTATTCGCTGATCAAAAGCCACCAGCCTCGCCTGTACCAACTGGTGCACCTGGGCACTTTGGCGCTTTGGGTTTTGATATAAATCTAGCAAGGCTCGACACTCCTCAATGCTAAAGCCGAATTGACGGGTCTGACGCAGGAAACCAAGCAGTTCGATATCAGCAGATGAATAATCGCGATAACCATTACTCTTACGCATCGGTGCGGGGGCAAGCTTGATCCCTTCATAATAACGGATTGTCTTTTGGCTCAGGCCAGTTTCCCTGGCCGCCTGGCTGATATTCATATTTAATTCCTGTTAATCCCGTTACTTCAGTAAAGCTACTCTAAACCTTCTTGCCACTATAAGGTCAAGCAAAATTGGCCATTATCGCCGCAGCTCTTGTTCATTACCCTGCATGAATTCGATTATTTGAGCCTTATCCCCAATGTCGTATATGATCAACGGGCATAACCATCCTCAAAATGGCTGATCACGCAAACCAATAGGCTCAAAGATCCAGGCAGAGTGAGCGGCACGCTACATTCAGGAATACGTAATAAGACGGCAGGAAAACGCTAAAAAGCCCAGGTAGATTTATTAACAGAAAGGAAATCGGATATGAACAAAACCATAGACACAGGTACGGAAGATTTATTAGCCGAGGTAATTGATGGCGTCGCCATTCTTACGTTAAATCGCCCTGAGGCAAAAAATGCCATGTCCGCCGCAATGAACAAAGCAATGCGCCAGACCTTTACCGACGTCGAACTTGATCCCGAGGTAAAATGTATCGTGCTCACCGGTGCTGGCAATGCCTTTTGCGCCGGCGGAGATGTTAAAGGTATGGCCGCCGCCTCCGCTCGCACCAGCGAAGGAGAATGGCCCATTGATCGCCGAATTCACGAACAAAGAATTAGCCAGCGAGAAGTCGCGGGACGTCTGTACAAGATGCCAAAACCAACCCTTGCGGCGCTACCGGGCGCTGCAGCAGGCGCGGGATTATGCCTGGCACTGGCCTGTGATCTACGCATAATGAGCCAAAATGCCATTATGACTACGGCCTTTGCCCGCATTGGTTATTCGGGCGATTTTGGCGGCAGTTATTTCCTCACCCAACTGGTGGGTGCAGCAAAAGCCAAAGAATTATATTATTTATCGGATCGCGTCAATGCAGAGGAAGCATTGCAGTTGGGCTTAACCAACTGGGTAACAGATGCTGATGAGCTAAGAAACAAAACCCTGGAAATCGCCTTCAGACTGGCAAAGGGCCCGAGCATTGCCTATCGATATATGAAAGAAAACCTGAACCGAGCACTTACCGGTGATATGGAAGCTTGCATGGATCTTGAAGCGACACACCACAGACATTGCGGTCAAACAGAAGATCACCGTGAAGCAGTCAGCGCCTTTATCGAAAAGCGCGAACCGGTGTTTAAAGGCCAATAAATTGCGCTGACGGCTTAACTCGGCTCTGGCGGACTGTGTTCTATACCGGCAACTAAATCCATGTCCATGCCAGAATCGCTAGAATCCTGAAACTGCAATTTATGCAGGGTATAATAAATACCCTGCCTATCAAGTAGCTCCTGCTGGGTGCCAAATTCTTCTACCCGACCTTGATGTAATACCAGTATTCGGTCAGCTTCCTGTATGGTTTGCAACCGATGGGCAATTAAGATGGAAGTCCGGCCCTGCATTAACTTACGTAACGCATCCTGGATTAAAACTTCGGTTTCGGTATCGATGCTTGCCGTCGCCTCATCCAGCACCAGAATTTCAGGGTCCGCGGCAAGCACCCGCGCAAAAGCCAACAGCTGTCGCTGCCCCTGTGACAGATTAGCACCGCGTTCAACCAGCTGAGTATCGTAGCCTGCCGGTAAACGATTGATAAAACTGTCCGCATTGACGGTTTTAGCCGCGTCTATTGCCTGCTGCCGACTAATATTTTCACTACCAAGAATTATATTCTCAATAATGCTACCGGAAAAAATATGAAAATCCTGTAATACCACGCCAATTCGACACCTCACATCATTGCTACGCAGGTCATTCAGATCATGGTCATCAAGAAAAATCATATTACGTTTAAAATCATAACAACGCCCCAACAATCGTATCAAGGTACTCTTGCCGGAACCGGTCGGGCCAACAATGGCCAGTTTCTGGCCTGGCTCAATTAGAAAAGAGACATCTTTTAGTACCTGGGTATCGGCTGAATAGCCAAAATTAACCTGTCTAAATTCAATTTTGCCCTGCAACCGCTGAGGTAGATCGATGGGCTCTTTTGGTTCATGAATCTGTTCATCCCAATCCAGCGCCTGGAAAATTCTTTCACCACTGGCCATTGCGCGAAACAACACATTCAGCTGCTCACCGAGCATCACTACGGGGGTGAATAACATATTCATGAAACGGGTAAATAATATGACGCCACCAAGACTCATCTGGTTCTGCACTACTTCACCGCCGCCATACCAGATGATCAACCCCAGACCAATGGAGGCCAGGCTATCATTAAAGGCGCCATAGACCGTCGACAAATTAATAGAGCGGTATTCCCAACGCCGATTAGACTTGTTGATTTGAGTATAAGCCGCAAAATTGCGTTGCGCCCGCTGGCTTAATTGCACCACCTGAATGCCCGACAGGTTTTCCTGCAGGTTCTGATTTAACTCTGATACGGTATTTCTTACTATACGAAATACCTCCTGCGATGCGCGGCGAAAGAAAAAAGTTGCCAGCCCTACCAACGGCACCAGTAACATCAGCACCAGCGTCAACTTTACACTGGTACTGAGCATTATCGTCAGCGCCACCAAAAACGGCACAAACTCCCCAATCAGGCTGCCCATACCACGTAACATTTCATACAGGGCTTCAATATCGTTAGTAACTCGGGTCATAATCCGGCCAATCGGCACCTTGTCATAAAAAGAACTGGGCCGTGTTTCCAGATGTTTGAACAGATCCTGCCGCAGATCCCGTAAACCCCGCACAATAGCGCCAATCAAGGTGATTCGATGAAAATGCCCAACGACGGTAAATAACACCAGAGTTACGAAAAATAACCCGCCGGCAGCATAAATCGGGGTCATACCGGTTTGTTCTACTAACCACTGGGTCAGTGTAATCATACCGAGATCAGGCATATCACTACTGCTGTTACCCATGATCACATAGTCCACCAGCACGCGACTAATGATCACTTCCATTATCACTGCCGCAACACTGGTTATCAGCACCAATAATGCACTGAGTATCAGGCGGGCCTGATGTGGTCCAAGCCATTGCCATAACCGGCCCAACAACTGTATGTTCAGCACCGCGCCAGATAATTCAGCATCAAACATACTATAGTCACGTTTGCTGTCTGGTTTACTGTCTATCATATCGTCTGTTGCAGCATGCTTATCAGCTGCGCGAGCATTGCGCCCCTCTCTCTGGCCTGACCTATTCGGCTCATTCATTGTTGAGCACTACTGTTATTGGTACTCGCCACAGTTTCCGTGCTACTACGCACACCGCGAGTTTGTACCTTTTCTAACTCAGCATATATCCCGCCTAAACGAATAAGCTCGTCATGGGAGCCAATTTCTTTGATTTCACCCTCATCCAGCACAATGATACGATCTGAATGCCGCAATGTTGAGATTCGGTGGGATACCAACAGCGTTGTTTTATTGGCCCGCATCAATTTCAACCGGCTGAGAATATGCTCTTCGGTTTCTGTATCTACACTACTAAAACAGTCATCTAGTATTAATACCGGTGAATGTCGAATCAGACCACGGGCCAGTGTTGTACGCTGTTTTTGGCCACCGGATAAGGCCACGCCACGTTCACCGACCAAAGTCCCCATCTGGGCCGGCAAACCTTCAATGGTTTCACGTAATGCTGCCGCTTCTGCAGCGCCCCAAACCTGGTCAATTTCGCGCTCTGGATTATCGTAGCTGATATTATCCTGCAAGGGTTCGCCGAACAAAAACGGATCCTGCAATACCTGACTGATTTGTGCGCGTAACTGCGCCAATGGATAATCACAAATATCATGGCCATCAAGAAAAATTTTACCGCGTTCAGTATTGAGCATTCGAGTAAATTGTTTTAACAGTGTGGATTTACCCGACCCCACCCTGCCAACAATACCAATGGATTCTCCGGCGCTGATGGTAAAACTGACATTCTTTAACACCAGGGTCGCCGAACGCGGATATTGATAATTGAGGTTACGAATTTCAAAATCACCCTTAATCTGTGCAGGTGCTGCTGCACTCGGCTGGTCCTTAATCTCGGGTACCGCAGTATAAATTTCAAACAGGCGATCGGTTGCCACTGCAGCCCGCTGAACCACGGTAACAAACATACCGGCCATGCGAATCGGTTGCACCAGCATACTCAGACATGCCAGGAAAAACACCAGATCACCCACCGTCATCTTGCCGTCGAGTACCAGATTACCGCCATAGATAATGATTAACAGTTGTGCTGCACCGGCCATAAACGGCATCCAGGCTAACATCAATGAATTGATCCTGGCCTGGGCGTAAAACGCAGCGGAATAGGCATTATTGGTCTGCCAAAACCGTTTGATTTCGTTTTCTTCCTGCGCCTGGGCCTGAATAGTCCTGATACCGCTCAGGTTTTCCTGGGTATGGCTGGCAAGATCAGATAGCCGATCTTGCATGGTCCTGGAGGTAACTGCTAAATCAGCAGCAACGTGCCGAGCGTAAAAATAGATTATAGGTAAACAGGGAAGAATAAGCAGCGTCAGCACTACCGATTTGGACAACATAAAACTAATCGCAAAAAACGGTGCATAGACCATGATCACAAACATAAAAGCGCCAAAGGAAATCAACCGCTGGACTAGCGCAATATCCTGAATGGCCCGGGTCATAATATCACCAACACCCATGCGCGAAAAAAAATCGCTGCCCTGCTGCTGTACTACGGCATATAATTTTTGCCGTAGATCGAAGGAAATGCCAATACTGGCACGTCGAACAGCACGACGGGCATAGGTAACAAAAACAAATCGGCTAATCACACAGCCAACAATGGCCAGCGAAACCTGGCTAATGGTGTATTCAGCGGCAGTGCCGGTCAACATATCACCAATGACATCGATACCCTTAGCCACCAGCCAAAAAGCACTGATCTCAAAAAAGCGGGCTATAAAAAAAAAGCCAAAGCCTGCCAAAATCTTAAACAAATAAGGTTTAATAAAAGGCAGTAGACGATATAGAGATTTCAAAAACAGCATCAATAGTGAGAAGATCAATATCTTGCCATATTTCATTGAGCCCGAACAGAACGCGCTGAATTTGAGAGCCTTCAGCGGATAAAGAGCCTTCAGCGGATAAAGAGCCTTCAGCGATTCTTATAAAGAGCCCTCAGCGATTCTTATAAAGAGCCCTCAGCGATTCTTATAAAGAGCCCTCAGCGGCTCTTACATAAACAGCCTTGAGCGGTTCTAATAAACAGCCCTCAGCGGCTCTTATATAAACAGCCTTGAGCGGCTCTTACATAAACAGCCTTGAGCGGCTCTTACATAAACAGCCTTGAGCG
>JAHRVQ010000037.1 GCA_019090615.1 Pseudomonadales bacterium | reverse complement strand
TTCGCCTGACATATTTCCTATATAGCGCCCCCGGGCTTGTCCAACAATAGAATAGGTCGCGGCTGACGCGCGACATATTCTTATTCGTTATTGACCGTACCGCCGAATTTAAGATTGGCAGCTCCTGTATCAGGCTGTTGTTTAGTCTGATCAATAAATTCGCCATCGATGATAGTGCCGTTAGCGCTGGAATGGTTATTGGCGGGGTTATCAGGCCGTCGGGTAAAGGGTTGATCAAAAGGCGTTGAGGCAGAAAATTGGGCACCCATCTTCTGGTTTCTAGTTGCGGGATTAATCATGCCAGAGTTAATAAGTCCAGAGTTAATAAGCCATAGCGCAATGGGTTTGCGTAAAAATGGTAGTAGGCAACTAAAGCCAATGGCGTCGGTAATAAAACCGGGGGTTAATAACAAGGCGCCGCCGATGATGAGCATTATACCTTCAAGCACTTCCTGACCGGGCAGGCTGCCCTGTGCTAGCTTTTGCTGCACAACATTTAATGTTGCGAGGCCCTCCATACGTAATAACCAAAGGCCTATTGTGGCTGTAAGGACCACCAGGGCTACGGTTGGCAGTGCGCCAATCATGCCGCCTACCTGAATAAGTACGGCCATTTCAAGAATTGGCATGGCAATGAAAAACAACAATAGTGGGCGCATTTTTTTTATGCCCTGACCGAGTAGAATGTATTGAGCGCATTGTAGCGTAATTATTAATCTGTGGTAGATTACATTGGTTTGATTTTTTTAAGTTATAGGTTGTGAGGGTTGTTTATGTAGGGCAGCTGAGGGCTCTTTATAAGAACCGCTGAGGGTTGTTTATGTAGAACCGATGAGGGCTCTTTATAAGAACCGCTGAGGGCTCTTTATAAGAACCGCTGAGGGCTCTTTATGTAGAACCGCTGCGGGCGCTTTAAATCGATTCGTTTTGATAATAGGGGATGTATGTTTATAGAAGGACCAGCCGGCCTATTGGAGGCCGAGATGGATGCTGCGGTGATTGCAGCCGAACAGCCGCAGGCTATTGCGGTTTTATGTCATCCGCATCCGCAGTATGGCGGTAGTATGCAGGACAATGTGGTTAGTCTGTTGTCGCGCAGTTTTGTTAGTAATGGCATCAGTGGGTTGCGTTTTAATTTCCGCGGTGTGGGTGGCAGTGCAGGGCACTATGGCGATGGGGTAGGTGAGGTGGAAGATATACTTGCTGTGCTTAGTTGGTGCAGCATTAACTACCCGGCGGCTAAGCTCTACTTATGTGGTTATTCTTTTGGGGCAATGATGGTTTTGAAATCATTGCCGAGAATTGCGGAGCTAGAGGTTCGGGCGCTACAGGCCGTCATCCTGGTGGCGCCGCCGGTGCAAATGATGTCCGAGCAGGTCAAGATAACTTGCCCGCTGCTGGTTTTAGTGGGTGCTGAGGACAAGATAGTTGATAGCGAAGCTGTGCTGGCAACGCTGTCATCCTCAGCGTCTTCTGCGGCACAATCTGAGCAGCAGGAAAAGGCGTTAGTTGATGTAAAAATACTACCGGGTGCAGATCATTTTTTTGCCGGCCAGGATGCGGTTTTACTGGGCCATATGGCCGATTTTATTCAAAATGTGGAAAATACCTGATGCAGCTTAAGACGATTCTGATGGATGTTGAGGACAATATCGCAACCATTACATTAAATCGGCCGCACAGGATGAATGCCTGGACTGGCCGTATGCATACCGAATACCGGTGGGCACTTGAGACCTTTGAGCAGCAAGACGATGTGCGGGTGATCATTGTCACCGGTAATGGCAAAGGTTTTTGTGTTGGCGCCGATACTAAAGCCCTGGAAGGGCATATTGAAAAAGGCGGCTATGATCCGGGTACACCGGATTCGCTGGCGGAACCGGGGTTTGGTGTGCTGGAAGCCTTTGATGCAAATTTTGCTTATCATTTTGGTCTTACCAAACCGGTAATAGCCGCAATAAACGGTCCGGCAGCGGGTATTGGGCTGGTGCTGGCCTGCTTTGCCGATATTCGTTTTGCAGTGCCTGGGGTTAAATTGACTACTGCCCATGGTAAATTAAATCTACCTGCCGAGTTTGGCCTGTCGTGGTTGCTGCCGAGATTAATTGGCCTGACCAGGGCCAACGATTTATTGCTCACCAGCCGCACTTTTTTTACCGAAGAGGCATACCAGTTAGGTTTGATTAATCGTCTTGTGGAATCTGATAAACTCCTGGCCGAGGCGACCGAATATGCGAAAATGATGAAAAATTCTGTTTCCCCCGCATCATTGCGTGAAACCAAACGACAAATATATACTGATCTACATCGTAGTGTGGCTGAGTCGGTGATCGAAAGTGAATCTCTGGTTAATTCAATGATGCGGCAACCTGACTATATCGAGGGTGTTAACGCATTACTTGAACGCAGAAACCCAACCTGGAAAGGAAAATAGTCAGCTTTAGACGTTTTGGCTGAGTTAGTGTCGTTGGGTTTTACAAAGATAAGGTGATATTTGATTGTGACAGAAACAAGTGCGAAGAGTAGCGGTAACACTGAAGCGCCATTTTATCTGCCTTTGGCAGATGAAATTGAAATTTTTCTGGCGGCCTATCAACAACGTTTACCGGTGTTGCTTAAGGGCCCTACTGGCTGCGGAAAAACGCGTTTTGTCGAATATATGACGCATTTATTGTATCGGACAGACGCCAGTGATGCCGCAAGGCGGGCGGTGGAAGTGCCGCTGCAAACGGTGGCCTGCCATGAAGACCTCAGTGCCACAGATCTGGTGGGGCGGTTTTTATTGCAGGGTGAAGAGACCGTTTGGCAGGATGGGCCGCTAACCCGATCAGTGAAAGAAGGCGCTATTTGTTATCTGGATGAAATCGTTGAAGCACGTAAAGATTCAACGGTTTTGATTCATAGTTTGACGGATCATCGACGTATTTTGCCGGTAGAAAAACAGGGTTTGATACTGGATGCGCATGCCAATTTTTTATTAATAATATCCTATAACCCTGGGTATCAGAACGTGCTAAAAGACCTGAAGCCCAGTACGCGGCAACGATTTATTGCCATTGACTTTGATTATCCCGGGGAGGAACAGGAAGCCAATATCATAGCCCATGAGAGTGGTGTCGACGCATCATACGCATTAGATCTGGCCAGATTAGGCGCCAGGGTAAGAAACCTGAAACATCATGGTTTTGATGAAGGCGTTAGTACTCGGTTGCTGGTCTATGCGGGCCAAATGATGGCTAACGGGGTGTCGCCGAGACGTGCCTGTGATGTGGCTGTTTGTAAGGCAGTAACCGATGATGAAGATATTCAGCGCGCCATATTGGAGCTGGTTAATACCATTTTTGTGGCAGATTAATTATGATGCCTGAAACTGACCTACAGTCTTTGGCAGCGGTTGAGTCTGAGTTGGCTCGCTTGAATAAATCGTCAGCAGAGACGTTTCAAATTGTTGTTGCCCAGTTGCAACATAAAGTGTCTGCTCAGCTGCTGCTTAGATGGGCCAATACCTGTTTGCAATTAGCCAACAGCGGTTGGCACGCCTGGGATGCTGCCAACCATTATATGCGCTTAAGTCCGGCGGTGATGAAGGAGGGCCAGGAAAATGGCTTGTTGGCCGTAGGTGAGTATGGGCTTAATTTAACCCGCTTATCATTTGAATCAGGCATCCAGTATTTTACTGGTGTTAAGTCCTTTGCTGAGGCTAATCGCCTAAATCATCTGCAGTTTATCGAGGCCGGTGCAGAGGCACTTAAAGAGGGTTTTAAACGAGCGACGCATCTGTTAACTGAGTATTTTGTCATCGCATTTCAACTGGGTGAAATACAGGATGTTGATCATATGCATAGCTGGGTGGCGATTGCTACTCAGCTCGCCAGGTCTGGTCGGCCGGTGATTAAACAGTTTCTGGAAGATTCCCAACAATATCCTGAAGCGAACTGGGTTTTTGCTGAACAACTCTATGTAAGGGGAGAAAAGTTTGGTCATCATTATGTACAAACTGCAGGTCAGCTTTCAGCCCAGCTGGTGGGTGTTGAGAAAGACTTTGAGACTATTGTGTCGGGCTATGCGGAACAAAACCTGTCGGTAAAAACCTGGTTGTCTTCACTGGTTGAGGTGCTGCCGCAGTTGCAGGCCGATGAGGTAAAGATCCTGTTGAGTTTATGCTGCCAGATTGATCATCCTGATTTATTGGCCACTTTTACCCGTAACTGTCAAAAATTACCGCTCGAAAAATTTCCCGTTGTTGCTACCTGGTTAGAAGCAGGGCTTGCATTGGCTGAGAAGAACCCGGCTGCTGCCATAGCATTTTTAAAACTAGAATCTACCCGTAGTATTGAGCTGCTAGAAGTTTTATGCGGTCAGGTCCGGTTCTCGGATCAGCAGCGATATTTACAACTATATAGTGAGGCATTGTTGGGTAAAAGGCTTCGGATTGAGGCCAATGGTAAGCTAGGTGACAGCGAAAAAACCGCTAATAAGTCCGTTACAGAGTCAATAGATGGGGTGCTTGATGCGCCTCTGGAAACTGCATTGCAGAATTTACCCTGGTCCGACGGTGAATGTGTCTTTTTACCTGAAGTTGTTGGTATATATAATGACTACGACGCGAATAACCGTTGGTTGAAAGTGGCCCTGACACATCAATTGGGGTGTTACGAATTTGGTACCTTTAACTATCAGCGAAATGGCTCTTATGTCGCCTTTCGAGATTTTTTTTATTCCTTTGAATATCCTCGACTGGCGGCAAATCTATTTAAAATTATCGAGGCAGGGCGTATTGACTGGCAGATTCAACGTCAATATAAGGGCATTAGTGTTGCCTTTTCTGAACAGAAACAAGCTGCATTGGCCGGCAGGAATACCGCTGAACTACTGCTGGGCAATCAATTACTTGAAGCATTGTTACAATTTTCTCTGGATGCTGAGGGGTGTGATTTTGTTGATCCTGAACTGGCCGCAGAGCAGCAAATACTGTTGGGGCTTATTGCGCCATTTAAGGTTGAATTAAAAACTGTTTTCGACGCAGTTGAGGCCGTTAAAAATTGTTATGAGGTTATTATTGCCTATCGACGAAATATGGATTTTAGCAGTGCCGCACTGAAGCCGGTTGCCTATCGTGGTTTTTTATCACTGGATACTGCGCGTATGAATCTTGCTCTGACAGCGCTCGAAGAGGCAGAGTTAAACATGGCGGAAGACGATGCAAATCGCACGCTACCTGACGGGCTTGCAGAATCAGATCAGGTGGATGTTAACGAATTGACCAGTGGCGATGTGAAGGACCCAAAAATTATCGTCGATATGGATCAGCAAAGTGTGTCTGGGGAGAGTGATTTTGAGCAGGCGCAGCTAGCCGAAGGTTATGATGAGTTTTTACAGCTGGCGGAGGCCAGAAAGGCGCCTGTTGCTGAACAGGCTTACCAATATGACGAATGGGATTTTCAGATTAATGATTATCGAAAACGCTGGTGTACCCTGTTTGAAATCAGGGAGTTTGAAGAAGACCCCGATTTTGTACCTGAGACGCTAAGCCAGCATCGGTTGTTGGCTAATCAGGTGAGAAAACAGTTGAATATGTTACGTCCAGAGCTGCTGCGTAAAGTTAAGGGTATGCTGGATGGTGAAGAACTGGATTTGGAGCGCGCGGTTGAGGCGGTTCTGGATCGGCGTGCGGGGGTCAGCCCCAGGGAAGACATTTATATTCAGCGACAAAGAAAAGAGCGGGATGTGTCGGCGTTATTTTTGCTGGATATGAGTGCTTCAACGGATGATGTAATAAAAGACCCTGCAACCGAAAAAGCGAATGCTGAAAACCCTGATGGTAATAAAACAGACCAGCAAGCGATGCAAGATTATGACCATATGTCTGATCTGTCTGAACAGCATCAGCGTTTTTATGGTTCGGATGCGCCGACTCAGACGCGCATTATTGATCTGGAAAAGCAGTCGGTGGTGTTGATGGCTGAAGCGTTACAGAGGCTCGGAGATAGCTATGCTATTTGCGGCTTTTCAGGTTATGGCAAGGATCGTGTTGAGTATTTTTTGTGTAAGGATTTTAACGAACCCTATAATCATAAGGTTAAAGCGCGGATTGGCGGCATTAAACCCTGTCGCAGCACCCGTATGGGGCCAGCAATCCGGCATGCGAGTAAAATGTTGGAGGCAACAGAATCAAGAATTAAGGCGCTGATTATTATTAGCGATGGTTATCCACAAGATTATGATTATGGTGCAGATCGTGCGAGTAAGGTTTACGGCATTAAAGATACCACCAAAGCATTAACTGAGGCGGCTAGCCTGGGCGTGCAGAGTTTTTGTTTAACGGTAGATCCATCCGGACACGATTATCTACGAGAAATGTGCCCTGATCAGCAATATATGGTGATGCAGGATATTACCCAGCTGCCGAACGAGTTGTCTAAAATATATCGAGGTCTAACAACATAGGTCGGCCGTTTGGCTGGTCGAGAACCACTAAAAATGCCGCATTGTTTTTTTAATGTTATTCTTAAGGCCCTGATTATTGTCGAACACTGCGCGAGATAAGTTATGAAATATGCCCAGGTATACCAAAATTCAATAGAGCAGCCAGAAGCCTTTTGGCGAGAGCAGGCTAGTCAGATTGACTGGTTTAAATTTCCGCAAACTATTTTAAGTCAGGATGCTAACCAGAATGATGCCTGGTTTGTTGATGGTGAATTAAATACCGCTTATCTTGCGCTGGATTATCACGTTGATAATGGCCGGGCGGATCAACTTGCATTGATTTATGATTCGCCAGCTACCAATAGTATCGAAAAATTCACCTTCCGGCAGTTGCGGGATAAGGTGGCATTGTTAGCCGGTGTGCTGCAAAACTTAGGCGTAGAAAAGGGCGATCGAATCATTATTTATCTGCCCATGATACCAGAGGCGGCTATGGCTATGTTGGCCTGCGCCAGGATTGGCGCGGTGCATTCGGTGGTATTTGGTGGTTTTGCGGCCAAAGAACTGGCCACCCGTATCGACGATGCCACACCAAAATTGATCCTGTCTGCGTCATGCGGGATTGAGTTCTCGAATACCATTGCCTATAAACCATTACTGGATGAAGCACAGTCCATCGCGGCGCATAAGGTAGATCATTGTGTTATTTTACAACGGCCTCAATGTCATGCTGAATTAAATGGTACTGACCTTGACTGGCAAGTAAGTTTAGCATCAGCAAAACCTGCCGAAATAGTGCCCCTGAAGGCGACTGACCCGCTGTATATATTATATACCTCTGGCACCACTGGTAAGCCAAAAGGTGTGGTGCGGGATAATGGCGGTCATGCGGTGGCTTTAAATTATAGTATGCAGGCTGTTTATGATGCTAAACCTGGTGAGGTGTTCTGGGCGGCATCGGATGTTGGTTGGGTTGTTGGTCATTCATATATCGTTTATGCCCCTTTGATTTATGGTTGTACCACATTGTTGTTTGAAGGCAAGCCAGTACGTACACCTGATGCAGGCACTTTTTGGCGAGTTATCGAGGAACATAAGGTAAATATATTCTTCACCGCGCCAACGGCTTTTCGAGCAATTCGAAAAGAAGACCCGGAAAGTAAATGTTTGCAGCAGTATGATATTTCATCATTGCGGACGCTGTTTGTGGCGGGCGAAAGAACTGATCCGCCAACCTATCACTGGCTACAGGACATTCTTAAAGTACCGGTAATTGATCATTGGTGGCAGACAGAGACGGGTTGGCCTATAGCCTCAAATATGGTGGGTGTCGAGGCCACAGAAACCAAAGCCGGTTCGGCCAGTTATCCAGTGCCTGGGTATAATGTACAGATTCTGTCCGCCGAGCATGAGCCGCTGGCGGTGCTGGGCGAAGGTGATGTGGTTATCAAACGCCCATTGCCACCAGGTTGTTTGCCAACAGTCTGGGGAGATCATGATCGCTATGTGGATTCGTATTTGTTGCAGCACGAGGGTTATTTTCATACCGGTGATGGCGGTTATTTTGATGAAGATGGCTATTTGTTCATCATGGGCCGTACTGACGACGTTATTAATGTTGCTGGACATCGCTTGTCAACCGGGGAAATGGAAGAGATTGTTGCTTCTCATAATGCAGTTGCAGAGTGTGCGGTGGTTGGCATTGAAGATAAGGATAAAGGCCAGATACCGGTAGGATTAACCTTGCTTAAAGATGGTGTGAATATTAGTGGGGATCAACTGGAGCAGGAACTGGTGGCGCTAGTAAGAAACAGTATTGGGCCGTTTGCTAATTTTAAGCGTTCGATGGTGGTACAGCGCCTGCCTAAAACCCGCTCGGGTAAAATATTACGTCAGGTTATTAGGAAAATAGCGGATAACAAACCCTATGAAGCGCCAGCGACCATTGACGATCCAGCCATTCTGGATGAAATACAAATCAGTTTGGTTGCTGCCGGTATTGGCCTGGTTTCTGAGCGCTAAACAACCTGTTATGAACCTGTTGCCGGCCTAAAATATTCATTCGCCGGGTTTTATGATTGCCCGTGTATGGCAAAACTTAATAGATGAGGTACGCGCCTCTTGAGGAAAGGATTTATGGCTACCGTTTTGATTACTGGTGCATCATCTGGGTTTGGTGGAGCCTGTGCAAAAAAGTTTGCCGCTAGTGGCCATCAGGTGGTGCTTGTTGCCAGACGACAGGAACGATTGGTCGATCTGGCTGCCGAACTAGGCGATCAGGCACATGTTGTTACACTTGATATCAGGGACCGGCAGGCAGTATCTGAGCTACCAGAGAAATTACCGGAAAGCTTTCAGGATATTAGTATCCTGATAAATAATGCCGGTTTGGCGCTGGGGCTTGAAGGGGTGGAGGCAGGTAACCTGGATGCCTGGGATACGATGATTGACACAAATATCAAAGGGTTGATCTATCTATGTCGTGCGATATTGCCTGGGATGATCAAACGCGAGGGTGGGCATATCGTTAATATTGGTTCGGTTGCGGGTAGTTGGCCATATCCAGGGGGTAATACTTACGGCGGTACTAAAGCTTTTGTGCAGCAGTTTTCCAGGAATATGCGCGCTGACCTGTTGGGCAAAAAAATCAGAGTGTCAAATATCGAACCAGGTATGTGTGATACTGAATTCTCTCTGGTTCGGTTTGAAGGCGATGAAAACCGTGCAAAACAGGTATATTCCGGTATGCAACCCCTGTCTGCCGAGGATATAGCCGAAATTATTTATTGGACCACGGCCTTGCCGCCGCATATTAATGTTAATCAACTTGAAGTGATGCCAACTGAGCAGGCTTGGTCGGCTTTCGCGGTACACCGAGAGGGATAACTTTGCCTTAGGCGGATAATTTGCTTAAGGCTGGTTAGGGTGAGTGGCAAGGAGTGGCAAGGAGTGGCGCTAAAGATAGGATGATGTGGTGGCCTTCGTAAGCACGGGTTAAATATGCCATTGGTGTTGGTAGGATAAAATCGAGATTTGTCAGTGGAGCTTACAGGTATTGTCTGTATAATCTTCGACAGGTTTTCATACAACATGTTAGATATGATCATTGTTCACGGTACTTTTCCACTAAAAGAAGCGCACAGACAAGACGCATTGGATCTCATGCAGGACATGGCGATTTCGAGTCAGGCGGAATACGGTTGTTTGAGTTACGAGTTTTATATTGGTCTGACCAATCCGAATACGCTTTTATTGTTTCAGGAATGGGAATCTGCTGAAGCTTTGCAAGATCATTTTCAAACCGCGCATATGGAACAATTTCTACAGGCATTGCCAAATGTACTCGATGGAGAAGTATCAACTCGTCGCTACGAGGTTAGATCAACTGAACAGCGTAGCAAAAACGACGACAGTGGCCATTTTGAGTCAGATGTAGAGCAGCCAAATATACGTCAAAAAATCATCCACTAGCGCGTACTATATATTGGACAATTGGACAATTGTCCAAGGCTGACATTTTATTGCAGTCCTGTTTTTCGCTGCTTTCCCCTGGCGACAGTAATTGTCGCCATCGCATTCACCTTTTTACTTTCAGATATACGCTATTTATATTATTTCGAGGACTGCTTCTGGGGGTCTGCCGATGCGTGCCTGGCCATTGGCGATAACAATTGGCCGTTGCATAAGTTTTGGTGTGTTGACCATCGCATCGATTAGTAATGTTTCAGCCAGGTTATCATCATCCAGGCCTAGTTCAGTATATTCAGCCTCGCCGGTGCGGATTAAACCTCGTGCGTTTATTCCTAACAAGGCAATAATATGTATTAGCTGTTTTGCCTCCGGAGGGGATTCGAGATACAGAATTATTTCAGGAGTGATATTCTTTTCCTCTAATAGTGCGAGGGTCTGACGTGATTTTGAGCATTTTGGATTATGATAGATTGTGACATCTGCCATTACATTTACCTCTCTAAATAACCTGGATCAAAAAGACTGGAATTGTAGCTATCTGTTGCCCGGACGACAAGGTTGAAAGTAGGGTTGAAAGTAGGGTTGAAAGCAGGGTGAAAAATAAGGATGCAAATGCCAGAGTGGATACCAAATGATCATGCAAAGAAAAACTGAACCAGGAGACGATATAGCTACCGTAGCATCGCCGCTGCGACATCAGTTGAGCTTAGCGAAGGGGAGATTCGAATTGTCGAGTCCGTTGGTGCAGGGCTTGCGAAATATATGGGCGTTTTGCGAGTATCTCCGACGTGGATTTTACGGTGATCGATGTCATACCGTTTCGGCAGCCCTTACTTACCAGACACTTTTTGCGGTAGTACCTGTTTTAACGCTGGTTTTTTCCTCTCTCGACTATTTTGAGATGGGGCGAGATCTACGCCAAACAGTTGAGCTGTTTATTTTTAGTAATATTGTTCCTCAGAATGCGATCGTGGTTCAGGAGTATTTGTTGAGTTTTTCTGCGCAGGCAAGAAGCCTAGGTGCGGCAAGTCTTGCTTTCGTGGCGGTTACTGCGTTTATCATGTTATATACCATTGAAGGCACATTTAATGCGATCTGGAGAGTGAAACAGCCGCGGCATGGGTTACAACGTATTTTGATGTATTGGGCAGTGTTATCTCTAGCGGCACCGGTTATCGTGGTGAGTATCTGGATCACTGGTTATATTGAGTCTTTGCCATTGATTAGTGAAGTCGCTGAAACACCCAGGTTCCTGAATCTTATTACTATCCTAATTAGCGGCAGTATGTTCACGCTGGTTTATGCCGTGGTACCTAATTGTGATGTGCCGCTTAGATATGCAGTAGTTGGTGGAGCAATTGCGGCATTGACTTTTGAGCTGGCTAAATTGCTGTTTACGGCCATTATGTCTCAATCCAGTTTTGAAGCAATTTATGGCACCTTTGCGGCTGCACCGCTGTTCCTTTTATGGATTTATATCATGTGGATGATTATCCTGATGGGTGCAGAAGTAGTTAAAAGTTTAGGTGTTTATCGTTTTAAAGGTAGCGGTATGCTGGAGGCGCCATTGTTTCAAATTGTCTGTCTGCTGGAAATATTTTATCAGGCCCACCAGCAAGGAGAGGTTGTTAAGGAAGAGGATATACGCAAACATGGGGCGAGGATTGACCTTGAAAACTGGACAGAATATAGGTCTATGATGATAGAGCGGAAGCTTATTCGTATTGTAGACAGGGGTGGAATGGTGCTCTCAAAGGATCTGAACCAGGTCTCAATTTGGGATCTTTATACTGCGCTACCCTGGCAATTACCACAATGGGTGAAAGGCGATAAAGACTGGGAGAAGAAACTATCCGAGTGTTTCGCCGTTCTTTATAAAACTAATCGAGCGGTATTACAGGATGACCTTGAACAACTATTTAAGCGAAATTAATAAAAACCTGAGGTCCATTTCTGTTGTCAGCATAATGCTGATGCTTTGCACATTGATTGTGGGGTGTGAGCAGCCAGCGCCAGACTTTCTTGATACAGATGGCAATGGTATTTATCTTGCTGAACTTAATAAGAAATTTCTGGTGGTTAATTATTGGGCTACCTGGTGTGGGCCCTGCATTAAAGAAATTCCGGAACTGAATGAATTAGGCGTGCAGCAAGCCACATCGCTTAATCTGTTTGGCGTTAATTTTGATGCGCCTGATGCGGTAGTAATGGCGCGGGATATTAAAAAAATGAAAATTCAATTTCCTGTTTTTGCTACCCCGGTAGAAGAAAAGTTAAACGTTTTGCTGCCTGAAGTATTGCCTACAACCTATATTTTCGGGCCGGGTGGTGCGATAGTTGCGACGCTTGTTGGTCCACAAACGGAAGCGAGTATTTTGTTGGCAATGGGAATAGAAGACTGATTTACGAGTAATTCTCGGGCCTTACTTTGATTGTTGTGGTTGTTTTAGGGCGATAGGCAAAGCTAATATTAGGTAGCTTCGCCTGTTAGTGGCCATCGACATCGCCGAGGGAGTATGCCTGAGCTAAACCGGTAGAAACTCACCGAAGGTCATTAACCGGCGGCAGACTGCGGTTTGTTCAGTACGTCATTTCTTATGCTTTCTGCGACGGCAGCAACTTCATTGATTTTGTCGGCGGTTACGCCAAGCCCTTGCAGCGTACTGGCAAGGTTTTCAACCACGGCATCAAAATGGCCATCATTTAGGCCGTAGCTCGCAGCGCGTTCATGGGCTTTACGCATGTTTGCACCGGTATAATTATTAGGTCCGCCAAAGGCCAGGGTCAAAAATTGTTTTTGCATCTTGCGTTGTCGTTCCATATTGACGCCGGTAAAGAATTCCTTGATTCGTTCGTCTTGCAGAACTTTTTGATAAAAGATATCTACTGCAGCGTCAACTGCGGCTTCGCCACCCAAATCATCGTATAGGCTCATGATCTATTCCTTAACTTATTACATATTTTTATTGCATGTCTACTAGGAATAGCTGATCTGATTTAAAGGTCAATGTGAGTCGGCTAATTCCCGATCAATAACTTTTTTCAGATAGGTGGAAACCTCTGCTACGGGTAGTTCAAGGTTTTCACCTTCACGGCGAGTTTTGTACTCTACCTGACCCGATTTTAAACCTCGTTCGCCAACCACTATTCGATGCGGGAAACCAATGAGTTCAGCATCGGCAAATTTGGCGCCGGGTCGAATGCCTTCTCTATCATCGAGGAAGACTTCGATCTGTAGGTCTAGAAGTTGTTGGTATATCGTTTCTGAAACCTGTGCGACCTCAGCAGATTTATGCGCGTTGATTGGAATGATGAGTACCTGAAAAGGGGCTAGCGCTGTTGGCCAGATCATGCCCTGGTCATCATTGTTTTGTTCGATAATCGCGGCCACCAGACGGCTTACCCCCATGCCATAACAGCCCATTTGCATTACTACTGCTTTGCCGTTTTTATCGAGTACTGTTGCATCCATGGCTTTGGAATATTTGTCGCCGAGCTGAAATATATGTCCCACTTCAATGCCGCGTTTAAAAGCAATAATGCCCTTGCCGTCCGGGCTTGGGTCGCCTGCCTGTATTACTCTGAGGTCACTTGAGCTGTCTATGCTGCAATCCCTTTGCCAATTAGCATTTTGCAGATGGTAGTCATCTTTGTTAGCGCCGCAAATAAAATTGGCCAGGGCCAGGGCGCTATGATCAACAATCACTGGAATATTGACCTTAATGGGCCCGATAGAGCCGGGTAAACAGCCAATACTCGCTTTGATCTCCAGGTCGGTTGCCATTTGTAACGGGGTCGCCACTGCGGCTAATTTTTCCGCCTTGAGTGGATTTAGTTTATGGTCCCCTCTTAATACCAGCGCTACCAATGGCGTTTCTTCACCCACCACAATGAGTGTTTTAACCGTGTTTTGTGGTGCGACGTGCAGAAATTCGGAGACTTCTTCTATAGTGCCTAAGCCTTTGGTTTCTACTTCTGTTAAGTCTTGCGGGGCATCTGTTGATCGCGGCGGGGCTATTGCTTCTGCGGTTTCCACGTTTGCGGCATAATTACTTTCAGAACTAAAGGCAATTAGGTCTTCGCCAGATTCTGCCAGGACATGAAATTCTTCTGATGCGCTACCTCCGATTGCACCTGAGTCGGCCTGAACCGGGCGATAATCTAGCTGCATTCTATCGAGAATACGGCAATAGGTGTCGTACATTAACCGATAGGTTGTTTGCAGACTGGCATCATCGATATGAAAAGAGTAAGCGTCTTTCATGATGAACTCTCTAGCGCGCATTAAGCCGAATCGAGGCCGCGTTTCATCGCGAAATTTAGTCTGGATCTGGTAGTAATTAACAGGTAGTTGTTTATGACTTTTTAGCTCTGTTCTGGCGAAATCAGTAATGACTTCTTCATGCGTAGGACCAAAGCAGAAATCACGATTATGCCGATCGTTAAATTTCAACAGTAAACCGTCATCGTATTGTTGCCAACGACCGGATTGCTGCCAGAGTGCTGCAGGCTGAACTACCGGCAACAGGACTTCCTGGGCGCCTGAAGCATTCATCTCATCACGGATAACGGCTTCGATTTTTTGTAATACGCGCAAACCCATCGGCATCCAGTTGTATATGCCTGATGCTAGTTTGCGGATAAAGCCACCCCGAATAAGCAATTGATGGCTGGCTATTTCCGCATCAGCGGGTGTTTCTTTTAATGTAGAGAGGGTGTAATGCGATGCTTTCATAATAGGTACTGGCCTGAATCAGACTCTGAGCTGAATTGCGGAGTTCGAGTATATCGCACAGTATTGGTGTGTGTCCTATAAAACCGAGCGTGATGCTTTGCTGGTCAGAAGATTTGGTTTCTTATTGCTGACCTTGCTAACGTAAATGATCTGGTGCGGCGTTAAATTTCTCCATTGCGTCATTTTTGATGCGGGGGTAGTTCTACCGTTACTTTTTTTAAGATAGAATTTCGACGACAGCCGAATCCGAATGTAAAAATTGGCTGAAAATATAATGGGAAATATAAAGGGTTAATATTCAGTCATAAAAAAGGCCGCAATAGCGGCCTTTTTAATAACGTCTTTATTTAAACAAAACCTCTATTTAAACAAAATCTCTATTTAAACAAAGTCTTTGAGTGCTTTGAGTGGCAGTACTTTAATTTTGGTGCTTTTGGGTTTGGCAGCGACATCCATAAGCTCGCCAGGACGGAAGGGGTTAGGAACGTTTTTGCGGGCCTTTCTTGCAGGTTTGATAACAGTTTTTATTTTTAACAGGCCGGGTAGTGTAAATTCACCTGCGCCACCCTTTTTAACATGGCGTTCGATCAGTTCGCTTAGGCCGTCCAGTACAGCAGAAACTTCTTTTTTGCTGAGTTCGGTGCTGCTAGATAGTTCGGTTAAGATGGTGCTTTTGGTATATTTCTGTTTGATTGCAGGCAGTTTCTTTTTGGTAGGTGCAGCTTTTTTTGCTTTAGCGGCAGTTTTTTTTGTAGATGCCTTTTTCGCAGCCATTCGGGTATCCTTATATTAAACAATAATTGAGGTGGGTTGAGATAGATTGAAACTGATTTGATGTCGAAAAATCTAGTGTTTTTGACCGGTTTCTTCGTGGGGACATTTATACGTGATTGACTATTCTCTAGCAAGGGAATTACCCGTTTTAGTGGGAAAAACACACTTTTAAGCGACTTCGTCTTAACTTATGTGGTAACCACTGGTGTAAGCTAAGTAGCAAGTCCTGTTCGAGTACAAATGTTATTAGGCCGGTTGATAAATTAGTTTAGCTGCATCGTTAAAATATTGTAGCCATTCAGGGCAATATAGCTTTTCACCGTGGCGATTAATTTCCATTACACCGCGCATGATTCGTTTTTCACCCTGAGCAGTAAAGGTATCGATAATCGCCAGTATCTTTGCGCCCTCTGGAATTTCCATGCTCGTCAATTTGTTTGGATAGCCACTGCCGTCCATGTGTTCATGATGTGACAAGATCATTTCCCTGGCAGTGGACCATTGTTTCATCCTATGGATAAGCTCAGCCGCACTGTTAATGTGAGTACGCATAAGTTTGCGTTCACGTGCTGAGTATTTTCCTGATTTGTTGATGGTTTCAATAGGTAGGAACCCCATCGCAAAGTCGTGGGCCAGAATTGCAGCGACCAGTTGTTTGATATCCATTTCATGCTGCGCACATTCTATCATCTTAAGGGCTAATCTAAGGGAGTTCAGGGTGCGATGTTGCCAGTTGACGAATCGTTGCTCCACAGTGAGGGCAAGTTGAATAAGGAAATGTAGGTCCTCACAAATTTCAATATTGTATTGGCCGAGTAGTTGAATAATTTCCAATGTATCGTTTTTAGGGGGGAAATCGGCCGGTTTGTCATCCATGGCAGCTCGGTAAGTGTAGTTTTTATACCTAAAGCATAGCAGTGGTTACGGGTTTCTGGCGTGAATGTCGCGATTTGGCAAGATTACGGTATAATGCGCGACCGCTATTTGGGACCATTGAAAATGTTTCGATGGTGTTTTTGTTTATAAAAATATCAGTAAGATTGTATTTGTTGTTGAATAAAATGAGGGGAATTTGGCCATGCCAATTTATGAATACCAGTGCGGAGCCTGTGACCATAGGCTTGAAAAATTACAAAAAATGTCTGCCGACCCGCTTAAAGACTGCCCTTCATGTGAAAAGCCTGCTTTGAAAAAGCTTGTTTCTGCTGCTGCATTTCGTCTGAAGGGTAGTGGTTGGTACGAAACTGACTTTAAAACCGGCGATAAGAAAAATGCACTGCATAGTGCTGATAGTTCTGAATCTTCCAGTAGCAAAAAATCTGCTGATAGTGCCAGTAGCGGGGGTGAATCAGGTAAAAGTGATGCGTCGAAGAAAAAAAGTAGTACTGATTCAAAGAGTAGCGGTACAACTTCAAAAACCACAGGCAGTGCGAGTAAAGGTAGTTCGTCAACGTAGGTGGTGTGACAGTTTTTATTTAGGGCAGTTGCAGAATGAACAGAGCTGCAAATTTAAAAATGCCCAGGGAATTTTGAGCAAGGCTCCAGCGAGCGTTAGCTTATGACATTGATTATTAATATATACGTATAGAGGTACTAAAGATGCGAAGCCACTATTGTGGTCTGCTCCGGGATTCTCATATTGATGAAGAGGTCTCTTTATGCGGTTGGGTTCATCGCCGCCGCGACCACGGCGGGGTCATTTTTTTAGATGTAAGGGATCATAATGGTATTGTTCAAGTGGTTTTTGATCCTGATACAGTTGAAGCGTTTGCCCTGGCAGACCAGGTTCGAAATGAATTTGTTTTAAATATTAGAGGTAAGGTGCGGGCGCGCGACGCAGCGGTTGTTAATGCCAAGATGCCCACAGGCCAGATTGAGGTTCTGGGTCAATCGGTGGTTATTCTTAATTCAGCCGAAACACCGCCATTTCAACTGGATGAACATTCAGAAGCAGGTGAAGACGTTCGGTTACGCTATCGATACATCGATTTACGTCGCCCAGAAATGCAGGATCGCATCAGATTGCGCTCAAAAGTGACGCATTTTATCCGCAATTACCTGGATGATGATGGCTATATTGATATTGAAACGCCGATTCTAACCAAGGCAACCCCTGAAGGTGCAAGAGATTATCTGGTGCCGAGCAGGACCCACGGCGGAGAGTTTTTTGCTTTGCCGCAATCTCCTCAATTATTTAAACAACTGCTCATGATGTCAGGGTTTGATAAATATTATCAGATTGCGCGTTGTTTTCGTGATGAAGATTTGCGGGCTGATCGACAACCCGAGTTCACCCAGATTGATATTGAAACAACATTTCTTGACGAAACAGCTATTATGGGTATGGCTGAAGATATGATTCGTACCTTGTTCAAAACAATGATCTCGGTAGATTTGGGGGATAAATTCCCGACCATTACCTATGCAGACGCGATGCGAAAATATGGTAGTGATAGGCCAGACATGAGATTTGATTTGCCCTTTATTGATGTTGCTGATTTGATGCAGAGTGTTGAATTTAAGGTGTTTAGTGCGCCAGCTAACGACCCAGGTTCGAGAGTTGTTGCCTTGCGACTGGAAAATGGTGATCGATTAAGTCGTAAGATGATCGATGGTTATACCAAATATGTGAGCATTTATGGTGCAAAGGGCCTGGCTTATATTAAGGTCAATGATATAGATGCAGGTATAGAAGGCTTGCAGTCCCCGATCTTGAAGTTTTTGCCCGATCAGGTGGTTATGGATGTGATGCAGCGAGTGGGTGCAAAAAATAAAGATATTATTTTCTTTGCTGCAGATAAGGTTAATATTGTTAATGATGCATTTGGGGCGCTGCGGACTAAGCTAGCAGAAGACCTGGATTTGTATGAGCGACCCTGGTCTGCACTCTGGGTGACAGAGTTTCCCATGTTTGAAGGTGATGGCAAAGGACACTGGAGTGCTGTGCATCATCCGTTTACGCAACCCATGGGTGGTTTGGACGATATGCTTGAAAACCCTGGCGCGGTTTTATCTCGCGCTTATGATATGGTCATTAATGGTCACGAATTGGGTGGTGGTTCGATCCGTGTGCATAATACGGATATGCAACAGACAATTTTTAAAGTACTTAATATCGAAGCAGAAGAAGCGCAGGCCAAGTTTGGCTTTTTACTCGATGCCTTACGTTATGGTGCGCCTCCACATGGTGGTTTGGCTTTTGGGCTGGATCGCCTGGTTATGATATTAAGTGGCACAAATGCTATTCGGGATGTAATGGCCTTTCCGAAAACGCAGACGGCTGCTTGTCTGTTGACGGCAGCGCCCAGTGAAGTTGATGCAACACAATTACGTGAGTTACAACTTTCGGTGAATAAGCCAACCAGTAAATAGAGGGAGAACATGGCCGGTCATAGTAAATGGAGCAATATCAAGCACCGTAAAGCGGGTCAGGATGCCAAGCGAGGTAAGATATTTACCAAAATTATCCGAGAACTCACCATCGCTGCCAGGGACGGCGGCGGTAATGTGGATGATAATCCTTCTCTGCGTACGGTAGTAGATAAGGCAAAGTCAGCGCAGATGCCAAAAGATACCATGGAGCGCGCTATTCAAAGAGGAGCGGGTGGCCTGGATGGTTCAGATTTGTCCAGTTTGACCTATGAGGGTTATGGGCCGGGTGGCGTTGCAGTGCTGGTTGAGACGGTGACGGATAATAAAAATCGAACCGTCGCGGAAGTTCGGCATGCTTTTGATCGACTTGGCGGTAATCTGGGCACTTCAGGGTCTGTCGCATACCTGTTCGATAAAAAGGGACAGATCCATTTAGCGCCGGGTGCCGATGAAGAAACCATTATGGAATTGGCAATTGATGCTGGTGCGGAGGATGTTGAGTCTGCTGACGATGGTAGTATCGAAGTAATTACCAGTGCGGAAGATTTTTTAGCGGTGAAGGAAGCGGTACAAGTGAGTGGTGTGGCGCTTGAAAATGCTGAAATTGCTATGATCCCGCAAACTTATAATGACCTGGATGAAGTAACCAGCGAGAAGCTGCTCAAATTACTGGATATGCTGGAAGACCTGGATGATGTGCAAAATGTCTATACCAATGCAAATTTTCCAGAGCCATCAGCGGGATAAAGAGCCATCAGCGGGATAAAGAGCCATCAGCGGGATAAACAGCCCTCAGCGGTTTTATTTTATAAAGAGTTTCAATAATAAGGCTATAGCTGGGGTCAGGTATTGAATAACGGTAATCAGATATAATAACTTATGGCCATAATATTAGGTATTGATCCCGGTTCGCGTATCACGGGTTTTGGTGTGATAGAGGTACTAGGGTCGAATCAGAAATATATCGGCAGTGGCTGTATTAGAACCGATGAAAAGGCTTCGTTGGCACATAGATTAAAAGAAATTTACGCGGGTGTTGAAGAGATAATTGAGCAATTTAACCCCGTTGAATTTGCGATTGAAAAAATATTCATGGCACGTAGCGCCGAATCTTCACTTAAGTTAGGTCATGCCCGTGGGGTTGCCATGGTTGCTGGAGTGAATAAGGGGTTGCCGATTTATGAATACGAAGCGCGTAAGGTAAAACAGGCCGTGGTTGGCAAAGGCTCGGCAAAAAAAGATCAGGTACAGCATATGGTGCAGACACTACTGAAGTTGCCGGCAAAACCTCAGGCAGATGCGGCAGATGCACTGGCGATAGCAATCTGTCATATCAATACCACCGCGAATATGGTGCGTATTAGCGGTGCTAATCGATTTAGGCGTGGCCGATTTGTAGGAACGGATTGATGATAGGCAGGATTCGCGGTGAATTGATAGAAATCATGTCTGGTATGGTGTTAATCGAAGCCAACGGTATTGGATATGAGGTTGAAGTGCCGTTGTCTACAGCGAGCCAGTTCGAAGGCTTAAATCAACAGGTGGTACTGCATATTCAAATGATTGTGCGTGAAGATGCACAGTTATTATATGGTTTTTATAGTTTGAATGAGCGCGATTTATTTCGTTCATTGATCAAAGTAAATGGCGTTGGTCCTAAATTGGCGGTTGCAATATTATCCGGCATGGATTGCATTACTTTTGCGCAAAGCGTATTAAATAAGGATGTCAATGGGCTAGTGGCTTTACCGGGTGTAGGCAAAAAAACGGCGGAAAGGCTCATTGTGGAAATGAAGGATCGATTGCCTAAGATGGATCAGGATCTTCAACAGAATATGTTGGCCGTTGCGACTAACAATATAGCCGATGCCGAGGCGGCATTAATTGGCTTAGGGTATAAACCTCAGGAAGCAGCGCGGGTGCTGGCTAAGCTTGAAACAAATGATCAGAGCGTTGCGGATCTAATTAAACAAGGTTTAAAAGCGCTGTCCTGACGGGCTAGTTTTTCACGCCACATTCATCATTAAATTTTATAACTGAGGGCTATACGCAGCTATTGAACACAGCGGTACGCGCTGCATTGATTGGTTGGCTTTAGCCAAGAGGATTTAATTGTTGTGGGTTTACAAACCCAGGTCTATTTATGGCAAACTTCACCTATGCTGCAAAAAAAAGTCCTCCATGAGTTTATATGATTGAATCTGATCGGCTGGTTAGCCCTGAAACCACGCCTGTAGAGTCCTCCCAGGACTGGGCTATTAGACCTCGGACTTTTGCCGAATATATTGGTCAGCCGCAAGTGAGTGAGCAGATGGGGATTTTTATCGCCGCGGCAAAAAAGCGCCGAGAATCACTTGACCATACTTTAATATTTGGTCCCCCAGGACTGGGTAAAACTACTTTGGCAAATATCATTGCTAATGAAATGGGCGGACAAATTCGATCTACCTCTGGCCCTGTAATAGAAAAAAAGGGTGATTTGGTTGCAGCGTTGACCAGTCTGGAAGAAGGCGATGTGTTGTTCATCGATGAAATTCATCGGCTTACGCCAGCCGTTGAGGAGGTCCTGTATCCTGCAATGGAGGATTACCAGGTAGATATCATCATTGGTGAAGGTCCAGCCGCCAGAAGTATTAAAATTGATTTACCACAATTTACCCTGGTGGGCGCAACCACTCGGACCGGTTTGTTGACTTCCCCGTTGCGGGATCGATTTGGTATCGTGCAGCGTCTGGAATTTTATACAGTTAAGGATTTGACACGTATCGTTATTCGTTCAGCGAGTTTATTAGGGGTCAGTTGTGATGCCGAGGGCGCACATGAAGTTGCTCGGCGTGCGCGAGGTACGCCAAGGATCGCTAATCGGTTGTTGCGCCGTGTCCGAGATTATGTTGAGGTGAAAGCTGACGGTCAGATTGAAGCGAATACCGCCAGTCAAGCGCTGAATATGCTTAAGGTTGATGAAAATGGCTTTGAACATATGGATCGGCGGTTATTGATGGTAATGATTGAAAAATTTGATGGTGGACCTGTGGGGATCGATAATATTGCCGCGGCCATTGGCGAAGAGCGAGATACCATCGAGGATGTGTATGAGCCCTATTTGATTCAGCAGGGTTTTCTGATGCGTACTCCAAGAGGGCGTATAGCCACCCGACACGCATATTTACATTTTGGCTTAAAACCGCCCAGCGATGGAAGTAGCGAGTTGGAGCAGGATCCATAAGTTCATTTAGCGGCAACTTACCAGCAGGCTGATTTTTTCAGGCTGACTTATTAACAGATTTAAGCAATATAGCAGGCAGTTTGCTGTTCATCAGGTGAATTATTCACATAAGAGAGGGTTTTGTTGAACGAACAATTATCAATTTTGGAGCTCATGCTCAATGCCACTTTGGTGGTTCAGGTGGTCATGGCTATTTTGCTGCTTGGCTCTTTTATATCGTGGATAATGATTTTCCAGCGGTTTTTTACCTTATCCAGTATCAAGCGGGAGGCGGTTGAATTTGAAAATGAATTTTGGTCGGGTAAAGATCTGCGTCAATTATATACCGAACTCGAAGCTACGGAAGGCGATCGCATTGGCATGGAGCATATATTTTCAGCTGGTTTTAAGGAATTCAGCCGACTGCGAAAACAAGATGGCGCCGATGCAGAACATGTAATGCAAAATGTTCAACGTGCCATGCGGGTTGCTGTTTCTAAAGAAGAAGAGCGACTGGAAACCAGTCTCTCATTCCTTGCAACGGTTGGCTCAACCAGTCCCTATATTGGTTTGTTCGGTACTGTATGGGGCATTATGAATTCGTTCCGGAGTCTCGCGACTGTTGAGCAGGCGAGTTTGTCGATTGTCGCGCCAGGCATTTCTGAAGCATTAATTGCTACTGCCATGGGGTTGTTTGCAGCGATTCCCGCAGTGATGGCCTATAACCGGTTTTCTGCTCAGGTTGAAATTATCATGAATCGTTTTGAGTCATTTACAGATGAGCTCAGCGGCATCCTTCATCGCGCTATACACGCCTAAATTCGGGAATTCAGATGGCCAGGACAAAACGACGTAGGCCAATGGCAGAAATCAATGTGGTGCCGTATATTGATGTCATGTTGGTATTGCTGGTGATTTTTATGGTGGCTGCACCACTGATGTCTCAGGGTATCAAGGTTAAATTGCCCGAAGCGGTGGGTGGGTCAATAAAAGTTGACGACGTTATGATCATTGTTACGGTCGATGCCGAGAACCAGTATTTTATGAATGTTGGTGAGAAAGAACAGCCGATGGGGCTGGATATGATTGCGGTCAAAGCGAAACAGATTATCTCTGCAAACCCTGGCATCAAAGTGCTAGTTGAGGGCGATGAAAGTCTTCGCTATGGCGTCATAATAAAAATTATGAATGTGCTGCAGTTAGCGGGTGCTGAGAGTGTCGCGCTGATTACTCAACCACCTGCTGGTTAAGCTGATGAATTTTACTGCGCCTAATATCCTGGCTTGTTTATTAGCCGCTGCTGTTCATGGTTTGGTGGTGTTTTTGCTCCTCACTAACTGGCACAACACAGAACCGGATACCGTTAAAATCGATAAGATTTATGCGCTGCCGGCCAGAGTAATCCATGAAAACCCGATCAAGGCGGAGAAAAAGCGTCAATTGGAAAAAAACCAGCAGGCTGCAATTCGGCGCCAGGCGCAAAAAGCAAAATTACAGGCTGATAATCTGGCGAGGATAAATCGGGAGCAGATTAAAGCTGAAGCATTGAAAAAGATGAAGGCAGCTGAGGCAGCGCAAAAAGCGTTAGCAGAGCAGCAATTAGATCGCTCGTCGTCTGTCGATGACGTAGACAAGGCGCAACTAGCAAAACAGCAAGCATTGAAAAATCAGCAAAGAAAAGAATGGGAAGAT
Organism: Pseudomonadales bacterium; assembly: GCA_019090615.1. Taxonomy (GTDB): domain Bacteria; phylum Pseudomonadota; class Gammaproteobacteria; order Pseudomonadales; family Azotimanducaceae; genus JAHRVQ01. The sequence continues at coordinate 62,951 of JAHRVQ010000037.1, read as the reverse complement.
GCGCTCGGATTAGAAATTGAGGCAGAACAAATTGGCATAGTTGCTATAACAGACGATGAGAAGGCAAAAGCCTTTGTCGCACAAATTCAACGGAAAATTATTCAAAACTGGTCCAGGCCCCCGAGTGCAAGAAATGGTATGCAGGCCTTGTTGAGGGTTTTTCTTGTGCCTACCGGCGAAGTGGTAAATGTCACAATTTTGGAATCGAGTTCGAATGATGCTTTTGATCAATCAGCGATGTTGGCGGTACGAAAGGCGAGGCTATTTATCGTGCCGGCTAAGGCACGACAGTTCGATCGTAATTTTCGCCAATTTGAAGTGTTATTCCGGCCTGATGATTTGAGATTATAAATTGAAGCCGCCGGTCTACCTGGCAGTCTGTAAAAGTTAGATTTTAATCAGAGATTTCTTAGTCGCGTTTATTTAACTAAAATGGCCCGGGTTGGGGCGCGGTATATCTGGACCCTGGTACAGGCTTTAAATTTGGGCATCGAGTGGACCAAAAAGTCGTTGCAAATATTTCTGCAAAATAATTGAAAAACCCTAATGATTGATGTTGGTGATAGATGAAAGTGAGTAATGTGGTCAGAATATTGCGCAGCGTCATTTTTGCGGCGTTTTTAGTTAAATTAGTGAGCGTTCCAGGGGTTAGTGCAGATCTAAGAATTGTTGTTACAGAAGGCATCGACAATGCTGTAAGAGTGGCAGTGGTGCCATTTGTATATCGTGGCAGGGGACGTCTGGATACCGACGTTACCGAGATTATAGATTTCGATTTGACCCTAAGCGGAAGGTTTCAAACGCTTCCGACCGGTCAGATGTTGAGTCTTCCTTCAAAATCCGAAGATGTATTTGTTAGGGACTGGCGTTTACTAAAAGTGGAATATGTGGTGCTTGGTTATTTGCAACCGATAGATAAAAGTCCGGATAGCCCGCTGCAATTACATTTTGAATTGTATAACGTCTATAAGCAGGCAGTAGAAATTTCAACCGTCATTCAGGGTTCACGGAACGAATTACGTGATATGGCACATTATGTTAGTGATAGTGTGTTCAAGCAGCTAACGGGCATAGAGGGGGCATTTTCAACCAGAATTATGTACGTTACCGCCAAAGGAGAGCTCAATTCGCGACAGTATTCACTCAATATTGCGGATGCCGATGGTCGTCGAGTTGAATCGATTTTGCAGTCCGATGAGCCCATTTTGTCTGCGACCTGGTCTGCTGACGGAGAAAAGATTGCTTACGTTTCCTTTGAAAATGACGGTAAACCCGCAATATTCGTTAGTGATCTGGTCAGCGGCCAGCGACAGATGGTAACCAATTTTGCTGGTTTGAATAGTGCTCCAGCATTTTCGCCTGACGGTAAAGATCTGGCGATGGTGCTGTCAAAAGACGGTAATCCAGATATTTATATATTGAACCTTGAAAGCCGACGGCTAAGACGAATTACTCGTCATTATGGCATCGATACGGAACCATCCTGGAAAAAGGACGGTCAAGCTATAGTGTTCACCAGTAATCGCGGTGGTAAGCCGCAAATCTATCAAACGTTCCTGGATGATTTGTCCGTTGAGCGGTTAACCTTTGAGGGAGATTATAATGCCCGGGCAAGCCTTTTACCGGATGGTAGTGGTCTGGTGATGGTGCATCGCCGAAATGGCGTGTTTCATATTGCTATGCTGGATTTAAATCGTGGGGATTTGAGTATATTAACTGAGACCTTCCTGGATGAATCCCCGAGTATCGCGCCTAACGGAAGTATGTTAATTTACGCGACTCAAGTAGGGGGAGAGGGTATACTCGCTGCAGTTTCAATTGACGGAAGGGTGAAGTTTAATTTGCCCTCAAGTGATGGCGATGTTCGGGAGCCTGCCTGGTCGCCAAAAAAGCGTAAAACATTTATCCCCCGTGCAGGTAGATAGTTGAATAAAGATGAATGTTAGGTGGCATAAATTCTGTAGTATAAATTTTATACTATAGCGTGATTTACCCCCTGTGAATCAGACTGATTATGTCATTGATTAGTCCTTTGATAAGTATATTTTGAGTGCAGGAAAGAGTTGGTATAATTGTATAAGGTAGACGTTAGGTTTTGGCCGTAGCCCATATTTTTAGCTGTAGCCCCGTATATTAGTTGTAGCCTTACATTTTGAATGTGGCTTAACGTTGGATTATTTTTACTAATAATTTTGTGTTTTAATCTGTTTTGGCATGTAGATAGGAGTTGATAATGGGAAATACAGGAATTCGCGGACTTTTGATTATTACACTAGCAGGCTTGTTGTTGGCTGGCTGTAAAACTGATAGCCCTGAAGGCACGGCTGAAGTCACTCCCCTGGACACGGATACAAGTTCTGGGTCGGCAGCAATAGAGGACACATCGTCGAACATGACGGTTAAAAGACCGCCCAGTATTAATTCTGTTACCGGTGATATCACAATATTTGATGAATTTGATGAGAATAAGGAAGAAACGTTGAGTGGCGTTTTTTACTTCGATTTTGACCAGGCAATTGTTAAACGACTTGGTCATGAAGAGCTTGATAAGCATGCTACAACGCTGAAAGAGAACCGGTCTTATAGGGTTAGGCTGGAAGGTCATGCAGATCAACGAGGTACTCGAGAATACAATCTTGCGTTGGGCGAACGCCGTGGTAACGCAGTCAGAGCTTATTTGGTTGCACAAGGTGTTTCTCGCCGGCAGGTTGAGGTGGTTAGTTTAGGTGAAGAAAAACCTGCAGATTTGGGAACGGGAGAAAGTGCATGGGCGAAAAACCGCAGAGTTGAATTTAAATATCGACAATAAATGCTGTCTAACAATAACTAGATGAAGGTTGTAGTGAGCCCAATAGCTTTGAACATCTGTGTTTTAAATTCCGTACAAGTAAATAGCCGTGCATGGCACATAATGCGACGGCTGATGGGAGGTTTTGATAAGTTATCTTGCGCTACTATGCTTATAGTTACCTGTGTTTATGCCCCTCCTTTAGTATCAGAGATGATTGCTGAGACGGATTCTGTATCAAACCCGGTGTTAGTAGAAAGTCTATTAGTTGAGCAGGCAGATGCTCGTCCAGAAAACCTCAACAGGGCCTCTGGAGATAAGAATAAAAAGATAGATAATATTACCAGTACCGGTGATTTGCCTTTCCGACCGCCAATTGAGGAGCCGTTAGGCCGCCGTCTTTCGCTTGAGCAGGATACTGTGCAAAAGCATGAGCCAGGTGAAAGTATCAGCAAAGACAATATTGTAGAATTTCAAACCCGGAAAAATGGTCTTCAAATAGGTACGGCCCAGGTACCTGCTGGTGAACAGTTCTTTCAAATGCAGGTATTAACCCAGGAGGTTTTGGTACTAAGGGGTTTAGTTGAAGAGTTGGCCTATAAACTATCCAGAATGCAAGCTACTCAGGAAGATAGGTATCTGGAGCTGGATGGCCGATTGCAGCTGCTTCGACATGGTAATGATGTCAAAACTACTGAGGCTGAAACGGAGGATATTAATAAGGCGGTAGAGGCAGATAAATTGTTGTATGAAGAAGCCGTCAATTCGATTCGAAATCGTCAGTACGAGTCGGCAATATTGCAATTACAAACAGTGATTAGTCGATATCCTGATAGCACGTATGCACCTAATGCTTACTATTGGTTGGGCGAGGTATTTGCTGCGAAACCGAAACCAGATTATGAGAAAGCCCGTCAGGCATTGTCGCAGGTGTTAAAATCTTTTCCTGATAGCCATAAAGCGCCTGATGCTGCATTTAAGTTGGGTAAAGTTTATCATTTGATGGGGGATTGTAAGCGTTCTATCGAGTATCTTGATCAGGTTATACAGGCCCAGAGAGGTAGGACGGTAGCTAAGTTGGCAGAGTCCTATTTAAGAGAAAAGGTCGGTGCGTGTAGTTGAAATCAGGTTGATCTGAAGCTCGGACTATCTTCGAACGCAGGCCCAGTCAGGGCATTGTTCCATTTTCATCGTGATTCTTTTTCTATCGTCGCTCTATCTCGATCGCCGTTCTCTATAAATTATGGTCCTATGTAGAACATTGTTTGCCCATCGTTTGCCCATCAGGTTCGACGGGTATTTTAATTCCTTCAGTTCAGCACTAAGCTATTGGTAATAAGTCTATGTTAGTAAAAAGCTGGACTTGGCCGATAGTATTTGTTTCTTATTTTGCCGTTATTATGTTGCCCCTATGACTAATCTGCGTATTACTGAAATTTTTTATTCTCTGCAAGGAGAGGCTAAAACTGTAGGCCTGCCGACAGTTTTTATACGCCTGACAGGCTGTCCGCTACGCTGTTCTTATTGTGATACAGCTTATGCTTTTAGTGGTGGCGAAATCCAGACGTTACAGAAAATTATGACCAAGGTAGCGAGCTATAAACCCAGATATATAACGGTCACGGGTGGCGAGCCGCTGGCACAGCGAGAATGCCTGACGCTTTTAACTGCCTTGTGTAATGAAGGATATCTGGTATCGCTTGAAACCAGTGGCTCAATGGATATAGAGGCAGTCGATGAGCGGGTCTCCATTGTGATGGATTTGAAAGCCCCTGAATCGGGTGAAGTTGCAAAGAATCGATACGCAAATGTGGAATTGCTTGGTTCTAAGGACCAGATAAAGTTTGTTCTATGTAATCAGCAGGATTACGAATGGGCCCGATTTAAACTGGATGAATACGACCTTATAGAGCGGGTTGGTGAGGTGTTATTTTCAGCCAGTCATGGAGAGCTTGATACAACACAGCTTGCCGACTGGATTATTCAAGATCGGTTGTTAGTTCGGCTTCAAGTCCAGCTGCATAAGTATTTATGGGGAGATAAGCCAGGTGTCTGAAAAAGTTGTTGTATTGTTGTCCGGGGGCTTAGATTCTGCGACTACTCTGGCCCTGGCGCTAGCTGACGGGCTAGAGTGTCATTGTATTAGTTTTGCCTATGGGCAGAAACATTCGTCTGAGGTGCGATTTGCAGCAGCGCTGTCAACACAGCTAGGGGCTGCTAGTCATCGTGTGGTTAACATCGATATTGGCCAGTTTGGCGGTTCTGCATTGACCGATAGTACAATTGATGTGCCGGTGAATATACCAGGCGGCGAAAATGTAAGTGGCGCGGATTCGGCCATACCGGTGACTTATGTGCCGGCGAGAAATACTATATTTCTATCTTATGCGCTTGGTTATGCGGAAGTGATCGAAGCAAGGGAGATCTATATAGGGGTCAATGCCGTAGATTATTCTGGTTACCCTGATTGCAGACCGGAATTTATTCGTGCCTTTGAAAATATGGCCAACCTGGCTACAAAAAATGGTGTTGAAGGGAAGTCCATAAAGATTCAAACGCCGCTTATTGATTTGCCAAAATCTAAAATCATAGCGCTAGGTCTGTCGTTGGGCATAGATTATTCTGCCACTGTATCCTGTTATCGATTAAACGATGACGGGATGGCCTGTGGCGCCTGTGACAGCTGTGTGATTAGACGAGAAGGCTTCAGAGTAGCGGGCATTGCTGATCCAACAAGTTATGTTTAAGTCCTGTCAGGGTCAAAACATACACGATTTTGGTTGTAACTATTGAGTTACACATGGTACAGTTTTGCTGCTTTATGATGATGTTTTGATTAGCTGACATCAGCTAATTCGGCATGCTATAGAGTTTACTGGCGTCTTTTTGACGCATCAAATGATAGTTTTGTTGGTTGTTTGCCGATTGTACTTGAGTAATAACTAGGTGATTGATGAGGCCGTATCCGTGTCGGCAAATGGAGTCGCAATATGACTGAAGCTCGAATGCTCGTAATCGATGATGATGAGGCGATTTGCAGGTTTTGTGAAAGTGCGCTTACTCGATTGCCGAATTTGAATGTTACTTCTGAAAATAGGGCGCGTAATGCCGTTAGGCTTTGTGAATCCGGCAAGTTCGATATCGTACTCACTGATCTTAATATGCCAGAAATATCTGGTGTAGAAATCCTTAAGCTAGTTAAAGAAAGTCATCCAGATATACCGGTAATTATTATGACGGGATATCCCAGTCTGGATAATTCCGTTCAGTGTCTACGCCTTGGTGCTGCGGATTATGTATTAAAGCCGTTGTTACTAGAGGATTTACTCTCAACAGTTTCTCGAGTACTTGAAGAGAAAAGGCTGCAGCAGGAAAATCGCTTGCTAAGGCATCATCTTGAGAGAAAATCGTCGCTGATTGATATTATTGGCGAAAGTGAGGCGATACAAACGGTCTGCAATAATATTAGTAATTTGGCAGAGACCAATGTCGATGTTTTGATCTGGGGTGAGACTGGGACCGGTAAAGAACTGGTGGCACGAAATATACATTCCAGCAGCGATCGATCTCTGAAACCCTTTGTGCCGGTTGACTGTAGTGCTATCCCGCCAGACCTATTTGAAAGCGAATTTTTCGGTCACGAGCGCGGGGCCTTTACAGGCGCTACGCAGAGAACCCTGGGTCTTATGGAGTATGCGGATGGTGGCACTTTGTTTCTGGATGAAATCGCCGAGTTGACACTCCCACAGCAAGCAAAATTACTGCGCTCTTTGCAAGAAAGAAGTTTCAGGCGGGTGGGGAGTCGGCAGGAGGTTAGTGTTGATATTCGGCTTCTGGCGGCGACTAATCGTGATCTTAAGGAAGAGGTAAAGGCTAAGCGTTTCAGAGAAGATTTGTATTTTAGGATATATGTTGGAGAGGTTCGCCTGCCGCCCTTAAGGCAACGTGTTGGGGATGTCGAAATCTTGCTTGAGCATTACCTGGAGGTATTTGGACGAGAAATGAATCGTCCAGATCGAAGGCCGAACCCAGAGGCTTTACAAATGCTCAGTTCATACGGCTGGCCAGGTAATGTGCGTGAGTTGATTAATTCCGTGCGAAGAATGTTGGCCATGAGCAGAAGAAAATCTCTTTCTGTTGAGGACGTACCTTTGGATATTCGTTCCGCTATGGAAGGGCTTAGTGAAAAAACGCAACTAGGCGGCTTTCTAGGCGAAAAGGCGAGAACAATGGAGTTGTTTGAGTATGAATATATGGTTTCGATCTTAAAGACTTGTGGCGGTGATATTTCGGCGGTAGCGCGTATGGCTGATATATCTCGCCAATCTGTTTACCGTATGTTGGAGCGCCTTAGCCTTGATGCCAATGAATTTCGTGTTGGTGCGGAAGAATAGTGTAACAGCTTGGTTACACATTTCATGGTGCTGTTACCTTTGCTTGACACGGAGGGTTTGTTTTAAGTGATGTTGAAGCTTGTTGAGTTAGTGAAATGTGTTTTAAAATCAATGACTTGTTGTTTTTTGGTGCTCCGTCAATTAATTGGCATGAGACCTGCTTGCTTGTATGGTAGTGAACAGGGTGTTGAGCAGTTCGTCTAGAGGGTTTTTTGACTGGATGAAGGCGGGACTGGATGAAGGTCAGGTTCTATAACAATCGAGGTTGGAAGGTAAAAGCTTCAATCAGGGAAGTAGGTTCAAAGTTTGTTGCGCTCAGGGCTGTTTATGTGGCCAGGGCTGAGATTACGCTCAAGGCTGTTTATGTGGCCAGGGCTGAGATTGCGCTCAAGGCTGTTTATACGCTCAAGGCTGTTGACACGATCTGTAAGGGAGTGGAATAGTATTTTCACTCATTCAACGCTGTCAGACAATGATGGCATAATTGTTTTGAAGGCATGGAAGGCATGGAAGCATGACAATATTAACAGTATACGAAGAGAAAGCGCTGGCAAATATTCAGTTGCGGGATATCTGGTTTTCGGTTAGTGAAATTGGAAGTTGCCGGTTGTCAACGCTTAATAAATTAGTGGATAAGGGTTATCTTGAAAGGATTCGGCGTCCAGGGCCTTATGTGCCCAATGAGAGCATATTGTTTCGCAAGGTGGATGCGCTAAACGCCGTCAATACAGGCTAAGAGTAGCGGTTTTTATTCTGTATCTGGCTTTGGTTGCTTTGTAGTGTTGGTCAATTTTCCTGACTAGTGATTTGTGCTGCGGCGATTTATTCTAACGAATTGTTTCGTGTTTGATGGGTTGTCTGATGATCCTGTGTAGATGCTGTACAGAGTAAATGCTGGGGTTGTGTCGTCTTGCGAGGAACAATTTGTTCTACTGGGTTTTGTCCTGGATAGATAGTTTAAGGCATTCGTAGGATGTGTTTATTTTAATAAAGTTATAAGTTTTTTTGCTGAGCGCAATAAAGCTGAAACAGCCAATACTATATTGCCTGCTCATATTCGATGCTTCTGGATCGCACGAACTGGATTGTTCGAAAGGTGATTCAAAGATAAAATCAAAGGCTAACAGGATTTCTGAAAGCCTTGATTTTATTGGTGGGGCGTCCGCGACTCGAACGCGGGACCAACTAGTTAAAAGCCAGCTGCTCTACCGACTGAGCTAACACCCCTAATCGGAGGCCGGTATATTAACCATTTGGTTTGAAAACTCAAGCCATTTAAAGAATTAATATAAGATTTTATCGATGATGGATGCTGCCAGGTTTTCGCCGCCTATAGATTCAATAGTTTGTAAGCCGCCAGGGTTGATTACATTAAATTCGATGACATAAGGATAGGCCAGGTCCAGCCCCACGAATTCTGCCCCGAACGACTTCAGGAAACGACCAATTTTCATGCAATATTGTTGTTCGTTGTCGCTTAACGAGCAACTTTCAATTTTTGCTCCATGCATAATGTTGGTGCGATGATCTTTATTGGCATGCCGAATATATTGCCCGACAGGTTCTCCGCCAGCAATGAGTACTCGTTTTTCGCCCTGTTGGATTTCTGATACGTAGGGCTGGAGTAAACAATACTGATTGCCTTCGGGTCCGGTCATGGATTCGAGGATTACCCGTGTATTGGGGTCATCTTTTTCGAGTAGAAAAATATCCCTGCCCAGTGAGCCAGCCGGTGGCTTTGCAATCCATTGTCCACCGAGGGTACTAATTGTTTGAAATAGATGTTCCGCATTCGTTGACGCATAAGTTGGCGGGTATTTGAATATGTCCTTATGGCTTGCCAGGAAGTATTTACTTTTTAAATGCATTATTGCATCAATGGAATTAATGACTCGGCAATGTTGTTGCAGGCAGCGAAGTAATTGAACTTTGTCTAGAAAACACTGCCGCTGGCCAAGGCTAAGTACCCAGGCTAAATCACTTGGCTGCAGGGGCAGTGTCGAGCTTGTCGGGAAGGGCGCGGCCTGGGACAGGGCTTGCTGCATGCGAAAACCGTCAGCCACTACCTGCGAATTATGCATAGCGAGTGATTCAAGAAAACAGATGTCGATTTGATGACCACGAGCATATAGTTCATTGGCTAATCTGAGGTAATTGCCGTCTTCTATGGTGTCGCTTACGGCAATCAGGAATACGATATGTTGCATATGAATGGCTTGTAAAAAGGGCGATTCTACATCTTGTTGAGTGATAGGGTATACTGCCCAGACTGCATTTCAGCGATTGACAGATATTCCCATGGAAAAGACTCTTTTTGATGTGCCTAAGTTCGATATGGGCAAGTTCGATGTGGCTAAGTTTGATGTGCCCATGCACCAGAAAAATAATCTTGCTGAAGCGGATGCTGTTCGCTATTGCGAGCGTATAAAAGCGTTGCTTAAGCAAGAAGATGCTGTGCTTGTGGCCCATTATTATACCGATGAACGAATCCAGGCGCTGGCTGAAGAGACTGGTGGTTGTGTAGCCGATTCTCTTGAAATGGCACGCTTTGGCAGTCGTGTTGAGGCAAAAACGTTACTTGTGGCTGGCGTCAAATTTATGGGCGAGACAGCAAAAATCCTTAATCCTGAAAAACGAGTATTGATGCCAACTCTGGAGGCTACCTGTTCCTTGGATCTTGGCTGCCCGGCTGATGAATTCAGCACATTTTGTGATCAGCATCCGGACCGGACCGTCGTGGTTTATGCAAATACCTCTGCGGCAGTTAAAGCGCGGGCAGATTGGGTTGTGACCTCCAGTAATGCGCTGGAAGTGGTGGAGCACCTGATGGACCAGGATAAAAAACTACTTTGGGCGCCAGATAAATATCTTGGTGCGTATATTGAAAAGGAAACTGGCGCGGACATGTTGTTGTGGCAGGGCTCCTGTATCGTACATGAAGAATTTAAGGCCAGAGGGCTCGCGGATTTAATGCGCGTACACCCAGATGCAGCTGTTTTGGTTCATCCTGAGTCGCCGGCATCGGTCATTGAATTAGCTGATGTAGTCGGTTCTACAACAAAAATTATTAATGCATCTCAGAGCCTCCCAAACGAACAATTTATTGTCGCCACTGATAAGGGTATTTTCTATAAAATGCGTCAGCTGTCGCCGAACAAGCGGTTTATAGAGGCACCAACGGCGGGTGAAAGCGCTACCTGTAGAAGTTGCGCGCATTGTCCGTGGATGGGTATGAATAGCTTACAAAGGCTTGAAAATGCTTTAGCGCTGGGCAGTAATGAAATCATTGTCGATAAGCTGATTGCAGAGAGAGCTTTGTTGCCGCTGCAACGGATGGTGAATTTTTCTAGCGCGCAAGCGGCAAATACGAAAACATTTCCTCATAATTCGTGAGTTTACTCGGTGCCAGGAAGTTAAGTTTCAGCTAATAAATCAGCCAGATTTTAGTCTAAGATTTCGCCTCAGCAATCAGATGACGTATTTCGCTAATCCTTTGTTGGATTCTGGCATTTTGCTGAAAATTGTCGAGTATCATCGGGGTTGCAAATTTCAGTTGTTTTAATGCCTGTTTAAAATTCCCGACTCTGACGAAATATTCTGCGCGCGCCTGGTGTACCCCTACTATGTCTTGAGCCAGGCCAAAGGCTTCAGCTAGTAGATACCATACTTCCTGGTCATTGGGTCTTAGTTGAGATATTTGCTGGAGGATAATAGTGGCCTGTTCGGCCCGTCCATACTGCATCAGGGCTTCTGCATAGATCATACTTAGTGGGTAGTTTGCTGGTGTAATATTGAGACTGGCTTCAAGTAAGTTTATGGCTTTAAGGTGGTTGCCGGCTTTTAGTTGCAGATTAGCCTCTGCGGCGATAAAAGCGATTTTGCTGGGGTGGTCTTGTTTGAGGGAGATAATTATCTGCCTGGCCTTTTCAAATTGTTTGGTTTCGATAAGTGCCAGGGCTAAACCGTATCGAGCGGCAATTTTTACCAGAGGCTGGGTTTCAAGCGCGGTATCTTGCATGTGTTTAACGGCATCCAGGGGGTTTTTAGTTGTTATGACCTGAACCCGAGCCCGCATTAACTGGAAGTCGAGACTCGAATACCGGGTGGTTTCTATGCCGATGTTTTTTTGTTCAGCTTGTGCATAGGAGTCGGCAATACGGTTTTTTGTGACTGGATGGGTTAATAGAAACTCTGGGATATTGGTGCCGCTAAAACGGCTTGCGCGGTTTAGTCGCTCAAACATATGTGCCATTGCGCGGGGATTGAGCCCGGCCTCAATGAGGGTGTCGATACCCACCCTATCGGCTTCAGCCTCCCGTCCTCTGCTGTAACGCAGCATTTCGGATTGAGATATGCCAGTGGAAGCAGAAATAGCCGCTAGACCCGCATCAGTGCCTGCGGTGGCAATAAGAATAACCCCGGCGAGCAGCCCTGCCATGCTGGCAAGACTGGCTTTTCGACCGGCTTCTGATCTTCGAGCAAAATGTCTCTGGCTTAAATGCGCTAGTTCATGGGATAGAATGGCGGAAATTTCTGCTTCAGTCTCGCCAAATAGAAATAAACCAAGATTAACCCCAATAATTCCTCCTGGTGCTGCGAAGGCATTAATGGTTTTATTGTTGATAATTGATAAGTCCAGTCTGCGGTCTTTCAGCTGGCTGTGTGAAGCGAGCTTATAAGTAAGTAGCTCAAGGTATTCCTGTAGTACGGGGTCGTGTTTGAGTGGCGCACGGGCTCTCAAAGATCTGAGAAAACGCTGTCCCAGTGCGCGTTCCTGGGCAAGTGAAATTATACCCGAAGTATGGTCGCCCAGAGTCGGTAAGTTCTGTTGGTTAGCAGCAAAAACCGTCTGCAAGGGTATTAGACAGCAGATAACAAGGAGGTATCTGGGGCCAAACTTATATCTGCGGCGTATCAATCTGTGTAACATAAAACGAAAACGACCTAGTTGGCACCAAAAAATTCAAGCCTACTCTAACTTTAAATCTCGCTAACCGGCAAGATTTAAATGCATACACCAGATTTGACCGGCAGGTAATCGAAATGTTCCCATTTTGATAAGGGTGTAGTCATACTATGAATGTTGTTATTCCTGCTGGAAGGTAATTTTTTAAGGGTATTTACGGCTGTAGTCAAAGGAAGTCAAACCAATTGTTGTGAACAAATGTGTTAGAAGTTACCCGCACCTTGAACTAGTCGATATACTAGGCTGTCAAATATCGTGTTGCTGGCATAAAAAGGTAACTAGGTAGGATTAAATTGAGAGAGATTCGCGATGGTCGAAATTAGTGTAGATCAAACTTTGGACGCCTGTGGGCTAAATTGTCCGCTGCCACTGCTCAAGGCTAAGCAAGCGTTGAATAAATTGAGTGTTGGGCAGGTGTTATCAATTATTTGTACGGACCCAGGGTCTGTTCGAGATTTTAAGGTTTTTGCTGACCAGAGTGGGCATCATTTGCTGGAGTCAGAACAAAGGAACGAAAAATATCACTATTGGTTAAGAAAATCTGGTTAAGAAAATCTGGTTAAGAAAATCCTGATCTTCGTCTCAGTGAGTCTCTATACAGCTAGTCTCTGTATGGCCTATGGATTGAAAGATTAGTGGATAGAGTGGTTGGTCATTAGAGAGATCTGTAATTTTAAAGTAAGACAGGCATGGTTCGGCGTTTGTTGCGTAAAAAATTACAATATTTATTGTTTTGGCTTACGATAAAAAATATTTAAACCGCAGTAGGCGGTAGTCCTTGACTAATGAATGCTGCTTGCTGTTTTTTGTGTTGGGCTTAATTGGGCTTAGTTGGGTAGAATTTTGCTGCAATGCCCGGCAATGGGGCGAAGGGTAATGGGCATGCTAGAAGTAGTCAGGGGTTGGTTTAACAGGTTTCTTGCTGAGGAAGAAGCAATGCTCCTGGGGCTTCTTTTGATCACATTTGCGTTAGTGATTATCACCATGGGTGCTATCCTGGCACCGCTGCTCACAGGTATTGTTTTATCTTATGTCATGCAGGGTAGCATCAAATTCCTTCACCGGTATCGATTGCCTAATGGCGTGGCGATTGGCTGTACGTTCATGCTATTTCTTGGTGCTTTTATTGGTTTGCTGTTTTTTGTAATTCCAAGAGTATGGCGACAGTTACGTAGGCTTTTTACCGAGTTACCTGAGATGGTTACCAAAACCCAGGGGGTCCTGGCGCAGCTTCCTGAGCATTACCCAAATTTGATTTCAGAGGGGTTGATAAGGTCCTGGGGAGAAATGCTCAATTCAGAAGTTGGCGATATGGGTCAATGGTTATTGTCGTTTTCTATTTCGCAGTTGCCGCTTGTGGTCTCGGCGGTTGTTTATATAGTGCTGGTGCCTCTACTGGTCCTTTTTATACTTAAAGATCGTGAATTGCTCATTAAGTGGTGTGTTTCTTTTTTACCCAAAGAACGACCGTTGTTGAATCAGATTGCCACTGAAATGGATGTTCAAATGGCTAACTATATAAGAGGTAAAGTGGTCGAAATCTTTATTATGGGTCTAATCACCTATTTCATCTTTTTAATATTTGGCCTGGATTACGCTGCATTGTTGGCTTTTTTGGTAGGCCTCTCAGTTATCGTGCCTTATTTAGGTATTGTGGCTGTGACTTTGCCGGTCATTATTATTGCCTATCTGCAATTTGGTTGGGGCGAGCAGTTCTTTCAATTACTGGCCTGGTATACCTTAATACAGGGTTTAGACGGTGTAGTGCTGGTGCCATTACTATTTTCAGAAGCTGTAAATTTACATCCCATTGCAATAATTACTGCGGTATTGGTATTTGGTAGCTGGTGGGGAATATGGGGTGTTTTCTTTGCCATTCCTTTGGCAATTTTTCTCAAAGTGATTCTAAGCTCCTGGCCAAGTACTGTTGAGGTCTCTGAATGAAGCTTATTTATAAAAAAGGTAATCCTTGTCGCGCAATATGAACGCTCTTTCTGTATTATTAGAGCCTTTATTTTTTGAGGTGAATTCATGATTTCAGGTAGCATCGTAGCGCTGGTGACACCCATGCATGCAGACGGCTCAATTGATTGGGAACACCTGGATGAATTGCTGGAGTGGCATATTGAAATGGGTACCAGTGGGGTGGTACCAGTCGGAACCACAGGCGAATCTGCTACAGTAGATGTATCTGAGCATTGTTTGTTAGTGAAAAGGGTGGTTGAGGTAGTGCGTGGTCGGATACCAGTGATTGCTGGTGCTGGCGCAAATGCCACCCGAGAAGCAATTGAGCTTACCCAGGCAGCTAAAGAAGCAGGTGCTGATGCCTGTTTGTCGGTGACGCCCTATTATAATAAACCAACCCAGGAAGGGTTATATCTGCACCATAAGGCGATTGCAGAGGCGGTTGACTTGCCGCAGGTTTTATATAATGTGCCTGGACGCACTGCGTGCGATATGTTGCCGGAAACCGTCGCCCGTTGCGCGGAAATTGAGCAGGTTATAGGTATTAAAGAGGCAACTGGAAGTATCGCTCGAACAGAGGAAATTCTTGAACTTTGTGGTACCAAATTTGCCGTTTATTCAGGGGATGATGCGACGGCCTGTGAGTTAATGTTGCAAGGTGCAAAGGGCACAATAAGTGTGACGGCTAATGTCGCGCCGAAATTGATGGCTGAAGTTTGTCAGGCCGCAATATCCGGTGACGCAGACCGAACCAATAATCTCAATAAAAAGTTAATGCCATTGCATAATGACCTTTTTGTTGAGTCAAACCCGATTCCTGTCAAATGGGCCCTGGCTCAGATGGGAAAAATTGAACTAGGACTTCGCTTGCCGATGACGAATTTATCCTCAAAATATCATCAGATTGTGCGGCAGGCGATGCAACAAGCGGACGTAATTGATTAGATAATGAATAGATTTATTTTTGGAGTTGTCGCAGTTCTACAATGGGTAGGTTTGAGTGGCTGTAGTTATATGGAGAACTACGATCGACGCGAACAGTACCTGATTGCGGAAACCAGCGAAGTTGTTTCCATCCCCGAAGGTCTGGATGAACCAGAATTTACTGATGCCCTGCAAATTCCTGAGGTAATTGATTCGCGGAGAATTGCAGGGCAGGTAATGACCGTTGGATTGCCTCCTACTCTGAGTAGCAATAAGAGTGTTGAGGCAATTGTGCTTAGAACGCTCGGTGATATCCGGTGGATTTTTCTTGATACACCGCCGGCGTTGGTCTGGCCCAAAATCCGTCGTTTTTGGGAAGAGAAGAACCTTGAAATACAATTAGCTGACCCTGCGACTGGCGTTATCGAGTCAACCTGGTTGACTTCGGTCAAAGGAGATAAAACGCAAATATATAACAGCCTTATCAGTGGGAAGGGCTGGGTTGACGCCAGTGCGAGTTTGCAAAATAAATTACGCCTGACCATTGAACCAGGGATACGTAGCGAAAGTAGCGAAGTTTATCTCGAAATCAAACAGTTGCCGCTTACCGCGCCAATACGACCTGATCCTGTTCCCTGGGATGGAGGTTCAGATAATGAAGCGTTAGAGGCTGAGATATTAACCCAATTGGCCATGTTTCTCGGTCAGTCAATCAATGAGCGGGTTATATCCTACGGCGCTATTGGTTTACAGACGAAAAAGGCCATTTTAGTGCCAGATGCAGAAAAGCCTGTGTTGAATTATCAATTTGGGTTTGATCGGGCCTGGGCGACAGTTGCCAGTGCGCTGAAAAATGCAGGTATTGAGATTGAGGATGTGAACCGCTCTTCGGCCGAGTTTTATATTGTATATAGTGATATAAATAAGAAAAAAAGCGGTTTCCTGAAAAAAGTTTTTAGTCGTGAAGATGACGCAGAGCAAACTGAGGGCAATCGGTATATTGTGAAACTTGATGTTCAGGTGGATGTTGATGTGGTAGCTGTGACTGTCTTGAGTAATGCCAAGACACCAGCCGCGGCAGACATTGCAGAAACACTGCTAAAAACGATTAGAGAGTCATCTACCTAACGTGTCAACTGCGCTTCAAATAGCGTCTTTGGGCAGTGGTAGTAACGGCAATGCAACTATTGTTGATGACGGCGAAACCTGCCTGCTTATCGATCTTGGTTTTAGCGTTAAAGAAACTGAAAAGCGATTGCGGCGCATAGGTAAGGTGCCACAGGACATTGATGCTATTCTGGTGACCCATGAGCATGCAGATCATATCCATGGTGTTGCCCCCTTTGCCCGTAAATATCATCCGCCTGTATATATTACGCCTGGGTCACATAACCCACAAAAAATGGGTTTGATGCCTAAAGTACATCATGTCAATATTCATCGGAAATTCACCATTGGTAGTCTTGAGGTAGAACCTGTGCCCGTGCCCCACGATTCTGCTGAACCTTGTCAATACCTGGTCACTGCCAACGAAATTAAAATTGGCTTATTAACTGACCTTGGTCACGTAACGCCATTTGTTGTGCAGCAATATCGATGCTGCGAAATATTGCTTCTTGAATGTAACCATGATTTAGCTATGTTAGCTAACGGGCCTTATCCGTATAAGTTAAAGCAGCGAGTGGGTGGTAACCAGGGTCATCTCAATAATGAGCAAGCAGCTGGCCTTCTGAAATCTATGCAGCTAGACCGTTTGGAACATCTGGTGTTAATGCACATTAGTGAGAAAAATAATAAGTCCAGTTTAGCAGTTGATGCGGTTAAGCAAGTATTGTACGGCTGGACGGGAAAAATGCATATTGCAGATCAATCGGCTGGATTTGACTGGATAACCTGCAAGCTGAAAAAGTAACCATTTGCGACTATTTTTTGAACCATCGTTAGGTATCTATGGTTGCGGTGTTATGGTTTTGGAAATGCGAAACCATTATCGAAGGGTTCAAAATTATGCATTTTCAGTGAATATGATATTTTCCGGATGATGCCTCATAGTGGTGTCTGGTAGTTAGAAGGTTGAATTTTCAATGTCTGCAATGGACCATTCAGTGTCTGAAGCAGACCTTTCAGCGCATTTAGTATGTCTTTCCTCGATTTTGTTTCTAAATTTCCTAGCATTTAGACCGATAGCTTGAAATTTAAATATACGTATAGCTGGCGCTTGATTACTGTAATCATATACAGTACTGTATTTAAAACCAGTTGAGTGCTTGCTGATGGCATTTGATTCGCTGATGGCTCTTGATTCGCTGATGGCTCTTGATTCGCTGATGGCTCTAAAAACAAGGTAAAAGGTACAGGAATATGAAAATTAGACATATCCGATCGATCGATATTTGGTTGCTGAGCAAAGGTAATAAAATACTCTATCGTGGCAAGACCAGCCCCTGGCAATCGACCGAAGTGATTGCCGCCGCTTTACGTTGTGAAGGTAAAGCAGTTCATTGGGCCAATCAATAAAGATTTACTTTTGTGTCTATGGGTTCTAGTTTTCTCCAGGCTGCTTTTTTATGACCAGATACGAGTAACCGTACTGATGTTCTTTTAGAAGATGCAAAATTGCCCTTAAAAAGGTAGTCTACGCGTCGTTCATTAATTACTAGTCATTGAAAGCTGTTTAATAGGGCCAAAGTTGGCGTCTTTATACGGCTCAACGTTATGGGGAAAGTCCATGGAAGTTAATACGAATGTTATCAATGTCACCGTTGAAAACTTTCAGGAGGTGATTGAAAAATCAAAACAGCTACCTGTTTTTTTGGAGTTTTTTGCAGAAGGGGCAGAGCCCAGCCAACAGCTTGCGCCCATATTGCAAAAACTGATGGGCGAATATTCGGGTAAGTTCATTTTGGCGCGGGTGGATGTACAGAAAAATCAGCCCATCGTACAACAGTTGCAGGTTAGGACATTACCAACAATTAAGGTGCTTTCTCAAGGTCAGATGGTGCAGAACCTTGAGGGTCCGCAAGAGGAGGCGCAGTTGCGATCCTTGCTTGAACAGCTGACCATGAGCCCAATTGAGCGTATTCAGGGCCAGATTAAAGAACTAATTGCCCAGAATGACAGAGCCGGTGCGATAGAAATGTTGCAAGAGGTTATTGCGGCAGAACCTGATAATCATAGCTTAAAGGTGGAATTGGCTGATTTATTGGTGATGGAATCAAGAGCGGAAGAAGCACGGCAAATTTTAGCCATTATTCCAGCCGATACCGTTGGCATCAATAAACCTAAAAATCGTTTGGATTTTATTGATAAAGCTGAAGCCATGCCAGGTATTGACGACTTGACGTCGCAGCTTGAACTTAAAATGGATGATCTTCACATTCGTTATAAGTTGGCGATTGTGCTTGTTGCAGACGACAAAACTGAGTCTGCGCTGGAACATCTGTTGCAGATCATGAAACAGGATAAAGAATTTGATGATCAAATCGCTCGTAAAACGATGATTCAGATATTTGACCTGCTCGGTAAAGGTGATTCTATGGCAACAGCATACCGTAGGAAGATGTTTGCATTGTTACATTAAGGCGTTACATTAAATATTACGTCTTAATGCGGCATAAAAATACGTTGCACGAGATCAGGCTTTGCCATTTATAGTTAAAGTTTAAAGCTATTCGTTCATGTGGCTGGGCTTTAATGCGGTCTTTTGGCTAGTTCATTTTTTGGATAATTCAAATAATTACCTGATAGGGCGGGGGCTTGCTGTTGGTAGTCGCTCACATCATAATTTAGTTATTCACAACATGGCCCGACTAAAAATAGCAATTAATAATTTTCATGTGACGTGAATTTAATATCAATAAGTCGATAAGTCTTTGATTATATTCATTAATGTTAGTGGTTAAAAAGTAGTCAATACGATAAGTTGGCTGCTTTGCTTGTCTTTACGACAAATGCGTAACTTATCCCCATAGTTATCCACAGGAAATGTGCATATCTTTAATTCGTATGGCATCAAAAAAATTTTGACTGATTCAAAATCGTCTAATGGTGTAGCGCAAATCTCTACGCCAGCCAATAATTGCAGGGTTTAATACTTGGGAATAACTCAACCAGTAAAAAAATGCGCTGGATTATTCTAAATGGCTAGCTAAATGAACAGCGTTAACCAAAAGGGTAATGGCTTTGGCGGCCGTTTATATTACTATTTTGTTGTTTACAATATGGCCAAACCTTGAATAGCGACCAATTAGTAGCTGCCATTGACGCTAATAACTTTTTTTGATGCGTATCTAATTGCACAAATCATGTAAGTGTTTGATTTTGATGGTCAATATATCTGGTTAAAAACTGACCAGTTTGATAGTTTGGCTGATTTGCTTGTCTTTAGGCAAAATACGTAACTTATCCCCGTAGTTATCCACAGAAAATGTGCATATCTTTATTTCATTGGGCATCTACCAGAGATTCTACTAATTCGAAAGAGTCTAATAACTTGTGGTAAAAATCAGTGACTCGGTAAATTATCGTGGGTTTCCCGTATGGGTAAAATTCCGGTGGGAAAATACAGCCGTCGGATAATTTAAACGACAGGCTGTCAGGGCAACGGTTTGCTGTTGGTAGATACTTACAGTAATGTTTAGTTATTCACAACATGGCCCAGCTCTGAATAGTAACTAATTATATTTCTACGATATTTGTATAGCATCATATTTATTATAAGGTGTTGTTTTTAAAAGATAATACTTGTGGTTAAAAAGTGATCAATTTTTAAATTCAGTTGATTTGCTTGTCTTTACGATAAATACGTAACTTATCCCCATAGTTATCCACAGAAAATGTGCATATCTTTATTTCGTCGGGCATCTACCAGGGTTTTACTAATTCGAAAGAGTCTAATAGCCTGTGGCGCAAATCAGAAAGCCAGATAAATAGCCATAGGGTTTGCTTTCGAAGGATACTCAAACATTAAAAATGGACCTTTGGGCTAATCATAATGATCGCAGGGGTATGCCTTTGGTAGCCAATTACATCATTATTGGGTTGTTCACAACTTGGTGCATATTCCCGCCCAACCTGGAATAGTGACCAATTTTTAGTAGTCATTGGTGTTAATAAATTTAATGGATATTGGTTTGGTGTCAAAAATTATGTAAGAAGTTGATTTTACTACTAAATTTATATGGTTAAAAAATGAACAGGTTGGTGGGTTGGTTGATTTGCTTGTCTTTAGGCTAAATACGTAACTTATCCCCGTAGTTATCCACAGAAAATGTGCATATCTTTATTTCATCTGGTATCTAAAAAGGTTCGACCAATTCGAAAGAGTCTAGTAGTGTGTGGCGCAAATCAGTAAATAGTCGCGGAGTTAGCCGCCAATGAACAAATTGGACAGTAAAAATACAGCCGAAAACGCCGACCTATACTGGCGGGCAAATGTCAGATTGATGTTGTCACTATTAAGTGTCTGGTTCCTGGTTTCTTTTGTTTGCGGGATTTTACTGGTTGATTTCCTCGATCAATTTCATATTTTTGGTTTCAGGCTAGGGTTTTGGTTTGCCCATCAAGGTTCAATTTTGTTTTTTATTTTGTTGATTTTTATTTATGTTTGGGGGATGAACCGCATAGATAAGCAGTTTGATGTATATGAGGATAATACTGATGATGAATAGTAATGACAGCACTGACAGGACTGACAGGACTGTGTATGGACGTTAATTTACTCACCTACTTATTTGTTGGTTTATCATTCAGCCTTTATATAGGTATCGCTGTCTGGAGTCGGTCTACTACGACCAAAGAATTTTATGTTGCAGACGGTCATGTCCATCCGCTAGCCAATGGCGCAGCCACAGCAGCTGACTGGATGTCAGCCGCCTCCTTTCTATCAATGGCGGGCATTATTGCTTTTGAAGGCGCAGATGGTGCGCGTTATCTGATGGGCTGGACCGGTGGATATGTTTTGTTGGCTCTATGTCTTGCGCCGTATTTAAGAAAATTTGCTAAGTTTACTGTGCCGGATTTTGTTGGCGAGCGGTACTATTCGAGCACTGCCCGAATAGTGGCGGTTATCTGTGTGATTTTTATTTCTTTTACCTATGTTTCTGGGCAAATGCGTGGCGTAGGTCTGGTTTTCTCGCGTCTACTTGAAGTTGATATCAATACAGGTGTTTTTGTTGGTATGGCGATAGTTTTCTTTTATGCGGTAATGGGTGGCATGAAAGGTATTACTTATACTCAGGTGGCTCAGTACTGTGTGTTAATTTTTGCTTATCTGGTGCCTGCGATCTATATATCCTTAATTATTACCGATAATCCAATTCCCATGTTTGGTTTGGGCAGTACGGTTTCCGGGCAGGAAATTTATCTACTGGATAAATTGGATGGTTTGACTACCGAGTTGGGTATGTCGGCATTCACAGCGACTAATAAATCTACCATCGATATGTTCTTTATTACTGCGGCGTTGATGGCTGGCACAGCGGGTTTACCCCACGTAATCGTGCGCTTTTTCACCGTACCGAAGGTCCGAGATGCCAGAATATCGGCAGGCTATGCACTGGTTTTTATCGCGCTTTTATATACTACTGCGCCCGCTGTGGCAGCTTTTGCGCGGGTTAATATTATCGATACTGTGAATGAAATGCGTTATGTTCAAGCACCGGAATGGTTTACCAAATGGGAAGAGTCCGGACTGATTGCATGGCTGGATAAAAATGAAGATGGCAAGGTTCAGTATCGAGGCGGAACGGCTTTGAACCCCAGATTACCTGCTTATACGGGTGAAGTGGGTGTGCATGGACAAAGGCTATTGGCGAATACCGGTACGGATAGTACGAATGAGTTATATATTGATCGAGATATTATTGTTCTGGCCCTGCCAGAAATTGCTCAGTTGCCAAACTGGGTAATTGCGCTGGTGGCTGCAGGTGGATTGGCAGCAGCCTTATCTACTGCCGCTGGTTTGTTGTTGGTTATCTCCACTGCAGTTTCCCATGATCTCATGAAACAAACATTTTATCCGGGTATCACCGAAAAGCAGGAGCTGCTTTCCGCGCGTATTGCCGCAGCTGTGGCGATTTGTATTGCTGGTTTGTTTGGTATTTATCCACCGGGTTTTGTTGCAGAAGTGGTAGCTTTCGCCTTTGGACTTGCTGCGGCAAGTTTTTTCCCGGTCCTTTTGTTGGGTATTTTCTCTCGCCGGATGAACAAAGAAGCGGCAATTTCAGGCATGATTACAGGCCTAGGTTTTACTTTTATGTATATTGCCTATTTTAAATTTATTAGTCCGGAAACAAATAATGCTGCGCATTGGTGGTTTGGTATTTCGCCGGAGGGTATTGGTACACTGGGGATGATTTTTAATTTTCTGGTTTCTTTTATTGTTATGCGCTTTACTCCCGCGCCACCGCTTGAGGTGCAGCAAATGGTGGCTAACATCCGACTGCCGCGTTAATACGAACGGAAGTAGACAATGGTTGATGCTGATGGTTTGATCTTAAAATATCGAAACGAAGGTGTTCGACGTATCAAGCTGGGTCTGACAGATATAGACGGTGTACTTAGAGGTAAATACATTAGTCTGGATAAATTTGAATCGATAGCCAACGGCAAATCAAGCTTCTGTGATTGTATTCTTGGCTGGGATGTCAATGATCAGTTATATGATAATGCGGCTTTTACAGGTTGGCATACCGGCTTTCCCGACGTGCTTTATCGTTTAGATTTAACCACTGAACGGCGTTTATTGGACGAGTCTAATATGCCTTTTTTTATCGGTAATTTCGTCACCGATACGGGTAACAGTTTGCATCCTATTTGCCCCAGGAGTCGGTTAAAATCCGTATTGGCAATGGCGGCGGATATGGGTTTTGAAGCGCAACTTGCCTTTGAATATGAATTCTTTGTATTTTCCGAAACCGCAGATACAATTCGGCAGAAAAACTATACCAACCTGGTGCCACTGTCTCCGGATAACTTTGGCTATTCGGTGTTACGAACCAATGTGCATTCAGATCTATTTAATGGCTTGATGGATTATTGCCTCGACCATGGCTTTGCGCTTGAAGGTTTGCATTGTGAAACAGGGCCCGGTGTATGGGAAGCTGCTATTACTGTAGACGAAGCTTTGTCGGGTGCTGACAAAGCTGTATTGTTTAAGACCTTTTGTAAAACCTTTTTTCAAAAGCGTGGTTTGATTGCGACGTTTATGGCCAAGTGGTCAATGGACTATCCTGGCCAAAGCGGCCACTGTCATCAATCATTGAGAAGTATCAGCAATGGTCAAAATGTTTTTTATAACGCTGCAAAAAAGTATGCCATGAGTGACATACAACAACATTATATCGCTGGTCAAAAAAAATATCTGCGGGCTTTATTGGCTATCACGTCACCAACAATCAATAGTTATACAAGGCTGGTCAAAGGTGCATGGGCACCCACCGCAGCTACCTGGGGGGTTGATAACAGAACTACGGCGCTGCGTTTGATTGCTGGCAGTAACGATTCCCAGCGAGTTGAATTCAGGCTTGGGTCAGCTGATGCAAATCCTTACCTGGTGGCTGCAGCGACGATTGGCGCAGGTTTATTAGGCATAAAGGAAAAACTGGCACTTGCGCCACCAACAACGGGGAATGCCTATCTTATTCAGTCAGAGCTACCCGAAAATGATCAATTGCCCGGTAATTTGCGCGATGCCACAAGGGATCTTGTGCAGTCGCAAGCGGCTCGGGAAATCTTTGGCGATGAATTTATCGACCATTATGTGGCCAGCAGAGACTGGGAAATACGTGAATATGAGCGGCATGTGAATGACTGGCAACTTAAACGATATTTCGAGATCATTTGATGCTTGGAGCTGACAAGTGGGACAAATACCCAAGGTGCTGAAGCTTGGGATATTGCAAACTGATTCTGTTCCTGTGGCGTTAAAAGCCAGTTTCGGTGATTATCCCGATATGTTTCAGGCGATGTTGAGTGGTGCTGCAACCGATACTGTGACCACGGGTGTTTTTAATGTTGTACTTGGTGAGTTTCCAGACAATATTGCGGACTATGACGGTTATTTAATTACTGGTAGTCGACGCAGCGTTTATGAGCATGAAAGCTGGATTGAGCAATTGCAAGAATTTGTGGTAGCGCTGGATAAACGAAAAATATCGCTGGTTGGGGTGTGTTTTGGTCATCAGATAATTGCCCAGGCGCTCGGTGGGGATTGCCGGCGAGCGCCCGTTGGTTGGGGTGTGGGGGTAAAGGAGGCCCGTATCCTCGTAAACAAAAGCTATATGTTGCCTTCCTTGTCCAGCATTTCTATTCTGGTCTTTCATCAGGATCAGGTTATGCGTTTACCGGATCGAGCAGAGCTGATCGGGTCGAATGATTTTTGTGAAAATTCGATGTTTCAGATTGATAGTCATATTCTGGCTATTCAGGGACATCCAGAATTTTCGAAAGGCTATATAGAGGCGCTATTAAGGTCACGCCGTGAAATTATTGGTGAGCAGGTATTTGTATCTGGCATGGCGAGTCTTGAACGCCCTACGGATAAAACGGCTATATCCCAATGGATTATTCGCTTCCTGGCTGGGCGCTAGTGTTGGTTGGCGCAGGGCTAGAATGGCGTCGTTGTAACTCAGCAATTTTTTGTCTTTTACGCAAAAAATGCGGCATAACCTGAGGTTTATGCAGGGTTATTTTAAATTGGCTATTCGAGACGCTGTCAGTGCCGTGTAGTACACGACGTATATGTTCGACCTGATCAGAAATGACCGCCACGTTGCTTTTCATTTCTTTCTGGAACTTTTCCATATCTGGGCGCTGCATAGCCATTTCATCGGCGGTCATTTTTTTTGCTTCAGTGGCAAATAACTGATAGCCATGATCAACTTCATTTTTAGATTGTTTGCAAAATTCTCGTAGCTGCAATAACCAGTCACCAATATTGTCGCGGGTTGTTCCCTGTACTGCGCTGCCGGAAATAAGGGTGCTTGATTCATCGCATTGGACCATCAGCCGTTGCCACACCATAGAACCATCTGAAAGCATGTTGGCTATTTCAGCGTAATTTTTATTTTTATGATTATCGGGTTGCTTTTGTTGGGATTTAAGTGTTTTTCGAATCGAAAATACCATTGTAAGCGCAGCTATTGAGCAAGCTGTGGCAATAACGGCTAACCCCAAAGCAAGGGTGACGGCAATATCCATCTTTATTTTTACCTATCTCTCGGTTCGTACGTAAATGTTCTTATAAGCGTTGTAATTTATTAGACCCGTTAAGCATAGTTGAAGATTATAATTTTGCTCAGATATGGTCGGTATTAACAGTCGCCGGCAGCTCATGCCGGAAAATCCACCTATTCTATTGCACAGGATTGCTAGCGACCGAGGCAAAAATCTTAGTTGATCTTATTGTCCTGTTTTACTGTTGAGTGATGCAGGCCTGGTCGGTTCTTATATCAAACCATAGAAAGACTAGTGCTGCAGATAATTTTACGGATAATAACCGCAGTTTTTCTGCAGAGTTATTTTAGATGTTGAAGCAAATTCAGCTGATTCGTAATCATAAAGTTTTTGAAACATTCATCATTTTTATCATTATGGCGTCCGCGCTACTGGTTGGGGTAAAGACATATGATATGTCTTCTGCCGTCGTGAATTTGTTGTACTTCATGGACTTGTTTATCACAGTAATTTTTGTCCTGGAAATCAGTATTCGATTTGCAGCCGAAGAGCGTAAATGGGCTTTTTTTAAAGATCCGTGGAATATTTTTGATAGCGTGATCGTCGCTGTTAGCCTGATTCCGATTGAGAATACGGATATGGCTTTAGTTGCACGGCTAGTCAGAGTGTTTCGGGTGATGCGAATGATTAGTTTTATTCCAGAATTGAGAGTGCTGCTTAACTCGCTATTAATCGCTTTGCCACGGTTGGGTTATGTGATGGCGTTGATGTTCATTATTTTTTATATCTATGCGGCTATTGGTAGTTTGTTTTTTGAAGATATTAATCCCTTTTTGTGGGGTGATATTAGTACTGCGATGTTGACCCTTTTCCGGGTGATGACATTTGAAGACTGGACAGACGTAATGTATGAAACCAATGAGGTTTATGCCTGGAGCTGGATTTTCTATATATCTTTTATTTTTCTAACTGCTTTTGCTTTTTTGAATATGGTGATTGGAATAGTGGTTAATGTGCTGGAAGAGGAGCATCAGCGCGAGTTACAGGCAGACGAGCACTACGTTTCACTGGCGGATCTCAAAGTTGAAATACAAGAATTGAAGGCGTTAATTGAGCGACAGAGTGTTGGTGCTACTGATAATCGCAGCCCTGACCGTCGCAGCCCTGACCAATAGTCCTGATAATAGTGGCTATGATGGTAAAATTAATCGCTAAGGATATAAAAGTTCAGAGCAAAGTGATTTTATTGGCCTGCTTAATGGATCGGCAAGTTAGCTATTTGGCGGGCGGAGTTTGTAGATGGCGCGTAGCTGTGCGGTCATCACAAGTTGCTCCGAGTGCTGCTGATAAATCTGTACGTTAAGGTCGATGAATTCATGGCCTTTCTTTTCAAATAGATTTTCAATATCACATTCAATGACAAGTTGTGTCCCCAGGGTAACCATTTGGTAGTTTTGTGAAGTAGTTTGAAGATGAATCCAGGGGTTCATATAAACATTGCCGGCAAGAACAGAATTAGTCAGGCCAAGCATATATGCGCCGTTGGCGAGACTGTGGCCACTGGCATTGAAAATATCTGGCATTGAAGTCGGGTCCTGCAAATAAGTGGCCATTGGGGTGCTGCCATCCCAGGCGGTGGCTAGAGCGCACATGCCATTTTGCTGCAGATACTTTAGTGTCTGATGACTTGCTGCTTGAATGTCATGATCATGATTGAATAATGGGTCCTGTCGCCTGGCGTGTTCGTTGGCAGTCTTTTTTAGAACCTGCGGGTCGATCAGCAAACAATGGGCGGTGGCGCAATGACTGCCTGCCTGATCGATTAACCTGGCCTGGTAAGCTGTGTTACTGACTTCAGATAATTGGACCTTGAACGCATAACCATCGTAGAGTGGTTTATGGATGACAATATCTGCTTTACCGTGCTCGAGCCATTCTATGCCCCAGGCTTCAATGGCCGGATGCATGAGATAGGCAGAAATGGTCACCCCGGGAACCAGTGCGCCCTGAAAGCCATAGCTGTTTGCCATTTCATCTGAGTGGATCAGGTTGTCCGATTGAAAGGCCTGGTTATAGGCTGTCGCCTGCCAGTTTTTGGGTGTTGTCATCTCTGAGCCTGCTTAAAATATACCGTTAATAGTGGCAGTATGCTGAACCTTATAACAGTGTGTTGTGTGGCATTTATTTCGCCACTGCAGAAGGTCAACAACTAGTCTGCCTCATAGAGCCAGCGAGACCCTGTTAACGTCAAAATTTGTATCGATTTTGATAAAAATCGCTTATTTCTGGTTTTGACCAGAGCCACGCTGCGCCTCTTACGCCACTGGAGTCTCCATGTTGTGCCGGCACAATACGGGTGTTGACCTCGTCAGAAAAAACGTACCGGGGCAAGTATTGCGGTAATTTTTTATAAATCTGTGGAATATTAGACAGCCCGCCACCCAGCACAATTGTGTTGGGATCCAGGAGGTTAATTATGTTTGATAATGCCAGTGCTAACAGATTGATATATTGTTCCAGAATTAATGTGGCGGTGTTGTCGCCTTCATTAGCCTTGTTGATGATTGCTTCGGCAGATAGTTTGTGCCTGGTTAACGACTGATACATACGTTCAAACCCTGGTCCGGACAGCCAGGTTTCTACACAGTTTGTTCTGCCACAAAAACAGTCATAGGTGGCGATATGCTGAGTTGAATCAGGGTTATTTGTCTGATAAGCGTGAATTGGTAGCGTGGTATGTCCCCATTCGCCAGTGATTGAATTGGCACCCTGCAGCAGTTGCTGTTTGAATGTTATTCCGCCGCCGACACCCGTGCCGAGAATAACACCGAAAACCAGGGCGGCGTTTTTAGCGGCACCATCAACGGCTTCTGAGAGGGTGAAGCAATCAGCGTCATTGGCAATGCGAACAGGGCTATTGAGCATTGTTTCAAGGTCTGCAACGAGTGAATGGCCGTTGAGACAAGTGCTATTGCAATTTTTTAATAACCCGGTTTTAGTCGAAATTGCGCCTGGTGTGCCGATGCCAATGGGCATTTGATCGGGTAAATGTTGGTGCTTTTTTACCGCGTGAATAACCTGTTGGATGGCTGCTAGTGTTGCCAGGTAGTCATTTTTTGGAGTTGCAACTCTATGCCGAATGCCAACTGTGCCGTTGTCGCTTAGTAAGATTGCCTCAATTTTAGTACCGCCGAGATCAATACCAATTCTGGCATGATTTGTCTGCATATTGCCCAGCTTCGAACGGGCTGTTTTTGCTGGAATTCCGGTTGCTGTTTGTTC
The DNA here is from genome assembly GCA_019090615.1 of Pseudomonadales bacterium. Taxonomy (GTDB): domain Bacteria; phylum Pseudomonadota; class Gammaproteobacteria; order Pseudomonadales; family Azotimanducaceae; genus JAHRVQ01. The sequence continues at coordinate 34,456 of JAHRVQ010000037.1, read as the reverse complement.
CATTGGAGGATATTAACATTGGTTGAGCATATTTGAATACTTAGTGAAGTGGCGATGCTTAAGTGACGATGCTTAAATGACTATGCTTAAATGATCATGAACGGAATTAAAAGTTACTGCAGACAGGCTTCGGCTACTTTGCTGCAATAAAAAGGTGAATCGATCAGCATGGCTACAGAATCTAACTTAAAGGCGCCTCAGGCATTACCACTCGTTATGGCCCCATTTGATGTCAGCCCTTGTGCATGCTGTGCGCCAGCGGTGAGTTTGCTTAATTGTACAATGAAAGTGACTGACCAGGAATTATGTAAGGTGGAGCACTGGCACAGCAAAGCACCACCGCCTGCCGCCATATCGGTGAATACCCGCATCTTTGTCAATGCCAAGATTATAACGGTGGATGCAGCATTTTCTTTTGCTGATGCAATGGCTATTAAAGATACAAAAATAGTCGCGATGGGTGAGTTTGCTGACCTCCGTGAGGCTTATCCGTCAGCTGATATTATTGACTGCGAGGGTAAGACAATTTTGCCGGGGTTTATAGAGCCGCATATGCACCTGCTGCCAATCGCAACCATTGGGCAATATGAAGATGTTGGACCTTTTGTTTGTCCGGCGATAGAGGATGCTTTAATACGACTTGGGGAAATGGTTAGTTTAGCCGAGCCTGACGAATGGGTTGTTGCGCGGCAAATTGATCCGTCGCTGCAATCTGGTGCGGCTGATTTAGATCGTCATATGCTGGATAGGGTATCAGCCACTCAACCTGTTTTTGTTTATAATGCGTCATTGCACTTCGCCTATTGTAATACCGTTGCATTACAAATAGCGGGTATTAATAAAAACACCCCAGATGAATTGTCGTCATCCTATGGGCGTGCAGCAGATGGTACGCCAAATGGTGTTTTACAGGGTGGTCGAGCAATGGCAGCCGTTATCCGGCATAACCCAGCGCAACAAGCATACGATCTTGCTAGCGCTTGTCTTGCGGTAGGTAGTAAAGCAAATAAGGTAGGTATTACCACGCTCTGTGATCAGGGCACTGGTTTGGGGCGTGGAATCGTCGAGTTGGATATCTACCGAACAATGGTTGAATCCAGACGCATGACAGCTCGGTTACGCTATTCGTTGAGTGGGCTATTGCAGGAAAAATGGGATTCTCTGGATGTACAATATGCCGATGGTGATGACATGGTTCGAGTGGTCGGCTGGAAGATTGTTAGTGATGGTTCCAACCAGGGTTTGACCGGATTGCAGCGACAGCCCTATTTATTTGCTACGAGTGCGGTAGATTCAGGCGCTGGCGATAATTTACAAGAAATCCCTGCAAATGCCTTTGGAGTCGCCTATATAGAAGCGGATGAGTTGAAGGATATGGTTGTCGAGCGGGCAGCCAGAGGTTGGCCGTTGGTTATCCATGCCAATGGTGACCAAGCTATAGACAATACCCTCGATGCGTATCAGGCGGCTTATGATCTTGGGCTTTTGACCAATGGGCCGTATAGGATCGAACATTGTTCTATCCTGCATGATGATCAGATACAACGGATTAAGACCATGAACCTTTCGCCGAGTTTTTTGATTGGACATGTCTACTACTGGGGGGCGGCGATGCGCGATAGTATTTTTGGGCTTACTAAAGCGAACTTGCTGGATAGAACCGCTGCCTGTGAAAAGCAGGGTATTCGATGGACCTTACATTCTGATGAACCTGTGACAGAAATGAACCCATTGCGCTGTATTGAAAATGCCGTTACCAGAAAAATGTGGCAGGAAGCTGATAGTGTGTTGGCGGTAGACGAGTGTATTGATGTGGCCACGGCGTTAAGGGCAATGACTCGCGATGCGGCGTGGCAGTGCCATTCTGGTGATGAAATCGGTAGCCTTGAAGTCGGTAAATATGCTGATTTTATTTTGTTGGATCAGGATCCATTATCTGTCCCGGTGGATGAAATTGCTAACATTAATGTTACTGAAACCTGGTTGGCTGGTGCTTGTGTATATCGTGCTGCAGTATAAATAAATCACACCAATGGGAATTTCTTGCATAGTGTAGGTATACTCGACAGATGTAATCAGTCGTTAAAAAAATGGGGTAGAAATATGAATGGCGCAGAAAGCATGCTGCAGACCTTGGTTAATAATGGGGTAGAAGTCTGCTTCACTAATCCAGGCACTTCTGAAATGCATATGGTTGCTTCGATTGGGCAATCTGATGGAATGAGGTCAATTCTGTCATTATTTGAGGGGATTTGTACCGGTGCGGCTGATGGCTATGGCCGAATGGCAGGAAAACCTGCCTGTACGCTACTCCATCTTGGGCCTGGTTTGTCGAACGGTTCGGCAAACTTACACAATGCCAATAAAGGCAATTCGCCGGTTATCAATTTGATTGGCGATCACGCGACGTATCATAAGAAATACGATGCTCCGTTAACTTCCGATATTATTGGTTTAGCAGGTCCAGTATCGCATTGGGTGAAAACTTCAGCCAGTGCTGAGGCACTGCCAGCTGATGCTGCAGAAGCAGTTGTCGCTGCAAATGTGCGCCCTGGTCAGGTGGCTACTTTAATTGTACCTGCTGATTGTGCCTGGAATGTATCAGGTGAACCATTAACAAAGCAGGAATTGCCAACAATACCGGTGGTGTCTGATGCAGCGGTGCAGAAGGCAGCAGAATTGTTATCAAACGGTAAGCCAACCATTATCCTGATGGGTAATATGGCATTAGATGAAGATAACCAACGTCTGGCGGATAAAGTATCCCAGGTAACTGGGGTGCGACTGTTTTGCGATACCTTTGCTACGCGGTTTCCTCGTGGTGAAGGCCGGTGTGAAATTGAAAAACTGGGATATTTCGCTGAACAGGCCGCAGAGCAAATTGAAGGGGTTACACAATTTATAATGATTGGTACAAAGGCGCCAGTTGCATTTTTTGCCTACCCAGGTAAGGCCAGTGAATTCTATCCTGAAGGCAGCACATTGCATGTTTTGGCGGATCAAAATGATAATGCTGAAGATGCTTTGTATCGCCTGTGTACGGCTTTAAATGCGCATGATCTTGTGCCGCGGTTAATTAAACGGCAAAAGAAAGGGGTTGGCTGTAAAACGCTTAACCAGCATACCATTGGCCAGACAATTTCAGAATATCTCCCTACGGATGCTATTGTGATAGATGAAGGCGCGACCTCTGGAGGCGGCAGCTTTAATCATTGTGCAACAAGTGAGCCTCATGACTGGATTTCATTGACCGGAGGATCTATCGGTTTTGGTTTGCCTAACAGTATAGGTGCCGCAGTGGCGTGCCCGGATCGAAAAGTTGTGTGTTTGCACGGTGATGGTGGTGCCATGTATACGATCCAGTCATTGTGGACTATGGCGCGCGAGAACCTCGATATTTGTGTGGTTATATTTGCTAATCGTAAATATCAAATTTTGCAGCTTGAACTTGCACGTGTTGGTGCGCAATCGATGACCAAGAAAACCATGGATATGCTGGATATCGGCAACCCAGATCTTAATTTTGTTTCTCTGGCAGAAGGAATGGGCGTTGAAGCAGTTCGAGCAGACAGCATAGAAGCTTTTAATCCATTGTTTCTTGATGCGATGCAAAGTCGTGGCCCCAGATTGATAGAGGTGATATTGCCATAACTTGAGGTCTTTTATATTTTGCTGCGCTTTTTTTAGAACGTTTTGTTTTAGTACTTTTTTTCGTGCCGCGAAGTTTAAAAATATCAAATTTGTAGTCTCAGCAATTCACCTAAAAGCCGCGATTTATTGATTAATGCGCAGATATAAAACAGGTGTGAAAAGCAATGGATGGTGGCTTGAATGGTGCGCTTCGGAATCAAAGCTTAGCAACACTTGAATCTCAACAGTTTGATATCGTCGTTGTCGGTGGCGGTATCACCGGCGCGGGTATCTTACGTCTGGCGAGCTTACAGGGTTTGTCCGTGGCGCTGGTTGAAGCGGAAGATTTTGCTGCGGGTACATCCAGTAAGTCGACTAAACTGATTCACGGTGGGTTACGTTATCTAGCCATGGGACATTTGCATGTAGTGCGTCGTGCAGTACTGGAGCGAAAACGTATTCATCAGTTGGCAGCTCACTTAGCAGAACCAAAGTGGCTACTAGTGCCGGTGGCTAACCGAATAGAACATTCGAAATTTCGGCTTGGTATCAGCCTGTATGAACGGTTGGGTAAGGTGGATAAGGCTGAAAGACATTTTAATCTTTCTGGTGGTGCACTGGCTGAACACGAACCTTTGCTCAATCAAAAAAATTATCCTGATGCCTGTATTTATCGTGAATATCTAACAGACGATGCTCGTTTGGTATTGGCAAATATTCGGGCTGGTGTTTATGCTGGTGGGGTTGCCGTTAATCGACTTCAGGTCACGGGTCTACTAAAACAACAAAATAAAATTTCTGCTATTCGGGCGCGTTGTAAAGTCAGCGGCGAGGAAGTTATTGTCAGGGGGCGACTGATAATTAATGCAGCGGGACCATGGATAGAAAAAATTTGTCAACTTGATGATAGTGCATTGCCAAAAGCGATGGTGTTGTCTAAAGGTGTGCATATAACTGTGCCGCTGGAGAAATTGCCAATTAAGCAAATGGTGTTTACCACTGCCTGCGATGGTAGGCCGGTATTTATGATCCCCAGAGGTAAGGTTGTGTTTATCGGCACCACCGACGGTTTATATCCTGCTGCAGCAGAAATTTGGCCGGTAGTGTTTCGGCACGAGGTTGACTATTTGCTTCAGCCCCTGGAGCAATATTTTGGTGTTAAACTGAACTCAGAGGACTGTTTGACCAGCTGGGCGGGCCTTCGTCCTTTGATTCATCAGCCGGGTAAATCTACCCAGCAGATATCTCGTCGAGATGAATTGTGGCTGAGTAAATCAGGTTTGTTGACAATCGCTGGTGGCAAACTGACTGGTTACCGTTTGATGGCGGAAAGTGCTGTAGGTATGGCTTGCAAATTGTTAGGCCGAGTGGTATCAAAGGTCGCGGACGATTATCTGCCTGGGGGTGATTTTGCTGGTACAGTTGGACAATTGTCGATCAAATTAGCACGCTGGTTCAGTCTAACAGCTGTGCAATCTGAGCGGTTGGTGAGACTCTATGGAGCTGAAGCAGAAGCCGTGATCAAACGAGGTGATAAATCTGTGATCGGCGGCGGCGATATTTTGTTGGGAGAAATTTTGTGGGCTATTGAAACCGAAGCGGCACTTGGTATAGAAGACGTTCTTTATCGACGTACCAGGGTTGCCGTATATCAGCCGCAAGAAGCGGCAAAACTAATTGAGCCGGTGTCGGCAATCATGGCCGCTAAACTGGGCTGGGATGAACAGCGCCGAACCAATGAAGTTAAAATGATCCAACAACGAATGTCCACTGATGGCTGTTTTGCTTAACTGATAACAGCCCTGAGCTGCTCTTCAATCAACAGCCCTGAGCGGCTCTTCAGTAAACAGCCCTGAGCGGCCCTTCAGTAAACAGCCCTGAGCTGCTCTTCAATCAACAGCCCTGAGCGGCTCTTCAGTAAACAGCCCTGAGCGATTGTTAGTAAACAACCTTTTGAGTCAATAGATATCGACCAGGTCAAGAATCCAGTTAACGTTGGGGTCATTTTCTTGAATTCGCAGTTTGCGCAGCACATAGTTTAACTGTGGTGTTTCCATTCTAAGTTGCTCTAATATTTCCTGGCCAAAAGAAACAAAAGTGGCTTCTGTTAGGCAGGTTACATTAATTGCATTGTCCGTAGCTAGTGGACGCCAACCGAACTCAGAGCCAACCTGGGTATGGGTGTTAGTTTCTGATTTTACTTCGCCATCGATCAAAAGGTTCCAGGCGCTAGTATCAAAGCTGACTGTTTCATTTTCTGCAGATGTCCAGATTTCTGCTTTGCGCGCAATTTTTTCAGAGACTGTTGAGGTTAAGTTAGCAAATTGGGGCAGGGCTCTAATTGAGGGGCGAATTGCCCAGCGTGCCATTAGTTCGTTTTTATATTTCTCGGAGGTAATAAAAGAGCCAAATATTTCTTCGGTAAAGACGCAAATTGTAACCGGTGTTGCTGCAACAACACTTGCATTGCGTTTGCCGGAGCCTGTTACTACGGACATTTCGCCAATAAGATCACCGGCTTGTAGTTCCGCTACACTAATGCTCTTTTCGCCATCATGACGGACTACATTGCAATAACCCGTTAGAATAAGATATACGTTGCCCTGACTTTTGAAATTTTGTGCGACAACAACATCTTGAGCATTATAACGACGAATTTCAGCCTCTGCCATTAGGCTTCGCATCCAACGATTGGGGAAGGGTTTATCTAGCCAGCTGCCTAGATAATGGCTGACTTGAGAGATATATAAACTTTCATCGCCCTCGAATGCAGTATATCTTTTGCCCGAGGCAGCTAGCGAAAATGTAGTGCTAAATTTTTCTGAGAGGGTTTCTACATGAACGAATACTACGCGTTCGGCCTGCGAGAGTAACGCGTCGGCAGGTTCACCATGGATATCACCTGCGCCCCCGTCAGCAACTAGCAGGTGTATTGGGTCGGTATATATATCTGTGAGTCTTTTTAATGTTTCGTCTCGTAGATGGCCCTGACTGTTTAGTTCTGTTGCTGAAGCAAGGCTGTTATTATCGCCGATAATACAAATTTCGCGGATTGAGTCCTTATGTTTCATAGTAAAGGTAGCGCCAATTGTCGGTATCGTATGTACCGTCAAATGGGGTTTGATGACAAGCCCGTAGTAATTTAATGACTCTCCAGGGTGGACTTCTACAAGTTTGAAATGCTCTGTCACTACGTCTATATTCCAGCCTAAGTTACAGGCTAGTTTATCCATAGCCATGTTGAATATTTCTCGCGTAGTGATGATCTCTACTCTGTGGGGCATCATCATCAATGGGAACATAGTACAATGATCATCATGCAGGTGGGTTAAAAACACCGCGGATATCTGGTTTTTGGATATGCCTCTTGCATGCAGATGCATATCAAGAAAGGGAATAGAGTCAATCAACAAATAGTCGCCGTTGTAGCATAAAGCCAGACCTGTGCAGGCTTCATCAACACTGAACCCAGAGGCACCACCTAATACTTCTATGCCAAGTTTGACTAGCCCACCTGGTACATAGTCGGTGGGGATTGAATAGGGTGGTAGGACATTATTTACATCGTTTAAGTCTACAACGGCATTGCCTTGAGCATTACTGAATTTGTATCGATCTAAACCAACATGGTCGATGACCAGGTCGTCCACTAGTGCTCTGCCACTTTGGAACGGGATTAACTCAAAAAAATCCTCCAGAGGGATAGTTTTACCATTTTTATCTTTGACAGCTAGTGCGTCAGAAACTGAGAGCCATTCTTCCTTAAGCTTGGTTGGCGTTTCCCATCGGTCAAGTTCTTCTCTGGTAGGACCCATAAGGGTTATTCTAAGTAAGCGCAGCGCATGGCTTATATCGGAATTTTCTCCAATAAGTTTTAATTTTTTACCTTGCTCTAGCCCTTTGGCGACAAAAACGAAAAAATAAAATGGAAATTCCAGGTTATTCATCATTGCGCCATCTTTTTCTTTGATGTCAGTAAGCAGCAACGCGTCGAAACTGAATATCTTATTTAGTAGAAGGCTTTTTAATATTTCAGGCGGCTGTCCAACAAGTACAACAGTATGGTCGTCCTGAACAATTCTGCTTGACTCAGCAGGAATTAATACAGTCGGTCTGGCCATAGAATATCTACTGGAAATAGGTTAGCGGTCAGTGTAACCAATGCAGGCAGGTGGGGGAAGGGTAAATAATACAAGTTTTAGTTGTTTAGGCTGGTCGAATTTATTGAGTTAAAGTCCTAGAATACACGCAAGTTGAATAAAATTTTATGGTAGATCGTTTTTTCGACAATTACGAAGAACAGAGGCGTTTATGAGTAAATCTATAGATTTGGATGCGGGTGAAAAGGAATTGTTTAGAGCCAGCGTGGTCAAATTTCTCGAAAAGGAGGTTGAGCCTTTTTATGATGAATGGGAAAGAGCGGAAATATGGCCGAGGGAATTGTGGAATTTGATGGGGGAAAATGGCTTTCTTTGTGTTGATATGCCCTCAGAATATGGCGGTTATGATGCATCGTTTGAGCTAAGTTGCGTTGTTGTCGAAGAAATGGCGAGGATGGGTTATGGCGCATTAAGTTCAGGCGTCTCTGTACATTCGGATATCGTGGCGCCCTATATACTCAATCTGGGCACGGAGGAGCAACGTGCCCAATGGATACCTAAAATGGTATCCGGAGAAGCGGTAGGTGCGATTGGCATGACTGAACCCGCTGCAGGTAGTGACTTACAAGCCATGAAAACCAGTGCGATAAAGGATGGCGACGGATATCTGATAAATGGCCAAAAAACCTTCATAACCAATGGGCAACATGCAGATGTTATTGTGCTTGCAACCAAAACGGACCCTAAAGCAGGTGCGAAAGGTATGACATTATTCACCGTTGATTGTCATTTGCCAGGGTTTGAGAAGGGGCGCAACTTAGAGAAAATGGGTTTACATTCAGGGGATACTTCTGAAATGTTTTTCACCGATGTCAGAGTGCAGGCCACAGACATACTCGGCTCCGAAGGAAAGGGTTTCTATAATTTAATGAACGAATTGCCCCGGGAAAGGCTGATCCTGGGGGTAGGTGCAGTCGCAGCTGCCGAAGGTATGTTGCAGCAGACTATAGAATATACGCTGGAAAGAAAGGCCTTTGGTGAGTCTATTGCCAAATTTCAGAATACGCGGTATATCCTTGCTGATATGAAAACGGAAATCGAGCTGAATAAAGCAATGGCCGAGAAATATACTGCTAAATTTGTCAACGGGGAGCTTTCAACCGAGGAAGCTTCTATGTGTAAATTGGCTGCCAGTGAAATGCAGGGTACTGTTGCAGATCGGTGTCTGCAATTATTTGGAGGTTATGGCTATATGCGTGAATATAAGATATCACGGGCATTTGTCGATGCGCGAATCCAACGAATATATGGCGGTACCTCTGAGATTATGAAAGAGTTGATATCGCGTAGTTTAGTTGGCCGTTAGCAAGGCAAGCACTATGTCGCTAAAAACAATGCTGTTGTGAACAATGCTGTTATGCTTACTGCATGCGGAGCAAGGCCAAAAAGGAACGATATGCCGCGATACGATTATTATTGTGAACAGAACCAACAAATAATTGAAGTTGTACATAGGATTTCTACCAAACTGGAGACCTGGGGTGAGGTCTGTAATTTGGCGGCTATTGATTTGGGTGGAATTTCACCTGATACGCCTGTCAAAAGAATTATTACAACCCCGCCGATGACTGCAACGCCAATTGGGAATAGCGGTCTGAAAGGTCTTGGGTTTACCAAATTGGTGAAACGGGATGATGGTGTCTATGAAAACGTAACCCGATCCGGTAGTGAAAAACGTTATATGCGGGCAGGTGAAGCAGAATCGATGCCACATCTACATAAAAAGATTGCTGATTAAGTTAGCAGGAGAGGAATGTACGGATGCTAAATTGGGTGAATTATTTCGTTGAGCAGGTAGTTGCACGGATAGTTGTACGGATAGTTGTACGGATAGTTGTGTCGTTAGTTGTGTCAGTGGTTGTTTTTATCGATCCAGCGATAGCAGAAGAGCAACGATATTTCGTGCTTGAATATTCGTCTGGCGTAAACTGGGACAATTCAGTGGCAGACGAATCGCAAATTGGCATGGCGGGTCATACAAGTTATCTAGATTATCTTTATAAAAACAGTATTATTGTAATGGCGGGGCCGCTGCTTGATCGAGCGGGTGAGCTGATAATTATCAGGGAAAGTTCCCTGCCGGCGGCAAAAAAGCTGGCGCGTAAAGACCCAGCTGTGGTGAGCGGATTACTAAATGCTACGGTGAGTGGCTGGGATGTTCAGCTATCCTCGGTACGCAGGTTTCGCTTAAAAGTGCCTGAGGTTGATCCGGCTCAGCCCTTTAAAGTTGAACAGAGAAACCCTGTTGGTCCCCTCAATTTGCCCAAATGACAGGCTGTCAGTTGTTTTTTCGTCAATAATAGCAATAGAATATTTTGCTCCGGCGCTGAAAAAAATACGAATCACAGACTTGTTTTAGCTGCTGTTTTGCCGTGATTGCAATTCTTTCTGGACCAGAAAATCCATAACTTCTAGCATCCCGGAGAAGGTGATGTCGCGAGTGGCTTTGACAAGGTATTTCCCGTTCACCACGATATTAGGCACGCTGGATATTTTGAAACGTCTGGCGAGTGCATCGGCTCTGTTTACTTTGGCGGTCACTGATGATGAATTGAAAGTACTAATAAAAGTAGCTTTTGACTCAGCGTTATTGGTTAGGAACCCCGCCAGTGCCATTCCTGAACTCAATACCCTTCTGGCAACATGCAGTTCCTGGAACAATTTGTTGTGGTTTACGTTAAGGTCCCCTAGTTCTTCCATGGTGTAGTATGCTTGGCCTAGTATGCGCCACGATTCATTTGCTACCAATGGGTTTCTAACGAAGTTGATCCGAGTTTCATTGGTCTGTACCCATTCTGTGAGTTCGTCATCAAAGTTAAAGCAGTGGATGCAGCCATAAGAGAAAAATTCCATGATTTCAATTTTATCAGTATGGATTCTTCTTGGTGTATCAAGCAGGAAATAGTGTTCACCCTCAACAAATGCACCCGCTGGTCCTGTGGTTTCAATGATAATTGTAAAATAGATCAGAATACCTGCGACCAACGTGATCAGCGAGCCCAGTGCAAGTTTTTGTTGCATGAGCAGGCGAGATTGTTTTTTACTCATTATCTATTCCTTCCAGATCGTCAACTTTAATAATAACGATAATTGGCTGGTTAGGATAGCTGTGAATATTTTCGCCAATATCGACCCTGTTAGCATATTTCCTGTTCGGGCGCCTATCTTATCAAGTGATCTTATCAAGTGATCTTACAAAGTAAATTTATAAGCGCCGTTAATATAACTGGCAGCATCGCTAGCAAATATAAGTAACAAAACCTTTAGCCTTTAAAACGCGACTTTACCCTGCATAATCTGGTTGTAAAATTCATTATCCAGGCGGCTGTAACAAGGTTCTCCAGGTTTCGTGACAAAAATCATGTCATCTACCTTGTCAAGATGAAAGGCATGTTCGCGCAGGTCATTTTTTTGTAGCTTATGAGTTGTGGTGGTGGGCAGGTTTTCCAGTACTCTGATGAAAATGGGCCTGGCGTAGGAAGGCAGGTTGCTTTTTATATGGTCTGTCAGCGCCTGTAAATCTAGTGTTTGAGCTGGTTTGTTGTCGTTCAAAACTATAGCTGCCATGCCTGCGCGGCCATCAGTGTTGGGTATCTGAACACCATAGATATTGGCAAATTGAATCTCGTGGTAATTATTTAGGCACTCAGCGACTTCGTTGGTCGAAACATTTTCGCTCTTCCAACGAAAGGTATCGCCGACGCGATCTACAAATTGATAATGTTTCTGGCCGAAGGCAAATCCAACCTCAACAGTTTTCATAAGGTCGCCACTATTAAAGTATTGGTCGCCTGTTGCAAAGGCATTTTGCACTACCTTTTTCTTTGAGGCCGAATCACTGGTATAACCTTCATAGGTTGAGTCTTTAGTGATTTCTATCAGTAGTAAGCCTGCCTGGCCCTCTTTGACTTCGATACAGTGCCCGTTGCTATCTATGACTAATTGATCCTTTACGATATCGTATTCTGCGAGTTTAACTGGCGCGACCCCCAGGCCTACCGTGCAATCTTTATTTAACACGTTTGCGAAGCCCCCGTTGCCCTCACTGGCGGCGTAAAACTCACCAATACGTGGGATATCGAAGCGTTTTTTAAATGCCTGCCAAATATCGGGGCGGAGGCCGTTGCCAACGATTGTTCTAACCGGATTGTCAGCATCATTGTCCTTTGCTGGGCGGCTCATTAGATAACGAATAAATTCTCCAATATAGACAAAACTGGTGCATTGATAGTGTCGAATATCGTCCCAGAATGCGCTAACAGAAAGTTTGCGCTTTATTACCGTGGAGGCTCCGGCATGAAATGCAGCCGCTAGTCCTATCGTCAGGCCAGTACCATGATATAGCGGCAGGCAGTTATAAACTCGATCAGAAGGGTTAATTCTTAGTAGTTTATCGGCTGACATGGCTGCAATAGGCAGGAAGCGCATATTCGATATTACTGCAGCTTTTGGTAGTCCGGTGGTACCAGAGGTGAAGATATAAAGCGCTTTGTCCGATAATGTCAGGCTGTCTACTATGGCAGGGTTGGCAGCCTTTGTTGTGCTGTCTGATGGATTAAGGTCTATTGCCCATTCTGGTGCGGGATTGTTAGTGCCGTCATTGACATATAAGTAGTCATTGGCATGTTTTAGCTCAAGCGTATGTCGGATTTCATTCAGAGGCTCGGTGAGTTCTTCGCCGAAAATACACTTTTTCGAATTTATCAAACTAATGCAGTGGGTTAGTTGCTGGTTGCCTAAATTGGTATTAATCAGGCCAGCAATTGCGCCTAGCTTATGTATGCCCAAAACGCAGGCAACAAATTCCATGCGGTTTTGCATGAACAAACTGACGCAATCTCCCTTGCTGATACCTTCTTTTTTAAGTAGTGCCGCCACTCTGTTGGCATTGTCATTTAGTTCTTGCCAGCTAATAATTTTAGCGTCACAAAGTAATGCAATGGCATTGGGGGTGCTGCTGGCATGTTGCTGTACCACCAGAGGTAAAGAGCATACAGTGGTTGGGTCTGGCGATTTGCTGAGCGCTGATTTGGCCAGCATTGTTAGATCTTCAATAAAATTTACGATACTCATTTTCACCCCGAAATTAGGTTCACCCTGGTCTGCCGTTGGGCATTTGAGGTGTGCATTAAACTGGATAATAGCGCTTCAAGACCCCGATTGATAATATTGCGCTGGATTCTAAACCTGGGTCCTTTCTTGAGGAATAAAACGTAATAAAAAGGGCCATATAAAACGCCTGGATTTGAAAAACTCAACGCAATAAGGAACCCAAATAAGCGCTCCAATAACAAATTGTACTTGCTGACGAGAGGATATGGCTTTGAGATCCAGGTGGGTTTTGTAATCGGCTTTTGGTCAAAATAATATGTCTGGAGTGGCATTAAAATAGTCTGCTCAATAGGCTTTTGTATCAGTAATCTTTAGCAACAGGGTGGTGTCCTGTAAATCACCATTTGAAGACTTGCTATGAAGGCTTGCTATGAAGGCTTCGAAAATATGGAAGGAATATAAGGTAGGTTGTAAATTCGATTATAGCCTATTAATTTCGAAGAAAAATTGGAAATATTCGGGGTCAGATGTCGATTAATCGACGTTAACAAGCTTGTTTGCGCTAGTTTAGTAGGCTATTTGGAATTTTCAAGACCTGACTTATTCACAATATAAAAAATTTGCCTGGATGCTATGAGTTATGCTAAGCGAAAGCCATCTGCTTCTATTTTTGGGCTTTAAGTTATTGATTAATATAGGAAATATATTGTATTTAACAGGTTGGTACAATTGTTCTTGACCTCAGAGTCGAAGGCGTATGCGGCAGGTTAAAAAACTTATCACCAGACTTATCCACAGGTTTCGCCAAAAAATTAGGCGTGTTCAGGTTTTTCGGACGAAACCGGTAGTGATGAGTAATGTGTAGCCTTGTCGAATGCTAAAATAGCGTTAATGCCTGAGTGTAAACACCCAATTTAGAATGAAAAAAGCCACAGCCACAGGCAAACGATATAAGGGAAATAATGCCAGAATATATAATTCGAGCCAGGCAAGCGCCGACCGATGCGGGCCAATTTCTGCGTGCGGTGGGTACGTCGGCACATGTCGAATATCTTGCGCAGATCATGATAAATACATTGTTTGTATCGAAAGGGCATCGCAAGGATACAACGCTTACATTGGTACTGGAGGATTCCAGAGATTTTTCGCGGGCTATTAGCTTGAAGGGGGAATCAATGGGATCATTACCAGGCTTAACAGAAACCGGATTGTTGGCTGTTATAGCTGAGTGCCTGAAGGCGGCGGCAAATTTGGAAAAAGAATGCACGGTTGAAATGGCGAATGGTATCCAGATTCAGGCAATTAGCTTTGAGCACCTTATAAAAGCTAGAGTACAAAATCAGCGAGTATATTTATTGGATAAAAAAGGTGAGGACGTTAGAGACCTGGAGTTGGAACAAAGTGCGGTATATATACTAACTGATCATATTCCCATGCCTAGAAAAACATTTAAATCATTACGCCGACAGGGCGTCAGAAACATTTCTCTGGGTCCTACTATGTTACATGCGTCGCAATGTGTGGTGTTGATTCAGAACGAATATGACAGGCGGATAGCTGTAGATTGATTACAGTTCGATTTTCCAGTGACTGATTGTGCTAGTTTGATTGCTGGCGGTTGTTTGCTTTGTGGGATTGGGCAATAATTACTAGTAATTCTGATCTTGGTCTCTGCCCTTTACTATTTACCCCTGTTCCTGGATGAGAGGTCTCGCTATGCTTGCCAGTTCAAAGATTAAGCGGCATGGTTGCTATAATTACCTTTCATGGGGCATTTTATAAGTGCATGCCCAAAAAAATTTAAGTAACAGAGTAATTGGCTGAAATTAGTAGGCAAAGACTTGCCGAGTGAAAATCCTGCCCGAGTGAAAATAATAGTTGGGTAGAAATATTAGTCAGGTGCACACAATAGTTAGGTGGAAAGAAATGACAGAGAAGATTGAATCCATAGCGATTCTTGGTGGTACTGGTGATCTTGGTGGAGGTTTGGCCAGGCAGTGGTCCAGGGCTGGCTACCAGATTTTGATTGGCTCTCGCACCTTGGCAAAAGGAGAGGCAGCTGCAGGTGCGTTGCTAGAAGAATTTCCAGATTTGAATGTCACGGGGTATGAAAACCTCGAGGCCGCAACTCGGGCCGACCTGGTGGTTTTAACTGTGCCGTTTTCGCATCAGTTAAGTACCTTGGAGACTGTCCAGAAAGGCTTGTCGGGGAAAATCCTTATTGATGTTACTGTGCCGTTGGTTCCGCCGAAAGTGGGTACAGTGCAACTGCCAGAACAAGGTTCCGCTGCGATGATGGCGCAAACGATGTTGGGTCCAGATGTGCAGGTTGTTTCTGCTTTTCAAAATGTAGGCGCCAGTCATTTACAGGAAGATCATAAAATAGAGTGTGATGTGTTGGTGACAGGCAACAAACGAGCGGCCAGGCAGACGGTTATTGATCTGGTTAAGGCTGTAGGTTTAAAGGGTTGGCACGCGGGTCCCTTAGCAAATGCTGCAGCTGCTGAAGCGATGACTTCCATCCTGATTACTATAAACCGCCATCATGGCATTGATGGTGCCGGGATTATCATCACGGGCGAGCCAAAGGCGGATTGATCGTGGAATTACGATTTATTGGCGTGCCGAATATTCCTATGGTAGAACCAGGGGATGATATTGCTGAGCTTATCTCGAACGCGATTGTAACGATGGGTGAAAACCTGCAACAAGACGATGTTTTAGTGATAGCGCAAAAAATTATATCGAAAGCAGAAGACCGGTATTTAGATCTAGGTCAAGTCTGCCCTGGTGAGGAAGCGTTGCAGATTGCAGCCGAGGTGGATAAAGACCCACGTAAAGTTCAGGCAATTTTGGATGAATCCAGTGAAGTTGTTAGGAAACGCCGGGGTGTTTTAATCGTTGAGCATAAACTGGGCTTTGTGCAGGCTAACGCGGGTATCGATCAGTCGAATATCCCGCTGCTCGGGGAAGATGATTTGTCTTGTTTATTATTGCCGTTAGACCCGGATAAAAGTGCGGGTAAAATTCGCCAGTCAATACACGATATTAGTGGAGTTAATGTTGGCGTTATAATAAATGATAGTTTGGGCCGAGCCTGGCGTAATGGCACGCTTGGTTTATCAATCGGTGTGGCGGGCTTAACTGCGCTTGAGGATTATATTGGCGGCTCCGATATATATGGCCGAGAACTTATGGTGACTCAGGTTGCTGCGGCCGATGAATTGGCAGCCGGTGCCTCTCTGGTGATGGGGCAAACTACTGAAAAAGTACCGGTAGTATTAGTCAAGGGATACAAACCTTGTGAGCCTGAAGATAAAGATAAGCGGGGTGTTGGCCCGTTAATTAGACCAAAAGATATGGATTTGTTTCGTTAATGGTTACATCAATATTCCCAGAAAGTGCATCCTGCCTGGCCATTTCAGGTGGTGTGGGCGGTGCTAAATTGGCCCTTGGGCTGGCGCATAGTTTAACCTCGGAACAACTTAATATTGTGGTAAATACCGGCGATGACTTTGAGCATCTAGGTATGACGATATGTCCAGATATTGATACCTTGATTTATACGCTGGCTGAACTTAGCAATAAGGAACAGGGCTGGGGACAGGCAAATGAAAGCTGGAATTTTTTAGCGGCACTGAAAAAATTAGGTGGGCCAGACTGGTTTCAACTAGGTGATCGAGATTTGGCCACCCATATTATGCGTTCAAATTTATTAAAAGAGGGTTGGACGCTATCGGAGGTTACTGCCTATTTTTGTTCGTTGTTAGGTGTAGAGCAACTGGTAGTCCCCATGTCCGATACTAAAGTTTCAACTCAGGTGCATATCAAAAATGGTGCAACATTGAGTTTTCAGCATTATTTTGTCCGTGACAGATGTGCGCCGGTTATTACTGGGTTTGATTTTAAAGGCATTGAAAAAGCGCAGCCAAGCGAGGGGTTTTATCAAGCTCTGGATGACAAATCACTAGCATGTATCCTGATTTGTCCCTCTAACCCCTTTGTTAGTGTGGATCCAGTTCTGAAGCTTCCTGGTGTTGATATGCTGCTACAGGCAGCCGCGGCGCCAGTTGTTGCTGTATCACCCATCGTTAATGGTATTGCGTTGAAAGGGCCTGCGGCAAAAATGATGCAGGAGTTAGGTATGCCTAATACGGTGCTTGCAGTTGCTGAGCATTATCAGGGCAGGATAGATGGTTTTGTTATTGACCGCTCGGATGCTGAATGGAAACCTGCGATAGAGGACCTGGGCATCAGAACACTGGTTACAGGCAGTGTTATGGTCACGCTTCAGGATCGCATTGATCTGGCGGAGGCCTGTCTTCAGTTTGCTATGGAGATCAGAGTGTAAGTCCGATTGTTCAAGTTCGTTATGGGTCAAATTGGTGGTCGCCTGTTTACTTAGGTCCAGCTTTATAAAGGCGCCGATTTTAATTTAGATCGTTTCTTGTGAGGACAAATACTACTCTGCGATTGGTGTCTCTGGCGAGTTTTATGTCTTCGACACTGCCTGTTGCATTCATTAGTGGTCGGGTATCAGCGTAACCTGTTGCGCTAAGCCTGGTGCGCCAAATATTGGCGTTTTCGAGTTGTTTCAACACTGCGATTGCACGATAAGATGATAGTTCCCAGTTGGATGGGAAGCGGGCGGTCCTGATAGGAACATCGTCAGTATGACCTTCAATGCGTATATCGATAGATTCATGTTGAACGATCTCGGCGATGCTATGGATGATGCCTTTGGCTGCGGGTTTAAGATAGTCACTGCCGGACGCAAAAAGTAATTCAGATTTTGCAGTTAACACCAGGCCGTCTTCTGTCAGTCGACTGGCTACCGCGTCGTTAAGGTTCATTTCATTCAGGGCAGTTTTGATATCAGTTGTAATCTGGGTATATTTTTCTTCGATGGTAAGCGGGTGATTTTTATCGTCCTGGTCGAGGGGTGTCTGGCTTTGTAATGAAGCAGAAACTGATTCTTTAATTCGTTGCGCATTTTCTGGGTCTAGTAGATTGACAGAATACAAAATAACAAAAAATGCCATCAGGAAAGTTACCATGTCGGCAAAAGGCAATAGCCAGCTTTCGTAGTCGTTGTTGCTGTCAATTTGGCGATGTCTAATTTTCATCCGGTCGCCTTTTTGGCGTTAATTGCTGCGCGTTGTTTCGAGAGTCGGGCGCGTCTTTGTTTCAGTAAGTCTGTTTTTTCGGCTTGATCTGGGTCTGCTTTGGTGAGGTTTTTTTTATGTGCCTTAGCTGTCTTTTTCTTTTTTAGCGCGTCAACAGGAATGACTTTAAGGTCTGTCCACTTGCCGGTGGGTAAAAACCCCTTGAGTTCATCTCGCACTATTTGAGGTGGGGTACGATTGGATACTAATAACAACCCTTCCATTATCAGGCGCATAAGCCGTTCACGATCTTCGATTTTTCGCTCTACTTTTACTGCGATTGGGTTAAATATCAAATTGGCAAATAGCAGACCGTAGAGTGTACTCATCATTGCAACCCCAATAGCTCCACCGATTACGCCGGGATTTGAACCCAAATTCTGGAACATGACAATTAGTCCAATCAGCGTGCCGACCATACCGAAGGCCGGTGAAAAACGCGCCATGGTTCTAAATATTGCGGCTTCAGAAAGCTCTCTGTCCACGGTATTGTTAATTGAAATCGTCATAATGTGCCTGAGTTTTGCAGCTGGATATTGATCTATCAGCATGCGCAAGCCATCTTTTAGAAAATAATTTTGTTCAGTTTGCATTTCCTGTTCGAGTTTAAGTGGGCTTTTGGCCATGGATAGTTTGGCCAGTTGTACCAGAGCATTGATATAATGCTGGCTGGGTAGATCGTCTTTGCGTAGGACTTTGGAAAGAGAAGACAGTAAATTACGGATGTCGGATAAGGGATAGCAGATAAAAGTTGCTGCAAATACTCCGCCGAGGACAATCGCCAGTCCATTCGGGTTCCAGAATAAGCTCGGGTTGCCAGCTGAGTTAAAAATGGCAGTGCCGACCACAAGGAGGCCGATGGCGATGCCGATTAATGTGGAAATATTCATGAAAACTCCCGTGGCCGAGCTGATATTATTAATTCGCTGAATTACTGACCGGTCATTGAGGCAGGCTCGCGCTTGATGGCGCGAATGTTATTGAACAGGTCCTCAATAATCAGCTGTACGTCAATATCAGAGAAAGTATCGATATCTTCTGCAAGATTTTCGACAATTTCTCTGCGTCGATTTGACAGGCAGCCATCTAGTCGGGCCTGGGCTTCGCCATCGGGTACGCCGAGCAACAAAACAGTAAGGTCGTAGGTCTCTAATCTACCCATTGCCTTAAGTAACGTAGGTGAATCAACAAAGCTGAGATCCTCAAGTTCGCACCACTCTTCAATTGGCTTTATGGTACGTTTGAGGAAAAAGTCCTTGCCACATTTATTCAACAAATCCATTATTTCTGATCTTCTAAAAACAAATGTATTATCGGCAAACTCGCCAGTGGCTAGTTTTGTTAATATGTTGCTTCGGTTCGCGCCAGTGAAACCAATGAGAGTTGTAATGTCGATAAATTCATTTTCTGATTCGTAATAACCAGCAATACTATGGCCAATTTCCAATGCGAGTTTCTGGGCCTGGTCGAGCAAATCAAGTTTCACCATTTCAAGATGTTTGTTTTTTGATCCTTTGAGGGTAAAGAAACCATATTTGGCCATGTTATTTAGCAGCTGCCGAACCCCCAGGTCCGATAGGCCCATCATACGTCCCAGGGATTCGAATATCGGTTTATAAGCGATCATCGTTACGCCAGGTCGAGCGCGGCTCTGAATGCCTGAAGCGGCGGCATGTAATTCTATTATCTCAGCTGCAACGATTAACGGGTGTGCGAGACTCGCCGAGGCAGTGGCACGTTCATTGGCCTCCGTGATTCGGTTGAGTTGTAGTTTTAATAATTTTTGAATGGCGACGGGAGCCGAGTCCATCAGCTTATTAAGTTGTTCTTTGGTATAGACATAGACTTCCGAGTAGGTTGTAGCAATAGCGGAAGCACTTCGAGCGACACCCAATAGCGCCGCCATTTCGCCAAATATCTCTCCAGCTTTGAGGTCTTCAAGGACGATGTTTTTACCTTCACGAGAGATTGATAGAGCCACCTCTCCAGATTTTAGGACATAAAAAGAAGTGCTTGTATGACCTTCCTTGAAAATAGTCTCACCTGGAGAAAAGCGGAGAATGTTTTGCCGGGTGATTAATTCCTTTTCTACCATATTACGTTGTGCCTAATGACTTGTGCCTAATGATTTGTGGCTGTTTTGATAATTCGGGTTATCTATTGAGAATAGGAAGGGTCGGTGTTAATTCAAGTAATTCCTGTATATTGGTTATAATCGCGGCGCATCGGACCATTGTGTGATGGTAGAAGCTGTGATTCATCAAGGTCGGGAATTAGGTGCGATCAATTAACCGTCAATTAGAATATAGTGACTAACGCCTCGCCACTCAGTCGTGATAATGTTCGGGCGACTCTGGCATCTAAAAAATTAACATCCATGCAGGTCGAAATTGAACCTGCGTAAACAGGTGTTAAAATATCGCCTGACCGGTTGTATGTTGAAAAGTGATGGGTCGTGATGGATCATGATGAATAGTAAAGGTAGTAATGGGCATAAAACCCCAAGTTACAATGAAGGATCTTTTAACTGCGTCTATTGATTTATAGATACTAATGAAAACTGGCTTATATGAGTATTTCCCTGGTTATCCCGATAAAGCAGCTTGCTAACGCGAAACAACGTTTGTCGAGCCTGTTGTCCCCACCTCAGCGCAGAGATCTATTCAAAGCAATGGTACAGGATGTGCTTGAGGCAGGCAGGAGTTGCGGAGCTATTGACGAGATAATTGTTACCACCAATGACGCAACGGTTATCGAATTAGCGCTACCCTATGGTGCGAGGATAATTCCTGAACCGGCCAAACCAGGGCTCATCGAAGCGGTGACTCAAGTGGCAAAATTAGTTGCCGAAGAGGGCGTAGACACGCTACTGTTTTTGCCGGGTGATGTCCCTTTGGTAACTGTTGCAGAGTTAGAAATTGTGCTTCAGAGTTTCAAGCAAGCAGCGCTGCAGGGATCTGAACCCTGCTCGGAATCTGCTCAGCGAGCCAGTTTTACCATCGTGCCAGCGGATGATCTGGGCGGATCGAACTGCTTACTTTGTTCGCCGCCTGATTGTATGCAGTTTGGCTTTGGTGAAGACAGTTTTCGGCGTCATTTACGGTTTGCGCGAGCACGGAATATAGAACCTCTGGTAGTGAAATCTCCGAGTATTGGTCTGGACGTTGATACACCTGATGACCTTAAACGGCTGGTTGAAAGATTACGGCTACAAAATTTACAAACGCATACGAGCCGATTTCTGGCCCGTAGTGGAATTCGATTCGGTATGGCAGAAGATAGAAGGGTGATGGTATGAATGAGCTTGACGAGATTATGCAACAAGCGCTAGTCCAGCCCCTGTCAGACCGTGCGATTGTTAAGCTCGCGGAGACTGAGAATATTCCCAGTTTGATGCGGATTGCCTCTGAAATACGTAATATGGGTTTTCAGAATGCTGTGTCTTATTCGCGTAAGGTTTTTATTCCGTTAACGCATCTTTGTCGAGATGTTTGTCATTATTGTACTTTTGCGCAGGTACCTCGGAAATTGAAAGCACCGTATCTATTGCCAGATGAAGTGCTTGATATTGCCCAGCAGGGCGCAGACGCCGGATGTAAAGAAGCACTGTTTACATTGGGTGATAAACCTGAATTGCGTTATAAGGCTGCCAGGCAAGGTTTGAAGGATCTAAAACAAGATTCGACCCTGTCATATTTGCGGGATATGGCCGAGCTGGTTTTTGCTGAAACAGGTTTATTTCCCCACCTTAATCCTGGCTTAATGAGTGCGACAGAGCTTGCTGAATTGCGACAGGTATCTGTCTCGATGGGCATCATGCTGGAATCCGGCTCGGATCGCTTGATGGAAAAAGGCATGCCGCACTATGGCTCACCTGATAAACAACCAGAAAAACGCTTAGAAACTATTCGTTTGGCAGGGGCTGCCAAAATACCTTTTACATCCGGCATTCTGATTGGTATTGGCGAAACACGGCTGGAAAGACTTGAAGCGCTCTTATCGCTGCGCCAGGTTCATGTCGAGTATGGCCATATTCAAGAAATTATAATCCAGAATTTTCGTCAGAAAGCTGAGACCTTAATGGCCAACGCGCCGGAGCCAGATCTTAATGAATTACTTTGGACTATCGCTCTGGCACGGATCATTTTTGGCTCATCAATGAATATTCAGGCACCACCTAATTTGAGTCCCGGTGTGTTCGAGCAAATTGTTGCCTCAGGTATTAATGACTGGGGAGGGGTATCACCCGTGACGCCGGATTTTGTGAATCCTGAAGCACCATGGCCGCATTTATCTAAACTGGCAGATGAGACAAGCAAGGCCGGCAAGGTATTAACAGAGCGATTGGCGATATATCCAGATTATGCTCTGCAGGTAGAACGCTGGTTAGATCCTAAATTACAACCCAGTGTTCGGCAAGCTATTGATGGTCAGGGTTTTGCGCGAGTTGATAGCTGGACTGCCGGTGCCGTTATTGATCCGCCGCAGGGTGATTTAGCCAAAGTTACTGCAATTCCTAAGTCCAGAGCGAATGTTGACGTAGCAATAATATTAGACAAGGTGCGGCAGGGACAAAAACTAGTTGAAACGGATATAGTGCGATTATTTAAAGCACGCGGTGATGACTATACCCATGTGTGTCAGTTGGCGGATGAAATCAGAAAAGAAATAGCAGGCGATACGGTGACCTATTGCGTGAACCGAAATATTAACTATACCAATGTTTGTTATTTCAAATGTCAATTTTGTGCCTTTTCAAAAGGTAAAATGAGTGAAAACTTGCGTGGTCGTCCCTATGACTTGTCGCAGGAAGAAATCATGCGGCGGACCACCGAAGCCTTTCAGCGTGGTGCGACGGAAGTTTGTTTGCAGGGGGGGATTCACCCAGAATATACTGGAAAGAACTATATTGATATCGTTCACAATATCAAACAAGTGGTGC
The DNA here is from genome assembly GCA_019090615.1 of Pseudomonadales bacterium. Taxonomy (GTDB): domain Bacteria; phylum Pseudomonadota; class Gammaproteobacteria; order Pseudomonadales; family Azotimanducaceae; genus JAHRVQ01. Next base: position 11,507 of record JAHRVQ010000037.1, on the reverse strand, counting down.
CGGAAATGCATATTCATGCATTTTCCCCGTTAGAAGTTTGGCAGGGTGCGCATACGCTTGGTATAGGTATTGATGAATTTCTCGGACAGTTAAAAGCGGCGGGCCTTGGTACCTTGCCTGGTACGGCGGCTGAAATTCTTGATGATGAAATTCGAGCGACTTTGTGCCCCGATAAAATTAATACGGCTCAATGGTTTGAGGTAATGCGTGCGGCGCATAAACAGGGTTTTAATACCACGGCAACAATTATGTATGGCCATATAGAAGGCTATGAGCATATTGCTCGGCATTTACTGCGCGTGCGGCAGTTACAGGAAGAAACGGGTGGATTTACTGAATTTGTGATCTTGCCGTTTATCCATATGGAGGCGCCGCTTTATTTAAAGGGTAAAGCACGTAAAGGCCCTAGTTTTCGAGAAGCGGTGCTGATCCACGCGATTTCTCGGCTGGTTTTACATCCTGTCTTTAAGAATATTCAAGCTTCATGGACGAAGCTTGGCCACGCGGGTGTTAAAGCCTGTTTACAGGCCGGTGTCAATGACATGGGAGGCACCTTGATGAATGAGACCATTACCCGAGCGGCGGGGGCAAGCCATGGGCAGGAAACCTCACCTCAAGAAATGCAAAAAATTATACTCAGCCTTGGACGTGTGCCTGAGCAAAGAACGACTACCTATAATACAGTGACGGATAGCCAACAAAAAAAATCTATGCTGGCTGGGCCGTTGGTCGAACCGACTTTTACTGCAGTTAAAAAGTATGATCGAGAACCCGGCGTATCCAAAAAGCAAAAAACAGCCTTATACAGGCCAGGTCTGGCGTTGGGGTCTGAGGATCAGGATGAGCTATCCAGTGCTGATATCATCTAAGGAGACGCTGATTAAAAGGGTAAATAATCGAACCATTGGTTATTTGTTGGGCGCCGGTTAGATGTCGCTTTGAGGTGAATAGATCTTGGTCAAAACTGGGCCAATGATAGAGCAGCATCAATAAACACAGTGTAACAAAAAATACTGATAACTTATCTAAGTGGCGCCGACAGGTGTTGACGTAAATTAAAGGAAATCTAATGCCAGTGCGCCAAAGAATAGCCCTGACTCTACCTGACCCACGTGGTGTGGCCCAGACGCTTGAAATTGCCAAATGGGGCGAAGCAGAGGGATATGATGATCTATGGTTTTCTGATAGCAATGGTGTGGATGCATTAACAACGGCTGCGGCTGTTGCATTGCAAACAGAACGTTGTCGAATTGGCACCGCGATTATCCCAGTTTTTTCCAGAACGCCGGCGGTGCTTGCATCTACAGCGCATGTATTACATCAGTTATCAAACGGCCGGTTTATTCTTGGTTTAGGCTCATCGAGTCAGGTGATGATGGAAAACTGGCATGGTCAGGTATTCGAAAAACCGCTGAGTCGGGTGAAAGAAACCACGCAGTTAATTAAACAAATGCTAAACGGCGAGAAAACGAATTTTTCAGGCAATACCGTTGCGAGCCATGGCTACCGTCAATTACCACTGGCCAATGATGTGCAGCCTGTTTTCATGGCTGCCTTAAGGGGTAAAATGCTAGAAACGGCTGCTGAATTCAGCGATGGTGTGATCCTGAATCTGTTTCCCAAAAATAGTTTGCCGCAGATGATGGAGCATATAAAAATTGGTGCTGAGCGGGCAGGTAAAAAAATTGCAGATGTCGAAATTGTCTGTCGCCATCAAGTGGTGGTTACTGACGATAAGGCCGGCGCGCGAGACATGATTCGTGCTGGCTTTGCGCCTTATTATGCTACCCCTGTTTATAACGCTTTTTTGCATTGGTCAGGCTACCCAGAAGTAGCAGAGAAAATATCACAAGGCTGGGCAGCTAAGGATAGAGTGAAAACTAACTCGGCGCTTGATGATCAGTTGGTGGATGATATTGCGATATTGGGAACTAAAGAAGCATGTCAGGATAGAATTCGGGAATATGCAGATATGGGTATCACGACGCATATAATTGCCTGTGTTTCTGCCAAAGAAATGCAACAAACTTTTGACGCCTTCAGCGGCAATCATTTTTCCTTTTAGCCGGTAAGGTAAGTATTGAAATAATTGATGCTTTACTCACTATCTAACTTAAAAAGAGTGTACTTATGAAACTTGGATTGTTAACCGGATATTCGGGCAAGGTTATTAACCTCGAAATTGATCGTATAAAAAGGGCCGAAAGTATTGGTTTTGATTCTGTCTGGACGGCAGAGGCTTATGGCTCAGATGCTGTTACACCTGCCACCTGGATACTGTCGCAAACAGAAAAAATAAAGGTTGGCACTGCGATTATGCAAATGCCTGGGCGATCTCCTGCCTGCACGGCCATGACAGCAATGACGTTGAATCAGTTGTCAGGTGGGCGTTTTATCCTTGGCCTTGGCGCGTCGGGGCCGCAGGTGGTTGAAGGTTGGCATGGTGTTGCTTATGGTCGCCCAGTTACGCGCATTAAAGAATATGTGTCGATAGTTAAACAGATAATGGCGCGTGAAGCACCGGTTGAACATCAGGGCTTTCACTATAGTTTGCCTTATACGGGTGCGGATGGTACTGGTATGGGTAAGCCGCTGAAGAGTATTCTAAAAGCGGATAAGTCGATCCCGATTTATACTGCGTCGATAACACCCAGGGGGTTAGCGGGTAGTGCTGAAGTGGCGGATGGCGTTTTTCCAATCTGGATGGACCCTGAACGGTTTGATGTTTTTTCTGCGCCAATTCAGCAAGGTCTTGATAAGTCTGGTAAGACTATGGATCAATATGATATTGCGCCTTTCGTTACCTGTATTATGGGTGATGATATCGATGCTTGCCGGGTTCCAATCAAGGCGAATATGGCGCTATATATTGGCGGCATGGGAGCACGCGACAAGAACTTTTACAACGACTATGCAAAGGCGCTGGGGTTTGAGGATGCAGCGGTTAAAATTCAGGATCTATATCTAGCCGGCAAGAAGGAAGCAGCACTGGCCGCTGTACCTGATGAGCTAGTTGATGCCTGTCATCTGGTGGGACCAAAAGAACATATAGTTGAACGACTTAAAGCCTGGAAAAAAGCTGGCGATGCGGGTTATGTTAGTAGTATGTTAATTGGTGCAGGTCAACCTGAAGCCCTGGAGCTAATTGCCAGCGAAATCCTGTAATTGGGGAATGGTTAAGCATTGTCGCCTGTCTCTGGGCGGTTTGAATATTTAAGTAATATCTGGGTGATATCGAATGACCTATTCACTGAAACCAGTCAATAACATTAGTGCAATAGGTCAGACAACCTGGGATGCCTGTGCTAACCCCTGTTTGATCGAAAAACAAAGCCCGATCCCCTATGACCCATTTTTGTCCTACGACTTTTTATATGCGTTAGAGAAAAGCGGCTCAGCGGCAGTCTCGACTGGTTGGGCACCCTATCACTTGCAATTGGAGCATGCAAAATACGGTATTTGTGGGGTAGTACCTATGTATCTAAAAAATCACTCCCAAGGGGAATACGTTTTTGACCATAATTGGGCCGAAGCTTTTCAGCGGGCTGGTGGTCGCTATTACCCTAAGTTACAAATATCTGTGCCTTTTACGCCAGTTACGGGCAGAAGAATATTGATACCTCATCTCGATATCCCTGAACTTGACGAGAAAGAGATCGAAACCCATTTAATTAGCGGAATGATGCAGGTGGCTGAAAAGTTGGCAGTATCCTCTGTGCATATAACATTTGCTGAAAAGTCGCAGTATCAACGCATGGGCGAACACGGGTTTCTACAGCGAACGCATAATCAATTTCACTGGGTTAATGATAATTATGCGAATTTTGATGATTTTCTTGCGCAGTTAAGTTCTAAAAAACGCAAAAACATTCGCCGTGAGCGACGGGTTGCTATCGAAAATGGCGTGCAAATTGAATGTTTAACAGGCGCTGAAATACAGCCAGTCCACTGGGATGCTTTCTATCAGTTTTATGTTGATACGGGCAATAGGAAATGGGGTACGCCCTATTTGACCAGAGAGTTTTTTACCTTAATTGGTGAATCAATGGCAGAAGATATTCTTTTAATCATGTGCAAGCGAGATAACCGATATGTCGCTGGGGCGATAAATTTTATTGGTGGCGACTGCCTCTTCGGTCGAAACTGGGGTTGTATTGAGGATCACCCCATGTTGCATTTTGAGGTTTGTTATTATCAGGCCATACAGTTTGCTATTGAACATGGATTAAAACGGGTGGAAGCAGGGGCGCAGGGGCAGCATAAATTAGCCCGAGGATATTTGCCGACGCATACTTATAGTGCGCACTGGATCGTAAATGGATCATTTAGTGAAGCCGTTTGTGAGTTTCTTGAACTAGAGCGTCAGCATGTAGATGAGGAAATTGAATATATCGAGAAGCACTCTCCCTTTAAGCAATCTTGATAACCTTGGTTGATAGCTAAACCTGACCGCAAATGCGTTTAAATGGCTGCTGCTTTAATAAGCAAATAATATTGGAGTGCGTTTACTTTTATCAAAAACTCTGCTGTTAAAATCGTTGGCCTAACAGTATTTTTAAGGCCGTTGCTAGTGGCCCAGGGGCTATATATGAATGGTTGGGTTGCAGATATTATTGACCTACAGTTATGGTATATCAGTGAATATCTTCGTAGTTGTATGAATTATGAGCAGAGCCCCGTGGTTAGATCCTGTTTGGAATGCGTCCTCGTATTATTATTGTAAATCAATTATGCTGGAAATCGGTATGTTGGCTATGTGACAGTATACTAATTTCTAAAATCCAGATGCTCAAACCTGCAATTTATTTACGGCTTGTTTTTTTGCTTAATACAACGATAGAGTGCTGTATGTTATTCAATTTATTTGGTTTCACCGATACCTTTATGAAAAAGTTTTTAAAATTTTTTGTGGCATATTTTTCCTTGTTAGCATTTGTTGCGCTAGTAAATGCTGAGGACAATCGGCCGGCTGTTGCAATTAAAAGCCCTGAGGTAGGTGACTCAGTTGAAAAATGGGTTGCACCGTTACTCGATATTGGATTGTTGCAAGCTGAAATGGAAGCGTCCTTTACGGCTACCAGGAAGTTTAGGGTATTGTCCAGGAATGTTTCATCTCTTAAAGCCATCAGGGCTGAACAAAAATTTTCCGGTTCGGAGCTAGCTTCTGGTGATGCAGCCGCTAGTGGTGAAATTAGCAACGCGAACTATTTGATATTACCGGTAGTACAGGACTTTAAGTTTTATCGACAACATAAATTGATGCCAAATTTTGACGACAAATGGTTTCGTGTAGATAGTGGCTTATTGCAAGTGTCTGCACAAATGATAGACACCAGTTCTAGTCAGGTTGTCACAACTTTTGCCATGAAATCTAAATTCGCTTCAAAAAGAAAAGTCGTTAATGATAAGCAGGGCAAACCCAGTAGTGAAGAATATACTCGGATGGCGAAAAATATTGCTGCTCAATTGGCGGATCTGTTTGTTAACCAGGTCTTTCCTATGAAGGTCGTTGCGAGAGATAGGCGAGGTCGGATTACGATTAATCGCGGTGTTGATGGTGGTTTAAAATTAAAGGATCAATTGGAAGTTTTTTACGCCGGAGAAGAATTGATTGATCCAGATACGGGAGAGTCTTTGGGTGTCAACGAGGAGTATGTTGGGCTCGTTGAGGTAACGCGGATTAATCCAAAAATAACCGTAACAAAAATTATATCTGAAGAAGATGCGGTTAATGCACCGATAACAGTCGGGGATATTCTTCGACGACCACAATAGGCCATAAAACGGCGGCTCTGATTAATGGACACCTTTTTAGTCAAGGATGTTCATGTTCTATCAGTCTGAATTCAGTGCTAGGTGATGCCCCAATTTTTTCCCAGCCAGCCAATATATATGGCGGTTAAAAATGCCAATGATAACGGATGTTAGTTAATGCAAAAGATTCAATCGAGTAGGTTTTTGATGTTAAAAAAGGTACCCTTTGAACTATTCAATTTGTCTCGATTGTTGACGGTTCCAGGCAAATTACTTTGTCTTTGTTTGTTAAATTTGTGTCTGCTGTCAATGGCAAGCACGGTTATTGCCGAAGTGGATGAGTCGGAGGATAAGGCTGCTGAAGAAGTTAATAAAGTTTTCAAACGGTTTGGTGGTTTTTTATCGAAGGTTGCGCCCAAGGCAGATGAATCTGAGCAGCAGGAACAAACAAAAAAACCGGCTGCTTTTAATCCGCTTGGCGCAATTTTTGGGCAGCAAAAACCTACCGAGCAGAACACGGATGAAACAGAGCCGCCTGCAATAGCACCAGAAGAAATAATGCGTCGCATGCTGGCAGGTGAATCAGTAGATAAGATATTTACTGAAGAGGCGTTAGTTCAGGCCTGCATCAAGCAAAATGCTGATACCGCTGCTCGAGCCAGCGGTGAAATCATTGATAGCGATTTGCCGCAAGTTGATTGTAGTGGCATCGATAAAAATTTATTAGATCCAAGTAATCGTGCTAGTGGCAGGAATGTTAGCTATGCGGGTTACTCGAAAAAGTTTATGGATACCAAAATTCTATTGGCAGAAGGTGACGCAGAGCAAGCTTATCAACGTCAGATGACCTCGCTGGAGGTTAAGAAAAAGAAAAAGAAGAAAAAGAAGAAAAAGAAAAGTAGTGAGCCGGAGAATGCCGCACAGCCAGAAGAAATCAATTATCGTGCCCCAAATTTTTTGTTTGCCCTTGAACAGGGTGTAATTGCTCTGGATGCTGAACGTCGGATGGATGCTATTGAGTTTTTTGCTGAAGCAGAATACCTGCTGGATGTTCGGCAGGATCAGGGTGTGGTTAAAGGATTGTTCGGTAAGGTTGGGGCGTCAACCGGTAAATTATTAGGCTTTGGTGAGTCTGGAGCCTATCGAGGTGAAGCATTTGAACGTATTTTGATGCTAAATTATAAGTCTATTGCTTATATGCTGGATGGCGATCGTAGGGCCTATAATGTCACGCGGCGCGCTATTACCTGGCAAAATGATGAAAAGAAAGTATTCGATCAGCAAATAGCTGAAATTAATTCGAAAATAGAGCAGGAAGAAAGTAAACGCTCGAAAGACAATGACGAAATGGAAGCAGGAGAAAAACAGGCTGAACAGGAACCTACAGCAACGAAGCAGGTGGCCAATGAGCAAGATGCGAGTAATACAAAAGACAGTAGTGACACAAACGCTGAAGATGAAAAAGAGGAAGTTGCTGCGGTTGATAATCAAGGATTTGATTCAGAGAATTTGCTTTTGACGATCCAGCAACAATACCAAGCTTCAAAAGATAAAGCACTGCAGATACCTAACGCATTCGTTAATCCTTTCGGTTTTTATATGGCAGGTATCGTTCAGGAATTTGATAGTTACGAAGATAATAGTTTGCGGGATAATGCGCGAATCTCATATGTTAAGGCATTGGCCTTAAAGCCAGACTCTGAGGTTATCGAACTCGCAATCGAGCAGATAAAAAAGCGTCCGCCAAAAAACAAACGCCTGGTTCAAATTGTTTTGGCAGATGGTTTTGCGCCGGAGAAAAAAGTGTTGCGGTTTGACTATGCAATAGCGGGCACGACGGTAGCGGTTAAATTGCCAATCTATGAGCAGGATAATAGTCTGGTTGATCGAGTAGAGGTTCAAAATAGTGATGGTAAAATGCTAACGCAATTACATCAAATTGCAGATATTGATGCGATTGCATTGCGGCATGAATATGATTCGTTACCTAAACAGCATCTTAATCTGATCTTTACCATCATTCGCAGCGTATACGAAAATAAGGCTTTTGAAAAAGCCGGTCTTTTTGGTAAAGCATTAAAGTTTGGCAGAGAAAGTATCACCAACCCTGATATGCGTTCGTGGATGACATTACCAAAGCAGATTCTTGCTGGACGAATGTATTTAGATAAGGATGAGTCTGATTTAATGTTGGTTGTGTACGATAAAGCCGGTGACATTTTATCGCAGCAGCAAATTGTTTTGAATGTTGATAACCACAATTTCATTTATGCTCGAACTATCGATAGCAATCTAACTATTACTAATAGCGACCAACTATGGGCCTTGTTGAGATGATTAAATTATTGACGCCACAAAAACCGTGTTTTCTAGCTGGAACAATTCGGTTAGTGATTAGCCTGTTGTTGGTATCGTTGTTAGCTGCGTGTGCAACGCAAAATGAAGTATACAATAAGCCACAGTCGCGGGCACAACTGGTATTAGCCTCTACAAAAAATTTGAATATTGTTGCTATGGATAATGTTCGATTTGGCAATGTAGGTAGTTTTGTCCGTGCTGAGGTAGATGTTAGGAACCGCACCAGGAAAAACCTGTCTTTGCAGTATAAAGTTGAATGGCGCACTGAGGCTGGCTTTAGTGTTAGTGATATGAGTAGCTGGCATCAACTCAATCTGGCCCCTGATGAAGTTAGGAGTCTCCAGTCTGTAGCCAAGGTTCCGGAGGCGTGGGGTTTTCAGCTGGTTGTTAAGGAAATGGTCAGTGAATTTGAGTGATTAATCCGAACACATTTTTATTAATATGAAAAATGTGTTTTTTATCCGAAATCTTAATGTAAATGGAGCGAATAAGGTGAGTCGAATTAGTGGTATCAAATTGGCATACGTTGTATCTTTTGTTTCTTTTAGCCTGTTGATGATCGCTGGGTCTAAACCGGCATTAGCTGACGTTAAAATGCTGGATAAAAACTCCAGGGCGCATCTTAGTACAGCATTAACAATCGCTGATTATACTGCGTTTGCGGAAGTTGTAACGGGTAAAATGCTTTCCTCACGTTTAGTGAGTGGTTGGGGAGAGAAACGACCTAAATTGGTATTGTCAGCGCTAAGGAATAACACCGATGACGAAGGTATCCGTATGGCTGATGTTTACGACAGGATTACAGAGGTTGTATTAAATTCTGGCGTAGCCAGGCTTATGCATGTATCGGCTGACGAATTCGACTATGTTGTGCGGAGTGAAATGTCCTCTACTCGACAGTATGGTGAAAAAGGACAAGAGTTGGCGTTTTATAAACTGGAACTTAAGATGTTCACTATTGAGGGCGAAATGGTCGGGCAATGGTCCGATGTATTGCCGTTAGCGCGTGATAAGAAGAAAAAGAAAAAGGGTTTCTTCCGCTGAGTTCAACGGTTACGATGTTGAATGAATAAGGCGGAGAAGAGCCATTGTTTTATCGGTACCGGCTCAGCTACAAAACCCATGATGATTGTATTCGGCAGGAAATTGTCTCGCCTAGTCAAAATCGCTTGCTGAATGTCGCTCAGGCAGTCGAGTCGCTTCGGGCCCCCAGCTGCGATTCACACGTAGGCCTCTTATCACAGCCGGCCTGGTTTCTATTTCAGTCGCCCAGCGAATAACCTGATGGTAACTTTTAACATCGAGGAATTCGGCAGCATTATAAATATTATGTAGGACCAGATTGCCATACCATGCATATGTCGCCATATCTGCAATATTATATTCATCACCACATAGAAAACGTCGTGTAGAAAGATTTTGTTCCAGCACATCCAATTGACGTTTGACCTCCATCGCAAAGCGATTAATCGGATATTCGAACTTTTCCGGTGCATAGGCATAAAAGTGGCCGAAACCACCACCTAAATAAGGCGCACTTCCCATCTGCCAAAATAACCATGATAAGCATTCAGCACGTTGAGTGGGATCTTTTGGGTAAAAAGCGTTATATTTCTCTGCTAGATAGATCAAAATTGCCGCTGACTCGAATATGCGTGTCGGTGGGGAGGTACTGCGGTCAAGTAGTGCCGGAATTTTGGAATTAGGATTGATTTCAACAAACCCACTACTAAATTGATCACCTTCGCCAATGTTGATGATATATGCATCATATTCTGCTTCTGTTATACCGAGTTCTAGCAGCTCTTCGAGCATAACTGTAACTTTGACACCATTTGGCGTGGCTAGTGAATAAAGTTGTAAAGGATGTTTGCCAGTGGGCAATTTTTTATCGTGGGTCGAGCCAGCAATGGGGCGATTAATGTTGCTGAACTTGCCTCCGTTTTCCGTATCCCAGAGCCACACTTTGGGTGGGGTGTAAGTTTTTTGATCACTCATATGGCACACTCATGTGGGTTCATTTGCTTAAAGTCGCATGAGTATACTGATTTTTTGTTGCTTGGGGGAAGGAACTGCTTTGCTTGGTAAAGCCATCGCTAATATAGAGCCATCGCTAATATAGAGCCATCGCTAATATAGAGCCATCGCCAACATAGAGCCTTATCTTATTGCCACTAAATTTTTCAAATGTACTGCAGGGATGATAAATACTGTACAAAATAATTACCGTTGAAGAACTCAGAAAGGGTGTATGACAGTAAATATACTGCCTGAAGCGGAAGCTTTTATCCTGTAAATTATTCGAAGGAGGGATAGATGTAGCGATCGTTGGAATTAGTGTCCTGACTAAGAATTTCGATGCGCCCTGGTAGCCGCAGCAGGATTTTATCCATTGAGGAAAAGTTATCTTTCTAATGATGTTGATAGACATTGAAATGAGCGGTGTTAGTTGACTATAATGCGCGCCGTCAACCGACACCTTCATGGGATTAATTTAGCCGGATAGGTGTTATTTACCCGTTCATGTACTTCGCCGGATATACAGTTGATTAGATAGAAATGGTGGGCGTAGCTCAGTCGGTAGAGCTCCGGATTGTGATTCCGGCGGTCGTGGGTTCAAACCCCATCGTCCACCCCATTTCTGGAAAAGTCCGTTGCTGATGCTGTCGGCACCCAGTTAATCTTTCTATAGCCTTGCCTGTTAATGTCTTCCTTGTACCTGGATTATGGCTACTTATAAGGCTTACTCGTATACAGTCTTCAGGTAGGTATTTCGAAAGTATGGTGGGCTTAAACTTATAGCAAAAACAAAATCGCTTAGTGTTCAGTAACTTAGTGTTCAGTAAATTGAACTGCAAACCGCAAAATGACGCCTTCGATTGTTCGATTGAGAGCGCGTGTTTTGGCAGGTCTAGCCATGTTCGGTTTAGCAAAATATTTACCGCACTATTGCAAGATTGGAAGGTTGTTTAGTAGTTGTACAGCAGCAGAAGAATCGTATTGGGTTTAATTCGTTCAGTAGCTTTGCTGGGCAGGCAGTTCTGGGCCTAAATATAGGCTCATTGGCTGTTTCTCGCGAGCGAGTTTTTTTTTACATTGCTATAGCGTTGCATGGTACCTGTCATAGTGCTTGCTGTAGTCCGTGAGCATGTCTATAATCGCGCCCCTTTCGGGCTAATTATTTAGCTATGGTACTCTGTAGTGACTAGTTCAGTTGAAAAGTTATGTAAAGACAAAAGAAGACGGTTTGGTAAATATATTCAAACCTGGTTTTGAGGATTATTAGTTATTCTCAGAATAAGAATATGCGAGAGTGGCGGAATTGGTAGACGCGCTGGTTTTAGGTACCAGTATCGTAAGATGTGAGAGTTCGAGTCTCTCCTTTCGCACCATAT
>JAHRVQ010000036.1 GCA_019090615.1 Pseudomonadales bacterium | reverse complement strand
GAGTACAAGCTGTGAATTCTTGCAGAAGCAAATGCCTGTAAACGTGGCGAACTCGGTGTCTTGCTCCGCAAAGAAAATTTATACCGCAATCAACTGGCTGACTGGCGCCGAGAATTTGCCGAAAATGGCATTGCTGGGTTAAGCAAGAGCGCACCAGGCCCGGTCGCATCAAAGACGCCGGAGCAGCGCCGTATTGATCAATTAGAAAAGGAAAATGCGCGCTTAAGTCGTAGACTTGAGGCCGCTAACGATTGCCTTGATCTCCAAAAAAAGCTTTGTCGATGCTCGATCATTTGAGCAGCGGGAAAGATGTATGAGTGTGGTCCTCGAACAACGGCCGTCAAGCTTGCCGCCTGGCCTCAATCGCAGCACGGTCTATGCACGTCAACGTCGTGCAGCTAACGATGAGTCGGGGCCACGACGGTCGCGTAAAAAACCCACTCAACCCAGAGCGCTGAAGTCAGAGGAAAGAGCTCAGGTTGTCGAGGTGTTACACAGCTAGCCTTATTCGGATCAACCCCCAGCCGAAGTTTACCAGCGACTGCTTGAGCAAGGCCAACATCTGTGTTCTGTTAGCACCATGCACCGTATTCTTCGAAGCCTGGGTGAGAACGGTGAGCGGCGCAATCAGCGCCCGGCCGTGCACAATGCGGTTCCCAGGCTATTGGCCGAGGCGCCCAATGAAGTCTGGACATGGGACATTACAAAATTGCCGCTTATCCGTGGGGGCGTTTATCTGTCGCTCTATGTTGTCCTGGATCTCTTTAGCCGTTTTGTGGTTGCCTGGATGATCTCACTCAAAGAAAACAGCGCGTTATCTCAACAGCTGATGACAGAAGCGATTACACGTTACTCTATTCAGCCTAATCAGCTTACGCTGCATCAGGACCGTGGCTCGCCAATGAGGGCGCATGGCTATCTGGAGCAAATGCGTGAACTGGACGTAACCTGTAGTCATAACAGGCCGCGCGTCAGCAATGACAATCCTTTTAGTGAAAGTCAATTCAAAACACAAAAGTACCAACCTGATTACCCAGGTCGATTTAATGGCATGAGCCACGCCCGCAACTGGTGCGAAGATTACTTTGACTGGTATAACTTCGAACATCACCATAGTGGTCTGGCAGGCTATACGCCTGAGCGGTAGGTGTCAAGCTAGTTGTCGCGTCCCCGCCTAAATTTGTGCTGCCACATCAGGCCCCTGACTTCGTGCGGATTTGTTTTCTGGGTTTAGGTAAACCGTCTCTATGGGTGTCCAATTTCTAGTCTCGCCAGCCCAGCGTTCAGGATGGCGTTGTTTGGCAGATTCATATACTCGTTTGCGCTGTGCCAATATTTCGATGTCTTCACCTCTATGGCGTTGTCCTGGCGTCACATATTGAATTTCACTATGGCAATGGATTTCATTGTACCAATGTACAAAGTTATTTACCCAGGCCCGTGCTGCAGCGAGCGACTCAAAGGGTTGATCAGGGTATGCAGGCACATATTTCATGGTCTTGAACAACGACTCGGAGAACGGGTTGTCGTTGCTCACTGATGGCCGACTGAAAGATGGCACAATACCTAGTTTTTGCATCGTCGCTAACATTGTTGCGCCCTTCATTGGGCTGCCGTTATCGGAGTGCAGCACTACTGATGTCTGCGCTCCCAGGCCCTCCCTAATATAAATCTTACGGAGTAAATCTGCAGCTGACTCTGAAGATTCTTCTTCATATACTTCCCAACCAACAATCAGCCGACTGTAGATATCCATAAATAAATACAAGTAGAAGAAGTTGCCTTTGATCGTTGATTTCAAATACGTTATGTCCCAGGAATAAAGCTGGTTAGGGCCTGTTGCTTGATGCGCTTTAGGCCTGGAAACACCATTGGGCTTAGCCGCTCTGCTCCTGTGGTTTACCTGTTTCTCCTCTCGCAGTATTCGATAGAATGTCGACTCAGAAGCGATATAAAGGCCCTTATCTGCTAGTTTCGGCACAATTTGTTTTGGCGGCAAACTCTGATGTTCGGGCGTATTACAACAATCTATGACCGTTTGACGTTCGGCCATACTCAACTTATTTGACGGTTTCTGCATGCGTGATTTCCGTTTGTCTGCAAAGCCCTCAGACTGCCATCTCTGGCAGGTACGGACACTCAGGCCAAGTACTTCACAAGCACGTGATTTACTTGCGCCTGAAGCGCAGGCTTCTGCAATTAAGGTAACGGCTTTCATGCGATCTGCGGCGGGAATCAATCTTCCGCGTTGTCCCCCCAGATCGCTTGGGCCTTTTTTCTGAGCACCAGTAGCGCCGCTGTTTCTGCTAGCGCCTTTTCTTTGCGGTTAAGTTCAGATTCGAGCTGCTTGATCTTTCGCTTATCCTCCTTGCGGGCACTCGACTTTTGATGTTGGACTTGTTCATCTCGATCGTAACCTGAAAGTGCGGCTTCCTTCCAACGACAAACCTGTTCTGGGTAAATGCCCTTTTTTCGACAATACTCACTAAGTTCTGTTTCATTTAAAGCCGCGGTCTCAATGACAGCCGCAAGTTTATCCTTGGCACCCCATTTGTCGGGGTTACTATTATCACCTGGCACAGCAATACCTTTGTCTCTGTAGTGGTTTCTCCATTTGTATAGCGTAGCATTAGCTACCCCCAATTCACGACTCACGCGACTCACTGGCTGGGCATTAGGTGGCATCATTTTTTTAACTGCGGCTTCTTTGAATTCGGTAGAATATCTTTTCATTTGTCATCTCATCTCACGCCCTGTGGATTTTTTGGGTGAATCAAGAGACGCGACAACTAGCCTGACACACAATGGCATTCACTTTAGCAAAATATTTTTCAACTGTTTGCACGATCACTCTAGCGCCTGGTACACCTATGCTTTGAACTGTTGATGGCCATATAAATTTTCCGCTTGACTCTCGACACTAGACCTGCCAGCATACCCTCAAAGTCACGCATCGGGCCCAGGCTATGGATCTCGACATCGAACAATTAAGCTCAACCACATTTGGCGGACGCCGTTTCACCCGAAAACAACTGATGCGTATTCGGGAAACCACCCAGGCTTACCCCGGCTTGAGCCGACGCGAACTCAGTCATACATTCTGCGAACATTTCAATTGGGTCACACCCAAGGGCAAGAACAGAGTGCAGGCCTGTTTAAATGCACTGGAAGAAATGGCGAGTATTAATCTCATTATATTACCGGCCAAAGTTACGGCGAATGCGCGCGGCAAAAAGCAACCCATCGTCTGGACAAAATACACTGACCCACAGCCTACGATTGATACTGCCCTGGCATCGTTGCTGCCATTGCGGTTAGTGATTGTTGACCAATCGGCCGAGGTTAAGCTGTGGAATGAGTATGTTGATCGCCATCATTATCTAGGCTACAGGCAACCTATTGGTTCTCATCTGCGGTACTTCATCACTGATTGTCGCGGCAACAAATTAGGCTGTATTTTGTTTTCCTTTGCTACACGTATTTTACCCGACCGAGATCAATGGATTGGCTGGGACAAAAAGGCACGACAAAAAAGACTGGACCGAGTAATCAACAACAACCGTTATCTTATCTTCCCCTGGGTTCAGGTTACCAACCTGGCTTCAAAAGCACTCGCTATGGCGTGCAAACAGCTGTCTGTCGACTGGCAGGAGGCGCATGGCTATCAGCCTTTGTTACTAGAAACGTTTGTTGATAGATCGCAATATAAAGGGACCTGTTATCGCGCCGCAAACTGGATAAATATCGGCCAAACAGCAGGCAGCCACACTGATAAAAATGGCAATAAAAAGTCCATCAAAGATATTTATCTTTATCCCCTGGCAACCCACTGTCAGGAAATACTTTCGACAGGCAGCGCACCGCCAAAAACAACCAGTCAATTGAGCTCTACAACTGTAGCTTATGAGCCTGGCGATGCCTTCATACTTGTTTGGCAAAAAATCATCGAAACATTAACGACAACCTGCGAGCATTTTGATGCCGCCTGGCGCAAGCGACAACGCCTCATTGGCACTCAGCTATTGGTGCTGTTTATTTTTAGATTAGTGTTTGCTAAAAACAAGCAGGGTTATGCTTCGACTATTAACGAATTATGGGATCAATGTCGCCGCATCGGCATCGATTTGCCACAACACAAACCACCTGCAGCGTCGGCATTTTCTGCAGCAAGAAGCAAACTTGATGAAACTATATTCAAGTCGCTTAATAGCGCAATTATTGAAGACTATACAACGCCTAAATCTAATACTGAGTGGCGCGGACATCGACTATTTGCCGTTGACGGCACCCGCATCAATCTACCCAGGCAGCTCTTACAAAATGGTTATAAGTTGCCACTCAGTACCGCGCATTATCCTTGTGGCTTGGTCAGTTGCCTGTACCAATTGAGATCAAAAATCCCGATTGATTTTGACTTGAAAGCGGCAACCGGCGAGCGGGCTCAGGCACTTGCCCATTTAGACAAACTAAGTCCGCTCGACATTGTGATCTACGACCGAGGCTACTTCTCTTATTCCATGTTGTACTGGCACATCAAAAAGAGTATTCACCCTATATTTAGAATGCCATTACAAACCTACCAGGTGGTCGCCGATTTTATGCGTAGCAGCAAAAGCGACGAGCTCGTTGATATAGTTCTCGGACGCGAAAAATTCACCAAAATAAAACGAAAAGACCCAAATGTTGACATTCAAAAATTGACACTGAGACTGGTTAAATATCAAATAGACGACAACTCATTTACCCTGGGAACAACATTATACGACAAAGAAATGTACCCAGCAGATGAACTTGCAAAACTCTATCATGAGCGGTGGGATATTGAAGAATTATATAAAATATCCAAAGTCCTGATTGAGGTACAAGATTTTCACGGGCAAAGCGAACGAGGGGTTAAGCAGGAGCTATACGCACATTTTGTCATCATCACATTAAGCCGTATTTTTTCAAACTACATAGAACAAGACATCAATGCTGCAAGCGACGGAGGTCAGCACCTGGAAACCCGCGTTAACATGAAGAACTGTCTGCTCACGATATCCAGGAACCTGGAGTCGCTTTTGTTAGAGCACCATCGGCTGCTCAAAAAAACGCTCAGCACCATTCTGGCATCGGTAGCAAATTGCCGACAAAAACTGCGCCTCAATCGATCTTATCAAAGGCGCTCCAGGAAACCGTATGGTAAATGGCAACGATCTAGCAAAATAAAAGACCCAATCACACCGAGCGCTCAACGCACCTGACATTAAAAATCAGTCACCCTTAAGTGAATGGCCGTTTTACTTAAGTGAATGCCATTGGCCTGACACATAGGGTGAGCAAGTTTTTACTGGGCGCTACCATGAAATTGCCGAACAAAAACAACGGGCGCTTGACCAACGATATGGGCTCAATCCAGAACGTTTTGTGAAGGGCAGACCGATAGTCAGCATGCCGGCAAAAACTGTTGCGATAAATCCCCTGAGCGAATCAGCGGCAGAATTGGCAGATAGTGACAGAGTAAACTTCCCAACTTTAACGGCTGCCGGTTATGTTAAGTAAGAAGGTTATCCACGGCTTTGCGGCGCGTTTTATAGCGCAAAGCAGAGCGGTGGGTAACCTGGCAGCGCCAAATAGATGTTATTTTTTTGGTAACTGTACAAATGAGGTTGACACGTTCTGCTCGCGCCACGGTTTTGGAGTAGCGTTAGCAACATTGGCGTTCTAGGACGTTTGTGACTTATCGCATCTAAGGTATGGTGATAGGTTGGGATATTACGGGTTTCATTTTCTTGGAGGAATTGGATGATGAGTAAGCCATAATAATGGATATAGGAAGCCAAAAAGTTAGCCAGAATATTGTAGGCTTAGTCAGAGGGACAAAGCCGTCTGTACTTAAGTTTATTAGCCCGAATAGAAGAACTAAACTCCATAATTTTTGGGTTTCACAACCATCAGAATAAATCGTTTTTGTTACTGTATATAACAGTGCAATGAGGAGTGCTACTCCCAATAAGCCTGAAAACCTGAATAGATCTAGAAAGATATTGTGGCAGTGTGAGAAATTATCACCTTGTATGTTTACAGTTGACAGCGCTCCTAAACCAAAGAACGGGTTATTTAAGCCTTCGTCTAAACACTGAGAATATATGGTGGATCTAATACCCAAATCCAACAACGCATGTAGTTGTTGTGTTGTTGCAAGGGCCAGGAACGTGAGAGTAACGATAGTAGTGAAAGCTAATTTGTGGTTTCTGCTTAAAGTTGATATAAAGATGATTATACATGTTAAAAAAGTGGCAAAAATTGCAGCTTTACTCTGAGATAATAATAATGCAATTATTATCGGAAGGGTGGTAAAGAGCAAAAAATATCGATTGCTTTTTGTCATGCCAAAGGCTCTTTCCCACGTGGCTAAGATAATGCCTAAACCAAAAACCATGCCTGCGAAGTTTGGATTGTCTAGCTGATTTCCACCGAATGTTAGCAATGGAAATGAGAGGCTGTCACTTCTAAAGCCTTCAAATTCGTCACCCCCGTAACTTGCCATGCCTAGGGTTTTGAAAGGCTCTAAAAAATATGAAGGAAGGAAATAACAGAGTAAAATAGCGAACGAATAGAGGTATATAGATGCGTACAACAGTTTTCTAATTTTTTTTTCAATACCAATCTTCTGCTGGATTGATAGAAAAACGCATGATATAAAGCATAAAGTAAAAATTAGACGTTTTATCCAGTCTGCCGCAATGGTTTTTTCAACATCTATGCTATCAAGTGGCCAATGTCTGATTGGTTGAGAGGCAAAATGGTCAACTCCTTGTAGGATTTGAGCCACAGGTGTAATCAAGGCTTGCTGATATATGCGAATATCTCTTACGAGCCCCATGAATGGATTTGTGATCGGTTCAGGGTAGTATTCTGTATGAGCGCCAAGAACTACTGGTCTGGTTGCGGGTGAGGGCTCGTACAATTCATTTTGCATTACTTGCAAGCCATTCAAGTACACCGTGAAATTAAGGGTGTCACGTGAAACTAGTAGATGATTCCAAGCTCCTATGTTAATACTCACATATTCTACTTCTGGGCGAGACTTGATTACCAAGTGTGGTTGATCGCTTATATTGTCAACTCCAAATTCCCAATAATCTGATTCGTCTCGCGAGAGAATTGCGGAGTACTTTGTTGGTTTCGTCGGAAGTGCAAACTGAAGTGAAATAGTCCACTTTTTTCCTAATGTATTTAGGGCTTCATTGCGACTTAATAGGATGATATAGCCGTCATCACGGAGGAAAGAAATTCCTGTTTCTGAGTTGAAATTATACGGTTCTAAATCTCCGACTAATAAGGAGTTTCTTCCTGCGTCTGATATATCCGTAACATGTTTTGTTATAATGCTGCCAGACACTAAATAACAAAAAAGCAAGTAGGACAGAAAAATCACCGATGAAATTAATATTGGCGATTTATATGGAAAAATACTTTTAGGTTGGCCTATCGCTATTATGAGCCAAGGTATGGTGATGAATATGTAAAAGAAAGTACGGTGTCCCGATGTATTCGTAAAAAAAAAGAAACCGCACAAGAATATTGGGATGCAGGTTGTAACCGTATAACGAGATAGGTTGATTACCTTATTTCTTAGAGTCACCATATTAAACGGTGGAGAGTATGTACTAACACTATCAAATCACTTTAGGCATATAATCACTACTCTATTAAATACTAAGGAAGAATTCTAGATGGAAGTAATAGGCTTGATCAAATTCATACGTTTAAACAAAAGATGAAATCAAAGCAAGGGTTGAGTTTGGTTTATGTAGTAACTTTTTGGCCATATCCTACTAACGCTGGAGGAAAGCTGAGAGTTGCTAATATGATTAAAGGTCTAAGTAGGGAATTCGATGTTCATCTTGTTGCTTTGTGTACAGAGGATGAAGTGGGTAGTGAGCAAAGAGTGGATCTGGAATCCAAAGGACTTACTAGCGCGAGGACGGTTTTAGATAGGGGTACACGGATTCATGGTGTGATGGGAATGTTGAGAGGTTTACCTTACGAAGTTGCTAGGCTTCGAAATAGGAAAATGGAAGATATAGTTGAAAGTGTTGCAGAAGAGCTTAGTCCAGATATTCTACTTTGTAGTCGATTAGCTGGCAGTCAATTTGTCTCTTCGGAAATGAAAATGACGAAAGTAATTGATCAACATGATCTATCTCGACGATTGTGGAAACTCATGAGTAAGAATGCGCGCAGTCCTTTAGTCAGGTTGATTGCGATGGTTAACAGAAAAATGGTCGAGCGATACGAGCTTCAAGCATACAAGAAATTCAACGCTTGTATATCTGTCTCGAAGGATGAAGAGCGTATTACAAAAAGTTTCGCACATGAAGAATTAAGTACCATTGCAATCCCTAACGGTTCTGATATCGGATTTTATCAACCAAGAGGATTTGTGCAAAAGTCAAATAGTATTATTCTGTTTGGAGCGATGAATCAAGTTAGAAATGTGGATGCTGCAGTATATTTAGTACGTGAAATCATGCCCTTGGTATGGGCTAGAATTCCGAACGTTCAAGTATGGATTGTTGGGCGTGATCCTGCTTCTCAAGTTTCTAGTCTTGCAGATGAATTGGTCAATGTGACGGGTACGGTGGATGATGATCGCCCATATATTGAAAAGGCATCGCTAGTTGTTGCCCCGTACAAAAACGGTAGTGGGGTCAAACATAAGATTCCAATCGCTTTGTCGCTTTGTAAAGCAACAATTTCTACATCCACTGGCTGTCATGGTTTAGATGTAACGGATGGCAAAGACATAATAATCCGTAATGATACTGTTGAATTCTCTAGTGCTATAGTCGAATTGTTGGGAGATGAGGAAGAATGTAAGCGTCTTGGTCGTAATGGAAGGAAACTTATTGAAAAGAGCTATTCCTGGGACTCCTTAGCTCATGAGGCATCGGACTTTTTAAAGATCTTACTTGTAGCAAATTAGCCTAGCTTGTAATCTTGTTTTTTTGATGATTGAGAGAAATATGAAAATTGCTGTCCTCGGATTAGGTTATGTCGGTGTGGTATCCGCAGCGTGTTTTGCCAAGCTTGGCCATGAGGTAACGGGGATAGATGTCTTGCCTCAGAAAGTTGAATCGATTAATGATGGGTTTTCTCCGATTATAGAAGTGGACATCGGCGAGTTAATAGAGGAAATGGTCAAAATTAATCGCTTACGAGCAACTACAAACATTGACTCAGTGTTAGATTGCGAAGTAATCATTGTATGTGTCGGAACGCCTTCCGATATTAATGGCCGGATTGATCTTTCTTATGTGACCGCGGTGGTCGAAGAGTTGGGTGAAATCCTCAAAGATTCGGCGAAAGAAATATTGGTTGTGATTCGAAGTACAATTGTTCCAGGCAGCATGAAGGACGTTGTTTGTAATCGTCTGGAAAGCTCTTTGGGAGCTGATTTTGGTCGGCGTGTTCACGCAGTGTTTCATCCAGAGTTTTTGAGAGAGGGCACTTCGGTATGGGATTTTTTTAATCCTCCAAAAATAGTAATAGGAGAGTTAGTTCCTGGTTCGGCAGAGAAACTCATTTCTTTGTATTCAACTATCGATGCGCCAAGATTCATCACAACATTAGAAGTCGCTGAAATGGTGAAATATGCTGATAATGCATTTCACGCGGTTAAAGTTACGTTCGCTAATGAGATTGGAGGTTTATGTAAGGCTTTTGATGTTGACAGTAGGATAGTGATGGAAATGTTTTGTGCAGACACGAAACTAAATATTTCCTCTAAGTATTTACGTCCTGGTAATGCTTTTGGGGGGTCATGTTTACCTAAAGATTTACGTGCTATCATGGACCTTGTAGAAGTAGGCGGGTCAAGTGCGCCGATGTTAACTAATGTAATATCGAGTAATTCTAACCAAATTAAAGAGATAACGAATTTTGCCTTAGAGGTTTCTCCATTAGAAGAAAATATTATTGGTTTGGTAGGGCTTGCGTTTAAGGAAGGGACAGATGATCTACGAGAGAGTCCGTTAGTAATAATCGTCGAAGCATTGGTTCAACAAGGGCGAAAAGTGCTTATTCATGACGATTTCGTACAACAATCAAGGTTGGTTGGAAAGAACAAATCATATGTCGATGAAAGATTACCGCACGTTGCGAAAATGCTTACGCAAAACATTGAAGACCTTGATGCTTGTAGTTTGATCGTAATAGGTCACAAGATAGGTTCTGAGGTGATCAAGAATTGGCTCGCCCAAGGAATTGAAATTTTAGATCTGGTTGGAGATAAACAGATCGAAGCTGGTGATCAGTATCATGGACTCTACTGGTGATTTACTGCATCGTAGCCCTCAGCTAATTGAGTTATGCGCTGAAATTCTTCAGTGTTTAGTTTAAGATTTGATACGGCTATCAGAGACTTGACTTGAATTCGTGATTTTATTCCGACAATTACAGAATCGATAATCTTATTATCCAACGTCCAACGAGTCACTATTTGTGAGATAGAGCAATCGTGTGCGGTTGCTATGTCTTTTAAAACCGCAAGAAGCTCAGAGAAGGCCGTCCAGTTTTGATTGATAAAATGTGGCAAGCGACTGCGACGGTCTAAATTGCTAAAGCTGTCTAGGTTTGAATACTTGCCCGTTAGTAGGCCTTGCGCTAGTGTGCCGTAAGCAAAGTTGCAGAGTCCTTGTTGGTGGGCCAAGGTGAATTTGGGGTTGTTTGATTTGTTTATGAGGTTAAATTGGTTTTGGTAAGCTTTTAGGCTACCGAGGTTGCATGATTCTTCAATCTCATTCGATCCGAAATTCGACAGCCCGAAGTTCTGTATCTTTCCTATCGTCATAAGATCTTCTAGTTTCCCGATCACTGTTGTTAGGGGGGTAGAGTGATCTGGCCAATGAACGAAGTACATTGGAATCGAGTCTATACCGAGTCTTGAAAGGCTAGCGTTCACTGCAACTTCTATGTAATCTGCACTTATGTCTTTAAACGTTTTGGCTCTTATTGAACTGGTTTTTTTTTCCCAGCGGACTCCAAATTTCGTCATGATAAAAGCATTGTGCCGGTTCTGACCTAACGCTTTTTTTAGCTCGCGCTCACTATCCCCCAAACCATAGATGTCTGCCGTATCGAATACGTTTAGTCCTTCTCCATAGGCAAAAGCTATTGCGTCTCTGGTTTCTTTTATATCATAAGTACCCCAGTCGGTACCGCCGAGTGGTTCACAACCAATTGCCAATGGTATTAGTTTGAGAACGGAATCTAATGAGCTCAGAGTCATGGTCTTAGAAGCGAGGAGATTGTTAAAAGAATTAGCTTGAGGTCCAACAAAAAGGATCGTTCTATTGCATACCTAACTCTGAGTTTGTTTTTTTTTACAAGTACTAATTCTTCGAACGATTTGTCCGGGTCGCTATCATCTATCAGGTCATTTAGGTTTGAAAATTCGATTGATGAAAAATCGGTAATGCCAGGTAGCACGTCGAGTATTATTTTTTCTTGCTGTGTATATTGGTTAGTGTACATAGGTAATTCAGGTCTAGGTCCGACCAGGCTCATGTCTCCTTTTAATACGTTGAAGAGTTGGGGGGTTTCATCGATTTTGTATTTCCGTATGAATTTGCCGACTGGAGTCACTCTTGAGTCATTTCTACTTGTCGTTGAAGCCCCAAGGTCAGCGCCTAATAACATAGATCTAAATTTCAGTATCTTGAACTGATTGCCTTTGAAACCAGTGCGAATACCTCGGTAGAGTATTGGGCCCTCGGATGTGATTTTGATAATAATGGCGATTGTCACGTATAGAGGTAGTAAAACTAAGATTCCACATAATGATGCAGTAACATCCAATAACCGTTTTGACGATAAGTAAATATTACCGTTTGCTGCTTTGACTTCCATTTATCTGCCTATATCTTTTTAAACCAAACGCCCCCTCGTCCATCTTCCTGTAAGGGCGAAGTGATTGCTCTTGTCTCCCTGAACTCATCAACAGCTTTTCGGGAACCGTAACAAGTTGCATAGTCATCGATTATGATACAGCCGCCAGTGGGAATTTGGTCGTAGAAGTTTTCGAGTGGAATTTTTGTAGATTCATACCAATCCCCATCTAACCGTAGCAGCGCTACTTTGCCGACGTTGTTTTTCTCATAGGGCACTGTGTCTTGAAACCAGCCTTTGACTAAAGTCACTTCTTTTTTTGATAGGTGCAGTGTTTCATACATTAACTTGCTGACCTGCTCAATAGTTCCAAGGCATGAGCCTTCAGGAAGTGGCCGAATGAAATCGCCCGTTTTTCCATTTTTATAATCTTCGGCAGTCGGTTCTGGTAGTCCCTCATAGGAGTCGAAAAACCACTTTTGACGAGTTTCTGTTCCTAACTGTGCGCTAGCAAGCGCCATCATTGCTGCTGTACCCCCTTCTGCTACCCCGCACTCAACAATTGCGCCGGGAATGCAATTCGATTCAATTTCATGTGTCACGTCGAAGGCATTTTCAAGCGCTTTTCGTCCTCCCATACTATATGGAAGCAAACGCCAAGTTAAATCGCTTTTAATCTTTGAGTTCTGGCTGCCAAACAATTGGCTTATAATGTATTTTACATAGTACGCGCCGTGAAGTGTACGGTTGTAGTTAACATAGAGGGCATCATATACTAATTTGTAAAGGGAAAGAGGCAATACAGATTCCAAAAAAGGTAAGAATAGGCGTGCAACCTTACCCACAAAAGACGGATTGTATTGGATTGAACTGTCATTAACATTTGTCATTTGTCACCTAGTATTGGACGTCAATTGTTGGTGGGTCTGCGGGTGTAGTAGATTGTACTTCTAAGAAATTCACAAATTCATTATAAACTTTAACGCCATTAAATTGGCTATTAAAAACTTCTATAGCATTACGTTTGAGTTGATCGAGCCTTCTAGGGTGTTTAGTGAGAAATGCTAATTCCTTGATAAGAAGAGTGGGATTATTTTCGTAGCTGAATCCGCAGTCAAATTCGGTAATCTGGTTATAGAGAGCTCCTGCGGAGAGGCTTAGAGCTATCCCTAGTCCGCCAGAGAGATACTCAGCAGGTTTATTAGGGATATTCATAAGGTAGTTGGCTGAATTAATGTATGGGGCAATACCAATATCTGCAATGTTTAGTAGTACGCTAATTTGTGATTGGTTTACCCAGCCTGCCATAATCAGAGTGTCGAGTTTGTATGCTTCATCTCTGATGTAGTGCTCATGTTCGCCTTTGCCACAGATTACGAATAAAAGTTTCAATTTTTGTTCCGCTGCAAAGCGTGCAGCTTGAACAATTGGTTTGAGGTCATTTGTTCTACCTAGTGCGCCAAAAAAAACTACTATGAGCCTGTCATCTCTTTTAGTGACTCCAAGTTGGTCCCAGAATTCTTTCGAGTCAGAGAGCTCCGAATGGTTCGATTTATGATTGATATAGGCCATAGGAAAAACACGATCATGAGTATTGACTTCCCTACCAGCTTTTTCTGCTGCCCAGAGGAGGAATTCATTTGTTAAACCCGTGATTCCTGTTGCGCCGAGGCAGGCTTTCCGTAGGGTGAAATTGAAAGGCATGGAAAGTAGCCGAACAAAAGGTTTGGCAATCGAGATTACAATATCTTCAAACACATCTGGCCAAAGGTCTCTAATATCCAGAAAAACGGGTACATTGTTTTTTTTACCAAACTCTACTGCTGCTAGACAAAGTTCTGCGGTTGGCATGGAAGCTAGAATAACATCAGGTAAATGTTCTTCATTTCTAGACAATTTCCTGAACTTTCTGTTGATCAAAATGTTTTCAATAACTCTGAAAAAAGACACGTTTTTGCGGTAACCACTTCCTTTCAAAAATTGAATTAAATAACCGGGTTGGACTTCTACTCTTTTGTCAGTGTCGAATCTTTGAATACGATTGTAGTGATCAAATGTCGAAGTCCACCAAATTACTTCGTGTCCATTTGCCACGAGGGATTGAGCTAACATTCCCATGCGTAACAGCCTCTGTGAGCCTTGGTTATCTAGAGGAGTGGGTTCGGAGCGCTGGATTAGCCAAACTCTCATCGGCTTTTGTTGACCAAAACCAAAGCGGTCTGATAAATTGTATTTGCATCCATGTTATACGTTTTTCTTAGGAAGTTTTGGTCTCCAACAATTGTGGGATATAAATCATTGAGGCCGACCCTCTTGAGTTTTGCGACTCCTTCTTCCGCCAAAATTTCAGCAACAGCACTACCTAACCCGCCCAAGACATTATGTTCCTCGATTGAAACGACGGCCTTTGTCTTATTAGCTGAAGTAATTATTGAAGTTTCGTCCAATGGTTTTAGTGTATGCATATCGATAATGTCTGCTTCAATTCCTTTTGCTGAAAGTAGTTCCGCGGCAATTACTGACTCTCTTAGTATCGCCCCTGTAGAAACTAGGGTTACGTCAGATCCATCTCGAACTTTAATAGATTTACCAATTGTTAGATCTTTCTCCTGGTCTAAATTAGAACTTCCTTTGTCTAGCCGAAGATAACAAGGTCCTGCTTCGTCGATGATTAGATTTGTTAGTCTGGTTGCTTGAACTGGGCTAGACGGGGCAATAACTTTCATGTTTGGTAGGGCTCTCATTATTGCAAGATCTTCCGTGGCGAAATGCGACATGCCTAGTTGGCCATATGAGAACCCTCCTCCTACAGATACAGCCGTCACATCTGCGTTATGATAACAGACGTCATTGCGTAATTGTTCAAGACATCGGAGAATGGTGAAGTTTGCGATTGAATAAGTGAATACTTTAGCTCCATCTAATGCCATGCCACATGCGAGCATAGTCATGTTTTGTTCCGCCACTCCTGCATTGACAAATTGATCGGGAAATGTTTCTGCAAATTCGTCTAGAACTGAAAAGCCAAGATCCCCCGTTATTAGGACGATATCAGAGTCTTCTTTTGCTCTTGCTGTCAGGGCTCTAATAAAGCTATCTCGCATAACTAATCTGTTTCCTGTTCGTTGAGTTCTGTCATCGCTGCTTTAAACTCATCTCCTTGAGGAGACCGGTAATGCCAGAGGACACTGTTTTCCATGAATGAAACACCTTTTCCTTTAGTCGTATGAGCAATGATCACCGATGGTTTATGCTGCTCTAGTTTTGTACTTTTTAAGGTATTACTTAGATCGTCATGTGAGTGACCGTTACATTCATGTACCGCCCAGTTAAATGCTAGCCATTTATCAGCAAATGGTTCTAAGTCAAGGGTTTCTCGTGTCGAAGCTAGGCTCTGTATCTTGTTGTAATCTACAATTGCCGTTAAATTATTTAAATTGTGATGCCCGGCGAACATTATTGCTTCCCAATTGGAGCCCTCATCGCATTCGCCGTCCGAAAGTACTACGAAGGCGCGACGAGCATTCCTTTTTCTTAAAAAGTTATACGCAAAGCCTGCGCCGACCCCGAGTCCATGTCCAAGCGAACCTGTTGAAAAATCAACCCCAGGGTTTCCCTTATGGCTGACGTGCCCTGACAATGTTGAACCATTTTGATAGTGATCATTTAGAATCGCAACGTCGAAATACCCAGATTCAGCTAGAGTTGCATAAACAGCCGCGCCAGCATGCCCTTTAGAGAGAATAAAGATATCTCGATTGTTCATTTCCGGTGTTTTGGGGTCGATATTAAGGGTTTCAGAATACAGGACACTCAATATGTCTACTATTGATAGTGCAGAACCTACATGGGAACTATTGCCTCTATGAGTCATTTGCACTACGTGCTTTCGCACTTTTTTGGCCAATTCAATACTTTGAGCTTGCTGGGAGATCAATTTCCTAACTCCATAATTTTACTATTCATAATTTATCTAACGGTGATATATGTGTATGTAGAATGCTACTTTGTTATGGGTGGTTTTGAGACGCATTTAATCTTAGTTGGAGCTGTTTTTGGCTTCTTTTTGTTAATTATAGAAATGAGTATGAAGTTTGCCACATGAGCTTGATTAATTGAACGAAACGGTGAAACATTTTCTTATCAATAGAATGCTGCGATCAAATGTTTAGTGTCTAATATAGAACTTTGAAACAAAATAATTTGTAATCTACTGTTTGATGAGGAACATAAACCCCATTTTTTGAATTTCTTGTCTAAATGTCTAATTAGGGTCTATTCATATGTATTTCGCATGTTTGATTGCCAGTATATTTTTTACAATGTACGGAGTTATTGTCATAAAATGGAGACTAAATGAGGTTATACCATCGAGTTATCTATCCAATATTCAAGAGAACCTGATACTTACATTCACTGATATCTTCGTTCTGAGTGGTCTTTTTTCAGCGCTGATTTCATCGTTATTTTGGATGATCGCAATGAGTAAATTAGATATAAGTTGGGCTCACCCAATAACGGTTGGAAGTATAGTCGTTTTAACTACATTGTCTGGAGCGTTAATATTCAACGAGAATATAGGGCCTCTAAGAGTAGCAGGAACACTAACGGTTATACTTGGGATTTTAATTATCGTTTATGAAGATGCCTCTCTTCTTCAAATGGATGATATTGACGAGACGAATGCCACTGTTACTGAGTAAGCGTTTCTATGTGGTTAGCGTTCATACCAGACCGTTCTACTCCGTAACATAATTCATCAGTATCTTTGCGTTCCACATTGAGGAGCGCATTTATGAAGCCCTATGTGTCAACTGAAATGGGTAGACTTTTCCGGACACAAAGATTCACATATAATTAACCTATCTAAAGAAGTGTCCGATTATGAAGCCTAAGGGAAAAAGTCTCATCTATACGCCTGAATTTCGTGCCAGTGCCGTTAAACTGGCGATAAAAATTGATCAGCCAAAAGCAGCAGCTGCCAGGGAGCCTGACACACAATGGCATTCACTTAGGCAAAATGTTTTTCAACGGTTTGCACGATCACTCTAGCGCCTGGCACACCTATGCTTTGAGCTGTTGATAGCCATACGGTAGGTGTCAAGCCAATGGCATTCACTTAAGTAAAATGGCCATTCACTTAAGGATGACTGACTTTTAATGTCAGGTGCGTTGAGCGCTCGATGTGATTGGGTCTTTTATTTTGCTACCGATGCCAGAATGGTGCTGAGCATTTTTTTGAGCAGCCGATGGTGCTCTTGCATTTTCCGGCCCATCGTGAACACCAATTCCGGTCCATCATGAACACCTAATCCAGTCCATCGTGAACACTTTTGGGCTTGATTCCGGATTGGGTGTTCACGACGAACCGGTTTCTTATCTAACGTATTGTTTTTATTCACTTTGCTATTCTGTTTCCTTTTTCAAGGCGACAGGTCATGGCAACACCGAGAATAACAATGCGCAAACTACGAGATATTCTTTGATTACGTTTTGAAGCTCAACTCTCTATCCGACAAATCAAAGCCGTCACCAAGGCCAGTCTTGGCCTCGTTCAAAAAATTATTAGTAAGGCCGAACGTCTTGGTTTAGGTTGGCCGCTGCCGGAAGAGATGGATGAGGTTCATCTGCAAGCCCTGTTCTATCCGCCTCCCGAACCAAAAAATCATACGCGTTACGAACAACCTGATTGCGTCATGATTCGGCAGGAACTCCAGCTGCCACACGTCACTTTGCAGCTACTCTGGGAAGAGTATCGTGAACAGTTCACTCAGCGGGCTTATAGCCGCAGCCAGTTCAGTGATATTTATCGGCGCTGGTTAAAGTCGAAAAAACGTTCAATGCGCCAATCTCACAAAGCCGGTGAAAAATGCTTTGTGGATTATTGCGGACCCACGATGCCAATCGTTAATTCACACACGGGAGAAGTCAAAGAGACCCAGGTCTTCGTTGCTGTGCTAGGCGCATCTAATTTCACTTATGGAATGGCAAGACTTTAACGGACACATTTTCAAACAGTCTTTGACTGCTGTTGTTCATAGTTAAAAGGTGACAAATATCCGTTAGACG
>JAHRVQ010000035.1 GCA_019090615.1 Pseudomonadales bacterium | reverse complement strand
GCCATGACTTTACATGATTGGAGGATAAGTTTTGTGACGGCGTGGTGTCGATCGCAAATCGCCAATAAGAATGTGAATAACTTAGCCTGGCCGGATTTGGAAGGCATTTTTACTGCTGTGCCGCAAAAGATCGAAGAAATAACTGGCGGTTTCACCATTCTTTTATCTCGGTAAAAAGGTTTACTCTGGCACTTTGCTCTGACTCCAGGGGCTTCTTGACGATCTCCTTGCTGTGTTAATAAGCTTCAAACTCATTACTATCCCGCGTCATGAGTTTGACTAATTTGGGGTGTATGAATAATTTTTCTTTACCGATTTGGACTTCTTTTAACACGCCAATTTGGCAAAGTTGTTTCAGATATTCTGATGCAGTTTGTCGTTTCGCTATCTGATATTCAACCAGATTCTTGATTCGGCAATAAGGCTGTTCAAATATAATGGTAAGTAATTCATAGCTGTAGATCCTGGGTAAGTGCTGGTTAACATGTACACGCGTAGCTTCAATCAGCGCACGAACGGCGGCTATTTTTTGTGATGTAAATTGCGCCGTTTGCTCAACGGCCCGCAGCACGTATAACACCCAGGGCTCCCAGGCCAGGTCGCTGGTGACCTGATTTAACAAACGATAATAGTCGGCTTTATTTTGGAGAATATAGTGACTGAGATAGAGAATGGGTAAGCTGAGCAGTTTTTGTTCGATTAGATACAAAATATTGAGCACCCGGCCTGTCCTGCCATTGCCATCTGTAAATGGGTGGATGGCTTCAAATTGATAGTGGCTGACGGCCATTTTAATGAGAGGATCAAGCGTATCTTCTTCGTGTAGAAATTCAGCCCAATTAGTTAGCAGGTCACGAATTAGCAACTCGCCAACAGGCGGTGTGTAAATTACTTGACCGGTTTGCTGATTGGCTAAGGTTATGCCTGGGACCTGCCGCAGATCCATCGCGGCGCCTTTAATGGTGCTGCATACTTCAATGGCAGTTGTTATGTTTAGCGGACGATCCTGAAGTGATTGATAACCGTTAAACAGCGCCGTGCGATAACGTAATGCTTCTTTAGTTGCGGGGTCTGCCAATGTTTCTGTTTCGGTGAATTGAAATAATTTGTCGGTCGTGGTGACAATATTCTCAATCGCTGAGCTATCTTTCGCTTCCAATAAAGGCAGTAGGTTAATGAGCAAACCTTGATGAGGTAACAACTCACCTGCCTGTTTCAATGCTGCCAGGGCTGCTCGTGCCGGAATGCAGGCTTTTAGGATAGCTTTAGTCTCCAAATCCACCTTGGGCGGCAATGTTGGTAATTGATTGTTTGGTTGATCGGCCATCCAGGCCATGTTGATATTCTCTGATTATTTCGACATGTTGCCACGATATGTCGATTGTATCGACATGTAAAGGTTAGATTTCTGGGGTCAGTGTAAAGTGTCATAGTAAATAAACAGTGATCAGGCCATGACTTTATATGATTGGATGATAAGTTTTGTGATGGCGTGGTGTCGATCGCGAATTGCCAATAAGAATGTGAATAACTTAGCCTGGCCGGATTTGGAAGGCATTTTTACTGCTGTGCCGCAAGAGATCGAAGAAATAACTGGTGGTTTCACCATTTTTTTATCTCGGTAAAAAAGTTTACTCTGGCACTTTGCTCTGACCCCAGGTGCTTAATTTTCACCGGTATATGCACTGGGGATGCTGGTTCTGGTTTTTTTGCTAAAGGAGGCCTGGGACATATTGGTGCGCATGCGCTTACCGGTGGCATAATGTCAGAATTACAAGGGGGAAAATTTGGGCATGGTTTTATCAGTGCGGGTTTGACTAAAGCAGCGAATGTCAATGGAATAATTACCGCAGATGGAGGCTCAGCGGATTTTGCAAGAATCGTCACTGCGGCAGTGATCGGGGGTACAATATCTGAGGCCACAGGGGGTAAGTTTGCCAATGGGGCGGTGACGGCGGCTTTTGCGCAGGGGTTTAATGGTAATCCAAGTAGGAAGGGTGAGCCGAAGGGAGGTCTGCCCGTATATGATGGGGATGACCTGGTTATTGATAATTCAGAAGCAGGCCAAATATTTGACTTTTTGTGGGGAGAGAAACGGCAGGATATTGGTGAGCTAACCGATTTAGATCGTTCTTTTGCTCAAGCCTTATATGTAGACGGAATAAGAAGCACAAAGCAACTCAATTTTATAGCAGACCTTTGGGACAGCAAAGGATCGATTCCAAAACTAGGCTTAAAATTGGGCAAGCGATTCTTCGGCAACGAAGATGGGAAAATTAATATTACCGTCAAAAATATTCTCAGCAGCAAGTTTAAACCCGAATATTGGCACAGGGCTGCGACTGGGAAATACGTGGCATATGGGAGAGACTCGCAATGAGACTGTTAGTGGGACTGTTGGTGATTGGATTGTCTATTGTGATCGGCTTGCTTTGCTATGTATATTCACAGAGTCTTCCGGAGCTGCTCTCGAGGGCATGGTCGCAGAGTTTTCCTTTTGCAGAACTTAGGTTGGAGTATGATTGTGGCTATGATTCTGAAGAAATACTGTCAGGCCTGATCTATATAGTTGCTAGTAGTGACACAGACGACTTACCAGAGAGCCAATATATCCCGATATTTGATAAGCTTCTTGCTTGTGGCGTTGAGTTTGCACCCGGGATTCCCTGGCCTCTAAATCCTTTAGATGCGGCGTTATTAGGAGGTAACATGGTGTTGTCTCATCGACTGATAGATGCTGGCATACTGCCATCTAATCTGATTTGTAATGAGTTAAAAACATATAGGGGTCAGGAAAAATTCGGAAAAGGCGTAATGCCACTTATGATGTCATTATGCGACTCGAAGGCAGCGCTGTCCAAAAAACAACTAGGGACACAAAATAACTAGGGACACACACCGAAAGACACTAAAACTGTTAGATTTTGACATTGCTCTGGCCGTACGCCAGGGATTGCCTATATTTTTAGCATTGTGTGTTTAAATTCCGATGAATCGCAGAACGCGACTTAA
Organism: Pseudomonadales bacterium; assembly: GCA_019090615.1. Classification (GTDB taxonomy): domain Bacteria; phylum Pseudomonadota; class Gammaproteobacteria; order Pseudomonadales; family Azotimanducaceae; genus JAHRVQ01. Next base: position 2,468 of record JAHRVQ010000035.1, on the reverse strand, counting down.
TAAATTAATAAATATCATCGTAGTTTTGGCAAATATAAAAACTAGTCCAAAGCATCCCCTGGGTGCCGCCAACCGAAACGTACTGCCCATTGCTCAAGTTCCCTTTGTAGCCCATAAGCGTGCTGGCGCTTTTTGATACTGGCAATTTTGCTAAACCAGATTAGCTGCTTGTCTGTTAATTGGTCTGGTTTAAAGGGGCTCATCCAATGTAATTGATCGATATAGTCATCTAATAAAGGAAGCCCTGGGGTCGGGGTAAAGTGCCAGAGTAAGCCCTGTTACTCGCACAACCAACTGGCGGCATTAGCCACTATTTCCTCAGTTTTTTTCGACTTCACCGGCAAAAAAGTAACTAGGCTTACCGCCTCAGCCCCAGCTTAATTTAGTTACATTTTAATCGGCAACGTATTGGGCGATAGTAATCTCGCCTGTGTAGTCTCGGAAATTATCTGCCAACTTTGTGGAAATATGACTTGATCATTGTCGATTTACTATGGCACTTTACACTGACCCCAGGTGTTCTTGTCATCACCGGCGAGACTTCTGCTCGCTCGAAATTAATCGGGCTCTCGCTGCGAAAGCACCAGCCCCGAAACATCATCCGACATATTTCCTATATAGCACCCCCGAGATTGTCCAACAATAGGATAGGTCGCGGCTGACGCGCGACATATCCTTATTCGTTAGGCTTCACTTATAGACCCCTCTAGTTTTTTAGATACAGTGTTGTGAAACTCTTGCTTAGATTCAAGAGTTTCAAATACACGATTAGGCAAAAAGAACCTGGTAAAGGAAGATAAAACAAGAACACCATTTGCGGTAAGTTCCATTTCTTCGATTTTTTCCCAGCCCAGCTTTAGAAAAAAATCATCGTGCTGAATTGAGACAAAATCATCAGTCATTACTATCGTATTTTCTACTTGGTCTGAAGCATCGAACTTTTTAAGAAATCGATTGTATAAATCAACGGTCGACTGCCAGGAAAAAATAAGTCCAAGCCCTCCCACACATATCAATAAAAATGTAACGTCATCTATGCAAATATAGATAATTATTCCAATAAAGGATGCAAGTGCACTTAGAATGCCATAGACGATTTCATTCTCGCCACCATTATGAAAGTCATATTTTGCAAACTCTTTCATATCTTCGGAATTTAATTTACCGGTGAACTTGTAATCCATATAAGGCTCAACACCTAGTTAAGCGGCCAGCCTTGAAAAGGCTGGTCCGAGTGGCCGCAGGGAGCGCCGTCAAGTTCATGTTAGGCCTATGATGCAAATTTATAGGGCCGGACGTTTAGATCACTTTCTTGTCGTCTTGCCTGCCATAGGTCATAAGCATTTTGAAGCCTAAGCCAGTGATCAGCATTAGGGTTTTTGAAAGCGAGTTCTAATCTGAGCGCCATTTCTGGTGTAATTGAACCTCTTGCATTCAATACCTTAGACAGCGTTTTCCTACTCACATTCAGATGTTTCGAAACGTCACTGATTGTCAGTTCGAGAGGTTCTATAACGAGTTCACGTAATATTTCACCCGGGTGTGCTGGGTCATGCATAGCCATCAGTGATAGTTCTCATAATCTACAATTTCAGCAATTCTGTCGCTTAATTGAAACGTCACTCGCCAATTTCCACTGACTGTCACCGACCAAATCTTCTTTCTAGATCCCTTTAGTTGATGCAGTTTCAGCCCTGGTAATTCCATGTCTTTGGGATACTCAGCTTGGTCTAAGTTGGTCAATATCAGTCTCAGTCGCTTTGCGTGATCAGCCTGTATTTCTTTGGTGTTCCCGGTCTTATAGAACCTTTCAAGTCCTTTGTGCTTGATGCTAATGATCATTGATGCAATGTAACCTTACAGGTTACATCGTCAAGAGGCCTCACGTTGCGAACACCGGTGGCAAAAGTGGAGCGAAGCATAACTTTTGACCTCCGCGTGCTTTGTCTTGTGTACGCCCAGCATGGGCATGAACTTATGGGGTTCAAGTCCCCTGTAGGAGAACCTAAATTGATTCATCATGGATCAATCATAAGTACTAGCCGACGGCAAGGGCAAGCTCGCGAGTGTTTGTCCGGAGGAAGCCTGAGCGCAAAACTACGAGCTTACGAACAGAAACGTGATATAAGGCCCAGCTGCAGGGATGAGTTAGCACAAGATAACGAAATCCAAGGTTCGCGCAGTATGGTAAATGACGAGGTTGTGTGGTGACAGTTCATGTTCTTATCTGGGGAGATCTACCTGAGCTGTGGTACTTTTGGTGCAGCGCCGGCATCAGCAATGATATCGGTGATCAGGTAGAAGTCAACAGAAGGCATAGTTATCATTCTGGAAGAAGCGATAGGCTGCTTTTGTTTCACTTCATTTTCCGCATGCCTTATTGATAGGGCTTTCTGGTGAGCCAACAAAATGATCAGCTATTTTTACTAAACGATCACTTAGCCTTTTATCTCCCAGGTTGATGTCGT
>JAHRVQ010000034.1 GCA_019090615.1 Pseudomonadales bacterium | reverse complement strand
CCACCGAGATCTACACTTCTAGCTTCGTCGGCAGCGTCAGATGTGTATAAGAGACAGTGATAAAATGATAAATAGGCCAGGGCGCTATTCCCTTCAGACTACCCAACGGAACCCGCCATAATATCTCGCCACTCACAAGATCCACCGCATCTAAAGTCGCCCAGGGAGGTTTTGAACAGGGCGCGCCCAGGGAAGACAATACCGGGCGCATAATGACGCAATAGGGCGAACCATTTTGCGGAAATGGTGTACCTTCAGGGCAATCTTGCCGAACAGCCAACTTCACCTCGACCGGCAAATGTTTGGTATTTGTGATCATTATTTTTCGCCCCAGGTCTATGGCCGGGGCACCCCAGTTATGCCCACCCAAATTTGACGGATATAACACCGTACCCTTAAGGCTCGGCGGGGTATATATCGGTCCGGTTTCCATTGCGGCTAATTTTTCTCGGCAACTGCCCTTATCCCAGGGAGTAAACCCCCAGGCATCCTCAGGGCTCATGCCAAGTTGATGCAAAGGTTCAGGTTTTAAAGGAAAGGGCTGGGTCGGGCTTAAATATTCCCCCGCCACCAAACCTGTTTGTGGCACTGGCCGCTCTTCTACCGGATGCAACGGAACGCCGCTTTGCCGATCCAGAACAAACGTCATACCCATCTTGGTTACCTGCACCACTGCTGCACTGGTTTTACCATTAATGTTAATATCAACCAATGTAGGCTGAGCCGGCACATCATAGTCCCAAATATCATGGTGTACCGTCTGATAATGCCACACCACCTCGCCAGTATTGGCCGCCAAAGCAACCACCGAACTGGAATAATAATCAAGATGGCCTTTGCGATCACCGCCATAATAATCGGGTGACGAATTCCCAGTGGGTACTATGACCAGTCCCCGCGCCTCATCGACGGATATTGTTGACCAGACATTGGTTGAACCTGCCTGGTAATTACCCTCCTGATCCACCTGGGGCTGGTCAGGATGCACAGGATTCCATCCCCAGACAAAGGCACCCGTGCGAATGTTATAAGCACGAACAACACCTGAAGGTACATCAGGGCGATTACTATCAAGCACAAAGGCACCGGTTACCACCAGATCACCAATAATCGCAGGCGCACTGGTGACACCGTATTCAATGCCAGAATGGGCCGACAGACCATCGCTCAAATCGATCTGCCCCTGATCGCCAAATTCCTCACAAGGGCGACCCGTTTCACCATCCAGGGCAATCAATCGAGCATCCAGAGTGCCCAACAGTATTCTATGTCCGCAGAAACTATCGGGCTGTTTAGCGTCAACCCAACTACTCACGGCCCGACAATTAGTGAGCGCCTCCTGGTCCATATCCACCTCAGGATCATACGACCAATGTTCTTTACCGGTGGCGGGGTTAAGGGCAAATACCCGATTAAAAGGGGTACAATAATACAATTTGTCGCGCACCATAATCGGCGTGCCAATGAATGACGAAGGACGGGTTTTAAAGTCCGCAATATCCATCTCCTTCGCCAGCTTTTGTTTACCCGGGCGAAAATCACCGGATCGATGAGACCACACCGGCGCCAGTGTATGCACGTTGGCCTTGTTAATAGCTATCGCTTTTGAATAATGGCCACCACCCGGTGCACCTCCATAAGCAGGCCATTCAATACTATCAGACTGCAAAGCTGCGATTTCAAGCACTGTATTGGCAGGGGCACCAATAACAACCAGCGGCAAATATAAACCCATCACCAGCAGCATTTGCTGTTTCATATCAATAGCCCTCACATTTTTGATCTAATGCACCTGGCAGGATGCTTTAGCAAAGCAACTCAACCAGGCAACTCAACCAGGTACCTCAACCAGGTACCTCTGCTAAACATTTGATTAACGCAATTCATTGAAGCGCTTTAGAAATTGACCCATCAGGATCCGTTAGCACTCGCAATTTCTACGTCGATAGTTTCAATTCGACCAGTACGCGAGCTTTTTGCTGCGCCTGCATCACCGGTACAGATAAACAGGCGTTTGAGATCATCACCGCCTAAGGCGCAGGCATATGCAGGTCTGCCGGTTTCAATAACACGACTAATCTCACCCCCTTCTAGAACCCTCACCACACAATTTTTCACTGGATCAGCAATCCAGATACCCAACTCACTGTCGAGACAAATACCATCTGGATAGTGCCCGCCCAGATCAGCCCAGACGCGCCGGTTGCTCAAGCTGCCATCTGCCGCAATATCAAACCCAGTTAACCGTTTAGCAAAAGTCTCAGCCACAATCAGGGTTTTACCATCTGGGGTAATTACCGACCCATTAGGAAACTCCAGCGCCTCGGCGGCAACTCGAACAGAGCCATCAGTATCCACCAGCGCAAGGTCTGCTGGCACACGTTTAACCGGTTTCGCATCAATATCAGAGCCAAAGTTACCGACATAAGCTCGACCTTTGCTATCCACCACCATATCATTGCAATTAAAGGTCGCAATTGACTGTAGGTCCGCATATTGCGCCAATGAGCCATCTTTATTCTGCACCAGTAATTTTCGATCTAACATGGAAACAATCAATAACCTGCCATCTGGCAGCCAACCCAGACCAGAAGGTTGGGTCGGCACTTCTGCAATCAGTTCAACCGAACCCGCCACATCTACCGCCTCAACCACATGGCGATAAAAATCTGAATAGTACAACCTGCCCTGATGCCAACGCGGCCCCTCTGAAAATGCCAAACCTTCTACTAATGTTGTTAACGTCATTTTATTCCCCCATCATCATTTTCCACGCTGCAAGATTATCGATTTGCAGATGGGAATTCATTTTTTTGGTATCTGCCATTGTGGCACTGGGAACATTGCCGTAATTATGTCCCGGTAATAACACTGTATCATCAGGCAGGCCCGCCAGCTTTTGCAAGCTATAGTACATATCTTCTGAACTAGAACCAGGCAGATCAACCCGACCACAACCGCTAGTAAACAGGGTATCACCGGCTACCAGCGCTTTTCTTATTTTAAAACATAACGAACCAGGGGTATGCCCTGGGGTATGCAACATTTCAATTTCAACCTCGCCAATTTTGATCTTATCGCCGGATTCAACCCGAACAATATCCGTATCCGAGATACCAGTAACTTTTTTTAGACCATCCGCTTCAAGTTTATGCACATAGGACTTAACCGGGTTAATAGCTAATAATTCAGCCAGCCCTGGCACCTTCTGCCCGCTAAAGGAACCACCACAATGATCTGGGTGATAATGAGTAATGAGCGCCCCGGTAAGACGATAACCACGTTCCTCTATAAGCGCTAACAAACCATCAACATCCCAGGCTGGATCCACCACCATAACTTCACGGTTACTTTTTGAGCCCAGCAAGTAGGTGAAGTTTTGCATCGGCCCGATGGGTATTTGTTCAATAATTAGTTCTTCACTCATAGCGCTGATTCCATAGATATTTAACGAAAAAAATAAAATACTACCACTTATGATGTTTTAAGTTTTGCTATGATTCACTGAACAGCTTCAAAGGCGACATTTATGGCCCAGATAATCATAGCTTCAGCCCTCAAGGGCGATATAACCCCTGGCGAAACAGTCACCGTCAAGGGATGGGTACGCAGCAAACGAGATTCAAAAGCTGGCATCTCTTTTATCGCCATCCATGATGGCAGCTGTTTCGACCCAATCCAGGCGGTTATCCCTAACGATCTCGATAATTATCAATCAGAAGTGCTAAAAATCAGCACCGGTGCAGCGGTAATTGTTAGCGGCATACTGGTTGAATCCGAAGGCAAGGGCCAAACCGTAGAAATACAGGCCACGCAATTGCAGGTAGTCGGCTGGGTAGATGAGCCTGAGACCTATCCCATTGCTAAAAAACGCCATAGTTTTGAATATTTACGCACGGTCGCGCATCTGCGACCAAGAACCAACACCTTTGGCGCTATTACTCGCGTCAGAACTAGCCTTGCCAATGCAATCCACAACTATTTTTTTGAGCGCGACTTCCACTGGATCAATACCCCAATCATTACTGCCAGCGACTGCGAAGGTGCGGGCGAGTTATTCCGCGTCAGCACCCTTGATTTAGCCAACCTGCCATTGAATCAACAGGGTAAAATTGATCATGAACAGGATTTTTTTGCTGGCGACTCATTTTTAACGGTCTCAGGACAATTAAACGTTGAATCCTATTGCCTGGCGATGTCAAAGGTCTACACCTTTGGCCCGACATTTCGCGCAGAAAATTCTCATACCAGCCGTCATCTGGCGGAATTCTGGATGGTAGAACCAGAAATCGCTTTTGCTGATCTACAGGATAATGCCGATCTGGCAGAAAACCTGCTGCAAACTGTACTACAAACTGTGCTCGACCAGCGCGAAGACGATATGGCATTTTTTACCCAGCGGATCGACAAACAGGTAATGAGCCGAGTCCGATCAGTTATCGACAATCAATTTGAACGTATGGATTATTCAGAAGCCATCGACATATTGAGTCGAACCAAACAAAAATTCGAATTCCCAGTGTCTTTTGGCCTCGATTTACAATCGGAACATGAGCGTTATCTGACGGAAAAACATGTCGGCCGGCCAGTCATTTTAATGAACTACCCGCAAGAAATTAAAGCTTTCTATATGCGCCTGAACGACGACGGTAAAACAGTCGCTGCGATGGATGTACTGGCACCCGGTATTGGTGAAATTATTGGTGGTAGCCAACGCGAAGAGCGCCTCGATATCCTGGATGAACGTATGACCATGCCTGGACTGAAAGAAGAACTCTGGTGGTATCGGGATCTACGCCGCTACGGCACCGTACCCCATGCTGGGTTCGGTCTTGGTTTTGAGCGTCTACTGAATTATATCACCGGCATGGAAAATATCCGTGATGCCATACCCTTCCCAAGAACCCCTGGCAACGCGCCTTTTTAAAAAGCTTTACTAGACGTGTTTGCTCATTGAAACCTGTTAGAAAAGCACTTTCTCTAACAGGTGAGTAAAAACAGGCAAGTAAAAAAGATTCAGCTATGATAAATGCTGAATCTGCCAACATTGATGGATATGCTTTTTCTGTTTAAAGTCCTGAGGAATAGTTTCAGCGGTAATATTGCTTATCTGAAATTCACTCAACAATGCCTGGTCCAGTTTAAAACCACGCAAATTATTCGAAAAATAGAGTACCCCTGCATCAGCCAACAATGCCATTGCCTGCGTGATCAATATCCCATGTTGGCGCTGCACATCAAAGCTCTGTTGCATTCGCTTTGAATTAGAAAAGCTTGGCGGATCAAGGAAAATAATATCATACTGTTTATTGCTATCGGGCCGGCTTAACCAGTCAAGACAATCAACCTGCTTAAACTGGTATTGCGACTGATTAAAACCGTTAAGGGACATATTTCGCCTGGCCCAGTCAAGATAAGTTTTAGACATATCCAGCGTTAAAATGCTTGCCGCACCACCGCTGGCCGCCTGCACCGAAATGGCCCCGGTGTAGGCAAATAAATTAAGCACATGTTTATTATTACTTTGCTCAGCTATTCTGCGTCGCACCGGTCGATGGTCGAGGAACAGACCTGTGTCCAGGTAATCTTCAAAATTAACGTAGAACTGGCAGTTGTTTTCTTCAGTAATATGAAAATTATTTTCACTGGCTAGTTTTTCATACTGGGCAGCGCCTTTTTGCCTTTGTCGAGACTTAAGGAACATGTTTTCATCATTTAGCTCAAGCACATCTTTGGTGATAGTAACGACTTCCCGCAACCGCAACTGAGCTTTTTTTGGATCAATGGTTTTTGGTGCCTGATACTCCTGAATATTTACAAAAAGGCTATCTACGTCGTTCAAACGACAATAATAGATATCAATTGCCACAGAATAATCCGGTAAATCTGCATCATAGACACGAAAACAACTAACATCATTTTTACGCGACCAGACGGTATTTCTGCGCCAGTTCTTTAGCAGGCGATTCCGAAACCCGGCACTTTGTTCACTTAAGGCGTCATCAGCCAGCATTTTAGGCAGCCGATAGTTTTTAAATATCTCATCTTCGACGATATTAAAATGCAATAGTTTACAGGCCAGCGCGCCGTTATATAGCGAATGAATTTTATTCGCCCGAATACCAATGGCCTTGCCCTTTGATTTATCATCAGTAAAAACCGCTGCCTGCCAACCTAAAAACTGGTTTTTCAAAACTCGGCCAATGGCATTATAAAGTGGCTCAAGATCCTCGTCATGGCCTAACCGCTTACCATATGGCGGGTTTAACGCAATCAAACCTGCGCCAGGTATTTTCTCTGCAAAGGTGAAAACGTCTTCATGGCCAATAGTGATAATATGACTGAAACCCGCCTGATTAACATGTTGCCTGGTGCGTTGTAAGGTCGCCTCATGATGATCAAAACCGAACACCGCTGGCGGGTTTTCCAGACCCTCTGCACGACGTCTATTGGCCGCGGCCTTTAGATCCCGCCAGATCGACTCATCATGCTGACGCCAGCCCATGAAACCATAATAGGATCGCGCCAGCCCCGGCGCAATATCGCAGGCAATCATCACAGCTTCGATGGGCAAGGTGCCAGAACCACACATAAAGTCTACAAACCCACCGCCCTCGCGGGCAATCTCCGGCCACCTGGCACGATATAAAATAGCCGCAGCAAGGTTTTCTTTTAACGGTGCGACTGAACCTCGGGTACGATAACCACGGATATGCAAACTCTCACCCGACAGATCAATGGCAACCTTAACCAGATCATTATTAATATAAATATTAATTTGCAAATCTGGCCGCTGTGGAGCAACAGATGGACGCTGATCCAGTCGATCACGAAACTGATCAACAATCGCGTCTTTGGCGCGCTGGGCAACATATTGACTATGGGTCAAGGCCGAGTTTGCCACACTGACATCAATCGCCAGAGTTTGCTCCACAGCCATATGCTCTGACCAATCGATGTCTCTTATGCCACTATAAAGCGCATCCGCATCCGCAGCCATAAACTCGGCGACAGGTAACAGGATCCTGTTCGCCAGCCGCGACCAGAGACAGGCCAGATAACCCGCGGCCAGATCACCTTCAAAATGAACCCCCGCGCGGCCTTCTTTTATGCCCTGTAAACCGAGATCGCCAAGTTCTTGCGCCAATAGAGTTTCAATACCTTTTGCAGCGGTGGCAAAAAATTTAGTTTCTGTATGCATCAGATCTTCTTTTTTGGTCGAGTAAACGTAATTCCAGGAACGGGGAATCGTGGAGTTTTGCTATCTTAACTGGAATCAACCCGTTTAACTGAAATCAACACCACACCAGACAACTATTTTCGAATCAGGCAAGCTCCGCTTAAGGTCCATACAGCTCAGTTTTGCTATAGTGCATTTCCAGCTGTAGGCGGTCTGCCTGGCGCATACCTTGCAGCACCAGGGTATAGGAATGGTCAATCATTCTTTGCAGTTCTCCATCTGGAATGCTGCCATCAAGTACCACCGTATTCCAATGGACTTTATTCATATGATAACCAGGGATTACTGCAACAAATATATCCCTAAGCATTATAGCCTGCTGTGGATCACATTTTAGGTTGATACATCCCACAGACACACCATTGACTTCATTAGCTTGAATAATTTTTTTATAGTCAGCCGATAATGGTAAGTTCTGGGTGTTTTCGGAAAAAGTGGCAAACATCTTATGCCTGACTTTAAATACCGCAATATCATCACCAAAGGGGTATTCCTCTCCCGACTCTGGTTTTGCCCCCAAATAGTCTTTAATCGACTGCATTTTGCCTGCCTCCCAAGTTTTTTACGACGCTTTCTACTGATATTTAAAACGCTTACTACTGACCTTTAGAATTCTTACTACTGACTACTACTGACACTTAAAACTATAGCCTCAGCTACCGCTTTAGGAGCAAGACATTCTCAATAACTTCATCTACAACATTATTTTAAGGCCATTTTTAATGCTGACTTAAGGCGTAAAAACACACATCGAAGACCAAATTAGCTATGATACGCAAGACCCAAGGATAATACGGCCAGTTGCACAAATCCTTCCAGGCGCTACGGAATGCATAGCCTATGATACTCAGCAAACCAGTCAACAAGATTATGACCAGTGCGACGCAGGCAGCCCTATGGTCTCTGCGCCGATATGACTACTACGTCAACAACAGCATTGTGCATCTGCGCAACCCAACTTTCTACGACAATCCCTATCCGACCTACAATATTCTTCGTAAACGGGGCACAATTTTACCGTCGGCATCCAATCGAGGGTGGATCGTAACTGGCTATGAAGATATCGAAACCTTGTTGCGCGACAAACGCATCAGCAGTGATCTACGCAAAAACACCTTTATTATGCGGTTAATTAAATATGCTGCAGGCGGCATTGAAATTCCAATGCTGGAAAACCCAACGATGCTCAATCAGGATCCACCAGACCATACGCGACTGCGTAAACTGGTGGCCTCAGGCTTCATGTCCAGATATATCCAGTCTCTGGCACCTGTTATTGAACATCGCACCGATCAGTTACTGGCGCAAATCCCGCAACATGCCACCCAGTTCGATTTGATTAGCCTATTAGCAAAACCCCTACCGGCTATCGTTATTGCAGAGATGATGGGGGTGCCTGAAGCCGACCAGCATCAATTTGAACATTGGTCAGCTGATTTATTAGGCCTGTCGGAAATCAGCAACCCAGAAGCGATTAAAAAGGCTGTTCAGGCAAATAACGATATGCGTAATTATATTGCCCAGCTTACTGCAGCAAAACGCCTCAACCCTGGAGAAGACTTAATCAGTCAACTCATTGCGGCTGAAGCTGAGGGCGATCGACTGACCCTGAACGAGTTATATTCGACCTGTATATTGCTGTTAACTGCAGGCCATGAAACCACCACTCGACTCATTGGTAATTGCCTCTATCTGCTACTCAAACACGAATCTCAGGGTTTAGCTGCCCGCAACAGTGATACCCTGTTGGTAAAAGCATTGGAAGAAACCCTCCGATATGAACCGCCAGTACAAAACACCCTGCGTTTTGTTCACGAACCTATGGCATTTCGTCACGTTCAGCTAAAACCTGGCCAGATGATATTATTGTCCATCGCTGCCGCTAACCGCGACCCACACGCTAACCACAAACCAGATACCTTCAATATACATCGTGAAGCGATTAATCATCTTGGTTTCGGCCATGGCATCCATCTCTGTCTTGGCATGTCGCTGGCCAGACTCGAAGCTAAAATTGCCTTACAGAAGGTTTTCCAGCGTTTTCCGAAATTGAGCCTGGTAGCTGGCAAACCACAGTGGGGAAGCAACGATTTTTTTCGCGGCCTGGTCAGCCTTAACCTGAACATTGAAAACTAAGCGCCTGCAACATAGGCACTGAAGTACAGCTACATAAGCCAACCTAACACCAGCCGAGCATGAACCATGCAATATAAACCACTAGTTGTTCTCACCCTTGCACAGATATTTGCCCAGTGCGCGGCGCCAATTGTGGTTTTGCTGGGCGGCATCATTGGCAGCAAATTAGCACCCAGTACTGACCTGGCAACCTTACCCGTGGCACTGATGATTGTCGGCACCGCCGCTACCGCCATTCCAGCCGCTTTGCTAATGAGCAAAATTGGCCGCCAGGCAGGTTTTATTTTTGGCGCAGCCTATGCATCTGGCGCGGGTCTGCTGGGTGCCTACGCAATTTCCACGCAATCATTTTACCTGTTTTGTCTGGCCACTTTTCTGATCGGCAGCCACAACGCCTTTATCCAGCAATACAGATTCGCAGCTGCTGAATCTGTGAGTGCGGAAAAAGTAGGCCCTGCGCTTTCTATTTTGATGCTTGCTGGCGTAGGGGCTGCATATATCGGCCCAGAGGTGGCGCTACGAACCCAATACAGCGCCCATTGGGGAGAATTTGCAGGGTCTTTTATGGCCTTGTCTCTGCTCATGGCCGTGGCGCTTTTTATATTGTTATTTTATCGCGGCACCAGCACAAAGACTGAAGCCTCAACCGAACCGCAACGACCCCTACTTGAGATCATCGGTAATACTCGGTTTATTCTTGCAGTTAGCGCCAGTGCGGTCGGTTTTAGTGTGATGAGTTTTATCATGACTGCAACCCCGGTCAGTATGCACCATGGCGACCAGCATAGTCTCGAAGATACTACCTGGGTGATCCAGAGCCATATAATGGCGATGTTTTTACCGTCACTATTTTCAGGTTTATTAATTGCGAAGTTAGGTGCCGAAAAAGTCATTACCGCAGGCATTGTAATATTATTAGGCTGCATTGCGATTGCCTATATGGATCAACAACTGATGCACTATTGGTGGGCGCTGGTATTATTGGGCATTGGCTGGAATTTTATGTTTCTTGGCGGCACCACTTTGTTAACTCAAACTTATCGGGTTGCAGAACGTTTTAAGGTACAGGCTTTCAACGACTTCCTGGTTTTTACCCCACAGGCCATGGCTGCCCTTGGTTCAGGCCTGGTGTTGGCGAAATGGGGCTGGACGGGAGTACTGGGCTTCAGCTTACCGTGGTTATTATGTCTGGTGCCGGTATTATGGTTGCAGATGCACAAGGCAAACAGACAGCAACTTAGCCTACCCACAGCAGACAGCCAGGGATGATCACAACAAAACCAGTAGATGCTGTAGCTGCTATACAGCACCTATTAAATAGCGCCAACTAAATTTTTATCGAGGCCATATATTCGGCAATGGCTTTTATTCGCATTAATCGAATTTGTTCTGCCAGCTTAATGCCCTTGTAACCCTGATCTAACAATAATTTAATCTCTACCTGTTTAGCCTCGAGCATGCAGTGTATAAGCAACTTAGCCTGAGGATAACTTCGAGCATCAAATCCCAGCCGCCCTCGTGCATCTGCTTCACAGGCACGGGTAAAATATTCAACCCGAACGGGTCGGCGAAACGCATCCAGCGCTTCCAGCAGGCGCATTATGGCAGCTGGTTTTACACTGGATAACCGATGACAGCGTAGATGATGCTCAACGACTAATCTGGCCACTGCTGCCAGCTCCTTAGGCACTTTAAATCGCTTTGAAACCGTCTCTACCAGCGGCACCCCGCGCACCTCATGTTTGATATGTTTCGGCCATTCATCGGCTGCAGTTAACCCTTTACCCAAATCATGCAACAATACCGCCCAGCTGACTGTGATCGAATTAAATTGCTGTTTTGCAAAATCAATCGCCAGCATAACGTGCTCGCCGGTATCGATTTCAGGATGATGCAAAGGTGGCTGCGGCACCCCAAATAATTGATCCAGCTCTGGCAGGATTACAGCCAGCGCACCGCAGGCGCGTAACACCCGAAAAAACTCGCTGGGTCTGGTCTCCAACAATGCCCGAGACATTTCTTTCCAGACCCGTTCCGGTGTTAATGAAGATAACTCGCCCCGAGTAACTAACTGTTGCATCAACGCCATGGTATCTGCATGTACTGTAAAACCCAGCGCTGAATACCGAGCTGCAAACCTTGCCACCCGCAATACCCGTAATGGGTCTTCAACAAATGCCGCAGAAACATGCCGCAGGGTACGGCTTTTTAAATCACGCCTACCACCATAAGGGTCAACGTATTCACCTGCTGCATTTTTTGCAATCGCATTAATCGTTAAATCTCGTCGCGAAAGGTCTTCTTCAAGGGTGATTTCTGGCCCGAAATCGCAAACAAAACCAGTATGCCCCATACCCGATTTAATCTCAGTACGGGCCAGGGCATATTCTTCTTTAGTTTGCGGATGGAGAAAACACGGAAACTCATTGCCAATTTGCCGATACCCCAAATTCAGAAGTTCATCCACCGACGCACCAATGACTACCCAGTCGCGGTCTGCCACTGCAATGCCAAGCAAATCATCGCGCACCGCCCCGCCCACCAGATATACCTCAAACCCCATTAATATCACCTACTAGTTATTCTCAACGATCTTATTCTCAATGATTTATTCTCAACGATCATTTTTGTACTTAATTTTAACCATCAATTTTCAACACCTGCCACTAAGCACGCAATAATGCCGACACAAGTTGAAAGCCTATTACCGAATAGGATACGCTCTATAATTAATAGAGGAACAAATCGCACTGCATCACACTACGAAATGAATAGCCGTGGTTAGGACTGACGAAATTTTCCCATGTGGCAACAAATATCACTTTCCAATTCAGACAATTATCTGATATTACTAAAGACTCAGCAACATTCCATTTCAACAACCATCCATTAGTAAAGGCAGTATATGGGGCAACTAAAATTGGCAAACAATAAACACTTTGTGCTGTTAGTTCTGGCAACATTATCAGGGGGACTTTCTGCTGATGAAACTATCAGTACAAATCCCATAGTGGACTGTCTGAAAATCAACCCAGCGGAAGCTCGATTGCACTGTTTTGAAGAGCAGGCGAAAAAACTACAGGCAACCATGCTTCAACAGCCAGCTGTGAACGATGAACACGATGAGCAGATAGTCAGTAATCGGGCTTCTCCTGCAACCGACGCGGCCCGAACAAAAACTAAACCCGCCACTAGTTGGCGCAACCGCTTTGGCTTCGGTTTTCGTAGTGCACCAGATGAGAAAAAGGTCAGGACGGAAAAAAAGGACACAATTAAACTGATTATAACCGACGCTCATGAAATGCTTAATGGCCAGTATAAACTGAATATGTCAAATGGAGAGATTTGGCATGTAGTGGATACAGATCGCGTACAATTGAGTGGAAAAAATCTGGCTGCCATTATTCGTGGCGGTACCTTTGGCTCGTACTTCCTCAGCGTGGAAGGCCAGGCGTATCAAGTGCGTGTGAGACGCGTAAAATAACTTCTGGAAATTCTTTGAACTTATTCAGTCCGATCCGATTAGGAGAAGTTATTTTTTGAGTAATTTTGTAAACGAATGTCCTTTGTATCAAACTACTACTTCAAACCATAAAATAAAGGCGCCGTAGGCGCCTTTATTTTTACTTTCTTACAAAAATCACATATCTATCTTATAGCGCGCATATAATATTCGCCCTCTTGGATCATGGGTTCGCGCATCAAACTGATTACTGGTATTCATATGAGGCGGTAGTCTATCAAAGGCGTTCTTCATACCTAAAGTTATAACACCACCTTCATCCAGCACAGAGAACCCTGGTACCTGATAGTTGTATTGAAAATCTACAGTAGTGAAACTATTTATAGTTTCATTGGGGTCAATACCAATCAGACCAGCACGAAATGCACTAGCACCGACAGTATCATCTTCATAACCATCAAGGTATCGCACAAAAGCCTGTACATCATGTCGGTTTCTAGCCCAGGTCAAATTGACAACTGCCTGGTATTCAGGCAGCGGACGTCCAACACTATTGCTCTCATTTCGTTTTCCGACACCATCAATACTCACACCGTCAGCATTAACCAGATCATAACTCAGCGTATAACTACCCGTTAAACCAACGCCAAACCGACCCCAGTTATCAAGCTCAAATTTATAGCTGATGGACAAATCGATACCGTCAGTTTCAAGCGATTGCGCATTAAGGAAAGATGCCTGCGTGCGCAATAAATCGCCTGCCGCATTTCGAATCACTTTATCTGGAGTACCGGGACCAACGGATATTATTTGACCTTTAGTCACTACAGTACCATCTGGCGTTATACCGCTAACGGACTGCACACCACACAAAGGAATATCCGGATTAAAAGCGTCACTACCAGTACTATCTCCAAAGTCGCTCACACCTTGTGGACAACGAGCGGCATTGTCTTTATTAATTAGATCCTGATGCGCTTCTCGAGTTATGATATCATCATAGTCATAGTTATAATAATCCATATCTACACTTAGCCCTTCTAAGATGCCATCTACCGGCGCCCAGGAAAAACCAATATTATAGGCAGTTGCTTCTTCCGGTTTTAAATTGGGATTACCATCGGTCAAAGTTGGCCTAAAAGCAAGCCCGCCAGTACTACCAAAAGGGTCTGAGGAGTTTAACAAACTCGTAGTTTGTCCAGATGATTGCAACAGCGATGGGGTGCGAAATGAGGTGCCGACCGAAGCCCGCAGACTCAGAGAATCGACGGGTCGCCATAGCAGAGTTGCCTTTGGGTCAACCGTATCATCATCTAACTCTTCAAAATCTTCATATCGTATGGCGATATCAAGTTCTAAATTTTCCGTAAGGGGAATGGAAGTTTCCATAAAAACAGCAAAAGTTTTTTCTTCAGCTTCATAATCCTGCTCACCAAAGGAAAACTTGAAATTATTATTATTCTGGTTTTTATCCGGGTCATGTTCAATTTCATCACGCCGCCATTGGGCACCAATGGCCATTTGAATAGGCCCCTTCTCTGTTTGCCATAACTCGCCCGCAGCTACCAGATCAACTACCGTCTGAGTGTTTTCTGTCAAGGTGATGATTTCACCAGCCATCCAGTTCAACAGGTCATCAGGGTTTAACAACAATGGGTCATCTTGTGGCGAACCATCGGGTTTGAAACGTGAACTGGCGAAGGGATTGAAGTAAAAACAATCCCCAGTACCCAGGTTACCTGACCCTGCAGTATCACTTGCAGGGTTACAAAGTGGCCCACCCAGGCCCTGATAAGCTGCATTAGTATTATTCGTCAAGGTATCAGAGCGAATATTCTGTGCGTATTTTCTCTCACTGCGCGTAAATGCCAGATCAACATTCCATTCACGATTTCCTATTTCAAAATCCGTTCGAACGCCGCCCGATACCCGAAAAAAATCACGATTATAGTTGGAGTGCGTATCCACAGGCCTTGCAGCTGTTTCAGCCTGTCCAATATGACCGCCTAACAAACGCTGCGATGCCAATAACGGCACCGGCAAAATACCTCTACGGCTGGCATCATTAATCAAACCCAGGTTGCCAACCGGTATCACCGCAAAAGTAACGTCAGGGAAGAGGCTATTATTACGAATAAACTGGTTTTCTGATGCCCCAGCATCACCATAAATTTCTATATTATCAGAGAGCTGATAACGTGCTGAGGTAAATATTTTAGTCTGTGTCTGCTCGCCCGACAGTGGAAAGAAAGTAGAAAAATCGTAAAAACAGGAACTACCGATTTGGCCAAGTGCGCCACGACCATCAATATCCCGGACCAGATTACAGTCAAGGTCAGCTCTATTGCCGAAGCTATCAGAAGGGTTAGGAGAATTGGGGTCTGCTGCTATCGCCCCCAATGCATCGAAATTACCCGGTTTACCAAATGATGTAACCCCTGCACCACCAAAATAATCGAAGCGGTCACCGACAGTTAGCTCTTCTCGATCGAACCAGCTAACGGCGACGGTAATACTACCCCTGTCACTGGCTACCCCCATCATGGCCTGAATGGTTGTATCATCCTGGTTGCCTGTTTCATCGTCAGTTGCCCGCGTAACATCAAAGGAAAAACCTTCAAAATCATTTTGCGTAATAAAATTAACAACACCTGCGATCGCATCAGAGCCATAGAGAGCCGAAGACCCGTCTTTAACAATTTCAACACGCTTAAGCGCAATCATGGGTACAATGCTGCCCAGATCGACATACGCATTACCACTATTATCAAATTCTGCAGCAACATTTCGATGGCCGTTAATCAGCACCAGCGTTGAGCCATTACCTAGATTACGTAAATTAATATTAGTATTACCGATACCGCTATCACCGCCTAGACCTGCAACCGCACCACGAATACTACCCGAGTTATAGGTCATGGAAGCGACCACATCAGTAATCTCAGTGGCACCAATGCTGGCTATATCAGCTTGATCAACAACTGATAAAGGTGATGGCGAGTCTGCAGTGGAACGCTTTAGATATGAACCTGTAACAACAACTTCTTCGATTTCTCGAGTTTCTTCGCCTGCAACTGCATTAAAAGCGGCAAACGAAAACACGAACGGCACAAAGCGTAGAACACGCACCATACCCCCTATTAATAATTTCATTGATTTTCCCCTCATACATTATTATTTAATATCACTTTATGTGACTAATATTATTTTTGACGATTTGAATCTCAACTATCTACTACGGTTTGCTACTACATTCTGTTAGTTACCTAACTATTTAGCTAATTACCTGTTGACCCCCCTTTATGTTGTTATCATTGACGTGAATATAGCTACCTTGAACAGCATTGTCGAGACCATCTTTTGGTATTATTCCACAACGGTTTTTAGAATCAGCCGCTAGGTGCAATCTGTCAGAAGCCTTGAGAACAGTTATCCGGTCGGGCTGATACCTGTTTATCAATCCGATACCAAATGAAAGCGTCGTAGGCTAACACCAGCCACCTCCCCACCCAGTTACATCAGCCAAATCGATATACACCGCCTGGTATGAGATACTCAACTCGCTAGGCACACAAATCAGCGCACCAAACAGCAATCAGCCCTCAACAACAGGCGAATAAATCATGGATTATCTCGATGTAGAGACAGCGAAAAATCATTCTGGCTTACGCCTGGTTCTTACCAAAGGTGTACCCGGCCCATGGAGTGAAGCTGCCAAGGCGTTATTTCACTTACGCCAGGTCGCCTATACGGCCGTTGAACAAAAAGGCGGCGGGCGAAATATCGAATTACTGGCATGGACCCGACATCGAAATGCACCCATCGCACTCTATGAAGACGAAGCCCCCAGGGTCCGCTGGCTAGAAATTCTTGACCTGGCTGAACGCCTGGGAACTGGACAGTCGTTAGTACCAACAGATAGACGCGAGCGCATGTTAATGATCGGTTTAATAAACGAAATTGCCGGTGAAAGCGGCCTCGCCTGGAACGCGCGACATTTAATGCTTGATGTGGGATATCAGGCACAGGGGGCCGCCGCGGTAGCAAAAAACCCGATGTACAAAGACTACCAGTATAATCCACAAACCATTGACAAGATGAAAACCAAAGTCGAGGATTTTTTAGCTGACCTGACCGCTATCATCCAGTCGCAACAGTTCAGTGGTTCTAATTATCTTATCGGTAATAGCCTCACTGCCGCAGACGTTTACTGGGCTTATTTTTCCAATATGCTGCAACCACTACCTAACGAACAAAACCCCATGCCGAATGGACTGAGACAAACCTGGTCCATTTTAGCCAAATCCATTAAACCGTTCGATGCTGCATTAATCGACCAACGTGATAAAACATTTGCTACACATCTTGAATTACCATTGAATTTTTAGCACAAAATAAAACCTTGAACTGCTCAACCGCTAAGGACTAATCAATGGCTAAAACCTTATTGGTCCTTAAAAATAAGCAAAAAATACGCTCAAGGGCTACACGAGCCAACGACAATTAAACCGCACCATTCAAAAAGACCCCAAATATCATTCCAACCTCTCTTATGATTCCGATTAATATCAGCCATATTTACTACACTTAAGCTACTTGTTCTTTTCGCTTTGTATCGCAAAGAAAGAATCGACCCACTAAATTTATTCTGCGAATATCAAATTTATCGTGAATTAATACATGTGCGCCAACCTCCAAACCGCTTACCAACCTGGCTATGGCGCAACAAACACACCCTTTTTTATTGGCATCTCCAGTCATATTCAAGCGACAAATATTCCAACAACAACTTGTAGATGTCGCCGAGCTTGGTTATCGTTGGGAACAAGACCGTTATAAAACAAAGTAATATTGGCGGCCTTTCAAATTAATTAGGGGAAAATAATGCAGAAATTTTTAACCTGCTCAGTCGCAGTTGCTTGTGCGTGGGCATCATCTTTAGGTGCTAGTGCTGAACCGGCACGATCGGCGCGGTCAGCACTAATGGAAGAAATTGTGGTCACAGCAACTAAAAAAAATGTAGTCGAAGGTGTACAGGATGTGCCTATTGCCATTAGTGCATTTAGCGGTACACAATTACAAGCACTGAAAATCAAAGATTTGCAGGATATTGGTATGCTAGTACCTAACGCCAACTTGCAGCCTATTACGAGAAAAGGTACTGCGTTTTTTTCTATCCGGGGTATTTCTCCTTCGAGCTCTATCCTTTCAGTAGACCCCTCTGTCGGCGTTTTTATTGACGGTGTATATCTGCCAACCGGTGCTGGCGTTGTATTCGATACATTCGACCTGGCCAGCGTCGAGATTCTTCGAGGCCCGCAGGGTGTATTACAAGGTCGTAATGTTGTTGGTGGCGCAGTATTAATGTCTACAACCCAGCCATCAGATGAGTTTAGCGCAGAACTGAGTGTCCGAGGCGATTCGCGTTGGGAAGGTACAGGCGAAGATATGACGTATACCGGGTTAGTGACTGGGCCGTTAACGGAAGATTTAAACGGCAAGCTTGCCGTCTATTATAATGATGACGGCGGCTGGTTCGAAAATGAATTTAACGGTGACGACATCGGCGATAGTGAAACTTTGATTTTAAGGGGCGCATTGAGCTGGCTCGCTACCGATAATCTTAAGTTCACTTTACAATACGAATACTTTGATCAGGAAGGATGGGGCGGCGTTTATCAAGCCCACGAACGATCCGGCAGAAATGCAGCTACAAATGTATGGAGGGACGGCAGCACACCGTTTTTTGAAAAAGGTACCCACGATGTTTCCTCGGAAATGGATGGTAGCGGCCCTTATGGATTACAGGCTTTTGCGGACCTCGAAGTCAATTCTTTTACCTTGACTACCAGCTACGATATTGGCTTTGGTGATGGTACGATCACCAATATTTTCGGCTGGCGCGATGTCGAACAAGCAGGCTTAGCCGATGTTGACGGCACACCTTTCACTACCTTTCCGTCATCCAATTCAAATGAGGTCGAACATTGGAGCAATGAGTTGCGCTATTTCGGCACTTTTGGTTCCTTCGATGTGACAACAGGAATTTACTATCTGGACGTAGAGATCGTCGACGAGACCCAGCAGTCGCTAAATCTAGCATCAAGGCCAACTCAGTTTTTGAACCGCGGTACTGGAGGATTTCAGGATTCTGAAACGAAGGGTGTCTTTAGTAATGTTGATTACCATATTTCTGATACGGTGACCTTATCAGCCGGACTACGCTGGACCGAAGAAGAAAAGGAAACCAGGAGTTATGCCTACAACGGACCGAACTTAACATTTACAACCCTTGAGGAAGGCCCAGACTTAAGTCCTTGTGGTTACGTAAAAGGAGACGGCAGATGTCCCATCGACTTTGAAGATGATCATAAATGGAGCAATCTATCCTACCGTGTCGCGGCCTCCTGGAAGAGAAACGACGATACGTTGCTCTATGCTCATGTTTCTACCAGCTATCGGGCAGGTAACTACAGCTTACGCCGGACTAATATTGCAGATCAAAGACAACCGGTAGATGAAGAACGCATGGATCAACTTGAATTTGGAGTCAAATGGGATATTAGTGAACGATTCCGTTTGAACACCTCCTTTTTCTTCCTGGAAGCGTCCGATTTACAACGGGTGACCTTTTCAGAAGAAGATGCTTCGCAGATTGGCCTTAATGCTGCTGACGCCCGATTTGTTGGGGTGGAAGTCGATGGTCGCGCTTTTTTAACAGACTCGTTAACCTTAACTTTCGCCTTTGGTCATAACGATGCTAAATACACCAAAGCCATCATCGATATTAATACTGACGGCACTATTGATGCCAACGACCTTAATACGCCGGTGCAGAATACGCCTGAATTAATGTACAACTTTGGTTTGCTGCATGATACTCAAATTAGCGGTTTTAGCCTAAGTTCGCAAATGATCTACACCCATCGAGACAATGTTGTTAATTCACAGGCCACACAAGACAGAGGTTCTGTAGATACGATTGATGCAAATATGACCTTAATATCAGCCGACGACACCTGGGAAGTATCCCTGTATGGCCGTAACTTAACCGACAAGGCGATATATACCCAAAGCACTGTACTTGGCTCACTGGCAAATAGCGCTCATTTATCTAATTTGGCGAAGGGTCGTCGCATTGGTATGGAATTCAAATACCGATTCAACTAAACGCGAAAGCGCAATGTGAATAAAAATTAGACCAGCCTTCTAACTACTATCTGTAACGAGAAGGCTGGTCTATCCAGCGCACGATCAAACTAATAGATCCTGTCAGCCCACTCTCACTATTATATTCGCTTTAACATTGAGCATAATGCCTACAATAAATATTTAATCTACACCGCCGCAAACCCTGCTTTAAATCAATGCGTCAAATCAAACCGAATAAGGTGCATATTCATACCATTATTAGGCGATTTTATACTGCCATTGGACATATGTTCGAAAATATAACCTAACTGATAACGCCCGCCAGGGCCAAAACTAACACCTAGGCCGAACTGACTAGAAAATTGCAACGCTGTAGAAAAATTACGACCTGCCAACGAAGTTGGCCCAATCAACCGCAAACCCACCCCGCCTTGAAAATATGGGGCGAAACCACTTCCTGCCCACGCACTCCTATGCCAGCGAAAAATGGGGGTTAACGCCAATTCCGCCAATTCATCCTCACCCGTACTGCTTTTATCTGCCCTGCTACGCCAGTAACCTAGTTCAGCTAGCCAATAACCAGTCATTAGCCAATCGCCCTGAAAAAACCACCGACGAGTCATGGATCGTGAAATACCAAACCGCAACACGGTTGTATTTGCCTGACTTTTACCCATCGCAACCGTAAAGCCATTACTTTTTGGCGACTGATCAGCTAGTGCTGATGCCGATAGTAAAACCAATAAGACAACCCAGGCCAAACGATAAAGCCAGTTAACTTTAAACTTCAATACTTTCAAAAAAACAAGGCCCAATAATAAAAATCAAGATTAAACGACTAGCGTTTCTCCGAACAAAAAACCAACGCGTTTATAACACACAAGCGTTTATAACCCTACCGCAAAAAACATCAGCTCCTTTAACCAGCAAGCTATAAGAAGCCGAGTTTTTCTGCCGATCTTTACAGCCAACGGCCCTAAACCAGTTGCTTTTCCAACAGTTTTGTCAACATTGTATTGCCTTCCGCGGTTAACTTTTCAATCGGTTGAAGTATTACTCAGCTATGTCGATAATCCACGTAGCATCTATCACCAGCCGTGAATCATTCTTTTTGGCACCTTTTAATGCACCAATCAGCACTCCATAACAACAATACTCTGTCCGACAAAACCAAACACAGTCGATACGGCGTTTTGGCAATGATATAAACTTTACCTGTATGTTAGGTTATGTATTACATAAGGCCTCTGAGCTTATTGGTCTAGATTTATTGTCCCAACTATCCCGCACAATAAAAGCACTTTTACCGGCTTTCATATCAAACAGGAACGAATTCAAGCCGAGTAACCACAATAAATGTAACATAAACCGGTTATGCTCCCATCAGCAAATCAAAAACGAAGGTAGACAAAATGACTTACAGTAAAACACCACAATTTGGCATTAATATGTTTCCCACCGACAAATCAATCCAGCCGGTCGAACTTGCCAGGGCTGTAGAAGAACGCGGTTTCGACAGCCTGTTCTTCCCCGAACATACCCACATACCTGTGTCACGTGATACACCGTTTCCTCAGGGCGGTGACCTGCCCGAGATGTACTGGCGCAGCCATGATCCGTTGATTGCACTAGCAGCCTGTGCCGCTGTCACGTCAAAAATCAAACTTGGCACCGGCATCTGCCTGGTAATCGAGCGCGACCCGATTCAACTGGCAAAAGAAATAGCCTCGCTCGATATGATTTCTAACGGCCGTGTAATATTAGGTATCGGCGCTGGCTGGAATCGCGAAGAAATGGAAAATCACGGCGCCGACTACACCAACAGATGGAAAATACTGCGCGAGAAAATCCTCGCCATGAAGGAAATCTGGAATAACGATGAGGCCGAATTCCATGGCGAATTTATCGACTTCGACCCAATCTGGTCCTGGCCAAAACCAGTACAAAAAGGCGGCCCACCCATATTAATGGGTGCCCAGTCAAAATGGTCATTTGACCGCATTGCTGAATATTGTGACGGCTGGATGCCACTCGGCGGTCTGGGCTCAAGCAGCATGGGGCAATTAAAAACATCCCTTGAGGCACGTGGCCGTACACTCGAGGATTGCAATCTGACACTTTTCGGCGCAGCACCCGACGTGGAAAAAATACAGTTCAGAATCAGCCAGGGATGCGATGATCTAATATTCGGTTTACCACCGGCCGATGCCGACACTGTGCTGCCAATGCTAGACAAGTTAGCCGAAACAGTGGCAACAGTAAAAGCAGGCTAGTTAATCAAATCAGCAAAAAAACCGCCGCAAAACTATTCCCTCCGCCGATAAGTTGTCGCGTTTATCGGCGGAGAAATATACTGAGCACCCTGTATTTATTCTAAATTGCAGCGAGATATTGTCTGCATAAAATGCCTACTCGGTACCCATCATTAATTTTTCAAAACATTTATACATCCAGGGAAAATTGTAGACAACCTAATATGCTGAGGTCAGATCTAAGGATACGCGCAACTCGGACGACAGGGGATCCAGCTCAATTTTGCCCACACGGCGGAACATCCAGGCAAAATATACCGGCGCCGAACGTTTTTCTGGCTTTGCTTCCCCCACCATTAGCGATACCCTAACCCCTCCTTATCTTTAAATGGCAACAAACTCTATGAATGAGAGTCAGTTAGAACAAACCAGCTCAGCATTATTTAACGCCTGGAAAGACGTCAGCACAATCGCCCCACTTACTGAGACTAATCCTGATTTGAGTATTGCTGAAGCCTACAGGATTCAGCAGATGCTGGAGACATCACGCCTCGCTGCAGGTTCAAAAATCATTGGTAGAAAAATAGGCGTAACCAGCCAGGCCGTAATGGATATGCTGGGCGTCAACCAGCCTGACTATGGCACTTTATTTGACGATATGGCCTTTGAACGTGGCGCCACTATAGACACTAGCACGCTGGTTCAGCCAAGAGCAGAGGGAGAAATCGCCTTTGTGCTAAAAAGGAGCCTACAGGGCCCGGGGGTTACAGCGGCGGATGTACTAGCTGCAACAGAAGGGGTAATGGCGTGCTTCGAAATTGTCGATTCCCGCATTGCGGACTGGAAAATAAAAATACAGGATACCATTGCCGATAACGCCTCATGCGGCGTATTTGTGCTATCTGACCGACTGGTTCCGGTTGAAAACCTCAATTTATATAGCTGCGGAATGGTACTTGAAAAAAACGGTCAAATCGCAGGCCTCGGTGCCGGCGCAGCCACTATGGGTAGCCCAGTTAATGCAGTTGTATGGCTTGCCAATACCCTGGGTTCCTTAGGGATCGAGTTAAAAGCTGGAGAAATTATACTTTCTGGTGCCCTGTCAGCGATGCTCGATGCGACAGCGGGCGATTTCTTCCGCATGGAAATTGGCGGCATTGGTGAGTGTAGCGTCAGATTCAACTAACAATTCTCCATAATTATGACACCAAGAAAGCCTATCAGAAGGCATATTTAATAGGTTATAGTTATTCAAATGTGCCACTTGGGGTACCGCTAGTTTGATCCTGAAAATTTGTCAGGTGGTCATTGCTAACAATGCCCAATCAACAAGACGGCTAGAAGAAGGCTTTTGCCCAGATAAATCATCAACCGACCACCGATCAGCTTAGGAGTAACAACTTATGACAGACGCATTTTCGTTTGAAGCCACTAGCAAGATACTTGAAACACCTGAGGGCAACTTGCATTACCATGACGTAGGAGAGGGTCCGGTCCTGCTATGTCTACACGGCTCAGGCCCTGGTGTTAGTAGCTGGGCTAATTTCCGAGAAAATCTCGGCGCATTTACCAAAAAATTCCGTTGCCTGCTGCTCGACATGCCCGGTTTTGGTGGTTCTGACGATGTAGAAGGACACCCAATAATGAACGCACCTGGCGCAGTAATGCGCTTCCTTGATGGTGTCGGCGTTGACAAGGCAAACATCCTGGGTAACTCCATGGGCGGCGGCGTAGCAGCTAAAGTAGCTTCTAGCCATCCAGAACGGGTTATTCGGCTGGCCTGTATTGGCGGCGTAGGCATGCCCATATTCAACGCATCACCTGCAGAAGGCATTAAATTACTCGGTGAGTTCGTAGCCGATCCCACCCGTGAAAAAATTATCACCTGGATGCGCTCAATGGTGCACGATCAGAGCCTCATTACGGACGAATTTGTTGATGAGCGTTTCGCCCAGGCTATCAAAAAAGACGGCAACCAGGCGATTCAAAAAATGTATGCCCCAGAAGCACTGAAAATGATGGGTAAAATGACCACCGGTAGCGGCGCTATCGCAAGGCTTGAGTTCCTGGGTAAAATCCAGGCACCAACGCTGATTCTCTGGGGGCGAGATGATCGCGTAACTCCGCTCGACAGCGCCCTGATACCTATGCGTTTGATCCCCAAAGCAGAGCTACATACCTTCCACGATTCTGGCCATTGGTCAATGATCGAACGTAAAGATGAGTTCGAATCTACCGTGATGGGTTTCTTTGGTCGCGATTAAGCAATGACTTTACTCGGCGTCACCAACATTTCGGTGACGCCGAATAAACATCCCAGCAAACAACCGTTGAATATCGTCAAATTGGCGCAGGACTTAAATTCTCAGCCAGATTATTTCTTTATCCAGCCTGGAATCAATCTACCTCATGCCAATGCCTATTTATCGAAGGTACTAAGATCAAGCTACCAAAAAGCTCGGCTATATTCAGTTAACCCAGTTTCGAAAATGTTTAATTTTCCCAACCATATTTGAAACAAACCAACAAGCCATCACCAAAAAATCAACTGCAACGTGTCTATCTATCGACAAAAACGCATACAATGCCAAATATAATACTGAACAACACCAATTGCACCGTTGCTGGTAAAAACCATTGCCGGTAAGAATCACCGCCTGTAACAATACTGTCTTTAATAACATCGTCTTTAACACCATCACCTGTAACAATAACACCTGTAACAATAAGGGACATTTATGAGCAAAAAATTGAGAGCAGCCATAATTGGCTCAGGCAACATCGGTACTGATTTATTGATGAAGGCCATGCGCAGTGAATGGATTGAGCCAATATGGATGGTGGGTATCGAGCCCGAATCGGAAGGCCTCAAACGCGCCGCAGATTTCGGCATCAAAACTACCGCCGAAGGTGTGAATGGGATGTTGGATCAAGTTATCAGTGACGACATCCGTATCGCCTTTGATGCCACCTCGGCTTACGTGCATGCTGAGAATAGCGCCAAGCTGAATGCCCTTGGCGTAATCATGATTGACCTGACGCCAGCAGCTATCGGCCCATTTTGTATCCCGCCAGTTAATCTTAAAAACCATGCTAAAAAACTAGAAATGAATGTCAACATGGTCACCTGCGGTGGACAGGCCACAATCCCAATGGTCGCCGCAATTTCTCAGGTACAGGCTGTAGAGTATGGCGAAATTATTGCAACCGTTGCATCTCAGTCTGTTGGCCCTGGCACACGAATGAATATCGATGAATTTACCCGCACCACCTCGGCGGGCGTTGAACAGGTCGGTGGGGCAAAAAAAGGCAAAGCAATTATTATCATTAACCCGGCGGAGCCACCCATGGTTATGCGTGATACCGTCCACTGCCTGACCGCCGATAAACCTGACGAGGAAGCTATCACCCGCTCAGTACATAAAATGGTCGCAGCGGTGCAGGAATATGTGCCTGGATACAAGCTGGTAAACGGCCCAATATTCGATGGCAAGCGGGTGACCGTTTTTATGGAAGTCGAAGGTCTTGGTGATTTTTTACCAAAATATTCAGGCAACCTCGACATTATGACCGCAGCAGGTTTGCGCACCGCCGAAATGTTTGCCGAAGAAGCTGCCAATGGCGGCATTGAACTACCCGTTCGCAGCACCCCCTAATAAAACACCTCCCTATACCCCTTGTAAAGGTGGCATGACATAAGGAATCACTATGGACCTCAAAGGCAGAAAAATAACCGTACACGATATGAGCCTGCGTGACGGCATGCATGCCAAGCAACACCAGATTTCTATCGAGCAGATGCAAACCATATCACAGGGCCTGGATGCTGCAGGAGTGCCGCTAATAGAAGTCACTCATGGCGACGGCCTTGGCGGCGCATCGGTCAACTGGGGCTTTCCGGCCGCCAGTGACGAAGAATATTTACGCGCAGTTATCCCGCACCTGAAACAAACTAAAGTTTCTGCTCTGCTATTACCCGGCGTAGGAACCGTTGACCACCTGAAAATGGCAGCTGACTGCGGCATATCCACGATTCGAGTTGCAACCCACTGTACTGAAGCAGACGTTGCATTCCAGCACATCAAACTTGGCAGAGAAATGGGCCTGGATACCGTAGGTTTTCTGATGATGGCACATATGATCGAGCCAGAGCAGCTACTTGAACAGGCGCTACTGATGGAATCCTATGGAGCAAATTGTATCTACGCCACTGATTCAGCCGGTTATATGTTGCCGGATGACGTTACTGCCCGCATTGGTTTGTTACGCGAAAAACTACAACCCGAAACAGAACTCGGCTTCCATGGACATCATAATTTATCCATGGGAATCGCAAACTCTCTGGCCGCCGTTGAAGCGGGCGCAAATCGAATTGACTGTGCCTGTGGCGGTATGGGCGCCGGCGCAGGCAATACACCGATGGAAGTTTTTATCGCTGTCTGTGATCGAATGGGTATCGAAACTGGTGTAGATACGTTCAAAATAGCCGACGTGGCTGAAGAACTGGTTACACCCATTATGGATTTCCCCGTACGGATCGATCGTAATGCATTAACACTCGGTTACGCCGGTGTCTATTCATCCTTTTTGCTGTTCGCTAAACGGGCCGAAGAGAAATACGGTATCCCCGCCCGCGAGTTGCTACTTGAAATGGGTCGACGCAGAATGGTCGGCGGTCAGGAGGATATGATCGAAGATATGGCATTAACCATGGCCAAAGAAAGAAAAACATCTAGCTAATCAATTCTAGCTAATCAATATAGCAGCAACCGACGCCAACATGCGGGAGCAAACCTAACATTGCTCCCTCTAACCACGTCTAACCTGCCCTGGTGTCATATCAAAAAAATTTTTAAACGCCCTGGCAAACGCAGCTTCTGATGAATATCCCGCCATTTCAGCGATAGAAAACATTAACCTGTTAGAGGTCGCCAACGCCAATTTGGCTTTATGCATACGCCAGTCAGTTAGATAATTTTTAACCGATATACCTACCAGCTGGATGAACTTTTCAGCAAATACGGTACGCGATAACCCCACCTTTTCGCCCAATGTTTGAACGGTTAAATTTGCCTGCTGCTCACTATGGATCAAATTTAACGCCCTGCCAATTTGCGGATGCAGCAGCGCATTCATATAACGGATAGCGCCCGGTGTAGTCTGAATATGTGCACGCAATAACTGCACAAAAAGCACCTCAGCCAATCGGTCCACGATCACTGCAGAGCCTGGCGCAGGTTCAAGGGTCTCGGAGGCCATAACGTCCACCAGTAATTTTAGCCAACCACCTTCAGACTGCCTCGAATTTACTAAAATATAACAGGGCAGATCTTTTAATAAAGGATGGTTGATGGATGAATCATAGCTAAATGAGCCGCACATCAACCGAGTCCGAGGCTGACTGATTTGCGCGTTATTTTCTTTACCACCCTTGGTGACGGCAGAAGATTGGAAAGGATGTTTACCCGCAAGTATCTCTGCCATCACTTTATCGCCCGGCATGCTGGCTGACTCAAGTTCATCACCCATCCAGTGATCTGCCCCAGTTGGAAATGCAATAATATCACCGGCAACAAGTTGAATCGGCGGGTTATCCTGATCGGTCCGCAGCCAACAGTTTCCTTCTAGCACAACATGGAACATACAGGCGTCAGTCTTTTCCTCCAGCATTGCCCAGGGTGATTCAAAATAGCTACAAAAATAGGTAGTACCCTGAAGCCGAAGCGTCCTTAAAACATCTGTCAAAGCATCTTTTATTTCTGGTGACGAGTCCACCATTACTGAAAACCCTTTTTATTACCCACATTTTGTCGCTTATGGGGCACTTTTATTGACAAGAAGTTATTGACCAGAAGCTATTGCCAAGAAGTTACTCACAAAAAACTATTCGCAAATAATTATTCGCTAGAATTCTAGCTTCGGTAAAAATGACAAGAAAAACCTTCAAAATGTCATATTCACTTTTTCCTGGTACAGGATAATAGCTATCAATTAAATCAATCAACCATCAGAGGTGCCAACCCATGAAATCAACTTCATTCGAAACCAATAATATCAAGTCTGTTGCTTTATATCACTTTGCAGCATGCCCTTATTGTGCGCGGACACGAAAGGCAACTAACAACCTTGGGCTACAGATCGAAAAGCGCGACATCCGACTGGATTCACAGCATCGGCAAGATTTGTTGAACGGCGGTGGTAAAGGCCAGGTCCCCTGTTTAAAAATCGAGTCAAAATCAGGACAGGTAGAGTGGTTATATGAGTCAGAAAATATCATTCGTTATCTACACCACAATGTGAATGAAATTAAAGCTGTCCTGACAGGTATAGCTAACGAACAGGATCACCAGGCTGCATAACCATAGCCGCCATTTTACATTAGTTTATTTTGGAGACACGATAAGATGAACAGGTTAAGCGCAAATGCAGCGTCGATAGAACAGGCCATACCAAATGACCCAATTATTAACCGAGTTATGATACTCAAAGCACTAATTGTTGCTCTGGTTGTAGGCAGTGTACTGTTAGTTATTAACCAGTTCGGCGTTTTCATGGGTCAGGAAAAACTACGTTTGCTACCTGCAGTACTAAGCTACTGCGTACCCTTTTGTGTTTTTCTTGGCGGCAAATTTGTAAGCTGAAAACTTGCCAGCCCAACAATTAACAGGATTAATATTACCTCGCACAAACGGGCCATACGTTAAAACACGCATGGCCCGATAACCCAGCTAAACTAACAAAATAACTAGTCTGTCAACGGGTTAAATCCGCTATTGATTAGCAAATAACAAAACTTCACCTGACCAGATGCTCAACCACAACCTCCCCCTTTATCAAATAATTCCCTACCAGCGGGTTTAATCGATGGCAATAGGATTAATAAACATCTGCACCGCACCACGAATTTTAGCTTGCCCAAGCACAAACATAAATTCAAAGACTTTATCTTTTACCAATGGACCTGTATTCATGGTTTCTAACACATAGATACCATTTTCTTTCAGCAAAATAATGTGCCCCTGATACGGCCTGTCTGCATGTTGTGCTGGCACTGCGTCTAATCCCCAGGTATCCGCACCCACCGCAATAACATTTTTTGCGGCAAGATAACTGGCCACTTCTTCCGACAATCCAGGCTCACCTGATACCCAGGCCTGAGGATCACTTTTTAGTTTCGCATCGGTCCAGCCAGTATGGAACAACACAACATCGCCTTCACGAACCGGCGTAGCCTGTTGTTTTTCAATGGCTTTAACATCAGCAACCGAAAAGTATTGTCCCGCATCAAGATGTGTTTTGCCAAAATAACCCGCTACATCCAGAACAATACCACGGGCAACCATTGGCGGGACCTTATCTATACCCAACTTTTTAAGCCCGGTGATATCCGCAAAATCTTTCGCATCATTACAATTATAATAGATACCTCGGTAACCCAGGTGTCCCAAACCATCTATTTGCGATCCAATACCAAACCAACCCTGAAATATATCGTCATTATAAGTCATACCAAAGTTAGGTCTTGCACCCTCCTGTTGTCCTGGCTGTACCACCTGAAGGGATAAGCTACGCGGTGCAAAGGCTGGCGTGGTCGTATCTATGGTCATGCCAAGCCCATAGGTACGGCCGGTATTAATCAACTGGGCTGCTTTTAGTACTGTTGTTGGGCTAATGAGATTGATATTGCCAATTTCATCAGCTGCACCCCATCTAGAAGGCTTACATATATCGTCTGCACCAGCAAACCCAGAACATAACAACCACAACAACATCATTATTGTTTTTCGCATCGCGTTTACTCTATCTATTTAGACTCAGCCAGTATAGAAAATATAACCCTTACCTACTAGTCTCTGTATCGATCTCATCAACCCATCTAGTCCACCTTCTTCGCACTGTTCCGATATTGAATATATAATTGCTCATAGGCTGCCCGAATAGCAATAAATCTAGCCGCATCACCGCCCTTGTCTGGGTGACAACGGGTAACCTCACGGCGATAACTGGCTTTAATTTGTAACCAGGTAGCAGACTTACCGAGGCCCAATAGATGTAGCGCCGCCAGATTTTTACCCGCCAATGCATCCTGATTAGCATTATATTTGTGCCAAAAACTGTCGAGTAAAAATTGAATTTCACTATGAGTGATATTATCAAGATTTTCCCAATCCAGATAATAGGCCGCGAGCTCAACATCAACCGCGCTTAGATTAGAGAGTGCACTTCCGGTTTTATTTGACAGCGCGTTTTGCGCTGACTCGTGACTGGCGCAATTCTCCTTTTGAGCTTTCTGACCCGCTATTATCAGCCGAACCTCCATTGCCGAAACCACCAGATAAAACCCATCTTCGGCGCAAGCTTGCTGTATATTGTAAAGTGCATTCATTATCAGAAAGTTTTTTTGAAACAATTTATCCTCTAAAGACTCGGCCACTATTAAAGAATCGAACTGGGCCTCACAAATATTAATCAAATCGATGAGGGTCGCAGTACGGTTATCAACGAACAAGCCTTGCAAATATGCAAGAATTGGCATGATTAGCGGGTTGTCTCGGCAGGGATGCGGTACGTTCATAGGTTTATTTTAGCCGACTATCTAACATCAAACTAACCCATAGAAAAACTTCATACCCGGAATATCACTGGTCAGACAAGATGACCGATAATAAGCCAATTCAATTTGGAGAATGCATTACGCCCTATGCAGACTAATATTCAACGGCGCGAACAACCCGATTACTCATCTACCCTTGTGGCGCAATTGCCAGATTTGATAGACTCAACACCCTGCAAATCAACATTTCGCTCACCGCTACAGTTAACAGGTGACGCTCAATCGCTACTGGAAATATGGTCAATACACGCACAGCTAAAAAGAAAAACCAGCCTCAACATACGCCTATGATGCAGCAGTTTCTTCGCATCAAAGCTGACCATAAAGACGCCCTTTTATTTTACCGAATGGGCGATTTCTATGAATTGTTTTTTGCAGACGCAAAACAAGCAGCACAGATATTGGACATTACACTCACCGCTCGCGGCACCAGCGACGGTAAACCCATCCCAATGTGTGGCATACCCTACCATTCTGCCGACGGTTACCTGGCTAAACTTGTTAAGGCAGGCATATCTGTTGCGATTTGCGAACAGATTGGTAATCCAGCTGAATCCAAGGGCCCGGTAGAACGCCAGGTAGTACGTATAATTACACCAGGCACCCTTACCGACGAATCCTTATTACAGGCCAACCGCGATAACCTTATTGTCTCCATTCTCGGCCAGAAGGTTAGTGATAAAGTTGAGCCTAAAGCAGGCCACCTGAATTGTTATGGCATCGCCAGCCTTGATCTATCCAGTGGTCGGTTCGAAATACTTGAAGTCCTGGGCGACGATTCACTGGTAGCAGAGGTTTCTCGGCTTAGTCCTGCAGAATTGATTATTGCCGATGAAATATCCTATCCAGAAGCCATCAGCCAACGTCCAGGAACACGGCACCGATCACTATGGGAGTTTGACTATGAGCAGGCAGTCATCACTTTAACCAAACAATTCAAAACCCGTGACCTGTCCGGGTTCGGTTGTGAACATGCGACAGTGGCAGTATCCGCTGCGGCTTGTTTACTCAGTTATGTACAGCAAACCCAACGTACTGAACTCCTACATATCAATTCAATCAGCCTACTCGATCGAAATGAAGCCATTACCATAGATGCCGCCTCACGCCGGAACCTTGAACTAGACACCAACATTAGTGGCGGTGAAGAACATACACTATTTGCCGTACTTGATCATACATCTACAGCAATGGGCAGCAGACTACTAAACCGCTGGATTAATCGCCCCTTGAGAAACCAGCAGCAACTCAACCAGCGCCTTGATACCATCGAATTATTAGCCGCAGATTATAACTATGAGACACTTCAAGGCGACCTCCAGCAGATTGGCGACATCGAACGTATTCTGGCCCGCGTAGCTTTACGTTCCGCTCGGCCACGAGACCTGGCGCGACTCAAGGATGCGTTACTGGTATTGCCTGCCCTAACGAGCAACCTAATCCCTCTGACGACCGAGTTATTGCAGCATATAAGCCGAGACAGCCAACCTTATCCAGAACTAAGCGACATTCTAAACAGCGCAATTATTGATAATCCTCCAGTGGTTATACGCGAAGGTGGCGTTATCAAAACCGGTTATGATGCAGAACTCGACGAACTACGCGGCATCAGTGAAAACGCAGCTGCATTCCTGATAAAACTAGAAACCGACGAACGTGATCTGACAGGGTTATCTAGCCTGAAGGTTGGCTATAATCGAGTACACGGTTATTATATTGAAATATCGCGCAGCCAGTCAGATAAAGCACCAGACCGATATGTACGCCGCCAGACGCTGAAAAATGCCGAACGTTTTATTACCCCAGAACTAAAACAATTCGAAGACAAAGCGCTCAGTAGTAAAAGTCGGGCCCTGGCACGTGAAAAACAACTATATGAAAGCCTGCTTGATTTACTGATGGAAGAATTATCCGACTTACAAAAAACCTTCACTGCTATAGCCACCCTGGATGTCCTGTGTAATCTCGCCGAACGCTCCATAGCATTATTATTAAGTCGCCCCATACTGACTACGACAGCAGGCATTCAAATTGAAGCAGGGCGGCATCTAGTTGTAGAGCAGGTATTAACAGAACCTTTTGTAGCTAACGACGTTGACCTACACGACCAGCGTCGTTTGATGATAATCACCGGTCCCAATATGGGCGGCAAGTCCACTTTTATGCGCCAAACGGCGTTGATCACTTTAATGGCCTATATCGGCTCATTCGTACCAGCCCGATCAGCCGAAATTGGCCCAATTGATCGTATCTTCACGCGTATTGGTTCATCCGACGATCTCGCCAGCGGCCGGTCGACTTTCATGGTAGAAATGACCGAAACAGCAATGATCCTCAATAACGCAACAGAACACTCTCTGGTTTTATTGGACGAAATTGGCCGTGGCACGTCTACCTTTGATGGACTTTCACTGGCCTGGGCCTGCGCCTGCTATATTGCCGAAACATCACGCGCTCTCACACTATTTGCGACCCACTATTTCGAATTAACCAGCCTTGAGGAAAGTCTGCCAGCAACCGCCAACGTACATATGGCGGCCAGAGAACATGGTGATAATATTATTTTCATGTACGCTGTTAATGTTGGACCCGCCAGCCAAAGTTACGGACTACAAGTGGCCAGGCTTGCCGGGGTACCAGAAGCTGTCATCCACAACGCGCAAACAAAACTGCGCCAACTGGAAGAAAACGAACTACGCGCCCTTGCTGGCACCAAACCTGTTGGCGCAGCAAAACCACTACAGCAAGATATGTTTGTCGAAGCACCCTATCGACCATCAGCGGCGCTGGACAAATTAAAATCCATCGATATTGACGACCTATCACCAAGACAAGCCCTAACTTTGCTCTATGATTTAAAAGTTCAGGCCGAAGATGAAGGCTGATTCTTGTCCCGACAAAAAAAGATGATAGAATACTTTCTTTATTAATAGATCTACTTCTTATTTCAAAATTATTCTGCTTCTAAAAACTTTATTTTAATTAACTTTTCTAAAAAAGGATCTTGTCCATGACCTTTGTTGTGAGTGATGCCTGCATTAAATGCAAACACACAGACTGTGTTGAAGTCTGCCCCGTTGATTGCTTTTACGAAGGGCCAAATTTTCTTGTTATTAATCCCGATGAGTGCATTGATTGTGCCCTGTGTGAACCTGAATGCCCGATCGACGCTATCTTTTCTGAAGATGAACTACCTGAGGCCGAACAGCCATTTTTAGACCTAAATGCAGAGTTGGCAGAAGTTTGGCCTAACATCACAGAAAAGAAAGACCCACTACCCGATGCAGAAGACTGGGCAGAAGTGAAAGATAAAATGGAGCACCTTGAGCGCTAGGTATAGCTAATTGAACGCTAGGTATAGCTAATTGAACGCTAAATAGTCCCAATTCGGCGGAGGCCAACCCATGTAGGCCACCGCTTTATTTGCTCAACAGCACAAGCAATTATTTTTTTACAAAAAAAACAGGAAACGACCGGCGAATCGCTTCCTGTTTGCTGACTCCCTTCAGGCATCCCTGCTAAGTTTACTCTACGCTGACGTAAAACCTGTTAGTTCAGCTTACCTATCCTAGGTACCCCTACATCCTGTATGGGGTTTCAGTCTATCATGGCAATGGCTGGACAAACCCAGCCTTGATTGACAGTAACTTCGACAAAAAAATAACCACTATAAAATCAACAACTTATCTCAAACACCAACCTAATCTATGGTCAATGTCCTACACGGATTACAGATATCTCTCACAAAAAACCTGCCATATCTATCAACTAACCACCGAAGCCTCAGCTAAACGCGCTAAAACAATTTAGACAATAACGTCCACAGGGAATAAAAAAAGTTTGCCCCAGCTTAATTTGCCGCAGTAATTGGTAACAAGAAATTGGTAACAAGAAATTGGTAACGAATAATTTCAAATCAAAAGGCTCTACGGTATCTACGAACCAGTTTCAAACCGTAGAAGTATGACTGGAACTTAGCCAGCCATACCATCCAATTAGAATATGCAGGAGGGGTTTATTCAAAGCGGGGGCCTACTAACCCCCACTTTCTAACAATTACACTCAACTATCCAGGAAATAGCATCATAAAACCTGACATTAAAATGCTGCAATTAAAAAATCAGGTAACACCAGGCATCCTGCAACTTCATTGGCTTAACACCGCACTACTGAAAAATCGCATCGGCTGACAAGCCCTGTTTTTCCATAGTATCCCGTAGTCGCTTCAACGCTTCTACCTGAATCTGGCGCACCCGCTCTCTGGTCAAACCTATTTCATGGCCAACTTCTTCAAGAGTACTCATTTCATAGCCGCGAAGACCAAAACGCCTGGAAATAACTTCTCGCTGTTTTTCAGACAGTTCCGTTAACCAATGGTCTATATTCGCCCTTAGATCAGAGTCCTGTAGTTTTTCTGCAGGGTCTGCCTGACGCACATCTGGCACCGTATCAAGTATAGAACGATCAGAATCAGGGCCTAATGGTGTATCAACGGACGTGACTCGTTCGTTAAGCCCCATCATACGTTTAACATCCGCAACCGGCTTGTCCAACAGATCCGCTATTTCTTCATGGCTCGGTTCATGATCCAGCTTCTGGGATAGCTCTCTTGCCGCTCGAAGATAGACATTCAGTTCCTTAACCACATGAATGGGCAGACGTATGGTGCGTGTTTGATTCATAATGGCCCGCTCTATGGTCTGCCTGATCCACCAGGTCGCATAGGTCGAGAATCTGAAGCCTCGTTCGGGATCAAATTTTTCAACAGCGCGTATTAAACCGAGATTGCCTTCTTCAATTAAGTCTAGTAGTGACAATCCCCGATTAAGATATCGTCGAGAAATTTTAACCACTAAACGCAGATTGCTTTCAATCATACGTTTCCGACCAGACGCGACACCACGTAGTGCCTGGCGGGCAAAATAAACTTCTTCATCGGGGGTTAGTAGGGGAGAAAATCCAATTTCATTTAAGTAGAGCTGGGTTGCATCAAGGTTTTTTGCGACCTTTTTTGCCCCAGAGGTCGTCGTTGTGTCTTCACTTTTTTTACTCGCTGTTTTTTTTCTTCCTGCCTTTTTAGCTTTTTTTACATCAGCCTCGGGCATTCGAGCTATGGTTATGGGCTCTTCAGATTGCGTTATGTTTTCCGTGTGTAGTGCCATTGCATTAGTCCTGTGTAATGTTGTTCCATTCAAGCGCTTCCTGTTTATCTAACCGGCATATAATACCGAGACAAGAACCGCGCTGGTTCGCCATTTCAACGACAACTAGATCCCGCTAGTTGCCTTGATTGTCAGAGCGCTCCACTTCTATTGGGCAAATAGAACATTGGATCCTCTGGCTTGCCGTCTCGCCGAATCTCAAAATGCAGCATTTGTTGATTCAGCCCACTAGAACCTATTTCGGCAACTATGTCGCCGCCTTTAACTTTATCTCCTTCTTTTACAAGAATAATCCGATTATGACCGTAAGCACTTAAGAAACTATCACTGTGTTTTACGATTACCAGCTTTCCGTATCCTCTCAAACCGCCGCCTGCGTAAACCACTACACCGTCGGCTGCTGAGTTCACAGATTCCCCTAATCTAGCCCGAATATCAACACCCTTATTTATCTTTCCAGTCAAAGCAAAACCCCTGACGACTTTACCGTCTATCGGCCATCGCCAGTTTATATTTGAGTATTGACTTTCACTTTTAGTAGCCGCACGGGTATTTGTCGAGGACCTTTTGGCAACAATTTTTTGACGCTCCTTTTTCTTCCTGGCACCTTTAATAAACAGCCTGATATTTTGCTCTGGGTGAATAATATAGGGGGGTTTTATGCCATTTGCAGCCGCTAACCGCTTAAAATCAATGCCATAAGTAAACGC
Organism: Pseudomonadales bacterium; assembly: GCA_019090615.1. Classification (GTDB taxonomy): domain Bacteria; phylum Pseudomonadota; class Gammaproteobacteria; order Pseudomonadales; family Azotimanducaceae; genus JAHRVQ01. The sequence continues at coordinate 16,333 of JAHRVQ010000034.1, read as the reverse complement.
AATCGAGTATAACGTATCGCCCTTAACAACCTGATGCACGGCACCTCGTTGCCCAATGGTTGCTACGGGGGCATAACCGCCACCTAACTGACACCCGCTAAGCAACAATTGTGTCAATACAAGTATTCCAAAAAATTGACGCTTGCTCTGCATGTTCTCCGCTCAAATTCCACAATTTTTCTAGACCCGACCCTTTTCATTATCTTATTTTTGCATGATAAAACAATATATATTGTTCAAAAAGGTCTAAGCTTTATCGCCTATTAGAGACAATTATTAATTATTCTGCCGTAGCCCTACTAACAGCTTTGTAGTTTGCCAGCACATTCAAACCGACTACACTGATGAGACCCAGTAGTAAACCGACACTTGCCATCAAAGGCTCAATATTTCCGCCAGTCAGATCCGCATAAACCAAAGGAGAAATTGGCTCCTGTATCAGCGGGATTTTTTGCCCATCAGGTTTCAACTGATAACTTAAAGTCTGTTTCCAGGGCCATAGCTTAACCAATGATCCCAACATAAAGCCCGTTAAAACGCTTAAGGTCTGGTTTTTATACTTAGCTAGTAGATCGGACAAAACATGGGCGAAAGATACAATCCCGATGACCATACCGGCAGCAAGAGTAAACAGGAACACCAGATCGAATGAACGAATAGCTTCAATAAGGTGATGGTATAAACCCAGGATTAACAAAATAAAGCTGCCAGACAGACCTGGTAAAATCCATGCACAAACAGCGACCGCGCCAGCACAAAAAATAAATAAGCTGCCAGGCGCAAGCTGCAGGGGCGCAAGAGAGGTAATAAATATTCCAAAACCAGCGCCCAGACAAACCCAAAGTACTAAATCCCACCCAAAACATGAAATTTGCCGTCCCACCAGCCACACCGAAGCAAGCACTAGACCAAAGAAAAATGACCAGATAAAAATTGGCTGTGTAAGCAAAAGATAACCAACCCCGCGGGCAAATAAAAGTATCGAAAGCCCCATCCCTGCAAACAGCAACAACAGAAAAGTAGCATCCACTTCCTGCCAGGTTTTGACTATCCCTTTATCTTTGAGATTGAGTAGAATAGATGGCTTAAAACACTTAATACCGTTGAGCAACCGCTCATAAATACCTGTGATAAAGGCAATCGTGCCGCCCGAAACACCCGGCACCACTTCCGCTGCGCCCATGACCATACCAATGATAAACAAACGAACCTTTTGCTGCATATACCTACTCTATTTTGAAATTGCTCTACCACACCGCAATGTAACCAACCCCCAGTCGAACCATTTTAAATTAAGTCTCAGGGCAACGATAAACACCTTGGATATTAGACCTTGCCACTAAGCAGCGGTACGAACCGCACAGTCTCTAGCGTCTCAGTATCAAACCCCTGGGCGGTCGCCGTGATCAATTTTAATTGCTGGGTTTCATCCCCTACTGGGATAACCAACCGCCCACCTATGGCCAACTGCGCAGCCAGTCCCTCTGGTATCAGCCGCGGCGAGGCAGTAACGATAATGCCGTCGAAGGGCCCGCGCTCCTGCCAGCCAACGTTGCCATCATCATATTTATAAACAATATTTTTTTGTTTAAGTAGTTTTAATATAGATTTGGCTCGTTCATATAATCCCTGTACTCGTTCAATAGTGAACACTCGGTCAACGACTTGCGCCAAAATCGCCGTCTGATAACCCGACCCTGTGCCAATTTCCAATACCTTTTTAAGCGGACCTCCGGCCAGCAGGCTTTCCGTCATACGAGCCACGATATAAGGCTGGGAGATAGTTTGATTAAAACCAATGGGTAACGCCGTATCTTCATAGGCGCGGTGAGAAAGTGCTTCATCAACAAATACATGCCTCGGCGTCGAATTGATCGCCTCAAGTACGCGTTCATCTGTAATGCCCTGCTCTCGCAAACGCGCCACTAATCTGCTTCGGGTGCGCTGCGAAGTCATACCGCTCCCTTTGAGGTCAAGCGGATTAACCACTGCGATGCTCCTTTTCATTAAGGCGATTCATTCTACAATTTGGCTCCGTTTTCTGTATTCATCCATACGATTCATCCGTGTGCCATAACCGACTCATCGACATAGTCGATAAGTTCATGCAACAGACTAGTAGCATAGGCACTTCGAGGCAGACAAAATTCAAGTTCCAGTACATCGCCTGTATACGCCCAGTCCATCTCTGTGGGATAGGCAACCAGGTCCCGTTGCATTGCTTTAACACCCAATCGTTCTAATCCGTCAGCCCAATTAGAAAACTCAGCAGCCAGGGGCGGGATAATAATGTCTCGATGTGGCGCCAGGCCATATAACCACAAAGATTCAGATCTTTGCCAAGCAACGGCCTGGATCTTTTTTTCCAATTCACGATTAAATATATAAGATCTTGCGGCGGACAGATATAAACCTTTCTTTTTCCGATTAACTTTATCTCCGCGAAACAATTCATCGGCACAAAGCAAATTTTGCCCGTTATGGCCAAACCGCTGCGGGCCAAAATAATTTGGGAAACCTTGGTCGGCGATTAATCGCAATCGTTCTTCTAATAGCTGTTTATTGTGGGCCTCGACACTCGCGTACGCAGACTCATCAGGTCCAGTACCTCGATGATCCGGCGAACCTGGTGCACTAAAGTCAAACGCCTTAATTTTTAGCTCAAATCGATTTCCAACATGAACTCCATGGCGTAACTTTTTAAGGTGCCGCACCGCTTTTAATATTTCTACGCCTTCAACGCTAAATTTCGACCAATCGATTTCCGGCCTGTCTGGCAACCAACAACTAAACCATTGCTGAGTCACTGCATGCCGATCTTTCTTGCCAGCATAACCTACATCAAAATGCCTTAGGCCTAAAAATCTAGCCAATTGTTCACCAACCCAACCCGTATTTGCACCAATTTTGTTTACCAACAAATAAAGATGTTCACCCTCACCACAGGGCTCGAAACCTAGTATTTCAGTCACCTTAAAATCTTCGGGCTGCTGGCGAATAGACCCCTGCCCAAGCACGGCTCCGTAGGCCCGTTTAAAATCAATTGAATAACTCACGCTGGTGCCAACAAAACCGTAGCCTGCGCAGCCAGCCCTTCCTCACGGCCAATAAAACCCAGTTTCTCAGTAGTCGTTGCTTTAACACTAATCGCATCCAGATCGACACATAGATCGGCACTGATATTTTGCCGCATCATGTCAACGTAACGACTTATTTTTGGCGCCTCAGCAATCAAGGTAAGATCGGCATTAATAAGAAAATAATTTTGCGCAGCGAGTTTTACATAGGTGGCCCGCAATAAATCTCGGCTATTGGCATTTTTATATTCGCCGTCAGTATCCGGAAAATGTTTCCCTATATCACCAAGCGCCAGTGCACCCAACAAAGCATCGCAAAGCGCATGCAGCAGCACATCACCATCCGAATGTGCCAGAACCTGCCGATGATAGGGAACCTGAACCCCACCGATAACTATATAGCCCGCGGAAACATCACCATACCGGTGCGCATCGAAGCCAGAACCTATCCTCAATCTGAGTCCCCTAACGACTTAGATATCATTGTCTGAATCCCGTTGGCCGGTGTTAATTGCCCCTCAAAGGCGAGTTCTAATTGTTGCTGCTGTAAATAAAACCCTGCCAGCAGCATATCGGGCTGGGTGGTAATCTTAAGATTATCAGGATTACCTGCCACCATCAGCGGCTGATGCCCAAGTTGTTCTATGGCCGAGGCCTCATCAGTGATTGTAATAGCGCGACGTTTAGTCTCGTTGAGTGCCTGACGTAATAACCGAGTAGAAAACATTTGCGGCGTCTGAGCTAGCCAATACGCCTCTCTGGGCAGAGTTTTGGCAACCACCGTGCTGGGAGCCGCTGCATTAGAGGCCGCTGCGCCGGAAGTTTTCGCCACCTGGTCCGAATCGCCAAAGTCACTCTCATGCAGCTCACTTTCATGCAGCTCACTCTCATGCAACTGAATATGCTTTAGAGTATCTGTAATAGCTGTACCCAATAAGCCGCCAGCAGAAAAACCCTGTGATGAACTGGCGACCACAGAACTAATTAATCGTTGAATATCTGCAGCGCGCACACAGGGCCTTACGCTATCATGAACCAGTACCCAGTTATCCACAGCATCGTCCAGGTGCTGCAGTCCATTCAGGACAGATTCAGCACGGCTAGCACCGCCCTCGGCAATAATACAACGCTCAGTGCAAGGTATCTTTTGCCAGGCAATGTCATCCTTTGCCACAACTAATACCAACTTATCGGGTTTGCAGGCGAGTAGCCGTTCCAGGGTATGTTGTAATACCGGTTGTCCCGCCAACCGCAAATACTGTTTTGGCACATTTGCCGCCATCCGCAGACCCTTACCAGCGGCCGGTACAATAAATGAAATTTTAGCTGCAGCAGACATATTTCAGGGAGTATCCTTTTCAACCAACATAAAAAAGGTTTCTCCTGGTTTAATTAGACCAAGCTCTGAACGGGCTTTTTCTTCCATAGCAGCATCACCACTTTTCAAATCACGTACTTCGATTCGCAATACTCGATTACGCTGTTCTCTGACCACATTAGAGACTTGCGCCTGCGCCACTTTCTGACTGAGACGTTGCAAGTCGCTATAACTTCCCTCACCAAACCACAGCCTATGCTGCAAACCGAGCAACATCAGTACTAGCAACAGAATAAAACCAGACCGCGGCTGCATTGTCATGGCAATCTATGTCCTTTTAAACTCAGCCAGGCCTTTAAACAAAGCATGCGACTGGTCTTCAATTCGCAGTAGACGATTATATTTTGCGACTCGATCAGAACGGCATAACGACCCAGTCTTAATTTGCCCTGCAGCTGTGGCAACCGCAAGGTCGGCGATCGTTGTATCTTCAGTTTCACCCGAACGATGGGATATTACAGCTGTATAACCGGCGCTCTTGGCTAACTGGATGGCCTCCAGCGTTTCGGTCAGGGTGCCAATCTGATTGAGCTTAATCAGGATTGAATTAGCCACGTTGTCGTCAATTCCTCGCTGCAATATCTTTGAATTAGTGACAAACAGGTCATCCCCTACCAGTTGTACCTGACTGCCTATTGCTTTAGTCAGCAAACCCCAACCGTGCCAATCACTTTCGTCCATACCATCTTCAATTGAAATTATCGGATATTTGTTACTCAGCTCCGCTAAATAAGCAGTAAAACCGGCAGCATCAAAGCGTCGATTTTCGCCACTTAATACATACTCGCCAGATTTATAAAATTCTGAAGCAGCGCAGTCCAAACCAAGATAAACATCTTTACCCGCTGTGTATCCTGCTTTTTCGATAGATTCCATAATAATTTCCAGCGCCGACTCATTACTGGGTAAATTTGGTGCAAAACCCCCTTCATCGCCAACTGCAGTACTTAGCCCACGGGCTGCCAGGACAGATTTTAATGTATGAAAAATCTCTGCCCCACAACGTAGCGCTTCGGAAAATTCCGTCACACCCACGGGTAAAATCATAAACTCCTGAATATCTATATTGTTATCGGCATGCTCTCCCCCATTGATAATATTCATCATTGGCACAGGCATACTATAACGCCCAGCACTACCATCAAGTTCAGCCAGATATTCATATAATTCAATTTTTTTAGCTTTGGCAGCTGCCTTGGCAATACTTAAAGACACCGCAAGGATTGCATTGGCACCCAGGTTAGATTTGTTCTCAGTGCCGTCTATCTCAATCATGCGCCGGTCTATTTCAACCTGGTTTTCGACATCCATCCCCAACAACGGCTCTCGAATCAACGTATTCACATTTTCCACAGCTTTGAGCACACCTTTCCCTAAATAGCGGCCTGGATCTTTATCTCGCAGCTCCATGGCTTCACGACTACCAGTAGACGCACCAGACGGCACACAGGCAGAGCCTATAATACCATTGGCCAACTCCACGTCGGCTTCAATCGTTGGATTACCTCTGGAATCAAGAATCTCCCTCGCTCGAACATCAACTATCTCAGTCACCAATATCACTCCAATACTTAATCTTTATTGCTTTGCGGACGCAAAGCTAACTTTATTACTGCGGATTCAAAATTGTTTCAGGCAAATTGCTAGACTTAACGACACTGTCAATCCCTTTCAGGAGCGACAACAGTTCATACATCTGGTCTAACGGCCAGGAATTAGGGCCATCACATAGTGCTTTATCAGGATCAGGGTGGGTCTCCATAAAAAGCCCATGAATACCAACACCCACAGCTGCACGCGCCAATACAGGCACCATTTCCCTTAAGCCGCCCGAACTCTCGCCCTGGCCACCAGGCAATTGCACACTGTGAGTTGCATCAAATACTACCGGGCAACCAATTTGTTTCATGACCGCCAACGAACGCATATCAGAAACCAGGTTATTGTAGCCAAAACTAACCCCACGCTCACACACCATAATATTCTCGTTACCAGTTGCGACCGCTTTATCGTAAACATTTTTCATATCCCACGGTGCCAGAAACTGACCTTTCTTAATATTTACTGGCAGGCCAGTACTAGCAACTGCTTGAATAAAATTAGTTTGTCGACATAAAAATGCCGGGGTTTGAAGCACAGAAACTACATCTGCCACTTCGTCCAACGGCGTGTCCTCATGCACATCTGTCAATATAGGTAGCTGCAACGACTGTTTTACCTTTTGCAGAATTTTCAGACCCGCTTCAATACCCGGCCCCCTATAACTGTCTTGCGACGACCGGTTGGCCTTATCGAAGGATGATTTATAAATAAGGTGAATATCCAGCGAAGCACAAATTTCTTTTAACTTGCCCGCAGTATCCATTGCCATTTGTTCAGATTCAATCACACAGGTACCCGCAATCAAAAAGAAAGTGGACTTATCGCTGACCTTAAACTCATTTAGTTTCATATTTTTATCATTGCCATGCTACTTATTTTTATCATTGCCACTCTAATAGTACTCATGTTGCTACAAGCCACTTAAACTAATTTCCTGGTGCACAAACCATCAAATACCTTTGTAGGTCAAAGCGGCTTCAATAAAACTAATGAACAGTGGGTGGCCATCTCTCGGCGTGGAAGTAAACTCCGGATGAAATTGACTAGCGATAAACCAGGGATGATCCTCGATTTCAATCATTTCTACCAGCATGTTATCCAGAGACCGCCCCGCAACGCGCAACCCGGCTTGTTCCAGCTGAGCGATATAGTGATTATTTACCTCGTAACGATGCCGATGACGTTCTTTAACCACCGCTTTGGCGTATATTTTATAACTTAGTGATTCAGGGTCTAATTGTGTTTCCTGCTCGCCCATACGCATGGTACCGCCCATATTCGAATCCATGGCGCGATACTCTCGACTACCATCATCCTTAAGCCATTCTGTTATCAAACCGATAACTGGATGGGGACAGCTGGGATTATTCTCAGTCGTATCCGCGGCATCAAGGCCGCAAACATTCCGCGCATAATCTATTATCGCTGCATGCATACCGTAGCAAATGCCAAGATAGGGTATTTTATGCTCACGCGCATAACCCGCAGCCGCAATTTTACCTTCAAACCCTCGAACACCAAAACCACCAGGGATCAAAATCGCATCGGCTGAAGACAAAACATCCATGCCCTGAGCCATTAAATCTTCTGAATCCAGAAACTGTACTTCAACTTTAGTCCGCGTATGGATACCTGCATGAATTATCGCCTCAGTGAGGGATTTATAGGCGTCCAACAATTCCATATATTTACCCACCATAAATATGCAAATCGTTTTTTCAGGGTTTAGATGGGCCTCAGCTACCTCCTGCCATTCTGTCAAATCAGCCTGTGGGCACTGAATATCCATCTTGCCGACAATAATTTCATCCAGCTTCTGGTCATGCAAAATTGAGGGTATTTTATAAATAGTATCCACATCGATCAGTGGGATCACAGCATTACGGTCAACATTGGTAAACAAGGCGATCTTATCTCTGGATGCCTGCGGGATCTCATGATCGGAGCGAACAATTAATACATCCGGTTGCAGGCCAATGGAACGAAGCTCCTTCACCGAGTGCTGAGTGGGTTTAGTTTTTGTCTCGCCCGCTGTTGCAATATAGGGCACCAAGGTTAAATGCATAAAAATAGCATTTTGCGACCCAACTTCAAATCGTAATTGTCTGGCCGCCTCCAGGAACGGCTGCGATTCTATATCGCCGACCGTACCGCCGATTTCAACAATGGCAACATCACTGTCTGCAGCACCATCAATAATACGCTGTTTAATGGAGTCAGTAATGTGCGGGATGACCTGGATGGTTGCCCCAAGATAATCTCCACGGCGTTCACGCGCAATAACATCTGCATAAACCTGGCCAGTGGTAAAATTATTTTTGCGCGTCATCGTTGTGCGCACAAAGCGCTCATAATGGCCCAGGTCAAGATCGGTTTCGGTACCATCAGCCGTAACAAATACCTCACCATGCTGCAAGGGACTCATCGTACCTGGATCAACATTGATATAAGGGTCTAGTTTTAACATAGTAATATTTAGACCCCGCGCTTCTAAAATAGCGCCTAACGAGGCAGCAGCAATGCCTTTCCCAAGGGAAGAAACAACACCACCAGTAACAAATATATAACGAGACATTCAACTCCCATCAAGAAATATGAAAGGTCAGAGAGGCTGACCGAGATGGGGTTGCACGATACCACTGAACCGGCCTCTGCTCAATCTGAATATTGGAATTTGACGATCTTCTATCGACCCAATCTATCGACCTAAGCCGAGTTTTGACATGGATTTTATCCGCTTCTGCTTCTACACTGGCTGGCGTTATGAATCTTTTCTTGCGTCATTTCCCAAACCCTACCTGCTTCAAGTTCATTAGCTGGCTAAACGGCCGCTCAACTGCCAGTTCAAAACCTGACTTCGAAGCTTCGATTGATAGGCAGGAATAACAATAAAAGGCAAACCCCATTCGATCATGCCACAGATAGCGACCAGTTCATCACCATGGAAAATCAGCGGTATATAATCTCGGAGAAATCCCGGTATTTGATTTTCCTGGAAGACATTTTTTAAAGACCGCCTGCGCGCGAACTGCATTGTTTCCCCTCCCTGACGATAACCCACGGTTAGTTGATGCCTATTTTCCAACTTCAGCCCTGGTGGATCACTTTGCCTTGCACTGGACGAAAATAGCCCGCCATTAGCCAGCGGACCGGACAATAAATCTGCAAGCAGCCGACGCCTGCTACTGACTGCCGCAAAACAGGGCAGTAAATAGATAGATTGCCGAAACCTGCGAACCTGCATACCTTGCCATTGCAACATCGGCATTTTATCCGAGTCTGCCTGGAGCAAATCATGGATACCCGCAACCAGCAATTTTTCCGGCGCAAAGTTGCTCATACCCGACAATCTGAACATCAACCTGAACAGGTTAATTTGTCGTCTCTGACTCAGGTTACGTAGCCTAATAACGCTCACTTTTATCGATCCGTCAGCACCCGTATTTTCTCTGGCGGCCTGCAAATCTTGTTCTGCTATTGCCTCCAGTTCCGCCACGCCCTCATTGGTTCGCTTTAACGCGCTAAGCCAGGTGGTGGATAACTGCGGCCACCGTTGATGCAATATTGGCATAACATTATTGCGAATATAATTGCGATCCATAGCAACATCCTGATTGCTTTGGTCCTCAACCCACAACAAAGCATATTTTTCCGCATATAGTTGAACATCTTTAGCTGTAACGCTTAACAACGGCCTTAATAGCTGCGCGGTTGCAAGCCGCCTTTGCCGCGTCATACCCTTCAAACCCATTGGGCTATCACCTCTTAATAGATGTAACATGATGGTTTCTAACTGATCCTGTTCATGATGAGCTAACAACAATAAATCATCGCTACGCAAAAAATCATTAAAGCCCTGATACCTGGCTGATCTTGCTGCTGCCTCAAGACTGCCTTTTGGGCTAACGTTAACCTTTTGAACTGCTATCGGAATACCTAACCCCTGACATATGTTGCGACAATGGGTTTCCCATAGATCAGCCTGAGAGCTAATACCATGGTTGATATGCAGGGCATAAATATCCGCAACCAGGCACTGTTCAAGTTTAAGTTGATGTAACCAGTGCAGCAGTACGTGTGAATCTCGACCACCACTATAGCCAACCACTAACCGGCCCTTGCATTGCAAAATGGGTTGTAATTCAGCTTCAGAAATTTCCACCAGCAAGCCCTCTTACGGATTATCGGCCAATTGAATAATCAAGCAGTACACTTTTTGTTCCGTATCGATCACGTAGGTTCTGGATCAGGTCATCATGCGGTGATACCCGCCATGCATCACCAAGCAAAACATCTGCCTGCGCCTGCGGGTGCTTATAAGCAATTGATACTCGACACCCAAGACCTGGCCCCAGCACAAAAGGCTTTAATATCTTCGCTAGATCCAGCGTAAAACCATCTTCCAGATCGACCGTGGCCAGGCTCAGCTGTAACGCGCGAATACTTCTCTCTCTGGCCTGGGTAAGATCATAAACCTCGGATGTACGCATTCGAATACCACCGGAGAACTCATCATAACTAGTAGATCCTTTACAAAAAATCACTGCATCTTTAGCCAATCGTTCACGATGCATATCATATAAATCTGCTGAAATCGCCACGTCCATTCGCGCCGAACGGTCATCCAGAGTAACAAAGGCAATGGTTTCGCCTTTTTTTGATTTCATAGTCCGCACAGCCACCACTAGTCCGACGATCACCTGCGGATCTTTACTCACGCGAAGCTCCGCAATCCTGGATTTAGACAGATATTTCAGTTCCTCTTTATACATATCCAGTGGATGGCCGGTGTGATACCAGCCGATAGTTTCTTTTTCCTTCCTAAGACGCTGCTTAATCGTCAGGCTCCGCAAGCCATCAATATGATTATAAGGCGTAGCCTTACTGGCACCCATATTAAAATCATCGCCAAACAAGTCCATCAAGCCGCCATCCTGACTTCGATTTTTTTGTTCCGCGGTTTTCACAGCCTCAACCTGATTGGCAAATAATAATGCTCGCTGATAATCAACAGTTGCTGGCCAGTTTAACTCAATATCATCAGCCACCAGGCGATCTAGTGCACCCGCACTAATTAGCGCCTCAAGGGCGCGTTTATTCAACTTACGCAGGTCAACCCGTTGGCAAAGGTCATACAGATCAGAAAATTGTCCGCCACTGTCCCGGCTTTCAATCAGCGCACCCACAGGGCCCTCTCCCAGCCCCTTGATCGAACCTAAACCATACGAAATACTGGTTGGACCATCTGCTACAAAGCGAAACTGACCTTTATTAACATCAGGACCTGCTAGTTCAATTTTCATGATCTGGCATTCTTCAACATTGATGACTACCTTGTCTGTCGCCTGCATATCAGCTGACAACACTGCAGCCATAAAATCGGCTGGATAATAATGCTTTAGCCAGGCAGTCTGATAAGCTATCCAGGCGTAGGCAACCGAATGCGGCTTGTTGAAGCCATACCCAGCAAACATCTCCATCAAACTAAAAATATGATCCGCCTGTTTTTCTTCGACGTCATTTTTTAATGCCCCAGCAACAAAATTACCCCGTTGCTTAGCCATTTCTTCAGGCTTTTTCTTACCCATAGCACGCCTCAGCAGGTCCGCGTCGGCCAGTGAATAGCCCGCCAGGATCTGGGCAATTTGCATCACCTGCTCCTGATACAACATTACGCCATAGGTACCTTCTAAAACAGACTTCAAACTAGGATGTAAATAGTCAACCTCCTCTTCACCGCTTTTACGCTTAATAAAATCTGGCGCAAGTTGCAATGGCCCCGGTCTAAACAGCGCGACCAAAGCCACAATATCACCAAACCGATTAGGCTTAACCTGCTTAATCAGATCCTTCATACCCCTCGACTCAAGCTGGAACACTGCGGTAGTTTTTGCTTCTCTGAGGTCTGCATAAATCGCAGGGTCATCAAGCGGTAAGGTTTCGATCTTAATATCTGCCCTGCCCTGGCTAGCATTACGCTGATTAATACTTTTAACCGCATTATCAATAATAGTCAGGGTACGCAGCCCCAAAAAATCAAATTTAACCAGACCCGCACGTTCTACATCATCTTTATCAAACTGGGTTATTAAGCTACCCCCGTTTTCATCCGTGTAAATCGCAGAAAAATCAGTGATTTTGGTCGGCGCTATAACCACACCACCCGCGTGTTTACCGACATTTCTGGTAATACCCTCAAGCTTGAAAGCCATTTCCATAATTTCATCGGCATCTTCATCCCGAGCAATAAATTCGCCTAATAAGGGCTCTTCTTCAAGCGCTTTTTTCAGGGTCATGCCTGGATCAAAGGGAATCAGTTTTGATAGTTTATCCGCCAATCCATAAGACTTACCCTGTACCCTGGCTACATCACGAACAACTGCCTTAGCTGCCATGGTACCAAAGGTAATAATTTGTGAGACCGCATCACGACCATAACGATCCATCACATGCTGAATCACTCGGTCACGGCCATCCATGCAAAAATCGATATCAAAGTCCGGCAGGGAAACCCGCTCCGGGTTCAAGAAACGCTCGAATAACAAATCATATTCCAATGGGTCAACGTCGGTAATCTCCAACACGTAGGCGACCAACGAACCAGCACCTGAACCCCGGCCTGGGCCCACGGGTATGTCATTATCTTTAGCCCACTGGATAAATTCCATGACAATTAAAAAATATCCTGGAAAACCCATATCGTTGATCACCTTCAACTCGAAGGTCAAACGAGCTTCGTAGGCCTTGACCTGTTCTGCATAATCATCAGCGCTGCTATCAAGGATTTTCGCCAATCGTGCCGCTAAACCTTTTTCCGACACTTCACAAAAATACGATTCCTCTGACATACCTTCCGGAATCGGGTAGGCAGGTAAATAATAATTCCCCAAATCGATCTCAACGCTACAACGCCTGGCTATTTCAAGGGTATTTTCAATAGCCTCAGGAATATCTTCAAACAGCGCACACATCTCCGCTGGGGTTTTAAGGTATTGCTGATCTGAATATTCACGTTTGCGCCGGGTATCGTTAAGAGTATAACCCTGATGAATACAAACCCTGACTTCATGAGCATCAAACTGCTCCTGATGCTGAAATCGAACGTCATTTGTAGCAACCACCGGACAACTAATATCTGCCGCAAGTATTACCGCCTGATTAACATATTTCTCTTCTCCAGTACGCTTCGTACGGTGTAATTCCAGATAGTAGGCATCTGGAAAAATTTCCATCCAACGTAATGCCAATTGCTTCGCAAGTTCAAGCTTACCCGCAGCCAGTGCCCGGCCAACATCACCAGTAATACCGGCAGAAAGCGCTATCAATCCTTCAGCTTTTTCTGCGACCCATGCCTGCTCTAAAAAAGCCTTGCCTAAAACCTGACCCTGTTGATAACCCCGAGAGATTAATTCTGTTAGATTACGATAGCCAGTTTCGTTCCGGGCGAGTAATACCAACGGCGTGGCCTCGGCATTTGGTTGATTAACCCAGACATCAGCCCCAACAATTGGCTTTATACCCGCGTTACTAGCTGCACTATAAAACTTGATAAGCCCATACAGGTTATTGTTGTCCGTGACTGCCAGTGCCGGCATGCGCATCTCTGCGGCTGTTGCGGCCAACGGCTTAAGACGCACAATGCCATCATTTAGAGAAAATTCCGAATGAATTCTAAGGTGAATAAATGAGGGATTCATCGAGCTATCTGGTCGCCTGTCGGTAATTAAAAATAAGTAATAATGACTAAGATATTAACCTTGGCATATTACGACCTGAAGATTATTGACTCAACCAGTAATCTACTCAGAATAATTTGCCACAAAACAATATTTCTACATTGCCTTTGGAAATCAACCAGTCACAAACCTTCTGCAGGGGGCAAAGGACATCCGATGAATCTGGCTTGGGCCATGCTGTTCTAACATCAACAAATGATGTGCAGTAGGATAACCTTTATGTTTTGCTAATCCGTACTGCGGATATTTGAGGTCCAGATCTTGCATTTCTTTATCCCGAGCGACTTTAGCAATAATAGACGCTGCTTTAATAGAGTCGTGTTTATTATCGCCTTTAATTAGCCATTCTGAAGCACATGGCAGTTCAGGCGTCCGGTTACCGTCAACCAATGCAAAATCCACTTCTATTGATAATTTGTTAACCGCTCGCTGCATCGCTAACAAACTCGCATTAAGAATATTCAACGCATCAATCTCTGCTACTTCAGCCCGTCCTATCGCATAGGCAATTGCCTGTTCACGTATTATCACATCTAGTTCAAGGCGTTTTTTCAGCGACAATTTTTTCGAATCTCGTAAACCGCCAATAGTTTTAAAGGGGTTTAAGACAACCGCAGCAGCAATCACCGCCCCTGCCAGGGGGCCCCGCCCCACCTCGTCAACACCAGCAACATTTTCCAGTCGATACATAACTACTACCCCGCGAACCTACCGAGACAGCAGTTCAAAAACTGCAGCTGCCGCGACCTGTGCAGAATTTTTTTGCAGCGATCGATGTATTCGATCAAATTCACCATTTAATGCAGTACTGGCTTCATCTTCTAATAACTTCAAAACTTCAGCTGCCAGCGCCTCGGGTGTCGCTTCATACTGTATCAATTCAGGTACCAACGCCTTATTGGCCAAAATATTCGGTAACGCAAAATATTTCGTGGTAACTAACCTGGAAATAACCCAATAGGTCATCGTACCAAGACGGTAAGACATCACCATGGGCTTTTTTAACAACATCGCCTCTAAAGTAGCAGTGCCCGAATTAACCAGCACAACATCGGCCGCCATCATGACCGTCTGTGCATCTCCAGGTACAACCCTGTATGCGCTTTTATCTTCCGCTTTCAAATCACTTTGTTGCAATAGATCTTCAATCTGTTGCTGCCGCTTCGGGTTTACCGCCGGAAGAATAAACTCTGCAGCAGGCTGTGTATCTCTAATAATTTTTGCCGCCGCAATAAAATCTGACCCGCTATAACTGACTTCCGAGCTACGACTACCCGGCAACATGGCCACTAGCCTTACATCATGAGATATTTGATATTTATCTCGAGCCTGCTTTTTACCCTTTGGCCCATCATTTGGTTGGATCTGGTCCGCCTTTGGGTGGCCCACAAACACTGCCTGGATATGATTTGCATGGTAGATATCCAGCTCAAAAGGGTACAAAGTCAGCATTAGATCTACTTTTTTTGCAATACTCCTGATTCTACCCTTACGCCATGCCCATACTGTTGGTGACACATAATGCACGGTGGGTATACCGGCTTTTTTAAGCATGCCCGCCAGCAACAAATTAAAGAAATTAAAATCAACGCCAATAAAGCAACTCACCTTCGCTGCGATAATCTTATTCCGGGTTGAGCGCAGTATTTTGATAAGTTCAGGCAGACGTTTTAACGGCTCTACAAAACCATTAACTGCCAAACGGTCTATATCTATCCAGGACCGCAACCCATTTTCAGTCATCGCAGGCCCACCAATACCAACAAATTCCAGTCGAGGTTGCTGTTTTTGCATGGCCGACATCAGTGCAGCGCCCAAATTATCGCCAGAAGTTTCACCAGCAACAATACCAACAATTAATGTCCCATCATCCGACATTTAAATGCCTTTATTCGACTTTCTGCTCTGCACAAGTTAACAGACTGGAACAGACCAGTTGATCGTCAACATAAGCCTTGCCGGATGCCTTCATCCAGTGATTGCGTAAATTGACAATCTCTACTTCAAGCCTAAGTTGATCACCAGGCACCACTGATCGCTTAAATTTAGTTTTATCCGTGCCTGCAAGATAATAGATATAGCCATCATCCAGGGTTCGATTACGGCTTTTAAAAGCGAGAATGCCCGATGCCTGAGCCATAGCTTCAACGATCATTACGCCGGGAAAGACCGGCGTTGCAGGGAAATGTCCGGTAAACTGAGGTTCGTTGATCGTTATATTCTTAATGGCTACGATGCGTTTTTCTACTTCAAGTTCAATCACTCTATCAATCAACAAAAACGGATAGCGATGAGGCAGCAACTTCCAAATTTCCATAACATCCATCATTTTGCTTTACCATGCCTCTTTGTGTTTGAATTAAATTTTTACGTAGTTATTCTTGTTGTGCGTTCTTTTAACTGGCCGCTAAGAGCTTTTTATTTAGAGCCGTTATGAGCTTTTTACACTAGAACCGCTAAGGGCTTTTTACACTAGAACCGCTAAGGGCTTTTTACACTAGAACCGCTAAGGGCTTTTTTAAGAACCGCTAAGGGCTTTT
>JAHRVQ010000033.1 GCA_019090615.1 Pseudomonadales bacterium | reverse complement strand
TTCTAGCTTCGTCGGCAGCGTCAGATGTGTATAAGAGACAGAATACAGGGTGTGCTGGGTATTTTTTATAGTCATGTGAAACGCACGGATATTCCACTGTATTGTTCTGTACACCCGTCGGTGCCTGACGAATTATCAGGGGATCCATCGCGCTTGCGCCAGGTGCTTATTAACCTGGTTGGCAATGCTTTCAAATTTACTGCTGACGGTTATATTTTACTCACGGTATCTGTAAACCCATTGGCGTCGGGGCAGGTCAAATTTTCTATTCGAGATTCTGGTTGCGGTATTTCTGCGGCGGCACAAAATAAATTATTTTCAGCTTTTACGCAGGTCGATGCATCGACCTCCAGAAAGTACGGTGGCACAGGTTTGGGTCTTGCCATTAGTAAAAACCTAACAGTGCTAATGGGTGGCGAAATAGGTGTGGAGAGTAATGAGGGCATAGGCAGCTGTTTTTATTTTACAGCCAATATGGTCCAGGATAGGTGTAATGGCGAAGCTGATGATAATGCCGACAGTCATTTTTTGGAGAATAATGAGGTCGAGAATAATCAGATTCAGAGGCCGACAGGTTTTCTGGGTTTTAGTCCCCCTGCGGCTGCAATTATCGTCTGGAGTCGAGTGGAATTAGGCGATATTCTTGCAATCTACTTTATACAATTTAATGTCCGAGTATTACGTTGTGGCTCAAGGCAACAGTTGAACGTAATGCTCGAAGAACATCGACAATGTCTACTTGGCGTATTTATTGATGAACAATTCGAAACTGCGAATAAGCTTGTTCTAGCAGGAATTTGCACGCCTTCAGTTGCCGCTACTAACAGCAATCATCAGCTTGAAGGCCTAGCCCGTCAGGCGGACAAAGATAAAAACCCTATTGCACGCCAGCCATTGCCACTAAAATGGATTTTTTTGACTGGGGATATCGAAGACCGAACTATTAGCAGTATTGCGCATGGTTTTGAAATGTGCCGCTGGGGTATCATTAATCGTTTCTATGATGAGCTGTTGCTTGATAGTTCAGAGGCAGATTGTCAGCATCATCATGCATTTGAAACTATCAGGCAGGGTTTAAAAGTCCTTGTTGCTGAAGATGTGGCGACTAATCAGGAAGTTATTCGGGGTTTTATGGAGGAGCTCGGGCATGAAGTTAGAATCGTCGAAGACGGTATTCAGGCGGTTCAGGATTATAAGCAGCATAACGAAGACTATGATTTAATTTTGATGGACTGTGCAATGCCCGAAATGGACGGTTACGAGGCAACCCGTAGTATTCGCCGATTTGAGAAAAGTCAGATAAAAAAACCAGCGCTTATCGTCGCGCTAACCGCCCATGCCTTCGCTGAACATCGCGAGGAATGTATTGCTGCGGGTATGAACGATCACCTGTCAAAACCTATCACACTAAAGAGCCTGGTAAATGTGCTAAATCGACATTTTCCTGAGCCTAACCCTAACCCAGGCTCATGAGGGTGAACAGGGCAGAGATGTGCTCGGTCAGATGCTACTGACGGATGGTACTGACAAATTATATGATATTACCTGGAGGTTTGATTATATGTCGCGGGGGTGCCATTGGTAGAGTGCCTGTTTCAACTGATCTGGATCTATAGGTTTTGCAAGATAGTCACTCATGCCAGCGGCCAGGCATTTTTCTCGATCTCCAATCATGGCATTTGCAGTCATCGCGATGATTGGAATTTCGCGGCAGTGTTCTCCTGCCTTTGCCTGACGAATAGACCTGGTTGCTTCGTAGCCATCCATCTCGGGCATCTGGCAGTCCATTAGAATAAGCTGATAAGGTTCAATTGTCTGCCGCTCGTGCAGTGCGTGCAAGGCCTCAAGGCCATTGCTTGCTATGTCAGCATAAACGCCCATATCTTCAAGAAAATTTAGCGCAACTTCCTGATTAATAACGTTGTCTTCAACCAGCAAGATTCGCAAGCCTTGTAGGGTGAAATTGATGTTTTCATCTGCTGGATACACAGCTGAGTTGAGTTGGCTGAAGTTTTGGTCGGTGTCATTAGTATTACTTTCACTGCTATTACTTTCGCTTGAAATGGCACTGTTGGTTAATTTCTTATTAGTGAAGGTTTCATTAGAGACATCTTCATTAATGATAGTATCGTTGCATACCTGCGACAGACTGGTTGTTGTGACGGGCTTGGTGATATAACTAGAAAATCCTTGTTGCCGGTAGGAAATGATGTCACTTTCGGTTGCAGTGGTGCCCATTAGTATCAATTGCATGTTGTCAAAAATCTTCTGTGAGCGTATCGCCTGTGCTAATTGTATGCCGTTCATTGCTGGCATTTCCATATTTACCAAAGCGGCGCCGAACCGATGCGGGTGGTTATTTTTCTGGCGACTATCAATTTCCAGTGCATTCAGGGCACTAATGCCACTTTCGGCCTGTTCTACATATGCACCCCACTGCTCCAGTTGTGCGCCGAGGGATTGTCGACTTGCTGCGTTGTCATCGACAACCAGTATGGCTGTACCCCGCAGATCAATGGGTGAGCCGAGGTGTGTGTTTTGTACCTGCTGCAGCGACACATTAAATTCAAAACAACTGCCTTGTCCAGGTTCGCTGGTGGCCTTGATGTCACCGTTCATCAGTTCACAAAGTTGTTTGACGATTGCCAGCCCTAAACCCGTGCCGCCGTATTTACGTGTGGTTGATGTGTCTTCCTGTGAGAACTTTTCGAATAGGTGGGGTATTTTTTCTCTGGGTATGCCGACACCGGTATCAGTGACAGTGCAGGTGAAAATTTGCTGATTCCCTGATCCTTGCGTTAAGGACGCATGAATAATAATTTCACCTGCTGGGGTAAATTTAATTGCGTTACTGACTAAATTAGTCAGTATTTGACGTAGGCGACCGGGATCACCATTTACCCAGGGGAGAGAGATTTCGCTACAGTTTACTATTAACTCAATCGATTTTTTGTGGGCCGACATGGACATAGCATCGACAAAATCAGCGATGCAATTTAAGATATTGAAATCGAGATTTTCAATTTCTAGCTTGCCCGCCTCTATTTTAGAAAAATCAAGAATATCGTTGATAATCGTTAGCAAGGTTTCGGCACTTGTTTTGGCAAGGTCTGTTTTACGTTGCTGATCTTTATCAAGGTTAGTTTTGAGTAAAAGGCCCAGCATACCAATGACGCCATTCATCGGGGTGCGAATTTCATGGCTCATGGTGGCAAGAAACTCACTTTTTGCGAGCGCCGCCTGCTCTGCTGAATCTTTGGCGGCAACAAGGTTTTGCTCAAGTAGTTTTTGAGTTGTCAGGTCTCGTAGTGAACCGACAAACTTTGTCTGGTGATTGATACCAACAATCATTTCATTAACATTGAGATGTAGCGGAAAAACTGAGTTATCCTTTTTTTTGCCGAGTACTTCTCGACCGCTGCCGAATACGCTAGTTTGGCCGGTTTTAAAGTACCTGGAGAGGTAGTTATTATGTTGCTGGCGATCGATCGGAGACATTAAAACCATGCAGTTTTTGCCCAGAAGTTCAGCCTTTTTGTAACCAAATATTCTTTCGCTGGCGGAATTAAAAGCCTCGATGATGCCATGGTCGTCGATGACAATAATTCCATCACCAGCTGTGTCGATTACGCCTTCATTTTGAGCTAGTAAGTCAGAGACCCAGGACTCTGTGGCGCGCATTTTTTTTGCCAGAAAGTGCCCATAGCCTAAAACGCAGATAATCATAAGGAATATCATGCCAACGATTATATATTCATATTCTTTGAGTTTTTTCGCTTTGGTTATCTCGTGCCTGAGGATTGATTTTTGTTTATCCCGAATAATTTTGTTTACACCGGCCAATTGGGTGCTGGATTTAGCAAAATGCCGGTCCATGATGGCCATATGATTGCCAGCCTGGATTCTATTATTTGTTTGATAGAGCTCAAACACTTGCCTGGCCTGGTCGATAATCTGGTCCTTGCTTGTGTTTACACTGGCTATTTGGTTTTTTAGCTGTTTAGAGAGGGTGGCGTCTTCGAGCCTGTCTAAATCGTTGGTAATTTTATGATAAAGAAGCTTAAAAGCATCGTTGTGCTGACCGAGACGGATATTTTCCTGTACTGGGTCCTGAGATTCAAAAACGTCATTCCCAGGGGTATTCACTTTTACTAATATCAGACTCAAGTCGGAAATATCACCTGCGCGACTGGCCCAGAGGCTGCTCTTATCTACAGATGAAATATAGATATCCAGAATCATGGAGCTTAAATATAAGGTGGCTATAACGGTGATGACATCGAAAGCTGCAAGTACAAAATAGATTAAATGCCAGCGTGGATGATCAATCTTTGAGGTCTTGCTTGAGCTCATATGGCATCTATAGCGAAGGTACGATTTTACGATGGTGAGGAATTACTTCCTATCTCTGAGTATAGACGAGATGAATGGCGCTTAAATAATACAGGGTCGGGAGAGACGGTTTAGATAGTGGACTCAGTAATATGACGCTTTCTACGTAGTAGTGTTTTGAACACATCTTTAAAAATATTCACCCAGAAAGGACAAAATTGAGTACCACTATTTAGTTCTATTTCTTTTGCTGCATGCACCAAAGGGCGTTTGTAATGGGTAACTTGTGAACGCTCATGGGTCATAGCTTCAAATGAATCGACAATGGCCAGTATTTTTGCACCTTCGGATATTTCAGTGCCTTTGGCTCCCCTTGGGTAGCCACTGCCGTCAAAACGTTCGTGATGATCGGTGATAAAACCCATCGCTTCATCCCAATGGTGCATATCCTGCACGAATGCCATGGCGGCATTGATATGGCTGCGTAAATGTTCGATTTCCTGATCGTTCAGTTTAGATTGTTTGTCCAATAGTTTTAACGGCATCAGGGGCATACCAATATCGTGTAGTAGCACGGCAGCAGTTAGTTGTTGGGCATCGACAGGTAGTCCCGCCGCCTGATTTAAACTTGCTGCAAGCATCGTTTGGCGAGCGCTACGTCCTGCCCAATTGTTGATGCGTTTTTCGATTGGCGTCATAATATCTTTGAAAAATTCAAGATCAGCGGTCATCTGTGACTGATTATTTAATTCGAGCTGTAATGAGGTGGTGGTTTCGGACTTTAGTGGCTCAATTGTGGCTGTAGAAGGAGACTTAATATCGATGCCAAGTGTCGGGTCTAGTTCCAGTAACGCCTGGGTAATTAATTGCTGATGCTTAGCCTGGTTGCTGCCTTTAATCTCGGACAACAGGTTAACGACCCTGGCTAGTAGGTCTGAATCGTATTTTGCGCATTCGTGATGGGCACAATCATCAACAAAATTCTGTACCAGTTCAAGGGTAGTTAATGCCAGATCGGATACCAGGCTATTAAAGTTGAATTCCCCTTGCTCCTGTAACGCTAATACATTTTCTATGGCCACAATAAGTGGGATCATCGGTTCCATACAGGCAATATGCATCTTTGATCTAACGTTGTTAATGGATTGGAGCAATGTCGCATATAGCTTCATGTTGTGGTGATCATGTTCGAGCATGACCAGTACGATTTCACATTCATCAACGTTTTCTGTGACGTCGGCTAAAAGCTCAAACATTTGTAGACTTTCTACTTCAGTTGGACTAAATAATTGCATTAACACTTCCAGTCTGGGCTATTACCTGTTCGAAAAGTGTAGCTAATTTGGCAATTATTACTAGTCAGAAAATGCCTCTGGCGCTCTATAATCTAGAAGACTTCGCGCCAATAGATGACCTTGTCATGACCGCGAAAATGGCCATAGGAAGCGGTCGCTTGGGGATCTTCATCGCCACTGCCCTGCCAATTATATTTAAGCCATGCGGGTACGCTGTAGCTTATGTCAACACTGCCGGTATTATTCGCCCCAGGTGCTGACAGGGTTATTCTGTTGCCTGGCGTAGCAGACCCGTTAACAACAAATTCGAAGCTGGTGGGTGATATAATACTTAGGCTACCCAAACCATCCTGATAATTGCTCAGTGTGCTAGCGCTATTAATATAGGCGCTACAATCGTCATTTGTATTCTCCACAAAATTGCCATTTTCAGTAAAATATTGCGTGCTTAGTGGTATGGCGAGTGGTTCGGTTTCTGGGCCAAAAGCATTGCTTAATACCATTCGGCCGTAATGCAGGTTGGTCGTACCGGATAAGGCTCTGGTATCGCAGTCAGAGATAGCTGTACAATCATTGCTGGTGCTGGGGTTCATGTTGGCATTGGTAATTTTCAGCGTGTCCAGGTTATCAGTGATGGAGACACCCAGCTGAAGCGATGTGAAAGGGCCGTCTGGGCTGGTGGCGCGATTAAATTGTTGATTGATGTTAGTCAGTTGATAACTGCCGTTAACCCAGGTGCTAGATGTCACTGCAAGTCGGCTACTTAGATCAACGCCCTGGTTGTCGTTTTCAATGTGAAAAACTGGTATGGCGACAGCGCTGCTACCCAATAAACCGGCATCATAATTGCTCAGTTGAGCGCCCAGTGTATCGAGCGCCTGTAGGTTATAGCTGATCATGATTTCTGGCTGATCCATATAGGTGAAGTTATTACAGGCGGCGACAACGCTGCTTGAATCCAAGGTAAAACTGGCGGGGTAAAATCGCCCAACATTGCCAGATACGCTGCCTGATATTTCACCGCCGCCGAGGTAGTCATCATCGGCAATACTTGCCTGCAGGGTGATAATGCCGTACTCATCAAAGCTAAAATTATTGCCTGCAAAGACACCGGCGATTGCTGTAGCTGAAAAAGCGCTACTATTGCCAATTTTGCCATCATTGGCAGAGCCGTTGATACCGCCGGCCGGTATTACTAGCGCCGTTGACGTAATCTCAATACCCTCTGGCACCAGTTCTCGGCCAAAATTCGGCGTTACTGCATTCTCTGCGTCGCGGGCTTCAACGACAACGGTGAAGGCCTCGCCAGCAGCAACAAAACCGTTGCCGGTTGCGGATGTTGCACCCGGATTACTGCTACCCAGCGCTGTTTTTATTTCAGTGATGATCAGGTCCGAGGGTTTAACAAGAAAAATATTGGTGGCACCTGTTATGCCTGTCTGGGCTAAATCCTGGCCATGCAGTTGAATCTGGCCCACATCTTTGTACTTGACCAGCACCATTGCCTGACCGTTGGAAAAGTTAATAGTCTGTCCGGCAGCCGATGACTGGTTAGTTGCAACAATCGTGCTGTTAATTGTGGGTGTTAAGGTGCCGGTAGTTGGATTCTCGTAATCAGCCCAGAAGGCAATGCTCTGATCCGAGGTATAAGCTTCAATAATACCGCAGTCAGGGTCATCGGCAGTTTGACCGAAGGCCGTGATATGTAAATTAAATTCACTGCCTGCTGTTTGAGTGATTAAAGGATCGTTAATCGGTGTTGGTGGCGGGTTGGTCAGGACTGATTGAGTAAAACTGAAACCGCTCGGGTTAAAGGTTAAAGTAGCTTCTGAATCATCGTCCCGCAGGGTTGAATTTGAAGTCTGAAAAATGTCGACGTCCAGGCTCGCGGCACCTTCAGAGTAGTTGAGGCCAAAACTGGCTATACCGTCATCCAGGTCGCTATAGCTATAACTGGCCAGGCCATCGTTATTGGTGGCATCTAAAAAGGTACCGTTGCCAGCTACCAGACTCCAGCTGCCTTTGCTTGATTGGGTGTCAAGGGTTACCGTTTCTGCGTAGCTATCCTGAATATCACCGCTGGATTTACGGGCGGTTATTACCAGTGTTTCAGATACGCAATTAATTCCATTGCCATCATGGTTTAAGGTGAAATAGTTAAGGCTATTGGCTGGATCAATTTGACTGCAAGAGGCACCGAAATCGGTACTGGTAATTTCGTTGTTGATATAGGTCAGGGTGGCAGTATCTTTTAGTTTTATTTTTTCACCGGCAGATACTGCGCCGAATACAGTAGATGAACCCTTTGCCTCAAAATCGTTTTGGGCGACTAAAAAACCGGTGATCGTAGCGCCAGATTCGATTTTGAGATTGTTTTGTGAATGCACATATAATACAGAAGCTGTGCCAGCATTGGCAGCTGAAGGAGAATTAACGATGGCATTGTTTTTAAACTTAATATCAGCGGTGGAATAAATCCGCACTGTACCTGGGCCAACGACATTCAGCGTTAAATCGCTATTGTCAGTTTTAAGGTCAGCGATATAATAATCGCCAGCGACAAAATTGACTGTGCCGCTATTTTCTACGGTTAGTGTGTCGATTATATAACTGCTTTGAGCGGTTGAAAAATCTAAACTTTGATTACTGCGCACTGTCACTGTTCGATAAGCGTTTACACCGCTATTACCAATGGTCTGGTCGCTGGAAATATCCAGGTCAGTAGTGGTGCTGGAGGTCAAAAAGGTCGGGAAAATTGGCGCCTCAGACTGGTTTTCACCGGCTGTACATTGAGTCGTATCGCAGCTACTACTGTGATTTTTGTTGATTGACGGGGTAATAAGCACACTGCTTGGGTTGGCAAGTAGTTGGCCACTTGCTTCGAACTCGACTGTTCCATCGCTGTTAGAGATTTGCAGGCCGGCAGTAAAAACAGCGCCACAAAATGTGCTGAAATCAGTGATTAGACAGGTGGAACGATTGTTGATGGCATTTTGATTTGCGGTGTTCAGGGTGAATGCTGCATCGCTGCCGAATGTTAAGTCGTTTTCGCTAAGAATAATGCCGGAAAATTTTAGCTTGTCACCAAAATCAATTACGCCATTGTCTACGCCAACAATAACTGCACGGATTTTGGCCTCTGTATTGCTCGCGCCACCTGTAATCACAGCATTGGCATGCAGATAGATTAAGAGGTTTTCCGGGCTGCCGGCTTCGTGTTCATTGATATGAATTTTCTGATCTGCCAGGTTCAGCTCGGTGCCAATATGCAGCGCGACTGGCGCGTTACTTAAGCGAATGTGGGTGGTGTCGCGTAAAATTAATGTGTCGATGTAGTAGGTGCCAGCGGATAAATAAACATCTGCGTCATCTTCAATGGTTAGGGTCTTAATATGGAAGGGGCCGTTGCCGTTGAAAGTCAACACTTGATTGTCGTTGACAACTACCTCATCAAAAAACTTTTCGGTTGTGCCGTCAATCGGCGAGCTGGTTTCATCGATATCTGTGGTTGAGCTATTTGTGGGAAAGCCGCTGGGATCAAGGCCCGGTATACTAATACTTGTTGCGGTAATGGCAGCACTGACGTCGAGGCCAACTGAACCAGAAGTTGTACCACTGGTGACGGCGATCGTGTTAATTGTAGTGTTGGTGCCCAGCGCAAGGCTAGTGGTCGAATAGAGACCATAGGTGCTATTTAACAAGCCGCAGGCACCGGCGGCACCGGTGAAAGATGCTAAGGCTGTTGCAACACTCAGGCTGACATCGTTGCTGGTTAGATTAATGCTGAAATTTTCGCCAACTGTTGCTGTACTGCTGGTGTTGATACTGATTAAGGTTGTTAGGCTGCCTGCGGCAATTGTCACCGTACCACTGTCACTGGTGTAATCACTGCCCGCTGTTGCGGTGCCATCCTGGGTGGCGTAATTAATGACTATATCCGTGCCGGTGGTTGCAGATAGTGCCAGTGAAAATGTTGCATCGTTTCCTGGCATCATACTAACGCTGGAAATGCTCAAGCTTAAGGTACCTGCAGCGTCACAGGTGGTGACTGCGTCAATGGCGGTCTTTAAGGTACTATCCAGCTCAAGATCGGCATCGTTGCCAACCGTGATGGTATTTTCGCTGATAATTAAACCTTCAAATTTTAATTGGCTGCCGAATTGAATCGGGCCGTTGTTGTTACCGATAAAAATGGCCTTTATTTTATTGTCATCGTTGCTGCCGCTATCGGTTACGGTGGCATTTTCATGGAGATAAATTCGCAGGTCATCGGCTTCGCCACCATCATGTTCATTGATATGAATTTTGCGATCGTCTAAGTCTAACTCGCTGCCGATATGTAGCTGCACAGGTCCGTTATTCAGGCGGATATGGGTAGTATCGCGGAGAATTAATGTGTCGATATAATAGATACCTGCAGAAAAATACACATCAGCGTCATCCTCAACAATTAATGTGTTGATATGGAACGGGCCGGACCCGGTAAACTGCAATTCTTTGTTATCGTTGACTCGCACTAGATCATAAAATACTGCGCTGTTATCCGTCAGAGGAGAATTTGTATCGTCCAGATTTGTGGTTGAGTTATTGGCGGGAAAATTTACTGGGTCAAAACCTGGGACGCTAATACTGCTGGTAATTATTGATCCATTTGGGTCTAAACCTGAAGTGCCCATAGCGTTTCCACTAGCGACCCCATTGTTGTTGATAGTGATGCCAGAACCGAGGTTAAGCCCGACAGTGGAATAAAGCCCGTAACGGCTATCGATTAAGCTGCAGGCACCTGCTGGCGCACTGAAAGTTGCCGTGGCTGAGGTGTTATTAAGGCTCACATCGCTACTGGACAAATTGATGCTGAATGCCTCGCCAGTCTGTGCAGTGGCACTGGTGTTAATCGTGATTTGGGCGCTGGTATTACCGGCACTAATTGTTATTGATCCTGTTTTGGCGGTGTAATCACTGCCCGCGGTCGCGGTACCATCCTGGGTTGTATAACTGAATACAGTATCCGAAGCTGATGTGCCAGACAGGGTAATAGAAACTATTGCATTGGCACCTGGGACAACGCTGATGCTTGAAATACTAGCGACAACCGAGCCAGCAGTATCACAGGTGGAAATTGCACCAATCACTGATTGCATTGATGAGTTTAAGTCGAAACGGGATTTTGTATCTATTGTGATGTCGTTGTCACTTAGGATAACGCCGTCGAAAGATAATTTTGGGCCAAATTTAATCGGACCATTATTTACCCCGATAATAATGGCTTTTATTTTGTTGTCATCGTTACTGCCGCTATTGGTAATGCTGGCATTGGTATGCAGATAAATCCTTAGGTCTTCAGGTTCGCCACCGTCATGTTCGTTAATATGGATCTTGCGGTCGTTTAAATCGAGGCTATTGCCGATATGTAAGTTGACCGGACCAGCATCGAGGCGTAGATGGGTTGTATCCCGCAAAATAAGTGTGTTGATATAATAGGTGCCAGCAGAAAAATATACATCAGCATCATCTTCAACGGTTAAGGTGTTGATATGAAAGGGGCCGCTACCGGTGAAACGAAATTCTTCGCGAGTGCCAATGTTAACCTGATCATAAAATACTGCCGTGTTGGCATTGAGCGGTGAATTAGCTTCATCCAGGTCAGTCGTCGCAGTGTTTGAAGGAAAACTTGCTGGGTCCAGGCCTGGAATGTTGATGCTGCTGGTAGTGACGGTTCCGTCTGGGTTAAGGCCAGCAGTGCCTACGGTTGTGCCGTCGACTATGTTTTTACTATTGATTTTTATATTGCTAGCCAGGCTAAGGCTAGAATTTGAATATAGGGCATAACGACTGTCAATCAATCCGCAGCTAGCAGCCGTGACCGAGAAATTAGTCAATAAGAGGATTAGGCCGGGCAATACTCTGGTCAGCAAGAGATTGCAGCGCAGGGTAATGAAGAAAAACTGTAAACTAACTGGTTTGAACCGTAATACCCTGATTAACACCGACGTACATCCAACCTCAACTATATCTGTAGTTTAGATTAGTCTGGTTTTAGCGAGTCGTAGTTGATGAAATAGTTGATGAAATCGTTGCAATAAAAATTCGTTAAGCCGTGATGCTTTGTTTTATGCGGTTTATATGCGTCTTGCGAAGTTTATATTTCATCGCCGCATAGGTTGCTGTTGGTAATTCAGAAAGCTGACTGGCCGTTTTTATGCAGGCTGCCTGCAGGTTTTTCTGGTCGACTACTTCATCTATAAAACCGACATCAACCGCCTCTGTGGGTGAGTAAAGCTGGGCTTGAATTACGGCAGCCGTGATATGTCGTTTGGCTAACCTGGCGTGCGCTAATTCAATACCAAACGTTGGTAGTGTAAGCCCAATGGCGGTTTCGTTGAGGCCTATTTTGTAACTGCCCGCTGCGCTAAGACGGGTATCCGCGGCGAGTAATAACAAAGCGCCGGCTGCAATTGCATGGCCGGTACAGCCTGCCACTACGGGTTGAGGGTGAGAAAATAATTGCAGTAGCATTTTTGCGCCGCGATCGATCAGGGCCTTTGACGCTGCCGGCCCGTTATTTATTTCTGTAAGATCAAAACCGGCAGAAAACATTTTTTCTTTGCCGAGGATGATAACGGCCTTTGCTTCCTGTTCGGCCTGTTTTAAACCTTGCTCTATGTTATCAATAAACTCATGACCTATGGCATTGGCTTTGCCGTCATCGAAATGCAATACCGCAATATCATTATTTAGTTCGTAATTCATATCTTTTCCTGTTTATCTAACAATTGAATTTACTGGCGACAAAGTTTCTTGAGGCAAGGAAGCGTCTGATTGCGCGAGTAGCGTATGTAGTCGTTCAGGCAGTCGTTAAAATTTGTTCGATAGTTAACCAATGAGCGGGATGAAGTTGAACCGCTGTGCTGGTTGATTTCATCCTTCCATTATCTGTTGATTTTATCCACTCGGAGGCTGTGCCTTCCGCCTTCAAATTCAGTACCGAGAAAATTATCCAGGCCGATTGTTGCATCTGCCAATGAAATAAACCTGGCCGGAAAGGAAATGATGTTTGCATCATTATGTGCTCTTGCCAGGATGGCAATTTCTGGTTGCCAACATATTGCACATCGTACCCCTTGATGTTTGTTTGCGGTCATGCTGATCCCATTTGCGCTGCCACAAACTAATACCGCATATTCAAAGTCCTTTCTTTCGATTGCGTCAGCTACGGGATGTGCGAAATCCGGATAATCCGCCCGTTCTTCGCTATCGGTACCATAATCAGTGACGCCATAACCGTTTGCTTCTAAATGTTTAATAAGCGACTTTTTTAGCGCATAACCCGCGTGATCACTGCCAATAGCTATTTTTTTCATTTGCCAAATATTTCCCTGTTCTGGAGTTGCGAGTATAAACTAGATTCGCGCAATATAGATCGACAAGGGTGGTACTGATCATTAAATTTTGAAGGTTGTTGTTCTAAAAGCTTGTTGTTCTAGGTCGTCGAGCAAAACCAGTTGAATGAGAGTTGCTGAGTGGGTTTGCCTGATCGGCACCATGCAGTAGCTTGTAGGATTGATCAATCGAGCTAAGCTGAACTCGATGTTGGCTACCAAAACACAAACTGACTGATATGTTGTGGGCTCAAGTTATAAATGATCGGATCTGATCTTGAAGGGTATGTTTACGCACTCTATTCGGTGATGATTTCATTGATTGTCGGATTGCTTATTGTTGTTAGATCTCTTCGCGATGCAGAACGCCCCATAGCCGTTCTTAAATTATATAATCTCCTTTTTTTCCTGGGGATGGTTGGCTGGCTTAGTTTGGCGCTAAGAGATGTTTTTGATATAGCCTTACCAATCACCTTTCCCACTGCATATTTTTTCCTTTGTAGTTTAGCTATGTTACTCGCTACGACGGGGTTGACTGGCATCACTAAACTAACCGTCTGTCTGGCGGTTGCTCATGTCGCCTGCGCGCTGTGTGTGCTGGCTTTCGCAGACGATCAGGCGGCGTTACTCGCTATGAGTATTTATAAAGCCATGATTTACCCTTGTATATTTTATAGAACATATAAGCGTGCCCTGTCGAAGAAAAATGCCGGCTATGCGATAACAACCCTGGCACTATTAGTACCATTTTGCTCAGTGCCAGTTGAGATTTATTATTTGCTTTTCAACGTGGATTTAGATTTTGTTTTTCAGATTACTTTTGTGATGAATGCTGTTGCCTTCGTAATGATCGCGCTTGGTTTTTTATCGTCTGTACTCATTGATGAACGGAATGAACTAACGCTGCTTGCTTTAAAAGATCCGTTAACTGGGCTGCTTAATCGGCGAGGAATGGAATATTCGTTAAAGGTACCCTTGTCATCAGCGCTGCGTTCTCATAACTGGACTAGTGTGATTGCGGTTGATATCGATGATTTTAAATTGATCAATGACACTTATGGACATGATAGTGGCGATGTGGTTTTACAAAGTTTGTCGCAGGTATTGATGAGTTATACCAGGGCTAGTGATATTTGCTGTCGTTTTGGTGGAGAAGAGTTCGTCATTATAATGCTTGATTCAGAAACATCAGAAGCATTAAAAATTGCCGAAAGAATAAGGCAACACTTGCAGGCCCTGGTGATACCACTGGAGCACGATTCCATTACATTGACATCAAGTTTTGGTGTTGCTGCAGAGCATGATGTCGAGAGTATTGATAGCTTGTTAAAAAGCGCCGATGAGGCGCTTTATGCGGCTAAAAGAAAGGGGAAAAATCGAGTTTGTATTGCCGAAATTGCTGCTTAGGCGAGCAAGCAGGGGTCGAAATACCCCGCCAGTTAGTGAAGAAACTATCTGGAATATGGCGATACATTTTCCGTTGATGGCAGGCATCGCGATGTTTTAAGCCTGGATTTGGCCGTGCCATTTAGCGGGCTCTAAGCCGGTACAGGTAGGTTTCATCTACTTTTTCATTCCGTGGTCGCTTGCCGTACTTTGCCTCCCAGACCTGAGCAAACTCCGCAAAAGTTTCTGCGTCCGTTATTTGCGTGGCGGTCAGTTCGTAGATTCGCTCCTTTGCCTGCAGCCTAACCTGTGGGTTTTTATTGATATTTTCAACCCAGGTGGTTTGGTTATCGCCGGCAAAAACAACCAGATCGCCCTGGATTTCGGCCACCCAAAGGTTAACTGAATATGGCTGTGCGCCGCCAGTTTCTAATTGTATGATTTCGGTTGTCGCGACCTCGCTCCAGTCCTGGGGGTTCTCGGTTACAGTGCCTTGTAACGCGGCAGAAGAAAACGGCAGGTAGTCGGTGCAAGCATTGAGTAAAAGCAATGCTGCAATAATTAGTGGCCGATGCATCATTGGCCGATGAATTAATGGCTGATGGCATTTATACATATTCTGGTTCCTTCGAAGTATATTTCGCTGCGGGCAGGACAAATCGTATTTTAAACAGTTTTAAAGTAGCCACAATATCAGCTACGCAAGATATTAGGTACTGCGACATAAACTGCGATTTAGTAGTATTTGGTGGATGAAAAAATATAATTCTGGCTGATTTGTAACTGACCAATAGCGACGTTATGGTATAGCGAGTGGAGCATGGGCTGGTTGGACTTATCGGATTTCAAATCGATTAAGCAGGGCATGCGTTTATGGAACCAGGCGCTGCGGTAATCGTAGGAGGGTAAGCATGATATCAAGCAAAGAGCACCCCAAAAAAACCATTAAAGTAAATGGCAAGCGCATGAGTTATGTTGAAATGGGTAAGGGCGATCCCATCGTATTTCAACATGGTAATCCAACGTCTTCCTATTTATGGCGCAATAT
This sequence comes from Pseudomonadales bacterium, assembly GCA_019090615.1. Lineage (GTDB taxonomy): Bacteria > Pseudomonadota > Gammaproteobacteria > Pseudomonadales > Azotimanducaceae > JAHRVQ01. The sequence goes on along the minus strand of JAHRVQ010000033.1, from coordinate 52,820 downwards.
TATGCCGGCGCTGGCGGATAAAGGGCGTTGTATTGCTGTTGACCTGATAGGTATGGGAGATAGTGACAAGCTCGATAATGTGGGTGCCAACAGCTATAGCTTCGATCAGCAGGCAGAATATTTGTATGCTGCCTGGCAAGCACTCGGCATCAGTGAAAATGTTACCCTGGTGATACACGACTGGGGTTCGGCTTTAGGTTTTTATTGGGCGAGTTTAAACCCGGACAAAGTTAAAGCAATTGCCTATATGGAGGGTATTCCCTGCGCAATGGAATGGGCAGATTGGCCCGCAGCCAGCACGCCGGTATTTAAAGGTTTTAGATCAGCAGCTGGTGAGGACATGGTATTAAAGAAAAATATTTTTGTTGAAAAAGTGTTGCCCGGTTCTGTATTGCGAGGGCTTAGTGATGCAGAAATGGCGGTTTATAGACGCCCGTTTGCTAATCCTGGGGAAGACCGTCGGCCGACATTAAGCTGGCCAAGGCAAATTCCTTTAGGTGGTGAACCCGAGGCCATGGTCAGCAAAGCGCGCGCTTACGCCACGTTTATGGCCCAAAGCCCAATCCCCAAGTTATTCATTAATGCTGAGCCGGGGGCTATTTTGGTGGGCGCGCCACGAGAATATTGTCGCGCCTGGCCTAACCAGACGGAAGTGACGGTGAAAGGTAGCCACTTTATTCAGGAGGATTCACCCGCCGAAATAAGTGCCGCGCTGGCAGCGTGGTACGCTAATTTATAATTACTGCCTGGTTAAGGTTTCTTATTGGGTTGGCGGTATGATGAAAGTAGTTTGTGCACGTTCTTTTTTGGCGTTCGAGTCAATTTTTTAATCAGCTCAAACGAAACATCGAATATCCCATAGCGCTCAGCCATGCTATTTAGCATAGCCATCCATACCTTCGCGGTCATTTCAGAATCGTATAAAGCACGGTGAAAATTGCCGTTGCTGTTGATGTTGCAGAAGCGCACTAATTCGCCCAGTTTGTGATTGTAAGAATCTTGAAAAATGCGCCTGGCGAGTAACAGCGAACAGGAAAACTCGCCGTTATAATCACGATCAATACGGTTAAATTCCGCGTCTAAAAAGCGTTTGTCAAATGCTGCGTTATGGGCGATTAAATTGTCATCGCCAATAAAATCAGCAAAACGATCCATTACCACCGTGCAAGAAGCCGCGTCGGCCAACATATTGTTGCTGATGCCGGTATAGCTTTCAATAAAGCCACTGATCCGTTGGCCTGGGTTCATTAGCTCCTGAAAGCGTTCAGTTACTTCTCCATTGACTAAACGTACCGCGCCAATTTCAATCGCACGGTCGCCCATGTCTGGTGATAATCCGGTGGTCTCGAAATCGAGAATGACTAAGCTACTTGCGCTCATATCTAAATACTAAATTCCCTGCCATGGCGGCGTCAGGTGCGAATGCGGAAAAGATGTTATGGACAATGTCACTCCTTCCACTCATTTATGCTGGCTTATAGATTGTTTAAGAGACTGGCGGGATAGAGAGATATCCCAGACCTTTATAGGCCATTGGATTAGTTTTGGCATGTAGGGGCCAAAGTGCTTTCCATTTTGGGTCGAGCCTGAATTCGATTATTTTTCTGTTGTCTTCATTTTTCATCTGTCCAATGCCATTCTTTATTAGTAAAGCTTGGTGAGCTGCTATTTCAGTCGCTGTGGCACGGCGTATATTGATAATTTCGCCGCCTTTGGTCGCTCTGTCGGCTTTTGATTTGTGTAGAGAAATGTACTTCATTGAGGTTTCGTGATCGTCTAGAAGCCACATATGAGATTCAAATACGCCATTGACAACCTTGAGCCCCCATTTGGCGAGAATAAAAAGAGTATTTGCTGTTTCCATGGCTATTTGCTGATCCTGAAAATAAATCCGAGATTAACAGGAGTTTTTAAAAACATCCATGTGCAACAATGCGCAACAATAAGGACCTGGTGAAGTGGTTGATAAAATCATGGGTAGGCAATGTTGAGCAGATAATGTTGAGCAGATAATGATGATTAGGTAATGTGCGTACATGGGTTGTTCCAACCGTAAAGCATAAAAATAATGCGCAGGTTTATCGATAACTCTGCTTTTTCGCCATTCTTTATTTACGTCAGCAAACTTGTTAGTGGTTATTCCTTTATTTGTTCGTGCCAGGCAATATGATCGCCACTGGGCAATTGTGGTTTTTTCACTAGACCGTCGAGAACGGGGTTTTTCGCTAAGGTGATTTGTTGCATAAACAGTCTCCTGTCGAGATTCATCAGGACTGTTATTAATTTAAGCGGCGCGATGGGGCCTGTTGCAGGTATAAATGCCGGCATAGGAATGAAAGACTCGGCCAGCATCAACCGGCATTATCAGGTATCGTTGCGGCCATCAGGGTATTTGTGGTGAACAACATCGTCGGACAGCAATCAGAACGCAAGGTATTGATTTGGATGTGCCTTTTAATAGGCGTAAACCAACTAGGTTTTGGCGCAATTGTTCCGGTTTTGCCTCTCTATGCCAGTTCATTTGATGTTAGCCAGGCGGCGATTGGAAGCACTATCGCAGTTTATGGGGTAGCGCGATTAATGCTGGGCTTGCCGGCCGGACGGCTTGCGGACTGGTTGGGACGCCGCAGTGTATTGGCGTTAGGTGGTCTGGTAGCTGCAGGCGGAAACTTGTGGTGCGCTTTGGCTACAACCTTTCCTGAACTAATCGTGGCGCGATTTGTTGCCGGAGCAGGAGCGGGGCTTACTCTAACGGCAGGCATCATTGTACTTGCGGATATTAGCACGCCGGCCCGCCGTGGCCGTGTTATGGCAATCTACCAGGGGGTATTTTTGTTTGCTGTGGGTATTGGGCCCTTGCCTGGCGGTTATCTTGCGCAAACCTGGGGTCTGGACGTGCCTTTTTTGGTATGTGGCGCAGCAAGTGCGGTCGCAGCTTTATTGGGCTGGTTCGGTATCAGTGAAACGCGACCTGATACCAGCGCCCAGGGGACGGATCAAGCGGGCCCATTGCCTTACTTTCAACAACTCAAACAGGTGCTTCAACCGGTCGGCTTTCGGCTTGTCTGTAGTATCGGTTTTATCAACGCACTGGTACGCACCGGTGGCCTATTTGCGATTATTCCAATCGTCGGTACTTCACGACTGGGCCTGAGTGCCACAGAAATTGGCTTCTCCATGGCCTTTGGCAGCATTGCCGGGGTCCTGCTTACTTATCCAGCCGGCATGCTGGTGGATTTTTTTGGTCGCAAGGCGGTTATTGTTCCTGCCACTGTTGTAACGGGTATTGCCTTTATTACCTTTGGCCTTGCAGACGATTACTTCTGGTTTATAGTCGCCAGCGGTATTTGGGGTATTGCCAGTTCTGTATCTGGCGCAGCTCCTTCAGCTTACGCTGCAGATATTTCACCAACAGCCTACACGGCGACGGCCATGAGTAGTTTTCGCACCCTGTCTGATGTGGGTTATGTTGTCGGACCTATTTTGCTGGGCATTATCGCTGATGAATTCGGCTTAACTGCGCCGCTATTTCTAGGCAGCTGTTTGTTGTTTGCAGTTGCTCTGGCATTCGCTCGCTTTGCACCAGAAACGCTGCCCTTCGAGAAAAGGCATCAAGAGGAAAAGCCGCGCGAGGAAAAGCCCGGCAAGGAAATGCCTGATCCACAGAAATAGTAAAATTTTGCCATTATCAACGCAATACCGGCATATCCTTATTGTTGTAACAAATATGAATCCATTTTTAAATTTTGAGTTCAACAACCATGTGTGATTTATTTGACCTACTGGTTTTAAGTGTCAGTGTAAGTGAGGCACCCAGTCAACATCATCCCCTGCAATGATCAGTTTTAATTTTTAATGTCTTTCGAACAGATTAGGTTAGCGTTTGATAGCGCGGTGGTAATCTCGGAATAGGTAGCGACAATAGTTTCAATCCGCGCCCTCATGGGATATAAAATAGCGAAAAGATAAAACAAGGGAGCAAAATGGGTGATATCAATGAATTTAGGCAAGATATTCGTGACTGGGTTAAAGCCAATTGTGCGGCATCTTTGCGCGGCCAATCCAGGATCGATGGTGGTGCATTAGGTGCAACCAAAACCCTGGATACTGATGCCAAACGTTGGTTTGATGCCTGTTTACAACGGGGTTTTACTGTGCCCACCTGGCCTAAGGCTTATCACGGCGCTGAACTGAGTGGCGAGCAACATCGAGTCCTGCGGCAGGAACTGGGTCGCTATGGTGCGCCAGCGCCATTAACGGGTATGGGGACTATTATGATTGGCCCCACCCTGCTGGAGTTTGGTAATGATGCGCAAAAACTAAAACATCTGCCAGGCATCGCAACAGGCGAGGTACGCTGGTGCCAGGGCTATTCCGAACCCGGGGCAGGTTCTGATTTGGCCGCATTGCAAACCAAAGCGGTCGACAAGGGTGATTACTATGAAGTAAACGGCCAAAAGATCTGGACCTCAGGTGCGCAATATGCCGACTGGATGTTCGCCCTGGTGCGTACCGACCCTGATGCGGCAAAACACGATGGTATCAGTTTTTTACTCTTGCCAATGAATGACCCTGGCGTAACTGTTCGGCCGATTCAGCTGATCAATGGCGCTTCGCCTTTTTGTGAAACTTTTTTTGATAATGTGAGGGCAGAAAAAGCTGACCTTGTGGGTCAGAAAAACAGGGGTTGGGCCATTGGTAAACGTTTGCTTGAATACGAACGTTCGTCTATTTCCAGTGGCAGTGCTGGCAATTTTACTAGTCGCGTACCCCTGTATGAGATTGCCAGACAGTATGAGGGTGAACACGACGGCAAAATAGCAAATCCGGTCACCAGAGACCGGGTCATTCAGCTGCAAATGGATTCAAAGGCCTTCAGTGCTACCCGCAGTCGTAGTCAACAGGAAAATGTCAAGGGTGGCACACCGACCTTTGCAACCTCGATGTTTAAGTATTATTCATCAGAATTGACCTGTCGCGAACAGGATACGGCGGTCTATCTCCGCGGTGTTCAAGGGGTGGGCTGGGAAGGTGAGAGTTTTGCCAAAGTTGATTTACAAACCACCCGGGCGATGTTATTCGGCAAGGCATTGACCATTGCCGGGGGTAGCTCAGAGGTTCAGTTAAACATCATTGCCAAACGGGTGCTGGGCTTGCCGGACTAGTGGCAGTTTAACTTCAGGCGGTCGGCGTAATGCTGGCTGTCTGAATTTTGGTTCGGCGTTTCAGACATAGCCGATGGCACATAATTAATGGCAGCATAATTTGAGCTTCAGTGTTATGAACCATAAGCTACGGTTTATACCAAACAGAGGGTGTATGGGATCAGGCTGACACACAGGGCAGGCAAGAAAAGTTATATCTGCCAAAAATCACGAACAAGAATATTTTCAATTTCTTGTTTAGTTTCTGACTCACAATATTGATCCAGTTTAGTTTCTAATAAATACTCTAAAAATTTTATACAAACTTTCTTTTTCCCTTTAGTTATTTTTTCAAATTGCTGGCAAAAATATTCATATAACTCTTCGTCCTCACCCTCTGCACCTGGATCAAGCAGGAATACAATATGGTTATAATTTTCATATTTCAAATCCTGTAACGTCATTGAAAGATAAGCAGGCAGGTAAAACTCGATACCTGAAGCATCCAGGTAGAACAGAGCCAGTGTACAACTTTTAAGTTCTTCTTCTGGTATTTCCCACCATTCGCCGTGAATATCTTCCTTCGCTGTTATCTGAGCCAGGGTTTCTGGATCTGAAACCCAATCATCACCAGCCATTGCCGCTCTAAGCCCTTGATGAGTCGGAAAAGTGATCGGCCCAAACGCGGCCCTGATTTCATTAATCAATTGTTTACGACTATTCACTAGTTTGTTCATTTGAGCGTCTTTAAGCCATTAGTACCTGGTTTATGGGATTAATCCTGGCAGATTTGTTTGCCTGAGCCTCCGCAGCGGCACACTGATATGCAACACAGACCCGTCAATGACCAATGGTGATATCAACGATCCGGAATGGGCATCGTATATGTATTGCCTTAATTTAGAGGATGAACACCACGATGCCATGATAGAACGATTCGAGGACGAAAAGGATGGCAAAATGCGTTTATGGTCACAATAAAATGGCACCCTCTGCGTAGTGTGGTCAAGCTGTGGTTGAGTGAGGGTAACGCGGTGTTGGCGACCAGCGCCTTGCTGCCTCCTGGTTGTCCACGACATGGCCGTTAACTTAAAAACGGCGCTAATGCCAGGCTATCTGTTAACTACTACGCCTTGTTGCTCCGGGTTCTTTGGCCCGACCAGGATATATTGGGCATTTAGCCTTTTTATAAATTTGGGTCTGTTTATAAGCGCGTTATAAGTATAAACAGACGCCTTGCTATTTGAATTATTTGAGACATTTAGCTCGTAATAGTATTTGTCAATCTTCTTACTTATGCCTTTGCCATTGAATAAATGAGCAGTCAGGGTGTATCCGGACTTATCGCTACGATAGACATAGAAATTAGGTTTATTTACGGGTACCAGTTGAGGGTCAAAGGGGATAATCATTTCCATTTTTAAAGTTGACTCTATCGCGTTTTTAAACTCGCTGTAATGTACTGCCTTATTTACGAACATTTTATTTCCCGCCGCATATTTTTCTTGTGAGGGACTAAAGGGTAATTGCCGGTTTGCGCATAATATTTTTCAATTAAATCACCGAGATAAAAAATGTGCTTCAATCTCACGATATCAGCATCGTGCTGAAAATCTCTACTAGTTCCGGTTTGTTTAAAATCCTTAATTATCTTTTTCGTTTTTTTGTCCGGCGTAAGTGTATCCCCTAGCAAGACGATTTCAGTAAAGGTCATATTATTTAATTTTTCAGCCAGCATTTGGTTGGTTTTTTGCCGCACGTTATCCGCTGTTACTGAATTGACCGATAACGTATTTGAGATTTTTAAAAGCGCAATTTGAAAATCCTGAAGCGCTGCTGGATGGGCACCTCTGGTCATATATTCGATCGAATCAATATAAGTTTCTGCAGAAGTCCCGTCTAGATATACGCCCTTGCTGCCAATTTTTTCGCCTTTGCTAAAAAAGGCCACAATTGGTGAAGTAGATAACCCTGTTTGATCAACCGAAAAGACGACATCGTAATTTGGCGATCCATCCATCCATTCAATCAGCTGATGGGTCTCATTTTTGAAGCTGGTACCATGTTCGCTGGCAACTGCCTGGAGACCACCTTGCTCAAAACTCAAGCTTAATTTTTTATCGGAAAGTACTGGATATCGATACTGTGGGTGGTTTTTTGGGTTAACCAGGCGCGGCTGAGTAGCGCATCCTCGCCCTTGTCAAGAATGAAAGCACCGGTGGAATGGGCTAGTTTTTCAAAACAGGCAGGGCTATGCCGTTCAATTTGCTGGCTAACGCCGTTGGCGTAGCCGTGGATAGCAACGAATGATAAGAAGACAGCAATGTACCTGGCAAGCATATTTGGCAATAGGTAAATGACCAGTATAACAAATTTATCCCCATTAGCATCAAGGCATGACCGCAGCAATATGCAGGCTGGAATAGCGGTACCTGGCTTGAAACCGGCTAATGCGGCTTTTTTTCTATAGGTATTCGCCATTGTGGTAAGCTTGAATACCCTGCGTTTTTGGCTGACGCTAGTGACAGGTGAATTTTCTGGCTTTTTGGCCTTGCGCTATACTGGGTTAAAGGTCTTTGATAACCCGAGATGATTGATAAACTTCAAATCTGGATCGACAAATTATCTGAACAGCAACTTCCGGCATTTGCCCATACCGCACGTTCTTTGGCTTATGTCTCTCGGGAAAATGACAGCTCTGCCGAAGACTTGTCGAATATCATTCTGCACGATACCGCCATGACTGCGCGAATCCTCAGGATTGCCAATAGCGCGCATTACAATCCAACCGGCAAACCGATTAAAACCGTAAGTTATGCTACGGTCGTGCTTGGTTTTGAACAGGTGCGGAATATTGCCCTGACCATTGCCATGATAGATACAGTGCTGGATGCAGAGCCGCAACAGCAGCTGCAAATGGAAATGGTTTCAGCCTATCACGCGGCCGTGCAGGCTCAACGACTGGCAAAAAAATCTGACCCTGAGGCGCTTGAAGCGATCTATATTGCGGCCCTGTTAAACCGGCTGGGATCGATAATCTTCTGGTGTTTTCCTTTTGGCAAAGGTAATGAGCTGCTCGATGCTTATCGCGAAAATGACTCAGGCGAACAAGCCGAGCGACGGGTGCTTGGTTTTAGTCTGAATGATTTGACTGGCGGCCTAATCTCAGAATGGAATCTCAGTGAGATGTTGAGGAAGTCAATGATGCCCAGTCGTAAGCAGGAACAAGAACAGGCGATTGCTATTGGTTCTGGTATTGCGAATGGCATTTCTCGTGGTTGGTTATCTGATACGGTCGAGAAGCAGATTAAACGCGCTGGCGTTTATTTATCGGTGCCTGTTGTGGATGCTAAAAAACATGTTTACGCCAGCGCCCGTGTGGCTGCCGAGGGGCTGAAGTCTTTTGGCTTTCCGCAAATACACTCGCTATTGCCGCCCAATGAACTTAATGCCAACGATATGGCGGATAAGGAACAGGCACTAAAATTGTCAAAATTTCAGGATGAGTTAGAAATTCTTGGCCGCTTGACCCATATGCTGAGCCAATTCACTGATCTTAATGTGACCTTGATGGCAGTTTTAGAGGGCATTCATCATGCACTGAAGATGGACCAGGTGGTTTTTGCACTGGTTAATGCTAAAACCTATCGGTTGCAAGCTAAGCGGGTTATTGGTAATCAATGGGATGCGACAACAGCGGATGCTCAGATTGATATTATGAATATTTTAAAAGGCGAGCAATCCACGGGTAAACTGGTCAAACAACTTTTTACGGTGGGTCAGCCTATGTGGCATACAGCCAGGCAAGGTGAAAAATATAAACCTCAGGATCTTGACCCATTGCTGCGAAAATTGGCTGCTAAGGAGTTCTTATTACATCCAATATTGCTGAAGCAAACCCCAGTGGGACTGGTCTATGGGGCGCGTAAACAAGGTGAAGAATCATTCACCGAAAATGAGTTTCAAAGTTTTTGCCGAATGGCGGACTATTCCACCGTAGCTTTTGCACTGCTAGCGCAAAAAAAATCAGCAACACAGCAGATGGATAACAAATAATGATAAACATTGGGGTTGAACATTGGGGTTGAACATTGGGGTCGGATTCGAGTGGCAGTTTTCTGAGGTCAGTGCAAATTGCCACAATAAATCGACAATGAGTGGGTCATGATTTCACATGATTGACCAATAAATACGCAGAAAAACCCTATAACCAATTATTGATTAACAAAAATGGCGACCAGAAAAAGGGGTGGTTGAAAGCAGGGTCGTTGAGCAGTGTCAATTGAGCCTGGCGTAACGATTCTGATCTCGATAGTGAGCGATGTATCAAATTGTAATAAAATTCACCCATTAACAAAGCAGTGGCTTCATCTGAAATAGTCCACAGAGAGCCCATAGCGCTTTTCGCTCCAGCGCGCACGGCAATGCCTGCCAGACCCAGTGCGGAACGTGAATCTCCCACTGCAGTTTCACAGGCACTTAATACTAACAGGTCAAGTGGGCGTTGCTGAAAGCGATTGGCAAGTACGTATTCAGACAGTTTATTAACGCTAAGTTGACCATCCCAGGTGAGGATAAAACTGGCGCTAGAATCATTGCCGAAACTTGCATGGGTCGCCAGATGCACCATGGATGGGTTATTCTCAACCAGCCCCAATCGTAGTTGATCCAGCGCAAAAGAAGAATTAAGTACTACTTCACCTGACATGGCGGATGCCACTGCATTTAATTCTCCTGGCACACCAGGCAATGCGGAGAAGCCGTCAACCGCCTGGCTGAGGCCTGCTAGAAATACTACCGGCGGTGCTTCAGGCAATGGTTTTGGGTCCACCATATTGAGCCCTGGTGCCACGGCCAAAGCAAAGCGCTGCACTAAAAATTCATCGCCGTCGTGTAATGCTGCAACCGATAAACCGCGTAATGGTCCATCATTAACGAAGACCAGGGTATCCACTGCAGTAAGTGCGCTGGCATAGGGTCTAACAACCCAATCATACAACGCCTGGCTGATATCAAGGTAATCGTCTTCGAGGTTTTCTAGTATTTCACGTAACTCGGCAACCTGGTCAGCAATTGCTTTAGCGGTTACATTGACACTGTAGTGCTGTAGTCGGCCATCAATGCCAACCAGCAGTTCAAGCTGGTTGGCCAGTACAATGGGATAGATTACTGCCACTCCGCTCGCAACCTCGTCAAGATTCATTATGCTAGACTGACTCTCTGCAACGCACTCATCCTGGTAATAATCACGTAGTTCAGCGGCCTTAAATAACTCCATCACTTGTCTTGCTTCATGAAACATCGTCTGTGCTGCGGCTGAACTGGCCGACTTTGCCTGGTCTAATAACAATGCAACCAGCGCATGATAAACAGGCACTATTTGCTGATAGAAGTAGTCGCCACTGACATCAACGCTAACCAGTGCTGACTGGCTGGAATTCTCAATCACACTAATTGAGCGACGGTAGGCATCGATTGCCTCAGTAGGTCGCCGCTGTGCGGTAAGGATTTGTCCTTGCAATGCCAACCAACGATACTCGCTGGCTGGTGTTTCAGCCTCTTGTGCCAAATTGCTTGCGCTACGAGCCAGATATAATGCTTCATCCAGTTGCTGGTTAGCGGCATATAGGTCTGCCAGGTTACCCAATACATACGACTGAATAGGTAGATTGTCGATTGCTTTGCTTAAACCACGGGCGCGCTGCAGCAGGTTAGCGGCATTCAGCAATAATGGATGCCGCGGTGATGTTTCGAGTCGTTTAGCAACAAGTGTATAGCTACGCGCTACATGAACAAGACCGTAGATCGTGTTGGTGTTCGGTTCAGCATATTGCAGCGTTGTCTGTGCGAGTAATAATAGATCAAGTGCCTGTTGGGCTGGTTTGGTCTGAGCCGCATGGCGCGCTATTACAAGGTCGGCAGATATTATCTGCTCGACTCGGGCAAGCGGTATGCCCTCAACGGTAGATGGCACTAAGGTTTTTTCAGTAATCACAAAACTGCTTGTGGCATCAACGCCGGTTCTTGCCGCACAGGCCTGACGAAACAAATTAGTGGGGTCTCGGTATGCCGTCGGCAGCGCTTCAAGGCTGGCGCTTAAATCTACTTCAGGGGCGTTAATTGCTACGGTTCCAGAAATGCCTGCCGGTCCCGCAGAGGCGCTTACAAGGCTGCTATCAGAGAAGAAAAAATCGCCATCTATATTGATTGCGCCGCCTTGTCCGGCACCAGCCTGGGCAATAATCGCTGCATTATCAGCAACAACCTGGGTTGCAGATAAATTAATATTGCCGCCGATACCAGCACCTACATTCGCGGTCACATCGGCAAACTGGGAGATGATTTGCGAATAACCTGTGAGCAATAAATTGCCGCCATCAGCGATTGTTGCTTTGGCGCTAATACTGGTGGTCGGTGCTAGTTTTACGCTTCCTTTGCCGGTGATTAGAATGTCGCCTGCATCGCCAGTCCCCGAGCTCTCAACGCTGATACTGGCATGGTCTGTTAGCAACACATCGTTGGCCTCAACAATGATGCTGCCGCCTAAACTTGCGCCATCGCTCATGGCGTTAATTGTTCCGCCGCGGATAGACAGGAGCGGTGTCTGAATTTGAATTGAGCCTGCAGGGCCACTGCCTTCTGTATTGGATAAGACGCCTGCTTCTTCGCCGGCCTCAAAGTCTATATCCAGCACAATCGCATCGGCGGCGGTCAATATGATGTTGCCACCCTGGCCGGAACTCATCGGGTCAGTATCGGTGCTAATCTCGGGTGCGCCCTGTAACAGGATATTGGCGGCTGTAATGGTGACTGCACCACCATTGCCTGTGGCGCCAGTCTCGACATCGCTAGCGATTTCTGCATCACCGGCTATGAGTACCTCACCTGCAACAATGGCAACTGATCCGGCGGCACCAGCCCCAGCTGTGTCACTGATAATTTCTGCATCATCCAGCAGTTTAAATTGGTCCGTCATAATAACTATGTCGCCGCCAGTTGCATTGCCTTCGGTTGAAGCTGAAATTTCTGTTTCACCCGCCAGCTTGATTGAATCGATGGCAATAATATTGATGGCGACAGGTGCCAGTGTTGTAGCGTTGATACCAACGGAACTTATATTGCTATCCTGGATATCCAGTCGGCCTGCCTGAATACGAACGGTACCTGCAGCATCACCGCTTACATCGATGGTCGAATCTAACAGGACAATATCTGCCAGTTGACCAGTCGAGCCTATGCCTGGCTGGCCCAGTGTAGGTGGCGCTGTTGCAAGTGTAGGGACTTCTATTGCAGAAGCTACAGCCACAAGTTGAACCTCGCCGCTTGTAAGGCTTATCGATGCAGATTCGATATTTATATTACCGCCTACCAACGAAAGTGAGGTGCTGTCTGGCAGTTCAAGTATAGTGCCATTGAGGCTAATATTACCGATTTCAGCATCCAGAAAGCCAAACGAAGTTGGTGTCAAAATGTCGATGGTCGGCAAGCTACCGAAATCTGATGTGAATATCTCACCATTATCAAATGCCAGATAGTCAGCGCTGCTTAAAAAGACGCTGCCATCCACATCTAGCTGAGCATCTTTCGATATCAAAATGCCGTTTGGGTTGAGCAGGAAAAAACTCGCGCCTGGGATTGCAGAGACTAGTTTGCCGTTGATCAGAGAGGGGGTATTGCTCGATACGCGGGAAATAACAAAATCGACAGAGGTATCGCCGGTAAATGTTGCTGTCTGGTCTCTATCGAGACTGAATTCGCTAAAACTATGAAACAATGCTGGGCCCCGACGGGCACCCATGGAGGCGTCGATCAAAAATTCTGGCCCAGTCGGCTGGATGGTCGTTGTTGGACCAATACTACCATCACGTACCGGATCTGCCCGCAAAGTTGCCATGCAAAAGCAACACAGCAGTAAAATTAAACGATTCATAACGCCCACCCAAAATTCAGGCCAAAATGAACACCATCGTCCTGGCGATTGTGCTCGCCGATCACCCCCACATCCTGCAGTGCTTCAGCCCATTCGATAGAGAGATTGAGATATTGATAAATTTGTATATGGAATCCGATGCCAACCGATGTCAAGGTTTCTGCTGCCGGTGCCCGATGCACATTTCGGCCATAACCTGCATCCAGAAATACTGCACCATCGAGGCTTAAGGTATTTGTTGTATACAGTGGATAACGTAATTCAAATGAGGCTGTGATGCCTGCATCCCGAGCCAGTAAATTTTCTCGGTAGCCGCGTACTGATGTGCTTCCACCTAGAACGAATTGTTCAAGGCCGAGCAGAGAGGAATCTGTTACCTGTAGATCAACCCGGCTGCGAAGTTCGATCTGAGTTGAAGTGAAACGCCTTGCCCACTGCGCCTGAACTAGCCAGTTGACGAACTGGCTATCGGGTGTGTCGCCAGAATGCGCTGTCGCATCGAGTAGCTTTGTACCAACAGATAAGGTGGAATGCAATGAGTAGATGTAGTTTAGCCGTCGCCTGCTTAAGCCAGCAGAAAATCGCAATGCCGCAACCCGTGTCTCGCCATCATCTGCACCTGGCGAAAAGGAGAAACCCTGGCCTAATAATGAAGAGGCTGCGCGTTTAAATTCTCCTTTAAGGGTCAGAATCAATTGATCTTCATTGGCTAGCTGAAACGGTTGTTTGAAGCCCAGACTATAAGACTCAGAGGCGCCTTCGATATCCAGGCCGGAAAACAGGTCGTCAACAATGTCACTGTCGCTGTTACGAGCCTCGATTAACAATTGCCCATGATGAGCCGTTACTGGCAAGGTATAATATAGTTCCTGGGCTGCCAGGCCTGGGGTATGTACTGACTGAAACGAAATAACATCGCCATAACCCAACAGGTTGGCGTGCTGCAGGTTGAGGCGTAGGGTATCCGAACCGACTGCGGGAGAGGTTGTATTATCGAAACCAGCCTGAAGAGAAAAAGCTGCGGCTTCTGCAATTTGCACCTTTACATCGGTATTACCTTGCTCGGTTGGCACTAAGGTTAAGGCCACCTTGTCGATGCGAAAATCTTGTTGTAGCTGACGAATCTTTGTTTCCAGCAGCTTAACATTGACCACGTCGCCTGCATTTAATGACAGTCTTGATTGAATATATTCAGGGCGAAACCTGTCTGCTGATATATTGATTGCACCAAGGTGACCTTCCTGAATGTGAATTTCCAGTACCCCATCGGCAACATCCTGGTCAGGCACGATGGCCCCAGAGGTAACAAAGCCCCGATTAACATAGGCGAGAGTTACTTCGTCGCGTAAATTAAGCAGGTCATTGTAGCCGATTTCGCGATGGGTATAGGCCGCTGTAATCGCCGCCAGCAAACTGGGGGCCAGGACGTGATTACCGGTGATGATAATCTGTTTGATGATTATCAGTTGACCCGCCATAACGGCTTTTGTACCACGCAGTTCTAGTAAGGAGATGGCGGGTAATTTTTCAGGTAGTACTACAGGTAGCACTGGTCGAGTTTGTTGTGCGCAAGCTAAGTTCGCAAGCAACCCAAAGCAGCATAGGGTAAGTATTTTTTTTAGCAAAGGAAGTGTCGGCATTAATTATATAAAAGGGTTATAGCGTTGTAATATTTTACTTGTTACTTGTTACTTGTTACTTGGCGAGTCGCCTGGTCCAGGCATCTAGGAGAGAATTTGATCTAAAGGCTTTTAATAACCCAATGATCTATCTCCGCCACTTAGTATTTTGTTAGGCATTCATCAATAAAGTTGGTTTTATAAAAAAAATCGATAATTCCAACAGCTAAAGTATAGCTCTCGCAGGGTAAATACCAATTAAAGGAGAGATGTTTCTGGCAAGCCAGAGTGGGTTAACGACATGCTTAGTACATCCTCCTGTTCAAGCAGTTTCTTCATTTCTTTGGCGCTAAAGGATTGACAATTACCCTTTAGCGCCGTTTCCTAGGGTCGATGTTGCGATACCCGTGGTTTTTGGTCATGGTAGGGTCCGCTGATAATTGTTTTTAACCCTCCTATTTTATTGCAAAAGTACGCTGGTTAAAAGCTAGCTGATGGCTGTTGCGAAGCGCGCTAATACCTGTTGTATTGTTTCTTCAGAGGCTTCTTCGGGGGTGCCTGAGTTGAAGGGTGGTTGGGGTGAATACTCCAGTGATAATTGGACGGTTTTGGCCAGCTCGTCGCCAGCAATCGCCGCAAGTAATGCCAGGCCAAAGTCAATGCCAGCGGTAACGCCGCCGCCAGTGGCGCGATTCCGATCAATTACATAACGACCCTGTGTAGCGATGGCGCCGAAGGCTTCCAGGTTGGCATGTGCAGCCCAGTGTGTTGTTGCCTTATATCCCGCCAGTAAGCCTGCTGAACCGAGTAATAATGCGCCGGTACAAACGCTGGTTATCCATTGCGCGTTGGCACCTTTGGCTTTGAGAAATGCCATTGTGGTTACGTCAGCCATCAGCTCAAAGGTTGCTTTGGTTCCGCCGGGTGCAAAAAGAATATCCGGCTTATCAAAACTGTCTTCGAAGGAATGGGTTGGCACGATGGCCATGCCAGTATCTGTCATGATGGGATCGGTGGTTTTCCAGACAACCTGAATTTCGGCGTCGGGCCATAAACTCCACACTTGCAAGGGTCCCATGAGATCGAGGGGTGTAAGGCCGGGGTAGGCTAACATAGTAATTTTCATAAAAACTCCTGAAGCGTGTAGGTTGCATGTGGGCTAGTCCAGTGATTGCCCTATGACTGAAGGTAAATGTAGCAAACCTTCTTCCTGGCAGTTATGCTAATTTTATGTCTCAAACTGCCAAACCAAAAAAAGTCTGCTTTCTGCTTTATCAAGGTGTGCAGTTGCTGGATGTATCAGGACCGGCAGAGGTATTGTCGCAAGCCAATAGAGAGGCGGGCCGGCAAGTCTATGATGTCCAGTATGTTGGCCGACAAGCTGATGGTAAAGTTATGTCCAGTGCCGGATTGCAGCTTGGTATTGATCCCTTGCCCAGCGCCAATAAGATTCATACACTGGTGGTTCCCGGCGCTGATCTACCGGCATTGGCGCAGGTACGTGCAGATGATGAGCTGATGCAATGGCTGGATAAAGCGGCTGCTAATGCGCAGGTGACGGCTTCAGTTTGTACCGGTGCCTTTTTACTGGGGCAATTGGGTTATCTGGATGATCATCGCGTCACGACTCACTGGATGGGCACCAGCAGCTTACAAAATGAATTCCCCAGGGCCAGTGTCGAAGACAATACATTGTATGTGCAGGATGACAAACTGTGGACATCAGCGGGTGTTTTATCCGGGGTAGATATGATGCTTGCCATGGTTCGACTGGATCTTGGTGCGGCTGTCGCGTTAAATATTGCCCGTGCACTGGTGGTATTTTTATTTCGTGATGGTGGTCAGTCACAATTTTCAGGGCCAATTGATTTGCAGTCAAAGGCCAGTCGTGCCGATATTTTAAATTTGGTGTTCTGGCTGGAAGCGCAATTGCATCAAGCTGTTACGGTTGAGCAGATGGCAGAATATTTGATGACCTCGGTGCGGACCTTGCACCGGCGGTGCCTGGATGCGCTTGATATGACACCCGCGCAGATTCTTAGCGAATTGCGACTTGAACGATCGCGCAATCTATTGCATCAACTGAATTTACCCGTAAAGAGTATTGCCCATGAATGTGGCTTTAGTAATGCAGCGGCTTATTCAAAAGCATTCAGGCATCGCTTTGGTGTTGCGCCAAACCGTTATCGACAGCGTTTTAGTGGTCAGACAGCCACCTGATTCCAGAGAGGCTGGCCTCAGCGACAAGGCGACTATTTCTATTCCTTCAGTTGGTGACTCGTTCAGGCCAGTTACGGTAATTGGAACGATTTAGCCGCTTCGAATTGAGTTACATGAGCCGCCCATTTTTCTTTCTTATACCCTGACACTTCGACCAATTTAAGTGCTTCAGGGGCTGTAGGTTGAATTTGTCTATCAAAGTTAAATACCGTGGCGATAACTTAAATTCTGCCATAACGGATATAAGTCAGCCAATCACCTTTAAATTGCATGCTGATTTGTATCTGGCTCTAATTATCACAACCTGGAACAACAGGGTTTCGATATCTCAATAACTGTCGGTATTTTTTACAGGTCCTTTCCGCTGAGCTAAAAAAATAACATTATGGAAATGCAACCTATTGAAAAGTTGGAGGTTTTTAATTAGAAAGATATTTTGGCCGAAATATTGCCTAGGTTTTGGAGTGATTGTATTAATACCTCAGCCCCTTATATAGAGACTTATTTCCAAATGAATAGATTGATTATTACCCTGATAATTGCCCTGTCCGCGCTGTCCAGTAATGCCGCGATTCTGGTGTCAACGGACACTGCCGATTTTAATCTAACTGCTGAGGTTTTTAACACCACGCCGCTGGGAACAAATGCGAATCTTGTTAGCACAAGTGGTGCCCTCAGTCTGGATAACGCCTCCGGTATTGGCACCGTCGGCGACATCACGGGTACTCACGGCTATCAAGACTTCAATAGCACCATGGTCGGCACCGAATACGTACTTAATGGTGACGAAAACTTTGACCTACTGTTTTCGGGTACCCAAACCGCCTTTGCCATGGATTACCTGGATGACAACATCGTTAGTATCTTCAATCTAGAATTTTTCCTGGACAGCACTGCCGTTGGCGCAACCAGTTTTACCACTTCTGCGGCCCAATTTGATACAGTGCAGTTTATTGGCTTTAGTAGCACGGCAGGTTTTAACAAGGTTCAGATACGGGAAGATGATGGCACTGGTAACGCTAATGAGTTTTTCCAGTTTTATACGGCTACTGCCGTACCAGGACCATCAAGCTTGATTTTGTTCAGCTCTGCACTACTAAGTCTTGGCTTTATGCGCCGTCGCAAGTAGTAATTACGTTAAATTTTTACGTTCAAGCTCAATAGTCAATCCAGGTTTATGCTACTTGTTTGTTAACGATTCGAATGCATTGGTAAGATGAAAAAATCGGCAAAAGTCAGTGTTTTTACCAATGGTGCTGATTCGGCGACCACAAAGTTGAATTTTCGAGAAATATATTTTCATCAGGTTGCTAGTCCAACAGACATTGATTTTGAAAATTTTACCGAGGTGAATTTCTTACTGGACACCGTTGACTGGACTGAAGATAAGTCGATAAAGGCTGAATTTCAACAGGTGGTAAGCCGCGCAAAAGATCGTAGCATAGGGTATTGGTGGCAGATTAAAACCCAGCGAGCATTGCAGATGTACTCGCACATGATCCAGGAAATTGGCGATCTTCTTCACGGGTGTCCATATGTTGACGATGTAGATATTCGATCAGTAATGGCTTACATGGATCAACCGAGTGTGGGTATAGGCAGGGCAGTTGGGGGTAATCGGGCATCCAGGGCAGTCCAAAATGCAATTAACGACTGTCCTGCTGATTTTCTCAGGCTAAAAGGCTTGCTTATAACTGTTAGGGCTGAGGCAGTTATTAGTTTGAGTGAATTTACCTCGATTGCGAAATATGCAGATAGGCAGGTGGGTTCAGATGCATCGATTGTTTTAGCTACCATTGTAGATTCATCTGTGGGAGATAGGCTGATCGTCAGTGTGATGGGCTGACTGGCTGAGCTTATTAGACAGGTCGAGATTCCGTAACGCTGGTCAACAATTGCGCAGCACAGGGTTTATCAGCCGTGCTACTTATTGGGTTTAGTATATTTTTTGCGTTTTGCAGCACGACTAGATTTCTCGTCTTTAAGTGCCTGAATATGGCTGCCAGCTGAAGCAATGATTTCATTATCGTATTCGAATTTGTTTTCCCCGTCGATATAGGGAATAGCGGCAATGAATATCTTCTGTTGAATAAGTTTCTCGATGGCTGCGACGTTGCCACGCTCGTCGCCACCCATTAATGAAATAGCAACCCCTTGCATACCAGCACGGCCGGTACGACCAATACGGTGCACATAATCTTCAGCGTGACGTGGAATATCGTAGTTGATAACCAATGGTAGTTGCTTAATATCCAGTCCTCTTGCAGCAATGTCCGTGGCGATGAGTATCTGGATTTCCCCGTTTTTAAATTTCTGTAAAGTTTGTGTTCGCTGCTGTTGAGACTTATCACTATGGATCGCAGCGCAGCTCAAGCCTTTGTCTCGCAAGTAAGTATCAGCGAGGTTAGCGTTTCGGCGTGTACGGGCGAAGACTAAACATTGCTGCTTATTGTTAGCCAGCAGGTAGTAAATGATATCTGGTTTTTCGTTTTGTTCTACTTCGTAAATGATCAGTTTGACGGCGTCTGCCGCTTTATTTAAACGTTGGCTTTGTACAATGACGGGATTATGCAGCAGGCCATCAGTAAAGCTGGTGATTTTGGCGTTAAAGGTTGCCGAGAACAACAGGTTTTGACGTTGTTTGGGGAGATGATTGAGAATCTGTTGGATCTGATCCTGAAAGCCCTGATCAAGCATACGATCAGCTTCGTCTAATACCAGGGTTTCTATCTGGCTGAGATCGAGCTTTTTTTGGGTGAGCAAATCGAGTAATCGCCCAGGTGTCGCAATCAGGAAGTCAACCCCATTACCAATTTTACGAATTTGCTGGTCGATTGGCACGCCGCCATAAATCACCGCATGACGAAGCGGTAATTCACCGATATATGACGCGACATTGGCATCGATTTGTTGCGCCAGTTCACGTGTTGGGGCAAGGCATAATACCCTGATGGGGCGACCTTTAGCAGGTTTTTTCTGTTGCAGTCGATCCAGTAATGGCAATACAAATGCGGCGGTTTTACCACTCCCTGTTTGGGCTGAAGCCAGGATATCGCGCCGCGCGATGATCGGTGGAATTGCGAGTTGCTGAATCTCTGTTGCCTGGCTGTAACCCAGTTGCTCCAGGGGTTGATTGAGTGATTCGGAAAGACCTAAGTTGGTAAACGCGTTCATGGCGTGTCCTCGATTTTCTGGTAAGCGGCGCATTATATAGATTATTTTGGCAAAGGTTAGATAGTATTTCAGCAGCTGCCGCAGCGACTTCGGTTACAGCTGTTAAGCCGTTGAAAGTGGATGTAATCGATAGCTGAATATTTTGTGCCCGCTGCAATAATTCGAAGCCGTAGAGCAATCTTAGACATAAAATGCCGCTGTATGTGTGGTATTTACATGTTGAAGCTATGTAGAGGTTCTGTGCTGTACGTCAATATTTTTGTTATGTGGGCCAGCTGACCCTTGGCTGCGTTGTCGCCCAGGCCCACCGACAAGGGGATTAACGGGCTAGTCGGCCTAGCTTTAAGCGTTGTGGGTAGACACGAATAATGCACGTTGGAATAGAGGCTATGGCTGGTTGATAGTCGAAATATCGAGATTATCTTTGATTTCAATATGAGGTCACGAGTGTTAATGTGGTGAGCCAGTATTTATGCCGGCCAAGCAGATTAAATGACTGAGACTGCACCAGTAGCTGATCTTACTTGCCAAGATTATATTTCTTACCCCTTAACGTCCACAGCGCTTCAACGAGCACCATGTCGGTAATCAAGACCATTTTCGTACTGCCAAACAGTCAATTTGCTTTTGGGGATTGCTCTTTATTGCCTGTATGCGGAGTACCCGAGTTTCGGCCTGATTTGTGCGGGTTATAGCCGACTTCTGCGCCTTTTTGATGACTATATCCAGGCAGCAAATTAATGGAGATTGCTTTGGAATACATTGACTGGAATACATTGACTGGAGTTTTGAAGCTGAACATCCTGCAATTTTTGGCGCTGATTATACTGCTAATACTGTGGACTCCAGGATACCTTATGTCTCATTTATATTAATCGTCCAGTTATTAATCGCCGCATCTAAACTACCTGATTTGACAATTTCATTGGCGAGTTGACTGCGAAATGTGAGGCCAATATTCACCCCGTCGAAGACAACATTACGTACTAGCCAATTCTGGTTATTGTCTAAAGTAAGGCTAAATATTATCTTGTGACTAGCGCCCGCTTCGGTAGTGACGCTCATAGATACCTTGGCTTTGTTGGGTTTGCTCTGCCTGGCAGGACTAACGCTCGTCGAGTAGCTGCCAAGACTTATCAAACCGTCAGTTAAGGTTGTCACCATGCTTCGTTGCAATACTACAGCAAATTTACTTTTTTGCTGGTCCGTGGCCTGGGTGAAGTTCTTCTTTCCCATAACGCCTTTTGCCAGGCCATCGAAGTCAAAAAATGTGCCTAATAAATCGGATACCTGGCTATACAGTTGTTCGGGATCTTCTGTGTAATATTCCTGACGAGATTCAATGAGGGGTGTCAGTTGATGGATTGAATGTTGAACTATTTCATCCGCGGTTTGGGCATGAACAAATGCTGAAAACCAGAACAAAAAAGTTAAATAAATGCTTTTTCTGAATTTATGACTCATGAGAGTGACCATTTGGGTGAAAACAAACTAACAAACCAGGTAACAGGGCAAGATTTGCAATTAGTGCAATAATCATTGCCAATGAGGTAAGCAGACCAAAGCTCATTGTCGGTACAAAATTTGAAAATGCAAGTACTGAAAATCCTGCGATAACTGTAAATGAAGTGAAATACAAGGCGTGTCCCGTGCTAGCGTGGCAACGTTGCACAGATTCTATAACATCGCCTGTGGCAGAAAATTCCTTCCGGAAGCGATGTAGGTAATGTGTGGCATCATCAACACCAATGCCGATAACTAGTGCGGCAATTGTAATTGTCATCAGGTCCAGTGGAATTTTTGCAAACCCCATAAACGCCAGGATTACTCCCGCCGCGAGAATATTCGGTAACAAGCCAAACAAGGCAAGTAAAGGGGAGCGTAGCAATATCAGAAACATCACGAAAGTAGAGCAGATAACAAATAAGATACTGGACTGTTGCGATGTGAATAGCTCTTTAAGCATATTGTTAAACATTACCATCATGCCGGTAAGCCGAATATTCTCGGGTTCAATGTTCAATTTATTCTGCGCATACGAACGTATCTCTCGCAGCATAAGGTCCCTGGAAAATGGCTCGCCATATTCTTTCACCCGAATCGAAATTCTGAATTCGCCGTCAGCAGGTGAGGCATAAGGATTAATTAGCTCTGCTCTAACGTCATCTGGCAAGGCACCTAATGCGCCTACCAACTGCAGGGCACCAAGCTGTTTGCCGTCATTAAATTCCCTCGCCACCCGTTCCACGCTGGCAAGTGAAAGCACTTTTCCGGTGCGCGGTAAAGACTCTATATAGTCATGTAAGTCTCTAACAAGGTTAACCTTGTCAGGCGTGAACCAGTATTTTTCCGGAAATTGTTCTGTTGAATCTTCATCAAAAAAGTCATCTTCAAAATCTGCGTCCAGATTAGTTTCTGCAACATAGGGTGGAAATTTGATAATGACATCAAAAGGAATTGTGCCACCAAGGTTGTTATCGATATATTTCAGCCCCTGATGCACACTTGTATTTTCCTTGAAGTAATCGATGAAGCTGTTGTCAAGGCTTAGCTTGGTAACGCCTAATACCACTGGCGTGATGATAATAAAGGTACAAGCCAAAATCTTCTTTGAATGCTGGGTCGCAATCTGACAAAAAGCTTTCGTGAGTATTGGTCTGTTTTTTAAGGTTGAGCTGCCTTTTCCTTTTGGTAAAAACAACATGATGCAAGCGAATAAACTATATGCCGACAAGAATGAAATAATGATGCCAATGCATATTATCCAGCCAAAATCGCGCACTGGTAGAATCCCGCTTGTTAACAGCGAACCGAATGCAGCAATTGTTGACAGGGCGGTATAAACACACGGTGCAAACTTGCCGTGCATGGTATCAAGCACAAGTGTCCTTTGTTCCAGGTTTGGCTGTTCGACGCGTAATTCACGGTATTTGACAATCAGGTGAATGCAAAAAGAAATTGTCGTGATTACAAGGATGGAAATAAAGTTGGATGAGACAATGGTCGCCTTCTGATGCAAAAACCCTAATACCCCTATTGTCAACAGGATCGACACAGCACTGGCAACAACTGGGATCACGACAAAACGAACTTTGCGAAAAAACCAGAACAACATAATCATTACCAGCGCTAAGATTGTGCTACTAAACACTAACAGGTCCTGCCGCACATAATCGATAATGTCATTGGCAATCGATGGCACGCCGCCCAGGTAAAGGCTTGCATCAGCCGAGAATTGTTGTTGGACTTTTCCTACATCTAAAAGTAATTGGGCGCGCCGCTCGAGGTAATTTTCTTTTTCTTCGCGATATAGATTGCGGGCCTTGTTAAGATCATCTTCTGTAGCGGACCCACGCTGTACGGCAAGTTCAATGGCGTCTCGACTTTTACGTAAGCCCAGTAGTTTTTTGTCATTAAACATAGTAATACGTAGCGCTGTTGTCTGAGCATCCTTAGAGACAAGTAGGTCGCTAAATATTGGGCTGGTTGTTAGTTCCTGCCTGGCTAATTCAAGATTCACATCCGGAGAGTTTAAAGTGCGAAATCCATTTGCTAATTCTGCAATGGTTGTTGGTGGACTTTTTAGTAATGGCGCATCCAGGATCGTATAAACGCCAGCTACGCCATTTAGCGCTGCCAGTTGTTGCTGCAGACTGCCAACCTTCTGTAGTGTTGCAGGCGAGAAAAGGTCATCGTTGTTGGGGGAATAGGTAAGTATCAAAAATTCTTCATCACCGCCGTAACGTTCTCGGCTCGATTGATAGTAACGTAATTGTGGATCGTTCTGATCCAACAAGGTATCACTTGACGCATCCAACGCGAAATCCTGGCCGTAGTAAACGGCGATTCCGACAGCTATAGCGATCAGGATGGACAGGATAAGGGGTTCTGAGATTCGGTTTCGGCTACTTTTGGTCACAAATACGGTCTCTGGAATAACGGTAAAAATTAAGCGCTTACTTTATCAAATTTCGATGAGTTGGCGTCATCGAAGCTAATAGAAATTGGCCGTCTTTGCTCGGCAAAATTTTTTGTATGGGAAAACGCATCAACAACGGCTGGTCAAGTTGACATAAAACGATTATGACTCACTTCATGTAAACCAAATCAATTGTATATGATCGGTTGTAATATACATAAGTTACCAGAGTACTGCTAAATAAACTGAAATGGGTAGACTTTTCGGGACACAAACACTCACATTTTATTAACCTATCTAAAGCAGTTTTCAATTATGCAGCCCAAGATAAAAAGTCCCACCTATATGCCTGAATTTCGTGGCCTGGATTTCGTGCCAGTGCCGTTAAATTGGCGATAGAAACTGATCAGCCATAAGCAGCTACTGCCAGGGAGCTTGGCATCAGTGATCCTTTTGATGGTCAATGACTGTCATGGTGCTCGCCTGATGGCCAACAGCCAGTCGGGTTGATCAGTTAGGCGATTTAGAGGCCGGGCAAGGGTGTTTGGCTTGTAAGATTATGCCTGGATCGGGGAACTAGCGCTGCAAGCTTGCCAGGAAAACCCAAGCTGATTCCAACCAAGGGATTTATGGGGTCAGGTTGATACATAGGGCATCCACTGATCTAAATTAGACTGGCAGCAATACGTCCAACGGCCAAATCAAGTCTGCCGGTGGGGATCTTGTGAGAACTACAAGGTGTTGTGTTTCAAGGTTTTTGCTAGTGGCGGAAATCCCTTGAAACGCAATGTCATTCCGACTCAATGAACATGATTGAATTTTGTTTAATCATGTTCATTGAGGTTTTAACCAACGACAGCATTTTCTTTGGGAAAGGCGGTCTATCCCACATTTTTCGCCCCCTCAAAACGTCTTAGGCATAACCCGACGAGCCCACAAGATAGGAGAAACAAGGTGCCAGGTTCTGGTACCACTTGACTTGTGACCAATATATTGTCGAGCTGAACGATGATATCCGGAGCAATACCGGCACTTCCATGCCAGTTCGAATAGCTAAAGCGAAATGACTCGATGTCATCTCCTGACGTCGTAAATTCAGCTGAACCGAAAATGACATTATTTACCCAGATCGAGTACTGAGATGCTTTAAGGTCATAATCAATTAAAATATTATAGGTTGTAGCGTCAAGGAAAGGTTGGCTTGCTATAAAATCACTGGTAGAAGGACGAAACTCATCAATACCAGAACTACCATGAAAACTAAGGTTTCTAACAGAAGGTGTATCTGCGAGAAGTGTAAAGACATATAATGAGTCCACTAAATTTTCTGTGTAGACATCATATGACAACTGGTAGTTGTCATATCCTTGCCCCATTTCAAGAGTAATCTTTTTGCTATTATCTGGGTTGCCCCTATCAAATAGTAACGACTGATTAGTGTTGCCCGCAAAGGTGCTACTGATGATTGGGCCGTTCGCATTTACAGAAGTAACCTGGTCAGGATTAGAACCGGCATTCGGTTCTAATCCAACAGTATGCGTGGGAGACTCAAAATCAATGTCGTAGTGTGTAATGATATCGGCGATGGTCGATGCTGGGTTTAGGGCGAATACTCCCGCCATGGTGGCCGCGAATAGAAAACTATTCTTCATACTAAATTCCTTTGTTAAAAAACCTCATTCAAAAAATATGCTACTAATTTTTAGTGTTATCATAGGAAGAATACCGAAAAAGCGAACAGAATAGCAATAGCAATAGCAATAACGATTGCTATCAGTGAGCATCGAGAAATCGATACAAGATTGAGATATAGCAGGCCGTCTAATTTATTTAAAGCCTTAATAATTGGGCACAAGCTATTTTAAGGTTTAAACCTATATATCGGTATTTCATCTTAAAAATTAAACAGGTTTGGCAGCGGGCACCTTGTTTTATCACATGCGAAATACTGTTGGTCGACAAAAACATACTAACCAAGGAAGGGCAGTATAAACCATGTTTTCTGAACAACGGTCAAGTATGGTAATTGCTGATTTCCAATCAAAATTAAGACGCCGTGATGTGGTGATCCTTTTGATGGTCAATGACTGTCATGGTGCTGGCCTGATGGCCAACAGCCAGTCGGGTTGATCACTTAGGCAATATAGAGGTTGGGCAAGGGTGATTTGGCTTGTTTGTCAAAGCATGTTTTAGGATTGGATAGGTGTTGCAGGTTTAAACGGTGGTAGTTGTGTCGCAATAGGGTCTAGAATTTTCTGAATTAGGTCGAGATCAGTGATATCAATATTAAAGACTATGTTGATCAGATTTACCAATTTTTGCACAAACGGGCTTAGTTGATCGATTACTTCCATTTAGCCTTTACATCAATGAGTCGTGCTTACTAAAACCCTTCAGGATAGTGTTTTTTAAACGCCCCAAGACGAAGCACCGCATACTCTTCCTGAGAAATACTTCCTTGTTTTTGGAGCATAGATAACTCGTTAAGTTCTCGCTCAAAAGCAGAACCTGGGTCGACACTTTGACTCTCTTGCAAGCAGGATTTAAAGCGTGTCAGTTGTCCCAATGTATCTAAACGGTGCTCAACTGATCTTACCTGGCTCTTCTGTCCCGATTGATTGTCAACTGCCAACCACAATGGAGGAAATGCGACGCTGGCTATATAGCCTACGATTTGATCACCACTCCGGCTGGTCACAATATTGTTCCGAATTGCAACGCGCTGATTCTTTAGCGCATTCCTTTCTTCATCGATCTGAGAACAAACCAGTTGCAAGTCCGCGTTCTCAAACATCGAGGCATCGAGAGGTTTCGAATTTATTGAACCGTAATCGGCTGGCAACTCAAGTGCTGATTGCGTGCAGCTTCCGACTAATAGACAGGATGAGATGATACATCCAATTTTACTTAACAAACTTAACCGCCCTGCCATTACCGCCTAATTTACCCCAACTCATCATTGACATACCAACGGTGCCATATCTAACAAGGATAACAGCATCGGCACCTAACTCTGCAGCTTCTTCTTTGAGCTTCACTGCGACCATTTCATTGGTCGGGTCTTTGTTAAAAATAGTTGTTTTGCTCACCGAAACTTTGATGTCGCCTAAGATCAGATATTTCCTGTCAAGGATGTCCTCTTCTGTCAGGATTATTTCCGACGCTATTATAGTTTCAGTATTTTTATTTACTACCGCATTTTCGTTCTGTGTAACTTTTGAGGAACTTCTGGTCGCCGCACAGCCGGAAAGGATGCAAGCTATCAAAAGAACAGCAGTTAATCGAATCATCTCACTAGTTCCGTTAATTATTCATCTTTATGTTTGAAATCAGCCTGAGGAAAATACTTCTTCAACAGGCCAACCCTTAGTATCTTGTACTCTACTTCTGTCAGCTTACTACTGGCCTTTAGATCATCCAGGGTGTTTAGCTCCTTAACAAGGCCGGTGGATTGCGTCTCATTGCTAACAGGAAGAAGCCCTTCAAGTACTTGATCGACTGGAGAAAGTTTTACAAAGATAGTGGGTGGGTTGAGGTTATATTGAGCGCCACTGGCGGCATCGACTCCCCATCCAATCAATCCGCCTACAAGCACGTTGCCCCAAACAGCGCCTCCTACACCCTTAATTACCGGAATACTCTTTGTCCTATGCCCCTCTTTGGAAATGGTTACCAAATGGTCCCGCTTACGCTTCATTTGGACATCAACAGGCGTCCGCCCCCGGTTCACCCCATCGACCTGAACTTGCGCATCAGCCGGATCAGAAGAAATTAATATCCCTTGTGAGGTACCTTTAACAACTGTAGCGCATCCCGTGGTCATCGCTAAGGCGAGGGGAACTAATATCCGAAAAATTATCCTTTTCAAACCGTGCCCCAAGGACATAGCTGGTGTGTTCTTATTATTCTTTTCATTGGACTAGCCTCAAGGGATTAACGAGCAGGATACTTCATCTAGAGAAGGTTCTGCAAGTCAAGAAGTAAGCTTGATAGAAGTGTCATATGGATATCACAATGCCACTTTCTAGGCGTTTCAAGTGCGGTTCAGGTTAGATGTTGGTCGTTGGTGGAATTTGTCGTCAAGGCTTTTCTCTATTGTTAAAAGGTTCGCCATTGTCAGAACATAGCTGTGCTTTTGTTTGGCAATGAGTCGCTGCTGGGAGCCAGTCAGAGCTGTACGATTCATAGGTGCAGGGTTTAGACCTGCTACAGAGTCATCAATCGGGGTAGTGTAGCAGGCTGGGGAAAAGTGGTCTGTATTTTTATTGAAAGCAATCCCCCCATAGTTATGGTAGCTCGTTCAGGAAGTCGCACTCCTCACGATTAATCCTGCTCTGTTTCCCAATTTTTTGCATATCTTTATTCGTTAGGTGGGTTCATTTAGCGCGCTTGTTGCCGTTTGGAGTAACTCAATTCGCTTGGTCGATTTTTACGCCGAGAGCGACATCAGCGCGAATTGTTTGATTTTTGATCATGAACACCATTGGCCATTTTTGGTTAAGGACAACGGGTGACTTAGGTTGGCGTGGCAATTTTCATTGCCAATTGTAAGTAGGGCCTCAGAATTAATATTCTGAGGCTGCTGCTTGCCAGTTTTACAAAAGGGAATATCTAGAGATAGGTTTATTACGTTTAACCAGAGCTTGTTCAACAACGGGATAAAATTGTGCGGTTCGCGCAACATATCCCTATTTGTCATGATTGATATCATTACAATATTTTAATTCTGTGGCCAGTACATCGAAATGCACCATTGTTTTCATTTAGCACGATGTGGTTTGCTAAAGATAGGCGGGTTTTTCTCTACGCAGCTTGGGTCAATTAAAAATAATTTCACGTAGGAACCACAATGTAGTTAGGTCACTTATGATGGTGACCACGGTAAAAAATGATCAGCAAAGAAATATGGGTGTATATTCTGGGGTACAATATTATTCGGCTACTGATGGTGCAATCGGCGGCAATTGCATACCTGAGGCCGATGGATATTAATTTCAAACACTGTTTACAACTATGGCTGAATTATCTACAACTCACGGCAATAATTGATGCCGAATCAATGCAGCTGTTAGTCGCAATTATGGCACAGCAACGGATCGGGAACAGACCGGGTAGAATTGAGCCAAGGGCGCTAAAACATAGTCCTAAAGCCTACCCTATGCTGATGTAGCCAAGAGCAGAAGCGTGGGAGAATGGGCACCCAAAGCAGCTTAAGTAAGTGCCATTCGGGTTGGGGTAAAATTCACAAAAAAACGTCATACTTGAGAATCTAACAAATTTTGCTTAGTTAATCGGACAAAAAGATTGTCAAACAGCCGCGTTAGCCGATGTTCTCAATTTTTGCGAATTTTACCTCGACACTGAAATCCCCCCAAATCCCCCCCAATTCAGGTGATCACCTGATGGTCCACTGGTGGTAGGTCAATTACTATAAGTGTCGCTTGGCGCTAGACAGTGAATACGCATAGTAAATGTCCTTAAGTCGACCGAGTAAGCGGCCAGTAACCGTCGAGAATCAGTTAATCGGGGCCACCAACGTTGATGTGGATTCAACTTTTAATAACTAACAATAAACAAGAAGCCAATTACTATGAAATCATTTCTTAAGCCATTAATCGCATTTGGGATTGCAGCAAGCATTGGATCGGGAGGAGCGCATGCTGCCGTTATTGCTTCGGTTAATCATAGTAGTGCTGCGGCTGTTTTGGCAGATGACCCGGCATTCTCTGGATTGCATCTTGGAATCCAACTGGGCCCATTTTTGTCTGGTGAAGAGTTATTCGAGGACGTGAATTTTGCGCTTGGTGATGCGGGTACTACCTTTACTGCCAATGCTGGTAATGATGCGGATTTCTTAGACTTTGTGGCACTAGCGACAAACGGCGTGGATGATGGCTTAACCCTAAGGGCTTTTGGTTTTTTTGTCTCTGTTGCCCCAGCCGATGAAGCTGCTAGATACTCGGGACCTGGTTTCAACGGCATAGACCTGATAGGGAATACTATCGACAACGTGACGATAACCTTGAATAGTATTTCCATCAGCGATTTCAACGGTTTCAATAATAATCGGATTCAATGGAATTCAACGATAAACTTCAATGGTAGCCTGGGTGTAGCTTCAGTGCCCGAACCTTCTTCCCTGGTACTAATGGGCCTGGGTTTTGCTGGCTTAGGCTTCGGTCGAAAGAGAAAATTAGCGTAGGGACTATTGGCAGCAATATAGGTCGGGGTAAAATTTACAGGAAACTTCAAGCTTGGGAATTTAACAACCTTCGTTCAGTTAATAGAACAAGAAGATAGTCACACAGGGCATCAGTCGATGTTCTCCATTTTTAAAATTGTCGACTGATTTCCACCTGTCTTATTAGGTACAAAGGGCAGGAATCAGAGATAGCCTAATTACCCCTGGGCGAATGCCCACTAGACTAAATATAGATATCGCCGGCTAGTTCAAGTTGAGTAAGATAAACCCGCATGTCAAATTCTAACTGGTGATAGTCGGGTAGCATATGCAGGCATAGCTGATAAAACGCTTTGGTATGTTGCTTTTCTTTAAGGTGGGCGAGTTCGTGTACCACTATCATATTTAAAAATTCCTCCGGCGATTTTTTAAAGCTGGCGCTAATACGAATGTTGTTTTTACTTTTGAGTTTGCTGCCCTGTACACGGCTGGTGTAACTGTGTAAACCCAGTGCATTGTTAATGACATGGATCTTACCGTCATATCGAACCTGGTTAAGCGGGGCAGACTTTTTTAGGTGGCGATTTTTAATTGCCATTGCATAGCTGCGTAGTGCCTTGTCGTTACTAATGTTATGGGGCCTGGGGTATTTATTCAGCAAAAATGGCGCTAAGCGATCTTGCTCAATCAAGGTTTGCACTTGAGTTTGTATCTCCGTTGCATAACCTGATAGGTACTTTAAAACTTCGGGCATAGTGGCGGCTGTTGAGCGCAGATTGGGGCGCTTTAATTGGAGCGGGCTAAGCTCTCATGCCTGAGGCTGATTGGCAAGGGCTTTAATGACTGTAATCGTGCTTGGCGGGGGCACTCGAAATTTCACTGGGAGAAATGGCTGTTGCCTATCAGTACTGCTAGATCTCATTCATGTTTTTCGCGAAGCGAAAAGCCATGAATTGGGTGGCAATAACGGGGCCGCCCAGGTCACCGACACGGGGGTTTTCAGGCTGATAGCCGGCCTTGGAGGGTCGTAAACATCCACTAATGCTGCTTGTTCGAAATGATGGGCGGCCAATTTGTCGAGATTTACACCTGCTCATCTTTTTTCTTTGTAGCGTCTAGGCAACCTTCTGGCGGGCCACCCATATAACGAACTCAGCCTGCATTCGTACCCACATTTCTGCTGATGTACCTAAAACTGGCTCAAGAATGATTGCGAAGGATGGTGAAATACCACGTTTTCCGTTAACTATTTCGTTTGTTTTTCTCGGCGAACAATCGCAGAGTTTCGCTAGCGCAGATTGATTAAGGTTCATCTGGTTCATGTAAATCTCAGATAAAACCTTTCCGGGATGTAATGGAAGTGGGTTGTCAATCATGTTTTACCTTTATGGTAGTTCTCAATTTTCACTGCAGAAAATTCGCCGTTTTTGTATTGAAAAGTAATGCCCGTATACCACAGGGTTTTGAAATTTAGTTTTGAGAATTCAACAAATATGCTGGGATCAATAGAAAATTTTGCGGTATCTTCGGGATGCTGGTGAGAATGTCATAGTTTGATTTTTTGTAAAGTTGCTAGAAGTCGGCCAGCATCGAAAGGGCTAGCTTTGTCCGGTTACTTGTTTCCAGGGTTTAATGTTCTCCAGTTCGTCGACTAGTTCTTCTGCGGCAATCTCAATATCGTGCGCAACCTGGGCTCGAAGCCAGTAGCCATTTGATAATCCGAAAAACCTGCAGAGCCGCAAATCTGTATCAGCTGTAATTGAGCGTTGTCCAGAAACAATAGCCCCGATTCTTTGAGCCGGGACTTCGATCTCTTTTGCCAGACGATACTTAGAGATCCCCATTGGATCGAGGAACTCTTCTTTCAGCAATTCTCCTGGTGAGACTGGTGGTAGTTTCTTCATTATCATCTCCTAGTGGTAATCCACTATTTCCACATTGCTGGCTCCAGTTAACGTCCAGCGAAAGCAAATGCGGAATTGATCATTAATCCTAATGCTATGTTGACCTTTTCGGTCACCTTTCAATGCTTCAAGTCGATTTCCTGGCGGAACTCTTAGGTCTGAAAGCGTCCCAGAGACCTGTAACTGTCTAAGCTTACGAAGTGCAACTCTCTCAAACTTGACGAAGCGTCTAATTCTCTTACCGTTCGATAGAGCTTTGGTGTCTGTGCATTTGAAGGATACAATCACAAATCAAATAGTAATGCGACGCGTTATTAACGTCAAGTGTTACTGTTTGATTTGTGTCTCAAGAAGACGTGTCGTTCACAATTATTTGTACTATTTGTTGCGATTGTCTTTCAGGCATTTCCGGTTTAGTGTTTATTGATGTTGTTTTTGATCCAGATGATCCTCAGTCAATTCTCCCGAAAGTTCAATATTGTTGCCTGTTTGACGGCTGAGAATCTTGCACTTGGTCAGCAGTTGAATGTGCTGAATCGAAGCCAGAATCACCCTCAACTAAAAGAACGTGATCGATTGTTTTGGCAGGTTCTAGCCAATATCTGGCCGAGTAGGAGAGATTCGTTGGTGATAGTTCAGCCAACGACACGGGTTCGTTGGTATAGAAGGGCGTTCAAATTGTATTGGCGCCACAAATCTAGAGGAGC
Organism: Pseudomonadales bacterium; assembly: GCA_019090615.1. GTDB lineage: Bacteria > Pseudomonadota > Gammaproteobacteria > Pseudomonadales > Azotimanducaceae > JAHRVQ01. The sequence continues at coordinate 20,022 of JAHRVQ010000033.1, read as the reverse complement.
TAAATCCCGGCGGCTAAGGTTGGCTGCGGAAGTAAAGTCTCTCGTGCTGAAATTATCTTCAGCATTTTTGGGGCACCTTAAATACAGGTTTTTTCGGCCTGTGGGTAGAACGGTCTTATTTAGCGGGTTACGTAGTGCGAACGGTGTGTCCTCTGCTATCTCGCCGAGATTCTGGTGCTAGTGAGTGGCTGCGTTGGCTTTTCGGTATGATACCCCACGCTCTGAGAACTCGTTGATAAGTTCTTTTAGTGCTTTTTCTGTCCTGGGTCCCCATTTGCTCGATAGCACATAAGTTTTACCATTGTGGTGGATGATTTCATTTTCTTTGGCGAACCAATTTTGTTCTGCAAATGATGGGCCTTCGTCTTTTTCCTTTATTGAGAGTTCTTTCGTTACATCGTCAGGGGTACATTCGCCATTAAATATACAGAATGTTTTTCTCCATGAAAGTGTATTCGCTATGTCGACAGGGTCGACACCGGCAGTTATTAAACCCTTAACTACAGCAAGTGCAGCCCTACGCTTGGCCAAGTCGGTCTGGGTTGAGTCATTTACCGTTACGTCGAACTTTGTATAGTCTCTTTTGTTTCTTCTAGTGGCCTGTTCCCGTTGGTTCTTCTCTTTCATTTGAACCTGATAAGACTTTGCCTCGGGTAAAGGAATCAATTGGTTGATGTCAATTAGTGTTCTTTTCCCATCCTTGTATGGTCTTAACCTCACACAGCTAATGTCGTGGCCTAGTGAATTTAGCCAAAGTACGGTTGTTGTGATTTCCTTCGAGAATTCCGCAGATGCAAGAACAATACGAACTTCTTGCGCGAATTCATTTTCTTCTTCTTCGTCCCACTCTAGAAAGTCGAGTAGGCTTTGTCGCGCATCAAGATCAGATTCGTTATCTGTTAAGTATTTTTGGTAAACATCAATAGCCTGGTCCAGCGTCATAGGGGATACCATGGCGGCGTAACGTAGTGCCTGTAATTCCATATGACCACCATCTTCGGTTCGCTTAAGTTCTATCACAACAAGGTTGGCGTCTTTATCTACGCCTAAAAGGTCGATTCTGCGCCTGCTATCTGCCCAGTTAGAAAATTCCTCACTAATTACAAGTGTATCGGGGGAGATTACTTCGACGTTTCTTCTCAATAGTTGTTGTAAATCATCCCGTTCGCTAACGTTTGCTTTAGCAAAGGTTGTTGAGGGGATCTCGTGTAGTTCATTATCAGAAATGTCAAAGAAAGCCATGATCACATCCTGTTAGCAGTAATGGGCAGTCTTTCATTATAAACTTAAAACGGCAATAACATACCAACTTGGGGGCGGGGTTCAGGTTAGGGTCTCTGCATTAGAATTTGCTTCGTATATTCGAGCATGTTTTTGATGGACCTTGCTGGTGTTGATCTAAGGTTTGCGAGTGATCGAGTTGATTGCTCAAATGATTTTTCCCTTGGTAGCGATTCCGTAACGCTCGTCAATTTTTTCGTTTTGCAGGCTACCTGGCCTGTGGCGGGGCGCGCAGCCTGGGCCGCGGGATAATTACAACTTTTCTGCCCAGTTTTTACAATTGGGTAATATCGTGCGAATAGAATTCAGAACTGGTGGGTAATCGTGTTTGGCAGGGGCACTCGAAATTTCTTACATTGATGGGGAAAAGGTCGATGTGAGATAGCGCAAGGGACTGCCTGTGCCTGACAATTTAAATAGGGCTGTATGGTCCGCTTAGTGGCAAATAATACTGAAGAAATTTAGGCGAGATCATTCCCAAATAGGGCAAATATTGCGCATAATAACTAAATAATTTGGGTGATAACGGCAGATGTCAGACAATGAGTATCACAGTATTATGTGAGGTACTGCCAAGTTAAGTGTCATTCAGTGATAAACACACAATGACATAATCAAATATGGACAAAGGATACCGGTTACCCGTTGAAATCACTCAATACGCAGTTTGGCTCTATTTTCGCTTCAATCTTAGTCAGCAGGATATTGAGGGTTTGTTGGCTTCGGCAAGTTAATTTGGCAATGCCGGTTTTAGACCAAGATCCTTATAGGCTCTGTGTTTGACACTCAAACGTAGCCGTGTAAATATTCCCATGATACAGTCAGAGCAGATAGTTTATTGGTTCCCACCGGTTTATTTATTGGTTCCCACCTGTGATATTTGTGCCGGCAGGCAAACGTGAGCCAATAAGAGAATTCAACCAATATGACTGAAAAAACCACTGAGGCCGAGACTCTCTCGGAGGATGACGACTACCCTGGATTAGGCGTAGCCAGCTACACACTGGCATTGCTTTTTGTTGCCTACATCTTTTCTTTTATGGATCGTCAGATCCTTTCACTGCTTGTCGGCCCGATTCGTGAAGAATTTGGCATCAGCGATTTTGAATATAGCCTATTGCAGGGTGTCGCTTTCTCGCTCCTCTATACTTTCGCTGGCATCCCGCTCGGACGGTTAGCCGATCGTTATTCACGCCGCCTGATAGCTGCCGGGTCTGTGATGTTCTGGAGCATTGCAACGATGGCCTGTGGCATGTCGCAGAATTTCACTCAACTTTTTATTGGCCGAATGGGTGTCGGCACCGGGGAAGCAGGCCTTACACCCAGCGCTTATTCGTTAATCCTTGACAGTTTTCGACCAAAACATGTCGGTTACGCAATGTCTATTTATAAAGTGGCTATCCACATTGGGGGTGGGCTGGCGCTTGTGGTCGGCGGCTTCCTTTATGACTTCTACGACAGCATGGATGCTATCATCATTCCTGTGATTGGCAACATTGCCCCCTGGCAAGCAACTATCATTTCTGTCGGTGCACCAGGAGTGTTTCTTGCCCTGCTGATGTTGACGATGAAAGAGCCTGATCGCAAAGGCACAGTCAGCAATACTGATGGAACCGTCAGCCCCAGCCTGCCAATGAGCACTATACTGCGCTTTACCTGGGCAAGACGCAGGGTCTACATATCCATGTTCCTTGGCTCCTCTTTGTTGTCCATGTCCTGGTATGGCAGCGCAGCCTGGTATCCGGAACTACTATTCAGAAACTATGGCCTGTCAAAAAGCGAGGCAGGGCTGGCCTTCGGCACGATCACTATGCTCGGTGGCAGTACGGGTATCATGGCCGCGGCCTGGTTGGGGGAACGCCTGAAAAAGTTAGGCTACATTGATTCCAATGTTAGAACCATATTGATCACCACGACTATAGCAATGCCGTTAAGCATTATGGCTCCCCTCGCTGGCAGCGCCGAGATGACCCTTTTGATATTGGCTCCGGCGATATTCGTCGGCAGTGGCTACATGGGTCTTATTGCCGTTTCCTTCGTAATTATCACACCGAATCAAATGCGCGGCCAGATGACCGCTATGTACATTTTTATTACTAATATCATCGGCATGGCAATTGGAGGCAGTCTGCTGGCCGCATTTACTGATTTCGTCTTCAAGGACGACAACATGCTGCACTACTCACTCGCATCGGTTAACGCCATGTTTTACCCACTGGCCGTCTTACTCCTGTGGTATTGTCTCGGCGGCTACAAAGCAGCGGTTATTGAAGCTGAATCAGGTGACTGGTCGATGGACCAAGCCCCTCAGAAGTAAACCGCGGTATTGGCAGGTTAACTGTGTCTGGGCCACCATTTGAAAATGACTGATTCAAGTAGGTACAAACGAGACAGATTGCCTGCTGAAATCATTCAATACGCAGTTTGGCGCTAGTTTCGATTTAACCTAAGCCACCGAGAGATTAAAGATTTGTTGGCTCAACACGCAATTATTGTGACAGATAGATTGAAAAGTTATGGGGCCCTGTGTGTCAACCTGACCCCATACACCCTCAGTTTGGGATAACATAGGTTTCAGGGTGACTTACAAGAGGTCAGCGATATGCCAAAAGCTACGTCAAAAGCTACGTCAAAAGGTAATAGCGCGCAGGTTGCACCAGAACCTGGTTTAGGAAAACGGACGCGCTGAAAGTTCATTGTATTTCATTGCGATGCAATCACTTTTTCAAGTTTACGCAGTAGTTTTTCACACGTACTGAGGAGAAAAATCAATTTGGGGCAAAAAAACCTAAGCGGTTATGAGCGTGGCACAGCCCAAAGCCCCTGGATGGGTCGGCCCGCTGGTACGAGGACACGATCCCGGGGCGTAGCCAGCGGGTAGGCTTGTAGCGGTGACAACCTGGGCCATAGCAATTAAGTATTTTACATTTACCCACAATCAAATTATAGTTTAGCTAAGTATAGCTAAGCTAAGGTGCTAATATGCAAGCAAATATGCATGAAGCGAAAAGTAAATTATCACAATTAGTTGATATCGCCTTGTCTGGAGAAGAAGTCATTATTGCAAAATCAGGTAAACCGGTTGCGCAACTGATCCCTTGTGCCGCACAGAAAGAAAGGATTTTTGGTCAGTTCAAAAATGAGTTTGAGATGACGGATGATTTTGACTCGCATGACACTAACGATGAAATATCAACGTTATTTGGCAGCTGATTTTGAAAAGAATACTATTGGACACCCACGCCTTGATATGGTGGTTTCAAGGCGACTCAAAACTTGGAACAACAGCGCAAGCCAACATAGCATCACCAACCAACCAAGTTTATGTGAGCGCAGCCTCTGTATGGGAAATGTCAATAAAACGACAAATGGGAAAACTCAAAGCCCCTTTGGACATCGAAGAAAAAATCGAACAAGCAGGTTTTATTAAATTGCCAATTTCCTTGTTCCACGGGCAGCAAGCGGGCGCGCTGCCTCCTTTCCATAAAGATCCTTTTGATAGAATGCTCATCGCACAGGCTCAAGCTGAAGGGCTGCAGCTTATGACCAGGGATACCTATTTCCCTGAATACGGAATTAAGTTAATTCACGCTTCTGAGTAGTGAATTCGCGGGACAGGATGAAAGAGAAACAGTTGTCCTTCGCGAATATTCGATCTGACCCACTTTTAGCGACTTTAGAAAGAACCCGGCTATGACCATCTCGTCAGCATCCCGAAGATACCGCAAAATTGCCTATTGATCCCACTACATTTGTCAAACTTTCAAACTACAATCCAAAATCCTGTGGTATCCGAGTACCACTTTTCCTTATTAGGAAATTAGAGGGGTGGGTGTAAAGCTCGACATTTCTACCATCAGCCACTAACACGACCTTTGCTAACACATTAAATTTGTGTCTGGTTCATACCAGACCGTTCTACCCCGTAACCTAATTTATCAGTATCTTTGCGCTTCAACTTGAGGAACGCATTTATGAAACGGCAAACTCGGCTATATCGATCTGAAGCAGACTGGCAAAAACTCATTGACTAGCAGACAGAATCAAAACTGCCTGTAAGTACTTTTTGCGAGCAAGAAGGGAGTCGGTATCAAAGTTTTTATCGATGGCGCAAGCGGCTTGAAGTATCCGCGGCGCCAGAAGCGGGCAACATGATTGATATCGCCAGTGTTGTTGCCATCGATTCATCCGTACACTGGCATATCGAGCTTGATTTGGGCGACGGTATTAAATTCAATCTGAAACAAGCCTGATGCGACCGGTAAAACTCTGTTGAACTGGATGCAATTAAAGCCTTTGCTGGAGGGCATTGATCTTGAAAATAGTCGACAATATAAGCGATTCAAGCGGTAAAAACAGGCAGTGTTTGTTATAACACTGGTATGCCAAAAGACACCAACCAACAGCCAGGTTATGCTGAGATAAAAGATGCTAACGCAGGCAGGTTCAGGTGCTGGAAAGCCAGATTGAAAATCTCAAGCGGCAAGTGGCCTGGTTCCAGAAACAGATGTTCGGTAGCAAATCGGAACGCCGTTTAGCGGATGAAAAGCCTGATCAGTTATTACTCGATGGTCTATTGGGCGAAGCACTAGGTTGGGCAATACTGACGTCTCGGAGTTTAACTCTATGAAGCAAATACAGCGGTTCTTGAATGCCTATGCTGCCATCTACAATTTGTTCAATCTAGATTGATATTTAGTATCAGCTGAAACTTTTCGATAATTTAGATTGCTTTCATTTGCGTCTTGGAAAAATGCAGCGATGGTTTGAATGGTAAAATGTTTGGTATTTTGTGTTCTTGAAAGGTTAATTTGGCTACACCCTATTATATTGGCATCAAAAAGATCCGTACGGATTTCAACCACCACTCATAAAATGAAACAGGCTATCACTAAGGGGCAAACAATTGCAGTCTCGAAATCAGGCTGTTAGCATGACCGCTCGCAATTTAACAGAACCGACAAGAAGAAAGTTTTGCCATTTGAGTTAGCCAAATATGCACCTTTGAGAAACGGAAACAAGGTGCCATTGGATTATTGTCCAATGACATCAAAAGAAACAAGGCACTGGCATAAATACGTTCAACCCTTTTGCGACCGAGCGGAGCCAACTCGAGCAGACAAAAAATGGAAATGGCCTGGAATATTTTCTATAAATAGCGGTTTTGCCAAGCTTCTCAAACAAGACCCGTTGGGATATTGCATGAAAATTACCGATAACGATGGTCGGTGGATACCATGCGGTATGGTTTTAATGGCGAAAAATTATAATTACCTTAACCAATTAAATGAGTCTGCTATATTCTTATGGTATCTAAGCACTGCACCAGAAGAATTTTTTACTGCTGCTGGGTTGAATACCGACCAAATGCCTAAATCTATAGGTCGATTGATAGTTGATTCGGCAATAGTCACTAGCCATAAAGCTGGGAAACATGGCAAAATAGGCCTCCATGCTGATCCGGCAGATCCCAGCCTCGACAGTTACTACGAAAAAGCCGTTGGGCTGGATAGACTTGCTGCGACAAAAGCGCTGCCTAAAGGCAGGCAGTTTAGGCAAAAGGGAAATGATGGTAGATACTTCTATTGCGATGAACAAAAAGCAGAACGACTGCTAAAGAAGTTTGATAAGTTTCGTTGAGGAGCAATAATGGATTCTCTAAAAAGGGATTTAAGATTCAAATCAGCCATTCACAAAATGAATAATTTGGAAGTAAGTAATTTGAATGTGCCAAATATTGCTAACAAAATGCAGTGTTTATTTTCGTCTGTTAATATAGGGGCGCTCGAACAGCTCCAGGTTTGGTTTCGTTCACAAGCCGGCAAGTCCAAACGCATTGCGCCGCTGCCAGACGAAATCATCTTTGAAGATGCGCCTGCTAAGTCACTGCGTAGAAGAAGCACAAAAAGAATCCCAGGCAAGTTAATGTCGGATACTGCGCTCGAAAGCTGAATCAAGCATTGCCTTGGTCGGCAATTCAGAAGGCCTATCATCAATACAACCTACTTGTTCTCTAAATCGTAGTTGTAATTCTTCAATCTCACTTTCCGTACAGCTTGAGAGCAGGCGCTCTAATTTATGCGTTGACTCAATATGAAGTTGGCGCTTCAAATCTCGGTAAGTTTCAACTACAAGACTCCACGCATCCATCTGGCTCTACCTTATCTGATCCCTTCTTATCAGAATAGTTGAGAATATGACCAACACGTCACTATTTTCACTCCGCTCAAAATACGGGCGATTCGTCCAAACTAGATATTGAAAAGAACCTGGCAGCAAAAAATTGTATCTTCCTACGAAGTTGGACACTTATAATCTGCTGACCGCGAAAACACCAGTTTCTCCGAGTATGTTTTATGATTAGATTGTTGTTGCTCGTTTAATCGGTCGGTGATTGCGCTTCGATGTGATCAGTTATGGGGGGCATTACTTTTGACGTAGTTAAAATTTTAAAAAAATAAAATCTCAATTTATGTGATTCATGAAAAAAACCCTGATTGATTTAGTTTTCTTCTCGGACAATATTTACTAATTACTGTTTCTCTAGCTGAATTTACAATTAATGATTTCGCAAAAACTAATATATTAGAATTGGTAGGAGTTGACGGATTTTAATATACTCTAAGAAGCCCCCTATATTCACTTGGATCCAGTATGTTCCAATCCAGAAATGAGGCTAATAAACCATATTCTTAGAAGGGTGGTCAAGTATGGCAATTGCCAATCTTCAGTCATCTTCGAGACACTATGACGTAGTGACCCTTGGAAAGGCCGATGGCTGTATGGCTTGAATCTGCTGGCTTACGGGCTGATGGTGAGTTTGTCGAGATTTACACCCGCTCCTATTTGCAGAGAGTAGGAGTGCTTTACCACCGATATGGGTGCTAAAAAGATGCTTTATTTTCGGAAGGACAGCTGGTGCCAACTTCGTGACTGACTTTTTAGTACTTCCTTTCCTGGCGAACGTGTCTTTCATACCATCTAAGGCTTCATGCTTCCACTTCACGACCATGTTGGGATGAATTCCAAACTTGCGTGAAAGCTCAGCCATCGTGCCGTCGCCCCTGATTGCTGCAAGAGCAACCTTGGCCTTCTATTCATTGGAATATTGTTTTCTTTTTGCCATGTCGATTAGGCTCCTTTGCCTTTCGACCACACCTTAGCAAACTGTCTAAAATGCGGGGGCCACTTCTGTCAATCTAATAAGACCTCAGTCGTTATCTTAAAACAAACGGCACTGCCTGGATATGCGGTAAACTCGCTCAAATTTGCAGTTGATAGTAGTGTTCCAGGAGTAGTACCGACAATGAATCAAACAATTAGCGTAGCGCAGCCTTTAGTCATCCTACATGGTGACGAGATGGCCCAGATTGCTTTCGAGCAGATTTTGCAACAGTTCGTTGTATCGAAACTGGACATCGAACTCATCGAAATAGACCTATCTGCAGAGAACCGTCTGATCACGAATGGAGAGGCAGTGGTCGATGCCATCGCAGCGCTCAAAAAATACGGCGTTGGCGTTAAAAATGCCGGCATGACGGTCAATCGCCAGCAGCTCGATGAGATGCTGGCGAAACACCCCGCTATAGTAGAAGACGAACTCAACAAGCTCGCCACTAAATCGCCCAACGGCGCTATACGAAAAGGCATTGGCGGCAATATCACTCGAGCGGATATCGAGTTCACGAATTTGAAAGTGGAACAACCTAACTGGATAGGTCGTGACATAGACGTTGACACCATGGACAGCGGAGGTCTGGATCATAGCTACAACGAGTTATCTGATTCCACCGGTATCGCCAAGGTCATTTTCGTTGGCAGTAGTGGTGACCCGGTTGAACTCCATCGCCGTACCCTCAGAAAAGGCGATCCATGGCTACTGGCAACCAATGAAATCGCTGAAATAAAAAAATGGGCTCATCAGTTTTTTAAGCGCGCGCTAGCGGAAAAGAGGGATGCCTACCTGGGCCTTAAGGATACAGTAATCTCTGGCTACGACGGTGTGATGAAGGCGGCGATAGAAGATATCTACACGAACAACTACCAACACGCATTCGCTGACGCTGGCCTCAATTATCACTATGAACTTATTGACGCACAAGCCGCCCGCATCGTATCTAATCCACCTCAACGAGCGCTATGGGGCATCCCGGACAATACGACCGGCATGAAGCTTTTTAAACTAGTACAACAATTAAAAGCCTATGGACTTCCGAGCCGCAAACATCATGTCTCACTGTCTCGAATGAGTGCCGGTGGTGGCGACCAATACGGCAGTTTCAATATGCCGATTGAGGAAGATGGCATATTGAAAGTTGTCGTCGACGGTGTCGAAAAACATGCTCGCTTTGTGAGCAAGAATGATCCTGTTCTGTTTATGTCAAATGATCGCCAGGCCATTAAAGACTGGGTTACCCAGGTCTTTCGCGATGCCGCGATCAATAAAAAGGAAGTCTACTTCGGTCTTAAACGTGAGTTTATGGACTACGACGATGTTTATAGTACCGTCATCAATGAAGTCCGAAACGAGCTAGCCGAGCAGGATACGCCACCGCCTTCGTTTATGATAATGCGTCCCTCTCGACAACTGAGTAAAATGATTACCGATCCGCCGCGTTGGGGCCTTTACCCGACGCAGAACCTGGATGGTGATATTTTCTCTGATATATCAGCCGCGCTCGGCGGTAGCCTGGCCACGGCAAGTTCTATCATAGAAAGCACAGATGGCACCATGCTGTACGAGGCGCCCCATGGCACAGCACATGACCTCTACATAAAGTATGTCGAAAGTGATGGTGAGGTAGCAATTTTTAATTCCTCCGCCTTGATATACGCTGTGGCAAATGCCCTCAAAACACTGAGTGATCGTGAGGACAACGAAGCACTGCTTAAGTATTCGCAACAGCTGAAAGCAGCGTTGATCGATACCGTGGCCGAAGGCATTATCACCGGTGACCTGAAGGGAAAAACTACCAACCCTGGCTCTGAAACACTCGTTGATATGCAAGGCTTCCTCGACGCGGTGGAAGCGAACATCGCCCCTTAAGCCTGCTGAGAAAATTTGTGGCATCTCGCGCATCGGATTCAGTATCCCCCAACAATTCTGTTATAGCTGCATAAACTGCATAGTAACCAATAACAGTGATGGGTTTTATGTCAGGTTTTATGTCAGGTTTTACAATTGGGTAATATCGTGCGAATAGGGTTCAAAACTGGGGGGTATTTGTGCTTGGATGGGGCACTCGCAATTTCACTGGGTGAAATGGCTGTTGCCTATCAGTACTGCTAGACCTCATTCATGTTTTTCGCGCAGCGAAAAGCCATGAATTTGCTGGCCAGAGGTGGAATCGGACTGGTCCGCATTCGGCACCGACACGGGGGTTTTCAGACTGATTGGCCTACCTTTTGGAATTGCAAGAAACCACTGGAACTGCACGCTAACTGCCATCGTGTGGATGGGTGAATGTGGAATTGTCGAGATTTACACTCACCGAAAACTTCGAATGACTGCATGGGTGTTCCGTTTGACGTATTACGCAATGCGTAATACAATTCATCAATGATAGTGTCGTTTAAATGTAAGGATACTGAAAAGCTTTACGGTGGTGTTTGCCCGCGGAAATTTCGAACGATTCGTAACCAAGCGGAACGAAAGCTCACTCTTATCGATGCTGCTGAAACCATCGAGTTTTTAAAATCTCCACCGGGAAATCGATTGGAGAAGCTTGCCAGTAAAAGGCGAGGACAATGGAGTATTCGAATTAATCAACAATGGCGGGTATGTTTTACTTTTGCAAATGGTAATGCATCTCACCTTGAAATCGTGGATTACCATTAGGAGATTCTTTATGAAGACTGATATCAAGAACAAGATGAGGCCTATACACCCTGGCGAAATTCTTCGAGAAGAATTCCTTCTGCCTTTAGATATGAGTGTGAATGCGTTAGCACGCAATTTGCATGTTCCATCTACACGACTACATGAAATTGTAAAAGAACGACGTTCGATAACGGCAGATACTGCCATGCGTCTCGCCAGGTATTTCGGTGGAGACGCACAGTCGTGGATGAATCTTCAGACCAATTATGATTTACGTCTGGTTGCTATCGAGAAAGGAAGGGCTATAGAAAAAGAAGTTGACCCGAGGGCGGCTTAGCAAATAAGTTTGGGTTGCGACATTGGTACGTTGTTAGTCGCTAAGCAACTTTGTATTCCTTTATAAGTATATCAGCAGGAATTTTTAGTCCCTTATTGAGGTTCCTGATCATGCTTATAGATAGTGGTCTTTGACCAGATAAAACCTCCGATACTCGGCCTGATGATCCGATGAATTGCGTAAGATCTTTCGCGATAAGACCATTTTGTTCCATTACAAACCGAATTGCCGCCAAGGGGTGAGCAGCTGGTATGGCGAAATGCTTAGCCTCATAGACTTCGACCAGGGTGGCCAAGATGTCCAGTTCATCTATTGCATCCGTCGTGTCGATATCCATTAGTTGTTCGATTTTAGCTAATGCAAATTCGTAATCTTTCTCAGTATGAATTGGTTGAATGTCCATTACACCTGCTCTGCATTAATTTGGTTGTACGCTTTGTGGGTGCCAATAAATCTAATGAAAACAATCCCCGTGTTATAGTGAATCTTCACTATGAGGCGATGCTCATTTCCCTTAATGTTAAAAACCACTCTGCCGTTTTTAAGAATACTCGCATTTCTAAATTGGGCTTTAATGTCGTTTGGGTTTTTCCAGCTTGCCGCTTTTGTAATTGTGTACCATGACTCAATATGTTCTCGGGTCTCAGGATGCTCATCCCAGTAAGACTTAAGTGTCCTCATAGCTATCACTCGCATCCTCCCACTATGGGAGGTTTAGTTGTTTTTGTCAATTGTGTTCTGTACGTTGTTTTGCGTCTCCTGTGCGAATTGTTCTATTTCAAATAGGAACAACGGTTTAGCTGCCTTGTATCGAGCATGATAAAATACAGGGAATGCTTGAAATCATCGAACTGCTAGCCCACTGCTTCGTTACGCTAATCAAACTTCTGAAGCCAGGTGGAGTGAAGGTGGTGATGGCTGAAACAATTGCAATGAAACAACAACTCATCGTTATGAGTCGTCGTAGGAAGAGGGCACCATCACTTGCGATTGGTGATCGATTTTTGTTTGGCTTGTTGGCAATGTTAATCGGTGAACATCGCCTCCAGAAGGTTGCCGTCATTCTTAAACCCGCAACCGTTCTCGCTTTCCATAAAGCGCTGGTGAAACGAAAATACAGCGAACACTAGTCGAAGCTTTCGGGATTACTATCAGTCGCTTCGCCGTTGGTAGGATATTGCGAAAAAACAAACACAACCTCCCGCCTGGAGATGGTCCATCATGGTTAACATCTATCGGTCACATCAAAGACAGCCTATGGTCAGTAGACCTGTTTCGGTGTGAATCCGCCCTGTTGAAATCTCACTGGGTGATGGTTGTCATTGACCAGTTTACAAGAAGGATCATTGGTTTCGCCGTCCATGCTGGTGATTGTGATGGCATTGTTTATTGTCGAATGTTTAACCAGATAGCGGGCAGTAGCTCGGTGCCAAAATATCTGAGTTCCGATAATGATCCGCTGTTTCTCTTTCATCGTTGGCAGGCGAACCTGCGTATTCTTGAAATAGGCGAACTAAAATCCGTTCCTGGCATCCCGACTTCACACCCGTTTATTGAGCGGGTTATTGGCGCGATCAGGAGAGAGTGCCTGGACCAGCATAGCTTTTTCAATAAGCTGGATTTACAAAGGAAACTCGATCATTTTCAGACTGATTGGCCTACCGTGTTATATCGTTATCAGCCACAAATAATGCTCGTTAACACCGATCGTGTAAATGGTTAGTAGTGGAATTGTCGAGATATACACCCATTCGTTTCTTTTCGCTATGTTGTTACGCGCCGGCAGCTTTAAAGGGTCGAACAATTTTTTCAAATTTTGCCAAGTTTTCACGTTGGGCAATTCGTAGCTCGTAGTTTTTTTGCAGGTTGAACCAAAAGCCTGCACTCATGTTGAAAAACAGACCAAGTCGCAATGACATGTCTGCAGTAATAGCACGTTTACCATCTATGATGTTCTTGATGGCGGTACGATCCACGCCAATGGCGCTCGCCAAGGTGCCAGGCTTGATGCCTAGATCATCCAGAAAATCTTCTTCTAAAAGTACACCTGGATGCTCTAACTCTATATATTTGTCAGTCATCGTTATGATTCCTATTAATGATAATCTACAAGTTGCACATCGTCTGCATTACCATTCTTCCATCGGAAAATAATTCGCCACTGCGTATCTACCCATATTGCGTAGAATGCCCTCAAGTCACCTCCTTTCTTCTCGAGTTTGTTGGATGGAGGGATTCTCAAATCATCAATTTTTTCGGCAGCATCAATGTAACGCAAACGACGCAGTGCTTTCTTTTGCAAGGAGTTATCAAATCGTTTTACCACTATGCCGTCAAAAATTTGTTCAGTTCGTTTATCTGCAAACGTTCTAATCATAAATGTAGTGTAAGGCACTACATATGTATTGTCAATTTCCTTTCCTTCCACAGGTACTGCCAAGTTACATTTACATGTCGAATCAGTGTGTATTGAGTTAAGTCATTAAAACATCGGTGTCCCTCATTTTTCGTATGTGGTGAAGGCGTCCTATATGATTTCGAAGTACGCAGTGGTCGTAGTGGTCAATGACCTTTTAGGGCCTTCAAGCCCACAAAGGTGGCTTATGTTCCGTCCATGGGAGCGCGCGCTCAAGCTCTGCGGCTACGCTGAGCAACAGTTCTTCTTTGCCGTAAGCGGCTGTCAGCATGACACCAACAGGTGTAGATAAGTATTTTAAACCGCATTTTTCCCAGACTGCCAAAGTATCTTGATCAGGTTTTTTCACATCAGAAAGTCAGGGTGGTAGCTTTTAGGCAGCCAACGATGTTGCATAGTGTGAAAGCGGATGGCAAAGTTCGCTTTCTTGTAGAATTTTACTCAATACCCAAGTAATGTCTGGTAGGAACTCATTCACTTATGTCGAAAATTAAGGCAGTTTTGTTTGATGCTGATGGTGTGATCCAGCAGATGCCCAAAGACTGGATGTCACGGGTTGAAACCCTGCTGGCAAATAGAGCCAAGGCTGAGGCGTTTATGGATGAAGCGTTTGCGGCCGAAAAACCCTGTCTTACTGGCGATGGCGATTTTCTGGCGACAATCACAGATCTATTGCGGCGTTGGGATAAAGCTTTCAGCCTGGATGAAATACTAAAAGTGTGGACCCACATCGAATGCAGCCAGGAAATGTTATCGTTGATTAGTCAACTCAGGAAAAACGGCATAGTCGTTGGCCTCGCCACGAACCAACAAGCGTTTCGCGCAGATTATATGAAACATGAGTTGGCTTATCAGGATAAGTTTGATGCCTTGTTTATTTCCTGTGAATTGGGCGTCGCGAAGCCAGATCTGACGTTTTTCCAGCGTATAAGTGAATCTTTGCAAATACCCGCAAATCAAATCTTGTTCTTTGACGATAGGCAGGACAATGTCCTCAGTGCCCGCGAATCAGGTATGCAAGCAGAGGTTTTTGATTTGAAGCACGGCGTTTCGGAGATGTTTGGATTTCTGAAAAAACACGGTATCAATATAGAGTAAACATCTACTTCAGGCATACATATACCCGCAAGAGTGGCAGAATTTCGGAACAGTGCCTTGTTCTCGCCATTAACTCATCACCTCGTCTCATGGCAATTGACTCTTGACTCCGAACAGGTCCGTGGGCTTTATTCCACGTTCTCATCTATTAGTCGTTTGGGAGAAGTTGACAGGGCAGGGTGAACTTTTACCCGTTAATCAAAAGATGACTCAGGATTGACGGGCTGTAGCAGATTCAGATGATGGTGCTTGTGCCCTAGGTGGTCCCCTCATGTGATACAGGATTTGCTGAATGACATATGGGTCAGTGATTTCGGCAATGATACGCAAGGTACCGCTGCACACTGGGCATACGGTAATCCGAAGGCGGTCCCATCATATTAAACACACGTTTGAGTCGTTGAGCCCAAGTGAGTGGGGCGACAAGTTCGTCCTCGCCAGTTTCATCATGTTTTTTGTCATCCCCTTTGCCCTTAACTTTCTTCACGGGTGTCTTGCTATTCTTTGGCACAATGAGTTTCCTAATCTTTGCATTGTACTGATGGCAGTCCCGAGCGAATACACCGTGATATCGCACAAGATTATGTCGGGGTCTGGGTACCTGAGCTGCAAGTTTGCTTAGAAAATCCAGGGGTGAAAACAGAATATGCGTAGTTCCATCACTAAACGGATTTTTCAGCTCATATTGGAGCTTGCCATCTTCTCTGACTGCGAGTCGGTCCAGACAAATGGCAGGTCTGGTGACATAGCTGCGGGGACGCCTAGTCATAATCGTTCCAATCGATCCCGCTGATAGGGCTGAGATGACACGGCGGCATTGAGCGAAAAGCCATCCCGGTCTGCGGTAAGTGCTTTGGCAGGTTTGCCTGTTCTGATAAACATTGGATCGTGCAATGTGAGTGTGCGGCTACCAGAATGAGGTCCTATGGCGATACGATATCGTCGGTCCGACGCTTCGGTGGATGCGGCGCTAACGGTATCCATTGGTTCATGGAAATTAAGATCGAGCCATGGTTGCTCTGGATCGGGAATGAGCAAGCCTTCTTTTTCAAGTTTACGAACTACACGTTGGATCACTCGATTGAGTAAAGTTCGCAGCTCCGTTTGATTTGGTGCTTTTACGCGATGAAATTTGACTTTGCCTGATTTGCCAATGGTGTAGACCCCATCAAGCGCGATCATATGCAGGTGAATATTGAGGTTTAGAGCAGATCCGAAGCGCTGTACAAGTGTTACAACTCCGGTTTGGGCACCACATGCTCGCGTTCGTCCAGCACGAAGAATGAGGTCTGTTTCTATTGCACGGATGATGACGGCGAGGCATTGGCTAAGCGTGTTGGGTTGACGAGCAAAAAGCAATCGTAGTGACCAGGGAAAACTGAGAACCCATTGTCTTACTGGTACCGCAGGTATCACGTGATCAATCAAATGTGCTGATGTTTCAACCATACGACGGGCACCGCAGGATGGGCTAGGCGCCCCCGACAAAAACCCCTGAGTTTGCAGGAGAACGCCACCAAATGTTCAAATCTGCAACCGTTGCATTTCACACGAAGAAAACCATGTTCTAACAATCCGCATCGAAGGTAGCTGCGAAATTCATTGTGGACGAAAGCAGGTAGTAAAATGTCAGCATTGGAAAGATAGGGCTGGAATATAGGAAGGTTTTGTTCAATGATTTTGTATAAATCAGTTTCTTCGGGTTTGTGTCGTTGGTAAGCAAAACCACCGGGAGATTTTGATAGTGAGCTTAGTGGTGTGTGATTTTCTTGCATTGCAGAATCGTGCAAGACATACCAAATTGCGGATGTACTATAGTGACCAGATCTGCCGTGAGAAGTGAATTATATCTTCTATGAAAATCTAGCTGAAGCTATGCAGAGATTCCGTACGACGCTTCGATTTTTCCCTGGCAACGGGTTATCCTATAAAAATCAGTTGCCGCACTTATGATAAGCTGAATCTTCGATATTTGTAGGGTTTATCTATGGTTATCAAGCCGCCAGCCACTCCCCCAGAGGGTGAGTCAAAAACTACTGCGAAAACGCTCATTTCTACCCCGCTCGAAGTCGATACTTATGACGGCAAGCTTTTTATTGAATGGGATCCAGATGCAGCGGTAACGCCGCTCGGACAGCTGCCATTTTTCATCCAGTTTCTGAAATTGGGCTGCCGATTTGAGCCATGGGTAGAAGATTGTCCGCTAGTTTACCAAAGCCCAAATGCACCGAAAGTAGTCAATGTGCTCGGCTCGCTATTTCTTTCTATCTTATCTGGCCACCGTCATTTCTCTTATAACGTGTCCCCATATGACGGCATTGCTTAGTGACAGCGTCAATTCCAAATTACTCGGCATGAGCAAAGTAGTCAGTGATGATTCAGCCCGTCGGGCGCTAAAAAAGATCCCAGAGCAAGAGGGTATAGAATGGCTACAGGATCATTTAAGGAAAAGCTATCAGCCGCTGCTGACTGCGCCATGGATATTGGATAGTGATGTGACGATCAAACCCATTTATGGTCATCAGGAAGGTGCAGAGGTCGGCTACAACCCGCATAAACCGGGCCGACCATCGCATACCTTACATACCTATATGATGGCTAACTTAAGGTTGGTGTTGGATGTTGAAGTACAACCAGGAAAACAAGGTAATTCATCCTGTTCAGCGCCCGGTCTGATTGGCTTGTTAGATCAATTGCCAATATCTTGTTGGCCGGCATTTGTTCGGGGTGATTGTGACTGGGGTTCAGGACCGATAATGACCGCTTTAGAAGAAATAAACATGCAGTATTTATTTAAGCTAAGGAAGTCAAAGAACGTTCAAAAGCTTATTATTAAGCATCATGCGTTAGGTCAATGGCAACCGGTGAAGCCAGGCTGGGAAGCCAAAGAGGATCAATTGAAACTCCATGGCTGGAAGCACACCCGACGTGTTGTCATTGTTCGACACCGGGTAGAAAAAGACGCTGCCTTATTGCTAGAAACTCAGGTAGATGGCCAGCAGAGTTTTGGTTTTATTAATGAGCCAGAGAACATGAAACTCTACGCTTATTCGGTGCTGGTCACGTCTTTAGATGACGATCTGGTGACAGTATTCCAACACTATCGTGATCGGGCTGACTGCGAAAATGTTTTTGATGAGATCAAGAACCAGTGGGGCTGGGGCGGCTACACCACCCGCGACCTGAAATCGAGTCGTTTGATGTCAAGAATCATCGCCTTGGTCTACAACTGGTGGAGCCTGTTTTCCCGAATGGCCAATCCTGATGCCAAAGGGCACCAGGAAGCGATCACGTCAAGGCCGCTGATGTTAACGAGTGTTGGCCGTCTCACTACCACAGGCAAACAAAAGACCATGACCATTACCAGCCAGCATGGCCGCCAGGCCCAGGTACAAGCTGGGTTCCAACAAATGGGTGAATTTTTTAATGCGCTAAAACAAATTGCACCGCAGTTGAGTTCGGTGGAATACTGGACCCGAAGGTTGTCGAAAGAATTATCCCCAAAGGCGGCCCCGGACCGCCGAAAGTACTCCTAATAAATAACTAACGGAGACATTTTTGAGAAGAATTGATGCTAAAACCGGTTGGCAGGATGACTTGCAACTGATTTATTTAGGATCATGGGGCACACCATCGACCCTTTTTTGGTCAAGGACAACGGGTGACTAAGGTCGCACTACAGGTAGGAGAGGGCAGGTGTGAATTTAAATTTGTAAACGAAGGGGGGTGATCGTTGGAAATTTCGGTGGTCGCCTTTATTTGGGAGAAAAAGGAGCCGCCATATAGCGGTGACAGGTGATCCCTTATTTATGCGTGAAGCTAAGTGGTCGTGTTTAATTTCCTTTTCCGACTATATCCAAGCCCAGCTAACCCGAGCCCCAGTAATACTATTGTTGACGGTTCTGGTACTGATACATTAGATGTAACCAAATAAGAGCCGTAGCTGGAATTGCCAGCTTCCGTAAAACTAAACGCCTGGTTTGAAAGGACTATATCGCTTTCATCGCCACCAATATGAGTTTGGCCGGCAAGTATGTCAAAAATTCTCACTGTACTCGGGCCGGTTACTCCGAATGCTGTACGGGAATTGCTTGTCATGCCGCTAGAGCCTAGATATAGATTGTCAAGTGAGTCTGTAGTACCAAGCAAGGATACCAGGCCAGATAATTGATCAACACCGGTGTTACCAATCCTTTTAGCACCCGCTACTGCCGCGGGATTAAAGCCGTAGTTATTAATTAGAGAAATAACTTCCACTTCAGTTGCATAGCGGAATCCTTCGAAGTCACCTCCCGTGCCTAGTTCGTTTGCAACATCGATGAATGCCCTAGCTTTGGTGAATGTTAGATCTAAGAATCCTAGTCCCTGATCGCTGTCGTAAGTAATAGAATCTATACCAAAGTCAGCGTGATTGGTGGAGACAATTGTTGCATGAGCTGATGTGTAAATTAGAGCCGTTGCCAATGTGGTAATCAATCGGAGCAAAATCGGTTTGAACATTGCTGTGTATCCTTTCAGTTAATTGAGTAGTTAATAGTTATAAAAGTTGCAATGAAGTTAAATTATCCTCCACCTCGTTGGAAGGTTTAACTACAAGCAAATTATGTTCCATAGTCTTTTTAATTCGTTTAAACAACAAGTTACCATGGTTCAGCTTTTGCAATCCAAAAAACAGTAAACCGCATCGACAATTTGATGTACATAATATGACCAGTTAAATTTACTCCCCTTGGTGTGGTGATCCTTCAAATAGTCAGTCACTGCCAAGCTACTGGTATGCTGTCTTACAGACTGTTTGGTTGATCGCTGAGAAGGCTTTTTTTCTATACCGAAGATACCACAGTATTTCAGACCAATAGTTCAAAAGAAGAAACTTCAAACGCCACACTAAGAGAAAATACCGCAGTATCAGCCACAGAATCGCCCCTAAAACTCGCCCTCAAAAGGTAGAGATTCCGTAACGCTCGTCAATTTTTTCTAAATGCAGGCTACGTGGTCTTTGGCGGGGCGCGCAGCCTGGGCCATGGGATAATTACGACTTTTCTGCCCAGTTTTTACAATTGGGTAATA